>JAGOME010000050.1 GCA_017993715.1 Phycicoccus sp.
AGGTCCTCGTCGGCGAGATCGCCAAGCGTCAGGCCGTCACCAACGCCGACCGCACCCTGCGCAGCGTCTAGCGTCACATGGGCACCGACTGGCGCTCCGAAGACATCGACGGCAAGCGTTACACCGCCCAGGAGATCAGCGCCCGGACCCTCCAGAAGCTCAAGCGCGACGCCGAGGCCTACCTCGGTGAGGCCGTCACCGACGCCGTCATCACCGTCCCGGCCTACTTCGACGACGCCGAGCGTCAGGCGACCAAGGAGGCCGGCGAGATCGCGGGCCTCAACGTCCTGCGCATCGTCAACGAGCCCACCGCCGCGGCCCTCGCCTACGGCCTGGACAAGGGCAAGGAGGACGAGCTCATCCTCGTCTTCGACCTCGGTGGCGGCACCTTCGACGTCTCCCTCCTGGAGGTCGGCAAGGACCCCGAGGACGGCTTCTCCACCATCCAGGTGCGCGCGACGAGCGGTGACAACCACCTCGGTGGCGACGACTGGGACGAGCGCGTGGTGGGCCACCTGCTCACCACGGTCAAGAACAACACCGGCGTCGACCTGTCCAAGGACAAGATCGCCATGCAGCGGCTGCGGGACGCCGCCGAGCAGGCCAAGAAGGAGCTCTCGTCCGCGAGCAGCACCAACATCTCCCTGCAGTACCTCTCCATGAGCGAGAACGGCCCCATCCACCTCGACGAGACGCTGACCCGCGCCCAGTTCGAGCAGATGACCAAGGACCTGCTGGACCGCACCCGCAAGCCGTTCGAGACGGTCATCAAGGACGCCGGCATCAAGGTCTCCGACATCGACCATGTCGTCCTCGTCGGTGGCTCGACCCGCATGCCCGCGGTGAGCGCCCTGGTCAAGGAGATGGCTGGCAAGGACCCCAACAAGGGCGTCAACCCCGATGAGGTCGTTGCCCTCGGCGCGGCCCTGCAGGCCGGTGTCCTCAAGGGCGAGCGCAAGGACGTCCTGCTCATCGACGTCACGCCGCTCTCGCTCGGCATCGAGACCAAGGGTGGCCTGTTCACCAAGCTCATCGAGCGCAACACGGCCATCCCGACCAAGCGCTCCGAGGTGTTCTCCACTGCGGAGGACAACCAGCCCAGCGTGCTCATCCAGGTCTTCCAGGGCGAGCGCGAGATCGCGCAGCAGAACAAGGCCCTGGGTACCTTCGAGCTCTCGGGCATCGCCCCCGCGCCCCGCGGCGTGCCGCAGATCGAGGTCACCTTCGACATCGACGCCAACGGCATCGTCCACGTGACGGCCAAGGACCGCGGCACCGGCAAGGAGCAGAAGATCACGATCTCCGGCGGCAGCGCGCTGTCCAAGGACGAGATCGAGCGCATGGTCAAGGACGCCGAGATGCACGCCGAGGAGGACAAGAAGCGTCGC
The DNA here is from genome assembly GCA_017993715.1 of Phycicoccus sp. Taxonomy (GTDB): domain Bacteria; phylum Actinomycetota; class Actinomycetes; order Actinomycetales; family Dermatophilaceae; genus JAGOME01. Next base: position 1,389 of record JAGOME010000050.1, read on the forward strand.
GAGGAGACCGAGGCTCGCAACCTCGGTGAGTCGCTCGTCTTCTCGACCGAGAAGTTCCTCGCCGAGTCCGGTGACAAGGTCGACGCCGAGCTGCGTGGCCCGGTGGACACCGCCCTGGCCGACCTCAAGGAGGCGATCAAGCCCGAGTCCGAGGCGAGCGTCGAGGACATCAACGCCAAGGTCAACACCCTCAACGAGGCCTCCCAGAAGATGGGCGCGGCGATGTATGCCGCCACCGCTGCTGAGGCTGACGCCGCCGGGTCCGCTGGGGAAGAGTCCGCCGACACGTCCGCCGGCAGCGACGATGACATCGTCGACGCCGAGGTCGTCGAGGACGACAACGACACCAAGTGACCGATCGCCACGTCCCCCAAGGAGATTCAGAGATGACGCACGACGAGAACCCGACCCCGGGTCCCGCCGACGCCACTGACTCCGCCGACGACGCGGTCAACACCGAAGCGGTCAACGAGGGGGTGGCTCCGGCAGCGGCCGGGGCCACCCCCCCGGCCGCGGGGGAGGGCGACGCGGACTGGGCGGCATTCGAGAATGCCGCCGTCCACCCCGATACGGCCCTCGCGGCCGAGCGGCTCGCCGACCTCCAGCGTCTTCAGGCGGAGTACGTCAACTACAAGCGCCGGGTCGACCGCGACCGCGCCCTGGTCCAGGAGCGCGCTGTCAAGGACGTCTTGGAGTCACTGCTGCCCGTGCTCGACGACATCGACGCCGCGCGCCAGCACGGTGACCTCACCGATGGGCCGTTCGCGGCCATCTCCGACAAGCTCGAAGGGTCGCTGGGCAAGTACGGCCTGACCCGCTTCGGCGCTGTCGGTGAGGAGTTCGACCCGATGCAGCACGAGGCACTCATGCACGCCCCGTGGCCGGCCGACAACCCCGACCTGCCGACGGACGCGACCACGACCACCGTCGTGACGGTCCTGCAGCCTGGCTACCGCACCGGCGATACGGTCATCCGACCGGCTCGGGTCGCGGTCGCCGATCCCCAGTGACCCCCCACCGCCGCCCCCACGGCGCCCCACGCACCCGAGAGGAGGGAACCGCCGATGGCCAGCCAGGACTGGTTTGAGAAGGACTTCTACGCGATCCTCGGCGTCTCCAAGGACGCCGACGACGCGGCCATCAAGAAGGCCTACCGCAAGCTCGCCCGCAAGTACCACCCCGACCAGAATGCCGGGGACGTTGCGGCAGAACAGAAATTCAAGGACATCGGCGAGGCCCACTCGGTCCTCTCCGACCCTGCGCAGCGTCAGGAGTATGACGCCATTCGCCAAATGGCCAGTGGCGGCGCCCGCTTCACGGCCGGTGGTCCCGGCGGTGCCGGCAACGGCGGGTTCGAGGACATCTTCTCGGCCTTTGGTGGCGGCGGTGGTGGCCAGCGCGTCCGGTTCAACACCGGCGGCACCGGCTACAGCGGCGGCTACGGAGGGGGCGCAGAGCCCGACCTCGACGACCTGCTGTCGCAGATGTTCGGCGGCGCGGCAGGGGGCGCGGGGAGCGCTGGCGGCGACCCGTTCGGACGCTTCACCGGCGGTTCGGGTGGCTTCGCAGGCACGCGCGGACCCCAGAAGGGTCGCGACGTGCACGCCTCGACGAGCCTGACCTTCCGCGACGCCGTCGAGGGATCCACCGTCACCCTGCAGACGGCCAACGGCTCGACCATCACGACCCGGATCCCCGCCGGAGTCAAGGACGGCCAGACGATCAAGCTGCGCGGCAAGGGAGATCCGGGTCAGCCTGGCGCCGCCAACGGCGACCTGCTGCTCAAGGTCACCGTGCAGCCGCACCCCGTGTTCGGCCGCGAGGGAGACAACCTGACCGTCGACCTCCCGGTCACCTTCGCCGAAGCCACCCTCGGCGCCACCGTCCGCGTTCCCACGCTGCATGAGCGCGGCGGGAGCTTGCGGGTCAAGGTCGCGCCAGGCACCCCCAACGGGCGCACCCTGCGGCTCAAGGGCCACGGCGTGCGCCACAAGGACGGCACCCACGGCGACCTGCTCGCCAAGGTCCAGGTCGTCGTGCCGACCGAGCTCTCCGACGAGGCCAAGGCGGCCGTCGAGACGCTCGCGGCGCAGGTTGACTCCGACCCGCGGGCGACGTTGTTCGCGCGGGCAGGGGACTGAGGGTCCGATGAGCCCGCCCCCCCTGCGAAGCCCCGGCGGCCCGGAGGACGCGACCCCCGTCTTCGTCATCTCCGTGGCCGCCGAGCTCGCAGGCATGCATGCGCAGACCCTGAGGCAGTACGACCGGCTGGGTCTGGTCACCCCTTCGCGCACGCGCGGCGGTGGGCGGCGCTACTCCCACCGCGACGTGACCCTGCTGCGCGAGATCCAGCGCCTCTCCCAGGACGAGGGGGTCTCGCTGGCCGGCATTGCCCGGATCCTGGAGTTGGAGAATCAGGTCGACGCGCTGCGCGCCCGCGTCGCCGAGCTGACCGCTGAGGTCGAACGCCGGCGCGGCATCGCCCCGGGCAGCGTCGCCCGCGTCTTCTCGGTGTCGCCCACCGGCGAGACGTATGCCGCGCGGCTCGGGGAGCGCCCACGGCATTCGCGCTCCCAGGCATTGGTCCTCTGGCGCGAGTAGCCGAGCCCGCGTCACAGATAGGCCCGGACAGCCTGACCTGGTTGGATCGGGGGGTGATCGATCCGCGCCCGCACATCATCCTGGTCAGCCGTGACGACCTCGACGAGCTCGTCCACGTCTTCCACCGCTACACCGACGACTATGCGGTCGACGCGACCGCGGCGCCCCACGAAGCCGTCGAGCTGACTCGCAAGATCGTCGCCGCCGGCGCCCAGGTGGCGCTCTATGTCATCGACTCCCGGGCTGGGGGCGATGAGGACATCCTGCACTCCCTGTATGTCGCGTTCACGGCGGCCGGCACCCTGCAGCCCGGAGCGCGGCGCATCGTCACCGGACGGTGGGTCAACTTCCTCACCGATTCCCCGGTCCTGCGTCCCGCTCTGGCCAAGGGCAAGTTCGACGCCTGGCTGCTCACGCCGCGCGGCCCCCGCGACGAGGAGTACCACGGCGCCGTCGGTGAGCTGCTCACCGAGTGGGGCGCGACGATTCCCGCGCCCGAGGTGGACAACATCCAGCTCATCACCCCGGAGCAGGACCCCCTCACCTTGGCGCTGCGGGACTATTTGGACCGGATCGGAATGCCGTGCCGCGTCTACTCCCCGGACAGCGAGGTCGGCCGTTCGGTGGTCGCCCTGGCCGAGGGCAAGATCCCCGAGGGGACCTGGCCGCTGGCCCACATGTTCAGCACGGATCGGGTCGAGGCGCCCCGCTCGGTCCGCGAGCTCGCTGCCCTGCTCAATGGCCGGCCGGCCGACGTCGAGGTGGACGAGATCGCCGACGTCTGCATCGTTGGCGCCGGACCGGCGGGTCTGGCGGCCAGCGTGTATGCCGCGAGTGAGGGCCTGCGCACGGTCGCTCTCGAGAGCGAAGCCATCGGCGGCCAGGCGGGGACGTCGTCGATGATCCGCAACTATCTCGGCTTCCCCCGGGGGATCTCCGGGATGCGCCTGGCCGCTCGGGCGCGCAATCAGGCCATCCGCTTCGGGACCCGCTTCTTCACTGGCTGGCCGGCCGACGGGCTCACCGTCGGCGAGGACGGCGCCCCCCACATCGTCCACACCCAAGGTGGTGACGTGCGGGCCCGGACCGTGGTCATCGCCAGCGGCGTGGCCTACCGGCGGCTCGGGGTCGAGTCCATCGACACTCTCGTCGGGCGCGGGGTCAACTACGGCGCTGCCATGACCGCAGCCCGCGAGATGGAAGACGCCGACGTCATCGTCGTCGGGGGTGGCAACTCGGCGGGTCAGGCCGCCATCCACCTGGCGCGGTTCGCGCGGACGGTGACCATTGTCGTGCGTCGCAGTGACCTGAGCGCGACCATGTCGCAGTACCTCATCGACGAGCTGACCTGGAACCCCATCATCCGGGTGCGTGGCCAAGCCGTGGTCACCGAGGGCGGGCCGGGCGATGACGGCAATCTGGCGTGGGTAACGATCGAGGACACCCAGACCCGGGCCAAGGAGCGGCACCCGGTGCGAGGGCTCTTCCTCCTCATCGGCGCCTCGCCCCATTGCGGCTGGCTGCCGCCCGACCTCGCCCTGGACGACCACGGGTTCGTGCTCACGGGTCGGGCCACTCCCCGGGACGCCTGGGCTGACGGCCTCCCACCGGCCGATCTCGCGACCACGGTGCCGGGGGTGTTCGCTGCCGGCGACGTCCGCGCCGGATCGATGAAACGCGTCGCCTCCGCCACGGGGGAGGGCGCGAGCGTCGTGTCCCTCATTCACCAGTACCTCGAACGCCACTGACATCTCGGTGGCGGCGTTTGCGTTCTCCCACACCTGGCGGGTGAATGCCGCCCCGGACGTGGTGTTCGACGTCCTCGCCGACGTCGACGGCTATCCGCGGTGGTGGCCGCAGGTGAAATCCGTCGAACGGATCGACGAGTCTTCGGGGCGCGCCGTCGTGCGCAGCCTGCTGCCGTATCGGCTCCACCTGGTGATGACCCGCGAGATCGAGGACCGCGGATCCGGAGTCCTGCGGGTGCAGCTCGCCGAGGACCTCATCGGGTTTGCCCAGTTCACCGTCCCGCCACCCGAGCAGCCTGAGCGCCTCGGGCGCCCTGGGCCGATCGAGATCGACTACCAACAGGTGGTCGAGATCGGCTCGGCGGCGCTGCGTCGGGTATCGGGTCTGGTCGCCCCCGTTCTGCGCGCGAACCACACCGCAATGATGCTCTCTGGTGAGAGCGGCCTGCAGGCCGCGTGTGCGGACCTCGACCGCCGGTCAGGAGCCTGAAAAAAGCTGCCGCTGCAGCGCGCGCCACGACCCATCCACGTAGTACTGCCGACTCCAGCCGTCGTCCTCGCGCAGGCTCCGTGTGGCCTGCGGCACACCGGAGTTGAGCTCGATGTCCTGGTTCATCGCGCGGAAGACAAAGTGCATGAAGAGCCGGTGATACTCGGTGAGATAGATGTCGGCGATCCGCCCGATGGCCCGACGGGACGTGACGTGGCGCCTGCCCGTGCGCAGGACCAGAGTGTGCTCCTCGTTGGTCACCGTCGAGGCCGTCGAGTAGTTCGCTGAGCCGGTGAGGATCGTGGGATCGCGCGTCATCGGGTCGATGAGGATGATCTTGGTGTGGATGTACTTCACGTGCGTGTTGAACCCCGTGAGGAACTCATCGGCCCACTGCTCCAGCGGTGAGTTCGCCAGGTGGCTGCCCGTGGAGATGCGCACGTGGGGGTCGGTGTGGGGGATGGCCTGGTCGCGTGGCGGCTGCTTCTCGAGCAGGACATTGCGCATGACGGCCTTGGGCTGCTCCAGCGTGTCGCGAAAGACCTTGTTCAGCCCGAAGGCTCCGGTGATGTGCGCCGACTGTTGGGCGCTGTCGAAGAGCGCGGCATACCAGGACAGCACCGTTGAGTCCGTCGAGCGTGGCGAGAGCACCACGACACCATCGGCCGACGACGGGACTGACTGCGTGACCGGATTGCCTGTCTCATGGACGGCGCGCAACTCTGCGGTGGTCTCGTTGTCCGCCAAGAGGGCCCACTCCTGCAAGAACTGCTCAGCCAGGAGGCGGTCGCGGACGAGGTGCCCCACGTTGGAATGCCCATAGACCCCGCCCCGAGTCAGGTTCGTCGAGCCGGTCCAGACCGCGACGGGGACGCCGTGATGGACCAGGACGAGGAACTTGTGATGGAGCAGGGCACCCTTGTTTGCCGCCGTGCGCCAGATGACGGCATCGGTGAGGCCGTGGCGGTCCACCGCCTCGCGCGCTTGAGCGGCGGTCCGATCGTCGTCGGCGGATCCGGTGTCTCGGTCACGTCCGTGCACGACGAGCCGCACGTCGACACCTCGCGCGCGCGCCTGCTCCAGGGCCGCAAGCCCGCCATCCCAGGTGAACTCGTAGAACGCCCCGCGCAGCCCCCAGCCGACCCCGAGCGCTTCCGCGCTGAACTGGACGAACGCCTCCCCGAGGCCCCGGGACAGCCAGACCATGGCCGGATGCCGGTCGTCGAGGGGATGCCCGGGCACGAAGTCTGGGAAGCGTTGGGCGAAGGCTTGGGAACCGGCCACCCCGCGGTTGAACCAGACCCCGTGCCGGCCATCATCCTCGACCTCGGTGCGGACCCGCAGGCGGACGGGCGCACCAGGGGTCAACGCGCCCGGCTGCCCCCGCATGGCACAGATCTTGTAGTCATACGTGTGTCCGGGTTTGGCGCTGTAGTCCCCCCACTGGAACCCCTGCACGGGATGCTCGAAGGTCGAATACGTCGAGCCGGCCGGCGGGTCAGGCGCGACTGAGGCGAAGGTCTTCATCCCCCTGAGCCAGTGCGCGTCACCCTCGGTGAGGTCGGCCCGGTGGATCGAAAACCCCAGGCAGCCGGTGCGATCCGACAGGTTCATGCCGAGGAGGACCGTGTGGGTGCCGGCGATCGCTTGCACCCGCAGTCCCTCCCGTTCGCGGGATACGCGCATGCGTCAACGGTAAGTCGTTGTCCCCGAACCCGCCCGGTGGCCGTCAGGCTCGGCCATGTCCGAAACGGCCTGGCGGCAGGCGAATGCCGTGCGCCGTCGACGGACTGGCCTCGCCATCGGGGGTGTCGCCGTCGTCGACGGCCGCCGTGCGATCGCTGTCGGAGAAGCCGATGTGCGCGAACGGCTGTCCGCTGGCTTTCGCGCTGCGCAACCCTGACACCATCGCGGCGCCGGCAGCCATCGCGACGCGAGAGTTGCCCCGGCTGTAGGTCAGGGCACGGTCCGCCGGGATCCCCATACCGGTCCCGACCTCGACAGCATCCTGGTCGGCGCCCAGGTAGAGGAACTGCCAGCTGTAGCCACGGCTCTGGTGCTCGATGAGCGCTTTGATGGCCGGGCGGGTCCACTCGCGGGAGGCGTTCTCCAGGCCATCGGTCACGATCGCGACGATGACCGTGCCGGGGCGTGCGTCCTCCGGCAGCGCAGCGAGGCGCTGGCCGAGCGTGGTCATCGAGCGCCCGATGGCATCGAGCATGGCCGTGCTGCCGCGGGGCTGGAGGGTGAGAGCGGGGACATCGGCGAGCGGCAGGTCCGTGTACACCACCTCGTAGTGGTCATCGAACTGAGCCAGGGACACCGTGCACCGCCCCGGCGCAGAGCGCTGGCCTGCGACGAAGCTGTCAAAGCCGCCCTCGATGTCCCCCTTGATGCTCGCCATCGAGCCGGAGCGGTCGAGGATGAACTCGATGTGAGTCAGCTGGGGATCGGTCATGTGGGCCTCCTGGGTTGGAAGGTCATGCGGGCCGCATGACGGGCGCGAGCGATGCCTTCTGACGTGACGCGCTCGCCCTCGGCGTACTCGCGCAGGGCCGCGGTCTCGGCGAGCCGGGGGGCGACGCTGTTGGGCGCCATCCCGGCGGCACCGGCGACCTGGCGCACCGATGCTCCCCGGACGACCGTGGCCGCCATGGCCTCGTTGAGAGCCTGGGTGGCGGCGTCGACAGCCTCGCGGAGGGCGGCCACGGTCTCCGGTGACGGATCCTGCGGCTGGGCGCGGTCCAAGGCCGCTCGGGCTCGGGAGACTGCTTCATTCAGAGACTCACTCATACGTGCAAAGTTAGCACGTGTGCAAATTCTACGCATTGTCATGTCTTGCGCATCCCTCGAAGGTCTCCGTGTCGGACGCCGGGGGCAGCTAGCGTCATGCCGTGACCGATCATCTGCCCATGCCGTCCAGAAGCCCGGTCCTCTCGGTGCGGATCGCGGCCACGGGTGTGAGCACGCCTGAGCGCGTCATCACCTCCACCGCCCTCGATGATCAGTACGGGCGGGCGGCCGGCACGACCCAGGCGAGATCCGGTGTCGTGGCGCGCCGCTGGGTCGCCCCCGGAGTGACCACCTCGGCCCAGGCCGCTGCCGCGGTCCGATCCGCACTCGATCGGGCCGGGTGGGACGTCACCGAGCTCGACGCGCTCGTGGTCACCTCCGCCGTGCCCGAGCAGCCGATGCCGACGACAGCCGTGCTCACCCTGGGTGCTCTCGGCATCGGCGGTGGCGCTGTTGAGGCGGTCGACGTCAACATGGCCTGCTTGGGTTTCCTCAAGGGACTCCAGGTCGCCGCTCAGCACATCGCCCTCGGCTCCTGGCGGCGCGTCGCCGTCGTCTCCTCCGAGCTCGCCTCGCGTGGGCTCAACCATGCGGACATCGAATCCAGCGCCCTCTTCGGCGACGGCGCCGGGGCTGCCGTGCTCGAGGCGACGCCGCGTGAGGGACCGGTCGGCGAGGCGACATTCGCCAGTGCCTTGGTGGCCACCCGCTTCGCGACCTATCCGCAGGGTGCCCATCTCTGTGAGATCGCTGCGGGGGGCACCCGCCGCAATGTGTTCGACCCGCCGGCCGACGACACGGACTACCTGTTCCGGATGAATGGCCCGGGAGTGATGAAGCTGGCCATGCGACACCTGCCGCCCTTCCTCGACCGGGTCCTGGACGAGGCGGGCGTGGCGCGGGCCGACCTCTCCCTCGTGGTCCCGCATCAGGCCAGCGGGCTGGGGCTGCGCTACCTGCGCGAGAAGTTGGGATTTCCCCCGGGCCAGGTCGTCGACATTCTGGCGACCCACGGCAACCAGGTGTCTGCGTCTATCCCGACCGCGCTCGACGCCGCCATCGCGTCCGGCCGGCTCCACCGGGGCGACCTCGTGCTCCTCCTCGGGACCGGCGCCGGCCTTACCCTGGGCGCGGTCCTGCTCCGGTACTGAAAGGCCCCCCGTGACCCAGGTTCATGTCGAGCTGTTCGACACCGGCGCTTGCCGCCAGAGCGGTCATCTCATGCGGCGCAGCGCCTCGTGGGCGCGCACGGACATCCCCGCGTATGCCGCCGGGATCGTCCATCCCGGTCACGGCGTCCTGGTCGTCGACACCGGCTACACGCAGCGGTTCCTCACCGCGAGCGAGCGAATGCCGGGGCGCGCGCATCGCTGGGCCACCCCGCCGGTCCTCCCGTTCCCGCCTGCGCTCGTGGACCAACTGGCCGTCCGCGCCATCCAGGCCGACGACGTCCGGCATGTCGTGGTGACCCACGCCCATGCCGACCATGCCAGCGGCCTGGTCGACTTCCCGCAGGCCACGGTGCACATGTCAGGGCATGAGCTGCCGGAGAACTGGCAGCACATGTCGACCCTGCAGCATCTCCGCCACGGCCGCCTCGTCGGGGTCCTCCCCAGCGATCTGCCCGAGCGGACCGCGCCGGTCGAGGCGCACGCCCTGGTGCCGACCGGTCTGCGGGCACTCCCCGAGGGCTGGGACCTCCTCGGGGACGGCTCGGTCCTCGTGCTCTCCCTGCCCGGACACACGGCCGGTCACATCGGGGTCTACCTGCCCTACACCCAGGGGGCTCCAGTCCTGCTCGTCGGCGACGCGGCCTGGCATCGGGATGCCTTCGTCGCCGATGACCTCCCCCCGCGCGTGATCGTGGGGGGGATGGCCGAGCCGACGGCCTATGTGAGCACGATCGCTGCCCTCGCCCAGGTCCACCAGGACCACCCCGAGGTTGCGATGGTGCCGGCCCACTGCGCGCAGTCCGCCGCGCTCGCCCGGACCGCCTTGCGGTGAGCCGTGACGGGTGAGCGGGTGCGCACGCTCGTCGCGTATGCGGCGACCCGCCGTCGTCGGTTCGCGGACCGGTCAACGCTGGAGGCGTGGCAGGAGCGCCGACTCGCGCACGTTCTGACGCGGGCGCGGACGGCATTCGCCTATCACCGTGAAGCCCTGCCCGCTGGCCCCGTGACGCTGGCCGATGCGCCGGTGCTCACCAAGGACGTGTGGCTGGAGCGGTTCGCGGACCTCAATGCCGCCGGGCTCCCGCTGGCGGCGTGCCTGGCCCTCGCGCGGGCGGCCGAGGAGCGGCGGGACTTCTCCGCGACCGTCGGCGGGCTGTCGATCGGTCTGTCGAGCGGGACGTCGGGGCGGCAGGGGGTCTTCCTCACGAGTCCCGCTGAGCGCGCCCGCTGGGCCGGGAACATTCTGGCTCGGGCGCTGCCTGACGGACTGGGCACGCGGGCTCGCGTCGCGCTCGTGCTCCGGGCCGGCGGTCCCCTGTATGACGCCGTCGGGAGCCGGCGGATTGCGTTCCGGCACATCGACTTGCTCGCTCCCTGGGATCGGCAGCTCGAGGAGCTCGGGTCCTTTGATCCGACGATCCTCGCGGGACCACCGGCTGCCTTGGCGCGATACGCCATGGCGGCACGGGCCGGCCGGATTCCGCTGTCTCCCAGCGTGATCTACTCGGTGGCCGACGTCCTCGATCCGGACGTCGAGGCGTCGATCAGCGCGACCTTTGGGGTGCCGGTGCGGCAGATCTATCAGGCAACCGAGGGCTTCCTCGGGATCAGCTGCGGGCACGGCACCGTGCACCTCAACGAGGACCTACTCGTCATTGAGCGTGAGGTGATCGACGCTGCCAGCGGGCGCTTCGTGCCGATAGTCACGGACCTGTGGCGCACGAGCCAGGCAGTCATCCGCTACCGGATGGGTGATGTGCTGGTTCCGCGTCGGGGCCCGTGCCCCTGTGGCTCGGTGCTGGCCGGCGTGGAGCGCATCGAGGGGCGTGAGGACGATGTGCTGACTCTGCCCGAGGCCCGGGGAGAGTCCTTACTGCCCGTCTTCGCCGACGCGGTGCGGGCCGCGGTGCTGGGCGTGCCTGGCGTGACGGACTTCCGCGCCATCCAGGCACGGGAAGGCTCGATCGGGCTGGCGGTCAGGCCAGCGGAGCTCTTTCCGCGGGCAGCCGAGGCGCTGCGGCAGTGGAGCGCTCGCTCGGGGGCGCGACCCCCGAGCGTCCACCCCATCGCCTGGCCGGTCGAGGAGCCCGGCGCCAAGGTCAGGAGAGTCCGCCGCGCCGGCCCGCGCCGGTGAGGTGGGCGTCGACAGCCCGGGCTGTGGCGTCGAGCGGGTCACTGTCCCTCACGGCCATCCGCAGTCGATGCCGAGCGGAGGCGTCGAGTCCGGACAGGACCGTCTGCAGCTGACCGATCGAGCGGGGAGAGCCGAGATCCCGGGTCCTTAGGGCGACGCCCGCGTGCACAAGGCGGGCCGCGAAGTCCGGCTGGTCGTAGTCCCGGGGCCACACCAGGGCGGGGAGCCCCGCCCGCAGTGTCGAGTAGGCGATGCCCGCCCCGCCGTGGTGGATGACCGCTTCGAATGCCGGGAGGGCCGCGTCATAGGGCAGGTAATCGACGACGTGGATCCGGCCGTCCACCGTCGTGGTCGTCGATGGCGGGGCACCCGGCGCCGGAGGGTGACCCCACGTGACGACGAAGTCGTGAGTGGGGATCTCGCCGGACAGTCGGCGGACCCGGGCCAACAGGTCGGTCTTGGCCCAGGTCAGGTGCGTCCCCAGCGTCACCAGGATCCGGGGGCGCACGGAGTCGAGGATGCCCGGGAGGTGAGGATCCGGCTCTGGGGCAGCCGTGATCGGCCCGATGAGCGAGAGTGCGGCCGGCCACGATCGGGGGAACTCGAGCTCGGGGAGGCCGAGGCCCAGAATGGCGGTAGGCGAGTACGAGGCCTCGGTCCCATCAGGGCGATAGATGCTCGTTCCGAGCCGATCGAGGTGCTCCCGGAAGATGATGCCGAAGGTGCGCTTGACGGTGCGCGTCAGACCGCGTCCGAGGGCATCCCGGGCGCGCGCGCCCGCATGGGTGGGTGGGAGCCAGCCGCCGCAGTAGGCCGGTGTCCCCGAACGAGTCTCGAGGGCGAACGGGGTCGGCATCGACGTGATCCAGGGCAGCGATCGTTCGGCCGCGACGAGTCCGGCCACCGGGGCGGTGAAGTCGGCGAGCACGAGGTCGGGCTGGAGGCGATCGGTGAGGGTGCGCAGCTCGGCCAGGACGACTGGCATGAGGTCGATATTGGCCTTGAGCTGCTGACCCATCCGGATCGGGTTGCTCCCCACGCGCCGAGGCGTGTCGGCGATGCGTTCCAATGCCGTGGGGTCAGAGGTGAGCACGGGGGCCACGTCGAAGCCGAGGTCGCGCAGGAGCGGCACTCGCGCTGGTGCGGTGACAAAGATTGGCTCGTGTCCCCGCTCCCGCAGGTGGCGTCCCATCGCCATGAGGGGGTTGAGGTGACCGGAGAAGGGCGGGGCGACGAGCAGGAGTCGGCTCATGGCGGATCTTGCAGGTGCGGTCGGGTCGACAGCTCCGCGGAGAGGCCCGTGACGAGCGCGACGACGCCCGGGTCGCCGCTGTAGTCGAGGTGTCCGGCCTCGACGACGTGGTCAACCGCACCACGAAATCCCCACTGTGAGAACCGATCTCGTCGGCCCTGGATGACCGTGAGGCTGGTGTCGAGATCATCAGTGCCGCCAGGCAGGGGCGCGGGCGTCATCACCGGGCCGAGGGCGATCAGATCGACGCGCAGCCCTCGCGGGATCCGCAGGGCTGGGCGCGCCTGGACCCACAGGTGCAGTCCGCTGCTCCCGGTGATGACGAGCACCTGCTCGCTGGTGTGGTCGACCTGGGCCTGGAGCGCCCGGGCGATCTGCGCCCGGAACTGACGATCGAACCGTGCGGCCCGGAACTGGGCGGCATTGCGGATCGACGCCAACGGCAACGGCTCCGGGCCCGGCCACGGTGTCTCGAGGAGTTCGCAGTGGTACGGGAAGCCGGACCTGACGGGGTGATAGCCGTGGGCCGCGACCGCGGTCAGCAGGGCATCCTGGCGTGGGCTCAGGCGGCTGTGGCGCCACGAGCTCTGTCCCGTGAGGAGCAGGACCCGACGCTCCGTCACCGATCGGCCGTCGCGTCCGGTCACGAGGAATCCGTCGTCGGGCAAGGCGGCGAGGGTCTGGGTCCAACGCACGAGGAGGGCGCTGCTCAGCCGTAGTGGATGGTGCCGTCGGAGACGTCAATGGGCCGGTCGCGCCACTGCAGCCTGTGGGGTCGGACCAACGATGAGATCAGGTGGACGGGGGTGAGGAGTTCGGCCAGGACCCCCTCGGCCACAGCCACAGGGGGGCTGGTCGCCCCGGTGACTCGGGAGACGAGGGCGAGGGCGGCAGCATTCTTGATCGTCATGGTGGTCAGCAGGGCCGCGATGGCCACCGGTGACCCGCCGCCGATGACGACGGACGCGAGAGGGAGTACCGACGGCACGACGACCAGGCCGATCAGCCGGGGGTCGCGCTGCTCAGAGAGCAGCCGTCGCGCAAAGAGCAGCCAGCGACGCTGGAGGGCCACGTAGCGGTGGGCATCGGGCACGGTGGTCGCCAGCGGGTGTGTCACGGCACTCTGCACGATGCGCAGACCAGCTCGGCGATAGAGCTGGGCGAGCTCGTAGTCGTCACACAGTCCCCGCTCGATGGCGGCAAAGCCGCCGAGCGCCTGCAGCTCGTCGCGGCGGGTCAGCGAGAACATGCCGTTGATCGTCACCGGGGGACAGATCTGGGCCATCGGCAGATACGTCAGCAGGGCGTTGCCGTTCACGAATCCGGCGACGAGTCGCGACCACAGCGTGGCGCCGCGCCGGTAGACGGGAATGCCGGTCACGAGGTCGCCGCGACTCAGCTCGCCGACAGCGGCGCCCAGGGCGCCTTCGGGCAGAACGGTGTCGTCGTCGAGGACGGCCACGAGCTCGCGGCATTCCGTCAAGGCGCGGGCGAGTTTGTACACCTTGGGATTGGCCCCCTGCGGGACCGGCGGCATGAGGTCGACTCGGACCTGGCCATGGCGAGCAGCCAGGCGGGCGCAGATCTCCTGGGCCACCGGGTCGTCCTCATCGACAAGCCAGCGGAGCTCGGCATCCGGGTTGGCGATCGCGTTCTCGGACAACATGTCCTCGAGCTGGGGATCACCTGATCGGATGGGCTGCAGGACGCTGACCCGGCCTGGCGGAGTGACGGCCGGGGCCGGAGGATGGGCGCGTAACGCGCGTGCGGCCAGAGCGAAGCGCACGGCATACGCAATGCCGTAGACGGCGGTGAGGCCGACCGCGACCCCACCCCGGCGGGATGCCCTGTCAGTCACGGACCGTGTCCCGCCGCCAGGCGACGAGCCGCTCGACTGCCGTATCGAGTGGGATGAGGGGCGGGCCGAGCAGGTCGCGCTGGCGGGCGATGTCGAACGTCTTGGACCACGCAAACATGGCCACCCCGAAGCGGGTGATCGGCGGCTCGCGATAGCGCAGGAGGCGGGCCGAGACGACCTCGGCGAGCCCCGCCCCGGCCATGGCGACCCGCACGGGAACTCGACGGCGAGGGGCTGGGACGCCGAGCCTGTCCAGGACGTCGAGGAGGAACGGATAGAGCGGGACCGGCTCGCCGTTGGTCACGTTGATGGGCCCGGTGACGCTGCGTTCGACGGCGGTGAGGATGGCGTGTGCCGTCGTGTCGACATCGGTGAGATCGCACTGGACGTCGTCACCGTCGGGACGCGTGAACAGCGGCAACTGACCCTTGCGGGCCGCGGCGATGAGACGCGGGAGGAGCACCGTGTCGCCGGGGCCGAACACCGCGCGGGGGCGGATGATCGTGGACATCCCGGCATACCCCTCGACGAGCCGCTCACCCGCGCGTTTGGTGCGTGAGTACATGTTGATCTGCGCGGCATCCGCGGGGATCGGGCTCGCCTCGGTCAGGCCAAGCTGGTCGGCCCGTCGGTAGAGGACGCTGGACGACGATACGTAGACCAGGTGGGGGACGTCGTGACGCGAGGCCCAGTCGGCCATGTGGCGGGTCGCGCCGACGTTGGCCGCCTCGAAGGCCGCGGGATGAGCCCAGGGCGAGGCCAAGGCGGCGGCATGGATGACGGCGTCAGGGGGGCCCCGGAATGCCGTGAGCACCGGGGCGAGCCCGGCGTCCAGGGCATCGGCATCGGTGAGGTCCACCCGTGCGTAGTGGTCGACCGGATGCGCGGCGTCCGGCTGGCGGCCGAGTCCCGCGACGGTCCAACCGCGCTCGCGGGCTTGAGCGACGATGCGTCCGCCGATGAAGCCGTTGGATCCAGTGACGAGCAGCCGCACGCTGCCGAGTCTAAGCAGGGTCGACGGGCTCTGCCCGTTCGGGCTGGTCCGCCCACCCTCGGGGAGGCCGGGGAGCGTTGAGCCCCAAGCGAACCCCGACCATCCGGATGGCGAAGCACACGGCGGCGGCCCAGAGCGCTGCGGGCAGCCCGTAGACCCCGAAGCGGTCGGCCGCGACGACAACCGTTGCCGCGAGCATCGCCGGGATCGCATAGAGCCCGCTGGTGAGGACGACGGCGACGCGGCCGAGCAGGGCGTCCCGCAGGGTCCCGCCGCCGACGGCGGTGATGACACCGAGCAGGATCGCCTGCGCTGGGCCGACCCCAAACGTCAGCGCCTTGGTGGCCCCCGTCACCGCGAACAGGCTCAGCCCCATGGCGTCAAAGGTGATGACCGGCCAGGAGTCCGCCTCGAGGCGCCAGGCGAAGAGGAAGGCGACCAGGCTGCCCAGAGCGGCCGTGAGGAGGTAGCGCCAGTCGCTGAAGGTCGCTGGGGGTAGGGCCCCGATGAGGATGTCGCGCACGATCCCGCCCCCGAGGGCGGTCACCATGCCGAGCGTGAGTACGCCGAAGACGTCGAGCCGAGCCGCCCGGATGGCGGCCAGGGCGCCACCGAGCGCGAAGGCGAAGGTGCCGGCGAGGTCGAGACTGAGCAGGAGCAGGGACGGGTCCACCGGCCTATTCAACCGGTCATCGGGGCTGCGAGCTCCCACCGTGACCAGTGGCCGCCGAGGAGGAGGTGCTGACCGTCGCGCGTGCGGCCGGTCTGGTGCGGGCGGACATCACGGCCATGCGCTTCCAGCTGGGACTGGGACGGTGACGCGACCGCTGCCGGTGGCGGACATGCCCGAGCTGGACGATCACCTGGACTGGATGGTCGAGCTCTACATCCGGGGTTTGCGCCCCTGACCCTCCCTCCTCGAGATGACCCGACACGCGGATGAATGCCGTGCCGACCTCGGCGTGTCACGTCATCTCGACCTGGAGGTGAGGCGGCAGTCGGGCGGCATTGTGTGAGTCCGGGCGGCTCAGCGAGAAACTCAGCCTTGAGTGGAATAGGCTCAACTTTGACGAGGTTGCATCTGTAGACCTCTGACCTGTCCAGGATGCCGATTCCCGCGGCGCAGGACGGCTCAGATTGCTGAATTTCCGCACGCAGACTCACCAAGGAGAACCGACACTCGTGGAACTCAAGCCGACCAACAAGGTGGCCGAGGCGCTCGCGCTCGCCCAGCGCGCAGCCCAGACGGCCGGCCATGCAGAGATCACGCCCGACCAGATCACCAGCAGCCTGATCCAGCTCGATACCCCCCAGGCCGACCTCCTCCTGCAGGCTGCCGGAACGGGGGCCGGCCACGTCCTCGGCCAGGCCGATGCCCGGCTGCGCGCCCTGCCGACGACGAGCGGAGCGAACCAGGCCCCGACGTTCGGGCGCGAGGCCCTGGCCGTCCTGCAGCGCGCCGACACCCTCATGCGCGCCAAGGGCGACAGCTTCCTCGCCTTTGACCTGCTCCTGCTCGCCCTCGCCGAGACCGGTTCGTTGGCCGCCGTCGAGAAGCGCGGGGCCGCCGACATGGAGCGCGCCATCGATGCGCAGCGCGGCGGCCGTAAGGTCACGAGCGAGACCCCGGCCGAGGGCGGTGAGGCGCTGGCTCAGTACGGCGCCGACCTCACCCAGGCCGCCCGCGACGGCAAGCTCGACCCGGTCATCGGCCGGGATGCCGAGATCCGCCGCGTCGTCCAGGTGCTCTCGCGCCGGACCAAGAACAACCCCGTCCTCATCGGTGAGCCCGGTGTCGGCAAGACCGCCGTTGTCGAGGGCCTGGCCCAGCGCATCGTCGACGGCGACGTCCCGGAGTCGCTGCGGGACAAGCGCCTCATCAGCCTGGACCTCGGCGCCATGGTCGCTGGGGCGAAATACCGCGGTGAGTTCGAGGAGCGCCTCAAGTCCGTCCTGGAGGAGATCAAGGGCAGCGACGGCCAGATCATCACCTTCATCGACGAGCTGCACACCGTCGTCGGCGCCGGCGCGAGCGGTGAGGGCGCCATGGACGCCGGCAACATGCTCAAGCCGATGCTCGCCCGCGGTGAGCTCCGCCTCGTCGGCGCGACCACGCTCGATGAGTTTCGTCAGCACATCGAGAAGGACCCCGCGCTCGAGCGCCGCTTCCAGCAGGTCTTCGTCGGTGAGCCCAGCGTCGAGGACACCATCGCCATCCTGCGCGGCCTCAAGGAGCGCTACGAGGCGCACCACAAGGTCGAGATCGAGGACTCCGCACTCGTTGCCGCGGCGAGCCTGTCCGATCGCTACATCACCGGCCGTCAACTGCCCGACAAGGCCATCGACCTCGTCGACGAGGCCGCGTCGCGGCTGCGCATGGAGATCGACTCCAGCCCGGTCGAGATCGACGAGCTCCAGCGCGCCGTTGACCGGCTCAAGATGGAGGAGCTGCACCTGGCCAAGGAGACCGACGACGCTTCCCTCGACCGGCTGGCCAAGCTGCGGGCCGACCTGGCCGAGCGCTCCGAGGAGCTCGCCGATCTCACCGCGCGGTGGGAGGCCGAGAAGGCCGGTCTGAACAAGATCGGTGACCTGCGCGCCCGCCTGGACGACCTGCGTACCGAGGCCGAGCGCAAGCAGCGCGACGGCGACTACGAGGGCGCCTCGCGCATCCTCTACGGCGAGATCCCCGCCCTCGAAAAGGACCTTGCGGTCGCCGACGAGGACGAGATCGCCCACTCCAGCGACCTCATGGTCAAGGAGCGGGTCGGGGCCGACGACATCGCCGAGGTCATCTCGTCGTGGACTGGTATCCCCGCGGGCCGGCTGCTGCAGGGCGAGACCGAGAAGCTGCTGTCGATGGAGTCGATCATCGGCTCGCGCCTCATCGGTCAGCAGACCGCGGTCCAGGCCGTGTCGGATGCGGTGCGCCGCAGCCGAGCCGGGATCGCCGACCCCGATCGACCGACCGGCTCGTTCCTCTTCCTCGGGCCGACCGGAGTCGGCAAGACCGAGCTCGCGAAATCGTTGGCGGACTTCCTGTTCGACGACGAGCGCGCCATGGTGCGCATCGACATGTCCGAGTATGCCGAGCGGCATGCGGTCGCGCGCCTCATCGGAGCCCCTCCCGGCTACGTCGGCTACGAGGAGGGCGGCCAACTTACCGAGGCGGTGCGCCGACGGCCCTACTCGGTCGTGCTCTTCGATGAGATCGAGAAGGCGCACCCCGAGGTGTTCGACATCCTCTTGCAGGTCCTCGACGACGGCCGCCTCACCGACGGTCAGGGTCGCACGGTCGACTTCCGCAACGTCATCCTCGTGCTGACCTCCAACCTGGGCTCCCAGTTCCTCATCGACCCGACGCTGAGCCCGGAGGAGAAGCACGACGCCGTCATGGCGACGGTGCGGGCGGCATTCAAGCCTGAGTTCCTCAACCGGCTCGACGAGATCGTCGTCTTCGATCCGCTGAGCCAGGACGAGCTTGCCCACATCGTCGAGCTGCAGGTCCGGGCGCTGGCCACGCGGCTGCATGACCGCCGGATCTCCCTCGAGGTGACCGAGGCGGCCCGACACTGGCTCGCGGACCAGGGTTACGACCCGGCCTACGGCGCGCGGCCGCTGCGTCGTTTGGTCCAGAAGGAGATCGGCGACCGACTCGCCAGGGCGATCCTCGCCGGAGCGGTCCGCGACGGCGACGCGGTCCTGGTCGACGTCCTCCCGGACGGTGAGGGGCTCACCCTGCGTTGAGGCCGGGGATGACGTCGTCGAGTTCGTCGAGGCAGTTCGGCGGCACCCAGTCGCCGTGATGTGCGAACTCCTGGCAGGTGACCAGCCGCGGGTGGTAGTGCCCGCCGGCGACACCTAACGCAAGGCACGTCCCGATGAGGGCGACCGCGACCACCTGGTCGCGGCGCCCGAGTCGGAAGAAATCAGTGTCGAGCATGCGGGCCAACGCCATCAGGGTGATCGGGAGGGTCAGCACCGCCCCGGCCGCCGGGATCAGCGCCAGGAGGATCAGCAGGTTCTCCGGCAGGACGACGACGAGCACCATGGCGAGCAGCGGCAGGCTCAGCATGAAGCGGACCTTCATGCTGACCCGCAGGGCGTGCGGGTGGACAAAGCTCACCGCCAGCGCGACGAGCGAGACGATCACGAAGGCGAAATACCGCTTGTAGCCGACGAAAATCTCGAACGCCCCGAAGTCCCACCCGACCCAGAAGGCGAACAACCCGCCGCTGATCGACACCAACAGCAGCGCCCTGGCCGAGGCTGTGCGATCCGGCGCCGCCGCGCGCCCCGACGCCTCGCCTTGCTGTCCTTCCACCCGCGAGACATTACCGGCGCGGCGCAGGGCGGCCTGCGCAGTACAGTGGCCCGCATGCTCCGCCGCAGCGTCCTGGCCCTGCTTCCGGCCGCGGCCGTCACCCTCGCCCTGGCCGCCTGCTCCGACGACACCGACGCCGCCCCCGAGGTCAAAGCCGCAGACGCCCTGAATGCCGCGCGCACGGCATTCGACTCCGCCGGATCGGCCCAGGTGGCCTTGACGAGTACGGATGTCCCGACCGGGCAAAGCGGGGTGACCGGCGCGACGGGCGTGGCGGTGATCAGTACGACCCAGCCGAAGTTCGATGGCCAGATCGCCGGCACCTTCTCGGGCGTCACCGGGAATGTTGCCGTCCGCGCCATCGGGACGCAGGCCTGGGTCAAGCTCTTCACCGATACGTTCGAGCCATTCGACCTCGAGGGCGCTGGGGCGCCCAACCCGGCCGCCTTGTTCGACCCGAATGCCGGGCTGTCGGCGCTCATGGGCGACACCACCGCTGCGGCCTACGGCGACAAGGTCCGGTCCGGCAAGGAGATCCTCACGACCGTGACCGGCGCCGTGCCCGGCTCCCGGATCCAGGAGCTCCTCATGCTGGGCGATGGGACCGGGACGTTCGATGTCACCTACGGCATCACCGAGGCCGGCGAGCTGCGCACCATCACCACCAAGGGCGCGTTCTACGGCACGGCCATCTCGACCTACGACATCGCGTTGACCGAGTACGGCACACCCATTGAGATCAGCGCACCCTAGGGCGCTCCTCGCCACGGCCTGCGTGGCCGTCGCGCTCGCGGCTGCCGACACCTATGTCGTCGTCCTCGCGCTGACGGACATGATGGCGGGCGTCGGGCTCGGGGTTGACGCGCTGCAGAAGGCGACGCCCATCGTCTCTGGCTTCCTCGTCGGGTACATCTGTGTGCTCCCCTTGGTCGGTCGCCTCGCGGACCTGGTCGACCGGCGGCGGGTGCTCCTGGCGTGTCTCGCGATCTTCGTCGTGGGCTCGGGCCTGACGGCGCTCGCCGTCGAGCTCCCGGTGCTCGTTACCGGCCGGGTGTTCCAGGGTGTCGGCGGTGGAGGGCTCGTCCCCGCGACCCTGGCAATTGTCGCGTCCTCCTGGCCGCCGGATCGCCGCGGACTGCCACTCGGCGTGGTCGGTGCGGTGCAGGAGGTCGGATCGGTCCTCGGCCCGGTCCTCGGTGCGCTGATCCTGGCCGTGTGGGACTGGCGAGCGATCTTCTGGGTCGGCGCGGCCCTCGGGATTGTCCTGGTGTTCACCGTGATCGGGGTCGACGGGCGCTGGCGGCTGGCCCGCCCGTCACTCGCAGCCATCTCGACGGCCACCGGTCTCGCCGTGCTCGGGCTCGCGCTGGCCGCCCCCGAGCCTCTGGTCACGAGCATCACGCTCGGGATCCCGTTCGTGCCCTTCGGGCAGGCCACCTCTCGGCTGGCCACGCCGGTCGGCACCGTGGCGCTGGGACTGTTGCTTGCGGCCTTCGCGCTCTCGGTCCGGCGGTGGCTCCCGGTGCTACGGCGCGCGGACCTCCCGGGCGCGCTGCTGCTCGGCGGCGCCCTGGGTTGCGTCGTCGTCACCTTCGCGGCGGCGGACCCGGCCAAGGAGGTCGTCGGGGCGGTCGGTGGGGGGCTCCTGCCCGCCGCTGTGGTCCTGGGCATCTTGTATGCCGTGCGCCACCGTCGCGCGGCCGAGCCTCTCATCGCGCGAGGCTTGGTCCGGGGGCGGGCCGCCTGGGCGCTGGCGGTGTCGGCCTGTGTCGGGGTGGCGTTGGTGGCGATCGTCGTCGATGTGCCGTTGCTGGCCCGGCTCCTGCTGAGTGACACGGTCAGCGCTGGAGCGCAGGTCGAGACGGAGGCGGCCCTCGTCCTCGTGCGGTTCCTCATCGCCGTGCCGATCGGTGCCCTTGTGGGCGGCTGGCTGCTGCGCTGGGTCGGCGACGGCCTGGTCGCGGCGCCTGGGTTGGCTCTGACCTGTGGCGCGATGCTGGCCATGACCGGTTGGGGGAGAGGGGCGTTCGACGCCCCATCGGCGACCCTCGTGCTCGTGCTCGCCGGTCTCGGACTCGGCCTCACGCTCGCCCCGGTCAACAATGCCGCCCTCGCGTCGGCCGGTCCCAGCGAGTTGGCGACCGTGAGCTCGCTGGTCGTCGTCGCCCGAATGGTCGGCATGGTCGTCGGCCTCGCCCTGCTCACCGCGATCGGGTTGCGGCAGTATTACTCCGCGGTGGCGGAACTGCCGGATCGTACGGATCCGGTTGCCCTCGTCGACGCCGCGATCCTCCAGGTGCACGGCGTGTTCCAGGGGGCAGCGCTCGTCGCAGGGGTGGGCGCAGTGGCGGCCTTGCGTCTGGGATGGGTGCGGCGACGCGCCTGACGTCAGGCGGTGAGGTGCCGCGCGAGCGACGCCGTCACGAGGTCGGTGGCTTCGTAGGGGAGCATGTGGCCCAGACCCTCGAGTGCGGTGAAGTGTGCGCCCGGGATGCCGTCGGCGAGCCTGCGGCCCCAGCTGACCGGGGTCAGCTGGTCCTCGGTCCCGCTGAAGACATCGGTGGGGACGTCGACGAAGTGCGCGAGTGAGGACACCTCGTCGTGCCGGGACAGGGCATCAAAGTAACGGCCGATGGTTGGCATCTTGCACTGCTGGATCATCGCGACGGTCTCGGCCATGTCGGCTTTGCTCGCGCCCTTGCCGAAGAGGCGCGGTCCTTCGATCGCCGTCGGCACGAGCCATCCGGGCGCGATCTGAGGGGCGCGTTTGGCGATCCCCATGACCATGCTTTCCAGGGGGATCACCTTGCGACCGGCGACCGAAGCGGCAGTCGCCACGAGAGTGACGCCTTGAACCCGTTCTTGCAGAACGGTATGGAACTGCCCAGCGAAGGCCATGATCGTCATGCCGCCCATGCTGTGCCCGCCGAGAACGAGCGGCCCCTCGGGGGCCAGTGCGGTGATGACCTCGTGGAGGTCGCGCCCCAGCTCGCGCACGCTGACCTCGGCGTCGTCGCCCATGGTGGACTGGCCGTGGCCGCGGTGGTCATAGGCGATGACGCGCACCGGATGGGTCGCGTGGAGCGCCTCGACGACCGGCCGCCAGGCGTTGCGGTTGAGCGTCCAGCCGTGCGCGAGCACGACCGTCGGCAGTTGCGGATCGACGGGGCCGTCCGGCAGGTATTCCTGCGCCATGAGGAGCGCCCCGCCCGCGACGGGGATGGTGACGGTCCGAGGTATGGCGTAGGCAGTCATACGGTCTCCAGCTCGACCACGACGGGGGCATGATCGGATGCGCCCTGGCCCTTGCGCTCCTCGCGGTCGATCGCGGCCCCCTGGACGCGATCAGCAAAGGCGGGGGAGCCCAGGAGGAAGTCGATGCGCATCCCGCGCCGCTTCTGGAAGGCCAGCCGGGTGTAATCCCAGTAGGTATAGGTGCCCGGCCCCGGGGCGTGCGGGCGGACGACATCGGTCCAGCCGTCGTCGAGGAAGCCGGTGAATGCCGCCCGCTCCCGCCCGCTCACATGGCTCTTGTCCTCGTAGTACTCCATCGACCAGACGTCCTCGTCGAAGGGCGCGATGTTCCAGTCGCCGCAGAGCACTGCCGGCCCGTCCATCCAGGGCTTGGCGCTGTCGCGCAACGCGGACAGCCAGGCGATCTTGTAGTCCATGTGCGGGTCCTCGAGATTGCGCCCGTTGGGGACGTAGACAGACACGACCCGAATGCCGCCACACGTGGCCGCGATCATCCGCGCCTCCTGCTGCGCGGGCTCGCCCCAACCAGGGTCGCCGTCGAAGCCGCGCTGTACGTCGGTCAGTCCGATGCGCGAGAGGATCGCGACGCCATTCCACTGGTTGTATCCGCGGTGAGCAACCTCGTAGCCGAGCGACTGGAGGCGCTCGTAGGGGAACTGCTCGTCCTTGGCCTTGGACTCCTGCAGGGCGAGCACATCGACGTCGCTGCGTTCCAGCCAGGCCTCAAGCCGATCGATGCGGGCTCGGATCGAGTTGACATTCCAGGTTGCCAGGCGCACACCCCCAACCTACTTGCCAGTTGTTGTGGCGCCTTCAGGAGGGTCCGGGATGTGGTCGTGCTACACGGATCTCGCGTTACACTGGTACATGGCTAACCTCACGATCAGCGTTGACGACGCCACCTTGAAGCGGGCGAGGTTGCGGGCGCTCCAGCGGGATGAGTCGGTCAACGCCTACCTCGCCGAGTCGCTCCGTCGGTATGCCGATGGCGGTGAAGCCGACGAGCGGATGGCGCGTGTGCTCGCCCTCGCGGAGGCATCCGCCTCAGGCACGGGTCGAGACGGACGGACCTGGACACGCGACGAGGTGCATCGTGGCTGAGTTCCTCGACACCAACGTCGTGGTTTACGCCTTCGACAACGACGAGCCCGCCAAGCAAGCCCGGGCGCGACAGGTGATGTCGGAGCGCCCAGATGCCGTGATCAGCACGCAGGTCCTCTTGGAGTGGTACTCGGTCGTCACGCGGAAGTTCTCTCCCCCCATGCCGACCGATCTCGCTGTCCAGGCGTTGGCCTCCTTGGCCGAGCTCGATGTCATCGCCACCGATGCCGAACTCGTCGTGCGAGCCGCCGAAACCTCGGCCACCCACCAGATCTCCATCTGGGACGCCATGATCATCGAGTCCGCCAACCTGGCGGGGTGCCACGTTCTCTTGAGCGAGGACCTGAGCGACGGTGCCTCTATCCGTGGTGTGACAGTGCGTAATCCGTTCTCCATCACGGCCGAGCGGGACGTGGCCGGATGACGGGCAACAACGACTCGCGGACGTGGTTCGCGCAAGCAACGGCCGGGGTGCTTGAGGCCATCGAGTTGGTGCCCTACGACCTGTGGTCGCAGCCGGGGCTCGGGTCGTGGACGGTGCGTGAGCTGGTCGCCCACACCGTCCGAGCCTGGACGACGACGAGCACCTACCTGTCCGCAGCCCTCCCGGACGAGGACGCCCCGGTGGTGAGCACCCCTCAGTACTTCGTCCGGGCGTTGGCCACTCCCGGGGTGCATGACGGCATTGCCCAGCGGGCGCGTGACGACGTCGCGGAGCTCGGCCCAGACCCGCTCGACGCAGCGCGGGCCCACGCCGCTAGGACGACCCGGATCGTCGATGCCCTCCCCGACGATCGTCGGCTGCTCACTCCAGGCGGAGTGATGCTCCTAGGTGACTACCTGTCGACGCGGGCCTTCGAGCTCACCGTGCACGGCCTTGACCTGTGCCGCGCCATCGATCTCGACCCGCCAACGGACCTGGCGCGGGCCGCCCAGCCGGCCTTGATCTTGGCCACGCAGGTGGCCATCGAGCGCGGCCTCGCCGAGGCAACCCTGGAGGCGCTGACGGGGCGCACGGCGTTCGCCCAAGGCCTCAACGTCCTTGCGTAGGGTCGGCCTATGACCACAGCATTGGTGACCGGGGCGTCGGCCGGGATCGGCGCGGAGTTCGCGCGACAGCTGGCCTCGCGAGGGAACGACCTCGTCCTCGTCGCCCGCGACGCGACCCGGCTGCAAGCCCTGGCCGACGAGCTGACGGCCGCGCACGGCATTCGGGCAGAGGTGCTGCCAGCCGACCTGACCGATCGGGCGGCGACCCAGCGCGTGTGCGACCGCCTCGCCGACGAGGCCGACCCCGTGGACATCCTGGTCAACAATGCCGGCTTCGGGCTCAAGGGGTCATTCCTGGGCAACGACATCGCCGACGAGGAGGCCGGCCTGGATGTCATGGTCCGGGCGGTCCTGCTCACCTGTCACGCCGCCGGGCGCGCCATGCGGGCGCGCGGCCGTGGCCAGATCATCAACGTCAGCTCGGTTGCCGGCTGGATCACCTCGGGGACCTACAGCGCCGAGAAGAGCTTCGTGACGGTGTTCACCGAGGGCCTCTCGGTGCAGTTGCAGGGCACCGGGGTCACGGCGACCGCGGTTGCGCCTGGCTTCACACACACCGAGTTCCACGAGCGCGCCGAGCTGCCGATGGGCTGGCTCCCGGACTGGGCGTGGTTGTCGGCGTCGGAGCTGGTGTCGGGGGCCCTCGACGACGCCGCCAAGGGCAAGGCGATCTCGGTGCCAGGCCGGCAATGGAAGGCCGTCGCGACGCTGGCGCGGATCGCGCCGCGCCCCCTGGTGCGCAGCCGGCGGATCAGCATGCAGCACCGCCGCCGCTGACGGCGGCATTCGGTGTCCCGGTAGCCTTAGGGCCCGTGACTGACATTGCCGCTGACCGCGCCCGCCTGCTCGAGATCATCAAGGACAAGGCCATCGTCCACGGCAAGGTGACTCTCTCCAGCGGCAAGGAGGCGGACTACTACGTCGACTTGCGCCGGATCACCCTCGACGGGGAGGCAGCGCCGCTCGTCGGGCGGGTCATGCGCGATGTGGTCCAGGACCTCGAGTTCGATGCCGTCGGCGGGCTGACGCTGGGTGCCGACCCGGTCGCGACCTCGATGCTGCACGCCGCAGCGTCGTCGGGGGCGCGGCTGGACGCCTTCGTCGTCCGCAAGGCCGGCAAGGCCCACGGCCTGCAGCAACGCATCGAGGGACCGTCGATCGAGGGCCGCCGGGTGCTCATCGTCGAGGACACGTCCACGACGGGGGCCTCACCGTTGGAAGCGGCGAATGCCGCCCGCGACGCCGGAGCCCACGTGGTCGCCGTCGCGACGATCGCCGACCGGGCAACGGGTGCGGCAAAGGTGTTCGCGGAGGCGGGCCTGGGGTATCGCTTCGTCTACGGACTGGCCGAGCTCGGCCTGGCGTAGGCGGCATTCGGAATGTCGGCCAGATGGCCGACTCTCCGACTCATGGAGCCGCCGGGCCCCGGAGAGTGGGCCAGGTGGCCCACTCTCCGGGGGAGACGGTCGCGACTTAGTGGACGCGCTCCTCTTTGGGGACCGGGGCGATCTCGCCGGAGTGGATCCGCTCGTAGTAGCTGGTGATGGTCTGCCGGATGACCGGCGCCAGCAGATAGAGCCCGATGATGTTGGGGAGCCCCATGAGGAAGATCATCGAGTCGGAGAAGTTGATCACCGAGCCCAACGCGGCGGCCGAGCCGATCACGGTGAAGACCAGGAAGATGCCCTTATAGATGTTCTCGGCCTGACGTGAGTCGCCGAAGAGGTAACCCAGCGCCTTCATGCCGTAGTAGGACCACGAGATCATCGTCGAGAAGGCGAACATGATCACGGCCACGGCCAGGACGTACGAGAACCAGGGGATGACCGTCTCGAAGGCCGCCGAGGTCAGCCCGACGCCACCGAGCGAGTCGGCGTCCTGTCGGGCCCAAGCGCCGGTGATGACGATCGTCAGCGCAGTCATCGTGCAGATGACGACGGTGTCGATGAAGGGCTCGAGCATGGCGACGAAACCCTCGCTCGCCGGCTCCTTGGTCCGGACTGCGGAGTGGGCGACCGCCGCCGATCCGAGGCCGGCCTCGTTGGAGAATGCCGCCCGCTGGAACCCGACGATGAGCACGCCGACCAGGCCGCCAGCGATGCCTTCCGGCGAGAAGGCGCCGGCGAAGATGTCAGAGAATGCTGTGGGGATGGCGCCCGCGTTGACGACCAGGACGATGAGGCAGGCGGTGATGTAGATGCCGGCCATGATCGGCACGATCTTCTCAGTGACCCGGGCGATGGACTTGATGCCGCCGACGATGACCGCACCGACGAGCACCGCGAAGACGATCCCCACGACCCAGGTGTTCTGCCCCAGGAAGCCATCCTCGCCGCCGCTGACGTTGACGATCTGGGCAGTGGCCTGGTTGGACTGGAACATGTTGCCGCCGCCGACGGAACCCCCGATCATGCACACGGCGAAAACGGCCGCGAGGACCTTGCCGAGCGTGGGCCAGCCGCGTTCGGCCAAGCCGTCCCGCAGGTAATACATGGGCCCACCGGAAACGGAGCCGTCGGCCCGGTAGCGGCGGTACTTCACCCCGAGGGTGCACTCCGCCATCTTGGTGGCCATGCCGAGGAGACCGGCGAGGATCATCCAGAACGTCGCGCCCGGCCCCCCGAGCGAGATGGCGACCGCGACACCGGCGATGTTGCCCAGGCCGACCGTGCCGGACACGGCGGTCGCGAGGGCCTGGAAATGGGAGACCTCGCCGGCATCGGACTTCTTGGAGTAGACGCCGCGGACGAGGTCGACCGAGATCTTGGGGCCGCGCACCTGCATGAACCCGAGGTACACGGTGAAGAAGGCGCCGGCCACGACCAGCCAGGCCACGATGAGCGGCACCTTGGTGTCACCGATCGGCACCGCGTAGAAGACAACGTTGGTGATCCAAGTGGACAGCGAGTTGAACCAGTCGATGGGGTTCATCACGGCACCACCGTCACGGGGACCGGCGACTCGTGGGCCAACCGGTTGGCGACGGACCCGAAGATGGCGGCCTTCAGGCCCGAGTCCCCGCTGCGGCCGACGACGATCGCGTCGGCCTTCTCCTCGCGCACGATGTCGAGCAACGTCTCGGCCGGGTTGCCATGACGGACCACGGCGCGGGCGGCGACGCCAGCCTCGGCCGCGCGGGCGACGGCCGGGTCGATGAGCTGGGCCTGGGCCGCCTCGATCTCCCGCTCCCGCTCACGATGACGGTGCTCGTTCTCAGACGGTGTCTGGAACGAGAAGGGCGACCAGGGGATGACGTGGGCGAGGACGACCTCCCCGCCGCTGGGCCCTGCTTCCGCGAGGGCGTATCGAAGCGCGCGTTCGCTGGACTGGCTGGTATCGATGCCGGCGACGATGACGGTCATGGTCGGGCTCCGTTTCTCCCGCGACCGGGATTGGCGATGAGGGCGACCTACCCGGCGATTCTAAGAGGAACCTGAGAGAATGGGGAGGGTTTGGGGGCTAGCGATTGATTCATGGACCTGTGCTGGTCCGGTGCCCTCGGGAACGCTGCACCGCCTAGGATCGCTGACACATCGCCACCGACCTGGGAGCAGCTGATGGGCACCTCGATTCTTGTGATCTTCATCGTCCTGATCGGCCTTGCCGTGGTGATCGGCCTGTGGGGGGTCGGCATCTACAACGGCCTGGTCAAGCTACGCAACCTTGTGCAGGAGGCTTGGCGCCAGATTGACGTCGAGCTCACGCGGCGCCATGACCTCATCGGCAACCTCGTCGAGACGGTCAAGGGCTATGCCGCGCACGAGCGCGGCACACTCGAGGACGTCATCCGCGCGCGCAGTGCTGCGATGGTGCCGAACCAGACTCCCGGGCAGCAGGCCACGTCGGAGAACCTGCTCTCCCAGGCGCTCGGTCGCCTCATTGCCGTGGCCGAGGCCTACCCCGACTTGAAGGCCAACCAGAACTTCATGGCCCTGCAGAACGAGTTGACCAGCACCGAGGACCGCATTGCGGCGGCCCGGCGCTATTACAACGCCAATGTGCGCGAGCTCAACACCAAGACCGAGACCTTCCCGAACAACCTGGTTGCCGGCATGTTCAACATCGGCCGCGCCGAGTACTTCGAGGCCGACGAGGCCGCTCGGGCGCCGGTTCAGGTGGACTTCGGTCAGCGCGACGCCTCGATCCCGCCGCCGGCGTCCTACAGCGGCCACGACACGACCGCCCCGCCGAGCCCGCCGGCGCACCCCAACGATGAGGGAATGCCGCGCGCCTGACGCGAGCGCCCGGCATTCAGCCAGCTGTCCGTACCCACGACCCGAGGTAGCCACATGTCCGACGGAACCGCCGCCGCCCCCCTCACCCCGCCCGACCAGGTCCTGACCCTCGAGGCGCCGCCTGCACCGCCGCGGGTCGTCGAGACCCAGGCGCCCAAGATGGCCCCGCAGGTGGCCAGCGAGGCGATCCCCGGGCTGGACGCTCGGGTGGACGCCTTCATGGACTCGCTGACGCGGGCAGCGCCCAAGAGCCCGGAGTTCGCCAAGCAGGCGGACAACGTGCGCACGATGGGAGACGCCGATGTCCGCCGGGCAGCCGAGACGAGCAATCGTCTCCTCCAGCAGCCAGTCAAGGCGCTCAAGGAGGGCGGGCTCGCCGATGGGTCTGCGGTCGGTAAGACCCTGCTCGAGCTGCGCCGCACCGTGGAGGACCTCGACCCGAGCCAGGTGACCGGGACCCGCAAGATCCTCGGCATCATTCCATTCGGGGACAAGGTCGTTGACTACTTCCGGCGCTACCAGAGTGCTCAGTCCCAGCTCAACGGCATCCTGCATGCGCTGCGTAATGGGCAGGACGAGCTGACCAAGGACAACGTGGCGCTCAACCTCGAGAAGACCAACCTCTGGGCGACGATGGGGCGGCTCAACCAGTACGTCTACATCGCCGAGAAGCTCGACCAGAAGATCGCCGCCAAGATCGCCGAGATCGAGCTGACCGACCCGGAGACGGCGCGGGCGCTGCAGCAGGACGTGCTGTTCTACGTGCGGCAGAAGCACCAGGATCTGCTCACTCAGCTGGCCGTGTCGATCCAGAGCTACTTGGCCATCGACATCATCATCAAGAACAACATCGAGCTCATCAAGGGCGTCGATAGGGCTTCCACGACAACGATTTCCGCGCTGCGGACCGCCGTGATCGTGGCCCAGGCGCTCGGCAACCAGAAGCTCGTCCTGGAGCAGATCACCGCGCTCAACACCACCACGAGCGGAATGATCCAGCGCACCTCGGAGATGCTGCGCGAGAACTCCGCGGCGATCCAGGAGCAGGCGGCCTCCTCGACGTTGGGGATGGCCGAGCTGCAGGCGGCCTTCCAGAACATCTACGCGACGATGGACTCGATCGATGAGTTCAAGGTCAAGGCGCTGGACTCGATGGCTCAGACGATCGGGGTGCTCGAGACCGAGGTCGAGAAGAGCAAGGACTACCTCAAGCGGGTCCAGACCCAGGATGCGCGCCAGACGCAGACCATCGAGTTCGGGAACTCCTGACTGATCGGTGACGGGTCGAGGTCTCGATGGGCTTAAAGGACTGGTGGCGGCGACAAACCGCGGGCGAGCCGCCGCCGCGTCCGGTCGTGCCGGCACCACCGGGTGAGCCGGAGATCGTCGCCTCGTTGGGTCGGGTCGAGACGATGCTGCGTGAAGGCGCGGTGTCGGCGCTCGTGCGGAGTCGCGTGGGCCGGATCGACCGGTTGATCCGGGAGATCCTGCCCCGGCTCACGACGCTGGGCTACGGCTCGCAGGACGCCTACGCCGTGGTGGCGACGGCGACGGACTACCTACCCGAGGCGCTTGGGGCGTATCTGCGGCTCCCCCGCGAATGGGCCGACTCGCGGCCGATCGACGGTGGGCGGACGGCGCTCATGGTGCTCATCGATCAGCTCGAGCTGCTGGGCGCGACCATGGAGAAGATGCTCGACGCAGCTGTGCATGCGGACGCGACTGCGCTCATTGCCCACGGGCGTTTCTTGGACGCGAAGTTCGGGCGGGACTCCTCGGGTGGCTCGCTCGACATGAATGTTGCTCTGCCAGAGCCGAATGCTGGTCCGTTGCGTGGGACGCCCCAATCGCGCTCGGTGCCGCCACCGCGCAACTCCAATGAGCTCGACCTGAGTTGACGTCGGCCTAGCCCAACTCTCAAGTCCGGGAAGGAGGAGGCCATGGCCCTGGTGGCAGGCATTGATAGTTCGACGCAGTCCTGCAAAGTCCTCATCGTCGATCCAGCGACGGGAGAGGTCGTCCGCCAGGGTCGGGCCCATCATCCGTCGGGCACGGAGGTCGACCCGGATGTGTGGTGGGTGGCCTTGCGGGCTGCCATCGTCGATGCGGGCGGCTTTGACGACGTCGCCGCGTGGGCCATCGGCGGCCAGCAGCACGGGATGGTCTGCCTGGACAGTGCCGGTCGGGTCGTCCGACCGGCCTTGCTGTGGAACGACACCCGCTCGGCCGGCGCGGCATTCGATCTGATCAACGAGGTGGGAGCGGAGGAGCTCGCCAGCCGAACCGGACTGGTCCCGGTCGCGTCGTTCACGATTACCAAGCTGCGGTGGTTGCGGGACAACGAGCCGAATGCCGTGCAGCGCACCGCAGCGGTTGCGCTCCCGCACGATTGGCTCACGTGGCGGCTGCGTGGCTTCGGGCCGACGGGGGAGTCGCCGCGTGGCCCGGATCTCGACGAGTTGGTGACGGACCGTTCGGACGCCTCGGGCACCGGGTATTGGAACCCCGAGACCGGTGACTTTGACCTCGACCTGCTCACCGTGGCATTCGGGCGTCAGGTTCTGTTGCCTCGCGTCCTGCCGCCGACGGGGTGGGTGACCGACCTTGATGGCCGTCGAGTCGGCGCGGGTGCGGGTGACAATGCCGCGGCGGCGCTCGGCGTGGGCGCGTCGACGGGGGATGCTGTGGTGTCCATCGGGACCAGCGGCACCGTCTTTGCCGTCACATCCGAGCGGACGGTCGATCCATCGGGGACGGTGGCGGGGTTCGCTGACGCCGCGGGAGGGTTCCTGCCGATTGTGGTGACGCTCAACGCGGCGCGGGTGGCAGATGCGATCGCGGGCCTGCTCGGCGTGGACCACGAGGAGCTGAGTCGGCTCGCGCTGTGTGCTCCGGCGGGCGCCGACGGACTCACCCTTCTGCCGTACTTCGAGGGGGAGCGCACCCCGAACCTGCCCGAGGCGACGGCATCGCTCACCGGGATGACGTTGCGGTCCACCACTCGGGAGAACCTTGCCCGGGCCGCCTTCGAGGGGATGCTCAACGGCCTGAATGCCGGGCTGGACGCCCTTCGCTCCGTGGGCGTGCGGCCGTCTCGGGTGCTGCTCATTGGGGGTGGGGCACGGTCGGAGGCTGTCCAACGGATCGCTCCGGATGTGTTCGGGCTGGATGTCAGCGTGCCTGCGGCTGGTGAGTACGTCGCATTGGGAGCGGCGCGTCAGGCTGCCAGCGTCCTGCTTGAGTAGGCCGGGCCGGGCTTGGTCGGGCTCGCCCCCTCCAGCGTCAGGCGGCGAGGTCGTGGGGGTTGGGTGGGGTGGTGGTGTGTTGGCGTCCGGTGGGGGCGGTCCAGGTGCAGGTGCCGTCGGGGTCGAGGTGGACGGTCCAGTGGGCGTGGTGTTTGAAGAGGTGGTGGAAGCGGCAGAGGGTGTGGAGG
>JAGOME010000088.1 GCA_017993715.1 Phycicoccus sp.
CCGAGGAAGGACGCCGCCCACGCGGTTGCCGGGTGCTGGTACGCCCGCTCCGGCGCCGCATGCTGGATCACCTGACCCTCCCGCAGGATCACCAGCGTGTCCGCCAGCTCCAGGGCCTCCCCCTGGTCGTGCGTGACGAGCAGGGCGGTCACGTCCAGGGCGGTCAGGAGCCGGCGCAAGTCGTCGCGCAGCTCGCCGCGCAAGGTCGGGTCGAGGGCGGCGAACGGCTCGTCCAGGAGCAGCACCGCAGGCTGGGCCGCGAGCGCCCGCGCTAGCGCGACTCGTTGAGCCTGTCCCCCGGACAACTGGTCGGGGAAGCGCTCGGCGAGGGCCGCCAGCCCGGTGAGGTCGAGCAGGTCGCGGTCGGCTAGGCCGCTCCCCTCGCCATCGGATCCCCCGACCCTGGCTAGGCGAGCCCCACGACCCCCGCGGCCTCCCCGACCGAAGGCGACATTCTGGGCCACCGTCAGATGAGGGAACAGCGCGGCTTCTTGGGGCACCCACCCGACTCGGCGCCGTTCGGGTGGGGCAGCAGTCATGCCGTCGTCCACGACCTCGCCGCCCAGGAGGATCTGGCCGGCGCTGGCTCGCCGCAGCCCTGCGATCGCCCGCAGGAGCGTCGATTTGCCACAGCCGCTGGGTCCGATGACCACGGCGAGTTCCCGTCGCGTGACCGAGAGTGAGACGTCGCGCAGGATCGGCGTGCCGCTGATCTGGACGTCGAGGCCGACGGTCTGCAGGTCGGTCTGTGTCATCGGGCACGGACGGGGACAGGGTCGCTGAGTCGCTGTTCGCGCGGCGCCAACGCAACAGCGGGGACGGCGGCGACCAGCACAAGAGCGACGGCATACGGCACGGCGGCACCGTATGCCGCGACATCGGTCGTCGTCCACAGTTCGAGCGCGAGCGTGTTCAAACCCGTGGGCCGCAACATGAGGGTGGCGGGCAGCTCCTTCATCGCGGTGACGGCGACGATGATGCCGGCCATCGCGATGCCGGGGCGCGAGAGGCGCAGGGTCACCAGGCGCCATCGGGCGAAGCGGCCGTATCCCAACGTGGCCGCCACGTCCTCCAAGCTGTCCGGGACCCGCTCGATCGCGCTGCGCGTCGACCCGATCGCCTTGGGCAGGAACAGGATTCCGTAGGCGAAGGCCAGCAGTCCGGCCGTCTGGTAGAGCGCGGGCGCCGCTCGGAGGGCGAAATACACCAGGCCCAGTCCGACGACGATGCCGGGAATCGCCAGCGGCAATGATCCGGCGATTTCGGCGAACTGGGCCGCCCGTCCGGGATACCGGGCGCCCAGCGTCGCGATCGGCAACGCCAGCGCCAAGGCGATGGCGGCGCCAGCCACCGACAGCAGGACGGTGGATGCTGTCGCGCTCGCGAGTCGCCCGACGTCGAGCTCGCGCACCGTTTGGGCCGACAGCAGCCGCGAGAACAGACTCGCCAGCGGTACCAGCACGGCACTCAGGGGCGCCAGCAGCACCACGGCGACCAACGCAGGTGTCCACCGGCCTGCCTCGATGCGGTCCACCGCGCCGTCACGGCCGAGGGCGAACCCCCGTCGGGGCCGGACGCGCCGTTCCAGGACGAGCAGACCCAGCGCGATCGCGACGAGCAGGCAACTCAGTACCGGCGCATAGGTGCGATCGAAGGTCGCGCCGTAGGCCTGTTGGATGGCCGTGGTCAGCACGGGGTAGCGAAACAGGGCAACCCCGCCGAAGTCCGCCAGCGCATAGAGACTGACGAGCAGGGAGCCGGCCAGCGCCGCATTGCGGATCCCGGGCCACGTGACGCTGCGGAAGGTTTGCAACGGCGAGTACCCCAGGGTCCGGGCCACCTCGCCGAACGCGGGCGGCATTCCCCGCAGGGCAGCGGTGACCGGCAACGTGACGTAGGGCGTGGTGACCACGGTCAAGACGAGCCACGACGGGGCGTAGCCATGGATCCGGGGCAAGGCCGCGAGCCAGCCGAAGGCCGCGAGGTAGGACGGGACCGCCAACGGCAGCATGGAAACTGCCGCCAGCGCACCCGTCCACCGCAGACGAACCCGGGCGAGGATGAATGCCGTCGCGACGCCGAGAACCGTTGCGGCACAGGTCACTCCGGCGACGAGCGCGATCGTGTTGATCAGCAGAGCGGGCAGGCGCGGTCGGGCGAGGACAGTGGCGACGGCCTCCAGTCCGGCCGACCCGGTGCGGACTGCGATATAGAGCAGCGGGATGGCCGCGAGCACAGCAGCCACCCCCGCCGCCCCCATGAGGGCGAGCGGGGGTGTTGAGCCGGCGCGTCGAGTCACCTAGATCAGGCCGTGCTGCGCCAGCAGTTCCTGGGTCTGACTCAGGGACTCCAGATCGCTCAGATCCAGACCGGGGTTGACCAGGCTCTCCAGGGCGGGCAGGCCCTCCGGCGCCGCGACTCCGCTGACGAGGGGGTATTCGAAAGTCTCATCGACGAAGTATTGCTGGCCCTTGTCCGAGAGCAGGTAGTCGATGAAGGCCTCGGCGTTGGTGTTGCCCTCGGCCGACTTCAGGATCGTCGCGCCGGTCACGTTGACGATGCCCCCGGCATCGCCCGGGAGGAACTTGAGCTGGGCCCGCATGGCATCGTCTCCGGCCTCAGCCGCCATCTCGTACCAGTAGTAGTGGTTGATGAGGCCGATCTTGGCCGTACCGAGGTTGACCAGCTCAAGGGAGTCGCCGTTGCTCTCGGTCAGCACCGGCTCGTTGGCGGCGATGTCCTCGACCCACGCCTGCGCGGCCTCCTCGCCGTCGAGCACTCGCTGGGCGGTGACGAAGGACTGGAAGCTCGCATTGCCCGGGGCAAACGCGACCTGCCCCTTCCACTCAGGTGCGGTCAGGGCGTCGACGCTCGTCGGGACCTCGGATTCGGTGAGCTGCTCACTGTCGTACACGATGACGCGGGCTCGGCCGGTGACGCCGACCCAGCTGTCGTCCTCGCTGGTGAACCCGGCGGGCACCTTGTCGGTGAGCGCGGCGGGCAGCGTGGAGGACAGGCTGGCCGTCGTCAAGGCGCCGAGGGCTCCGGCGTCCTGCGACAGGAACACGTCGGCGGGCGACTGGTCTCCCTCCTCCAGGAGCAGGGCGCTGATCTCGCCGGTTGAGCCGTAGCGGACCTCGACCGGGATGCCGGTGTCGGCGGTGAACTGGGTAACCAGTGGTCCGACCAGCGCCTCGTTGCGGCCCGAGTACAGCACCAGACCCTCGCTCGATGCAGCAGATGTCGCCGCGTCGGTGGTGTCGGTCGTACTCGACGATCCGCCGCAGGCGGACAACACGAGCGCAGCGGCGGAGGCCGTCGCGGCAAGGAGGGTGGGCGCAAGGCGGCGCATAAGGAGGCCTTTCGTCATGAGGGTGCACTAACTGAGGCAAGCCTAACCAAACTCCGAGCGGCCAAGCTCCACCGCCCCCTCCCCGGGATGCCGATCCCGCGCCGTCATCGGCAAAGATGCACCCATGGAACGCGAGGTGCTGACCTGGACCGACTTCGACCGTGCCGTGTGGGACCTCGCGCACGAGGTGGCCGCCGAGGGCATCCCCGACATGATCCTGTCGGTGGCGCGCGGGGGTCTGATCATCGGCGGGGCGTTGGGCTATGCGCTCGGCGTGAAGAACACCTACACGATGAACGTCGAGTTCTACACCGGCATCGACCAGCGCCTCGACGTGCCGCGGATCCTGCCGCCAGCACCCGACTTCGTCGATCTGCACGACGCGACGATCCTGGTCGCCGATGATGTCGCCGACACCGGCCTCACGCTGCGCTCGGTCCAGGACTTCTGCGCCGGCAAGGTCGGCCGCGTCCGCACGGCGACGATCTACGCCAAGCCCCTCAGCGTCATCACGCCGGATCACGTTTGGCGCCATACCGACCGCTGGATCACCTTCCCGTGGAGCGATCGCCCGCCGGTCGGATCCACGGCGGCCGACCACGCAGGCTGAGCTCACCAAGCGGGCTCGCCGACCGCGGTCAGGGTCGATCGAGCCGCAGGTTTGCCTGCGCCAGCAAGGCCGCGCGCAGGGCGTGGATCGCCGGGCTGGGTGCCATCGACTGCCGCCAGAGCAGCAGGATGCGCCGCGTCGGGACCGGGTCGGTCACTGGGACCGAGCACACGGCATTCGGCAGGGTTTCTCGCCCGAGGCGAGGCACCAAGGCGACTCCGAGGCCGGCCTCGACCAACCCGATCTGCGAGCTGAACTCCATCGCCCAATAGCGGATCTGGGGCACCCGACCATGCAGGTCGAACATGTGCAGCAGCCAGGAGTGACACACCGACCCGACGGGGGCGCAGGCCCAGACCTCCTCGGCCAGTTCGGTCGCGGTGATGCTGTCGCGGCCGGCAAGCGGATGCGCGGCTGGCACGAGGACGTCACCTCGGTCGATGCCGAGGGTCTTGCTCTCGACATGCGCGGGGATCGGCAGCGGCAACTCGCCCCAGTTGTGCACGAGTGCGATATCGGCCCCGCCGGATCCGACGAGCCCCACCGCGTCATGGGGGTCCCACTCCAGGACCTCGACCTCCAGTCCGGGCGCGGCGTCCGCCAAAGCGGCCAGCGCTGGCGCCACGAGGCCCCGCACCCCGGTGGAGAAGGCCGCGAGCCGGAGCGTCCCGACAACGGGCGCCTGCGGATCCCCCGCATGCAGACCGGCCTCGAGGCGCTCCAGGGCGGCCAGGATGGGCTCCGACTCGACCACGAGCCGACGGCCCAACTCGGTCGGGATCACCCCGCGCCCGACACGGTCAAGGAGGGCCCCGCCGACGCGCCGCTCGAGCCGTTTGACCTGTTGGGAGACCGCCGAGGGGGTGAAGCCGAGCTCGTCTGCCGCGGCAGCCACCGATCCGGTGCGGGAGATCGCTGCCAGGGTCACCAGGCCGTCTGGATCAATCATGTAGCAATGCTACCGATTGCGTTGTGCGGAACGGCGCTTGATCTTCATGATTAGTCGGCCAACGATAGGTGCATGCCCCGCCGCCATGTCCTCCTCGCCCTGCTGGTCATGCTGATCTGGGGGGCGAACTTCGTCGTCATCGAGCGAGGCCTCGATGGGGTGCCCCCGCTCGTCTTCGTCGCCCTCCGTTTCCTGCTGATCTGGCCCCTGATCCCTTTCGTCCCTCGCCCCCAGGCGCCGTGGTTGCATGTCGCGCTCGTCGGGCTCTTCCTGTCGGTCGGACAGTTCGGCTTCCTGTACAGCGCCCTGGCCGCGGGCATGCCCCCGGGGCTGGCCTCGCTCGTCCTGCAGCTCCAGGCGGCCGTCACCGTCGTCTTGGCCGCCCTGCTGCTCAGCGAGCGGCCTCGCCTGGCCCAGGTCGCCGGGGTCGGGATCGGCGTCGCCGGCCTCATCCTTGTCGCCGTAGGCCGGGGCGGACATGTGCCTCTCATGGCCTTCGTCCTCACGATCCTCGGGGCGGTCTCATGGGCGATGGGCAATGTCCTGGTCCGCCGACTGCGCATCCAGGGTGGCTTCTCGCTGACGGTCTGGTCCGCGCTCGTGGTCCCGGTCCCGATGCTCGCGCTGTCCCTGATCCTGGACGGCCCCGCCGAGGTGTCGCGCGCCCTCACCCATCTGAGCCTGGTCAACTGGCTGTCGACGGCCTACACCGCCGTGCTCGCGTCGCTCGTCGGGTACACGATCTGGAACAGCCTGCTGGCCCGCTATCCCGCGGCCACCGTCGCGCCCTTCACCCTGCTTGTGCCACCCATCGGGATGGCCGTGGCCTATCTGGCCGACGGCGAAGTCCCGACGATCCTGGCCGTGGTCGGCGCCGTGGTGCTCATCTCCGGTGTTGCGCTGACGTTGATCAGGCCTCGGATCGGGACTCGCCGACCGCTCGATCCGGGTCCAACGGGAGCTTCCGCGGTGCCAGTTTCACCCCCAACCCCGGGATAAAACGGCCGAATGCCGCCCGCTCATGGTGAGCGGGCGGCATTCCGGCGATGGGGTGGGGACCCCAGCGGGTCAGGACCCGACGCGGAACCGGGCGAACCCGGACACCGTCGCGTCGGCATCCTTGAGGATGGCGGCGACGGTCTTCTTGGCGTCCTTGGCGAACGGCTGCTCGAGCAGGACGTTCTCCTTGAAGTAGCCGTTGACGCGACCCTCGATGATCTTGGGCAGGGCGGCCTCGGGCTTGCCCTCCTCGCGGGCGGTCTCCTCGGCGACCTTGCGCTCGTGCTCGACCGTCGAGGGGTCGATCTCGGCGCGGTCCAGGACGCTCGGGGCGAACGCGGCGATGTGCATCGCGACGTCGCGGGCGATATGGGCGTCGCCGGTGCCGGCGACGAGGACACCGATCTGCGCGGGCAGGTCGGGGCTGGTCTTGTGCAAGTAGGCGGCAACCTGCTCGCCCTCGAGGCGAGCAACCCGCTTGACCTCGATCTTCTCGCCGATGGTGGCGTTGGCGTCGTCGAGCAGCTCCTTGACGGACTTGCCATCGGCCAGGGTGCTCGCGAGCAGTGCGTCCGCGTCACCGGAACCGGTGGCAACGGCCTGCTGGAGAACCTGGTCGGCGAGCGCGATGAAGCGCTCGCCCTTGGCGACGAAGTCGGTCTCGCAGAGGACCTCGACGAGGGTGCCGACGCCGTCGGCTGCCTGAGCGGCCACGAGGCCGTTGGAGGTCGTGCGGCCCTCACGCTTGGTGACGCCCTTGAGTCCCTTGACGCGCAGGATGTCCTCAGCCTTGGCCATGTCGCCGTCGGCCTCGTCCAGGGCCTTCTTGACGTCCATCATTCCGGCCGCGGTCTTCTCACGCAGGGCCTTGATGTCGGCGGTGGTGTAGTTCGCCATGAGTTGGTGTCTTCACTCTCTTGTGCGGTGTGCGGTGTCGTGCAGGTCTGACACGCGCGAGGGGGCCACCGGTCCGGTCGGACCTGTGACCCCCGCGTGCGTGAGGCGGTGGTCAGGCGCGGGGCATTTCCTCAGCGCTCGCCTGGATCTCCTCGTTGACGGGCGCTGCCTCTT
>JAGOME010000089.1 GCA_017993715.1 Phycicoccus sp.
CGCATCGGCCGCGGATACCGCTCGCACGAGAACTACCAATGCCGCATCATGCTGTACCACGCCGCCCGAATCGCAGCGTGACCAACCCAGCCGACCGCAGGGCCATCACGCGGAAAGTCGGGGACCCGTGAAACCGGCTCCTCTCCCGTCACCCAAGGCGTTACCGCTTGGCAGGCAGTGCTGCGCGAAATGAGACCTGACTCAAGGCAGCGGAGCAGAAACACTAAAACCGCTCGGTCTAACTGCGGGCGGGTCACTGCCATCTCCCGTCCGCAGTCCCACGACATGCCCCAGCCCCTTCCACGGCGACCGCCTTAAGACCCTGCGCACCGAACGCGGCTGGTCCCAAGCCGACCTCGCCGACAAGATCGGCTCCGACGCCCGCCAGGTCTCCGCTACGAGAACTCACGATGCCGCAACACAAGTGGCCGTCTGCGTAGTAGTGCTGTTGAGGAACGCACGCAGTGGAGGGCTGCGCTCGGGCTCGGCATGAATCTGCGGGTCAGTGTGACGCTGGCCCTCGTAGGCGGGCAGAGCCAAGGCCGCCGTATCGGGCTGGGCAGCTTCAGCCGTCAGACTCATGAGCCAGCCGAAGGTTGCGAGCACAAGCGTGGGCGCGAAGCGAAGCAGAGTCATGGCAGGTCGAACCACGCCTTGGCCTTGCCCCAGGCGACCTCGAACTCCTCTTCCGTGATCTCGGCGCCCTCGAACTGAGGATCCTCGTTGATTCCGGAGAGGGGCGGGATGCGCGCCTCGCCGAGAGTCGTGTTGCCCGTCTCGATCGTGGCGGAGGCAAGGTCACAGTGCCCGTCGGCGTACTCATCGACCTTTCGAACCTCCCAACCGTCGTCGTCGACCTCGCTGAAGAGGACAACCGGGAACTCGCGTGAATCGTGGAGCCAACTAACACGCTGGTATCGCATCAGTTCGTCCCCGAGCCTACGAGTGGTCGTGAAATGCCTAGCGGCACTCCCGAAGGGTTGACAAAGACACCATCCCGGCCCGTGACGATATTGAGCCCCGACACGTCGATCTCGACGTAGTTGGTGAACCTCCGGCCTTGGAACGGGATGCCCAGGAAACACGCTGAGAGTTGAGCGCAGGTCCTCGACCCTGGAGCGATGTCGGAGAGGTACTGCCCGTCGCCGTAGCGCGCACCCTTGGGACTCACGCTCGTCAGAGAAGGATTCAACTGCCCGCTCTTAAGGATCCCTCGCTGCCCGGCCTCGTCTGTGTAGTGGAAGAGAGTCGACGGTCCCTTGTTTGCGGCAACACAGCAACCCGCCGTCGTGGCGGCGTCCGGAGGGGCGTGACGGGGATTGGTTAGCGCCGTCGTCACGAAGGCCATTGGGGTGGCACGATACCTGCGGGACTCGGAGACGTCGCCCGCGACGAGCACTGGCCGCGGACTGGCGGTGGCCGCTGCTGGCTCGAACGACCCCACGGGACTGCAAGCCTCGTGGCTGACCGACACCGCCGAGTAGTAGTCAGCAACACAAGCCCCTGAGGAGCGGGCTAAGAGTGCGCGCTCGAAGGGCGCGACAGACGAAGCCAGCACCGTCAAAACAGCGAGCACGCCTCCTGACTCGTGCCATGTGATCAGGATTCGACGGGGCTGCTGACATTTGTGCTGGTCAGGGCGTTGTCGTTGGGCTGATTGACACACCCCTGGGGTGGGTAGGGTCGGCTCGTGGTGTTCGTGCGGAAGGTTCCCGGTCGATCGGGCAGCACGAAAGTCCAGGTCGCTGAGCGGCGGGCCGGGCGTGACGTCGTGTTGGAGCATGTGGGGACGGCCCGGTCCGAGGCTGAGCTGGCGGTCTTGATGGCACGCGCCCGCGGCGGCTTCGGCCGGGTCAGGAGTCGCTGGATCTCCAGGTCGACGGGGTGCCGGTCCAGCCCCGGGCCGGGGTGATCACCGGGAAGCGGTCGGCGCTGTTGTGGCAGGTCCTGACCGGCGCGTACACCCGGTTGAGGTTCGATGTCCTCGGGGATGCCGCATTCGCGCAGATGGTGTTGGCCCGGCTGATCGAGCCGACGTCGAAGGCGGACTCGCTGCGGGTCCTGGACGACGTCGGCGTGGAGCATGCGTCGCTGCGGACGATGTTCCGGATGCTGAAACGGGCCAGCGTGGCCGAGGGCGGGTATCGGGACCAGATCGCGGCCGCGTGCTTCGCCCATGCCGCCACCACCGGTGACGTCAGCTTGTGCCTGTACGACGTGACCACGCTCTATTTCGAGGCGGAGAAAGAAGACGACCTGCGCAAGGTCGGCTACTCCAAAGAACGCCGCGTCGACCCCCAGGTCGTGGTCGGGCTCCTGGTCGACCGCAACGGGTTCCCGCTGGAGATCGGCTGCTTCGAAGGCAACACCGCCGAGACGGCCACGCTGATCCCGATCATTGAGGGGTTCCAGGCCCGGCACGGCCTGACCGACTTCGTCGTGGTCGCCGATGCCGGCATGCTGTCCGCGGCCAACCTGACAGCGCTGGACGAGGCCGGGCTGCGATTCATCGTGGGGTCTCGGGTCACCAAAGCCCCTGGGGATCTCGCGTCCCATTTCCGGTGGCATGGTGACCTGTTCACCGAAGGGCAGGTCATCGACACCATCACCCCGCGGGTCTCCACCGCCACCGCGCGGGCCGTGAACGACCCCGCGAAGAAGGCCGAACCGGTGTGGGACCCGCAGGAGCACGAGAAGTCGTGGCGGGCGGTGTGGGCCTACTCGACTAAGCGAGCCGTCCGGGACGCCAAGACCCTGACCCTGCAGGAGAACAAAGCCACAGCCGTTGTCGCCGGCGAGAAGGCAGCCCGCACCCCACGGTTCGTCACCATCAAGAACGGCTCCCGCACCCTGGACCAGGCCTCGCTGGCCCGAGCACGCAGGCTGGTGGGGCTCAAGGGTTATGCCGATGTCTGCGTTATGCCGATAGAGGGCCTGGGATCGTTGGTGGGGGCCGTGGTTGCGCTGCACGGGTCGGCATAATCACAGGCTCTGGAGCCAGGCGAGGAGCGAGTCGTCCGGGTGGTAGTCACCGGCTGGGGTGTCGGGTTGTCGGGTGCGTTCGAGCGCGGCTCGTTTGATGTTCAGGTCGGCGTGCAGGTACATGCTGGTCGTCGCGAGAGACTCATGGCCGAGCCACAGTGCGATGACGGCGGTGTCGATGCCGGCCTC
This sequence comes from Phycicoccus sp., assembly GCA_017993715.1. GTDB lineage: Bacteria > Actinomycetota > Actinomycetes > Actinomycetales > Dermatophilaceae > JAGOME01. The sequence continues at coordinate 3,172 of JAGOME010000089.1, forward strand.
GAGGAATCGCATTGCGGCGGTGTGCCGGAGGGTATGGACCGTGATGGTCTTGTCGGCCAGTTCGGGACACGCCGTCTGGGCGCGGGCCACGTACACCGATAGGCGTTGCTGCACCGCGTCGGGCGACAGCGCTTGGCCCTGTGGGTTCGGGAAGAGCGCGTCGCCCGGGCGGTTCTGCCGTTCGTGGAGGTAGCCGGTCAGCACGTTGGAGCGCGACCTCAGCGACACCCTCGAGGCTCTCGGGGTGCAAAGCCTGGTCGTCGCCGTTGTCAGTGGCGTGGTGCGTCTCTTGCGTCCCTTGCCGGTGCACGCGACGTGGGGGCCGGCGCCGAGGTGGAGGCTGGTGATTCGCAGCCCGGTGATCTCGCTGAGCCGCAGCCCGGTTTGCGCGGCGAGGGTGAACATCGCCCGGTCTCTGCGGCTGGTCCACGTGTCGGTGCTGATCGCGTCCAGCAGCGCCTGCGCCTGCGGGCTGGTCAGGAACGTTGGCTGCGACTTGGGCTTCTTCTTGACCGGGATCGCATGGATTCGCGCGGCGGTGTCCAGATGCTCGGGTGCCTTGGTGGCGTGGAAGGCCATGACGGACTTGATCGCGGCCAGCCGCAGGTTCCGGGTGGCAGCGCTGTTGCCCCGCGAGGTTTCCAGGTGATCGAGGAAGGCCAGCACTGAGGCCGCGTCGACGTCAGTGATGGCGAGCTGGTAGGCGGGGACGTGACGGTCCTGGACCAGGAAGCGCAGGAACAACCGCCACGTGTCCCGGTAGGTGCGGATCGTCGCGTCGCTCATGGCGCGTTGGGTGACCAGGTACTCGGTGAAGTACTCCTGCAGGATCGGCGCGAGGGGGTTCGACGCGCGCGGGGCCGTCATGACTCCTCGCTTTGGACCATGCCATCGTCGAGGCTGGGCTCGAGCCGTAGCGCCGCGAGGGCTGCGACCTCGGGTGCTGCCTGCAGGTACCAATAGGTGTCCGCCGGGTTGGCGTGCCCGAGCCAGACCGACAGCAGGGACAGCGTCCTGGCCGGATCCCGCCCGTGGTGGTACGCGTCGATCATCGACTGGGTCGCAAACGTATGGCGCAGGTCGTGCGGGCGTGGCCGGGCCCCGGCCCGTGGGGGTAGGCCGGCGCGCTGGGTCATCTGGTGGAAGGCGCCCTGGGCGGTCCCGTAAGCCAGGGCAGTGCCCTGGGGCGTGACGAAGACAGCTCGCTCCGGCGTGGTCCCGAGGCGGCGGCGGACCGGCAGGTCGAGGTAGCTCGCGATGGCCTGACGCGAGGCCGCCTCGAGGAGGACGATGCGTTGCCGTCCGTACTTCGCCCGCGTGATGACGATGACCCCTTGGTCCAGATCGACGTCGGCGATGGTGAGCTGGAGCGCTTCCCCGATGCGCATCCCGGTGACCGCCAGCAGCCCGGTCAAGGTCTTCAGGGTGGCCGCCTTCAGCGGCGTGAAGAGGTCATCGGCAGCTGCCATGAGCGCCCGCACGTCCGCGTCCGTGTGCAGGTACGGCGTCGCACGCCGGGACCCGCCGACTCCTTGGCGGACGGCCGGAACCTCGACCGGCAGGCCGGACCCGGCGAGATAGGCCGCGAACTGCCGGAGGGCGGACAGCCGGTAGGACAGCCACGCCGGGGAACCTGCGACGGGCGCGTGGGCCCACGCCAAAGCCTGGCCGTTCGTGAACAACCGGCCGTCGGCTCGGTCCGGCGCGTCCCCGGGGAGGGAGGCCACGAACAGCGTGAGCAGGCGTTCGACCTTCGGGTTGTGTTGGAACCCGCGGGCTGTGCGGAAGGCCATGTACTCGCCAACGAGGACGGTCAGGTCAGACATCGTCGGCCTCCGCCGGCCACGGTCGGGCCAGCACCGCCAACGACGTCAGGTCGAACGACGCGTAGGTCATGGTCACCTGGGCGGTGCTGTGGCCGAGCAGCTCGCCGACCTCGGTGAGCGTGCCACCCGCGGCCAGCACGGCCCGGGCCGCGGAATGTCGCAGCCGATGGGCCCGCACCGTGCCCAGTCCCGCAGCCGCGGCGCGCCTGGACACGACCTCGGTCACCGCGCACCTGGTCATCGGTTTCGGTTCGCCGCGGACCTGAAGGAACACCTCGCGGTACTCGGCGGCCGTGGGCCGTCGCTGCAGGTAGGCCACCAGTGCTTGACCCACGTCGTGGGGCAGCGGCGAGGTCAGCGTGCCTCCGCCTTTGACCGACGCGGTGATGGTCCCCGCCTGCCAGTTGATGTCGTCAAGGCGCAGACCGGCGGCCTCACCCGCGCGCAGCCCCAGCCGGCAGAGCAGCAACAGCAGCGCGTAATCCCGAACGCCGGTGGTCGTCCGAGAATCCGGGCTGGCCAGCAACCGCCGGATCTGCTCAGCAGTAAGCGCCTTGGGTAGCCGGCCCGACCGGTGGGTTACCACCGTCCCGACGGCGCTGGTCAGGTCACCATCGGTCCAGCCGGACATCCACGCGAACCGCAGGAACGACCTGAGTGCGGTGGCGATCAACTTCAGCGACTCCGGCGCGTACTGGGCACCACGATCGGTCACGTAGGACCGCACCCGCAAAGCCGAAACGACCTGCAGGTCAATGGCGCCCGCAGGGTCGGCGAGCTCGGACAGGAACGTCCGAACATACCGCAGGTAGCACTCCCTCGTGGTCCCCGCGACGCCCTTGTAGGCCATCAGGAAAACCCCGAAGTCGCTCAGCGCGTCCTCGCCGAGCACCCGGCTCCCGCCGGGACCAATCACACCGTCACCGCTCATGCAGGTGGCCCCTTCCTTGAGTTAGGAAGGCCAGCCTCCTCACCCGCAGGAGCGCCGCGATTATGCCGACAACCCCGGTCAGGACACCGCGCTCAGCAGGGACGATGCGAACGACGAGCTGTCTGTCGGCATAACGCCAACATCGGCATAACCCTTCTTACGCCGAGGTCGGGATAACAAGGGATACGTCACCAACATCCCCGCCGACCTCATGCCGCCGAACCAGGTCCTGGCCAGCTACCACGACCTATGGCAGGTCGAAGCCTCGTTCCGGATGTCCAAAACCGACCTGCGCGCCCGGCCCATGTTCGCCCGCACCCGCGACGCGATCGAAGCCCACCTCACGATCGTGTTCACCGCGCTGGCCGTCAGCCGCGACGTGCAACACCGCACCGGGCAATCCCTACGACGCGTCCTGCGCACCTTGAAACCGCTGCGCTCAGCCACCATCGAGATCAACGGCATCATCACGACCATCCCACCGGCCCTCAGCCCAGAGGAGACCACGATCCTCGAAGCCCTACAAGGCCCACGACCAAGGCACTAAGCGTTTGACCCAACTCGGGTCACACGCCCGGACAACAGACCCGGTCTCCCCGGCGGCCTGCTGGACCATCCGGACCGCCCGCTCCTTCGTCGCGGCGTCATAGTGCTTACCCATGCTGTGCATCCTCTCTGGTGGGAGACGATGCGGCCACAATCCCCGAACGCTTCAGTACCGCGTATCGTGCCAATCGCGCTGTCGACTGGCGCAGGGTGCAGCGGCGTGGTCGTACGTCATGTCGGGGGACTTCGCGACAGGATCCGGGCGCGATGAGACAGGACAATCAGTATCGCCCAAGGGTGTGACGACTGAGGCGCTCTCATCCGCCGACGGGGACCCACCCCGCGCATCAGCAACGGCTTCCAAAGGCGGCCTTTGGTGGGTCCCCGACTTTCCGCGTGATGGCCCTGCGGTCGGCTGGGTTGGTCACGCTGCGATTCGGGCGGCGTGGTACAGCATGATGCGGCATTGGTAGTTCTCGTGCGAGCGGTATCCGCGGCCGATGCG
>JAGOME010000051.1:0-19690 GCA_017993715.1 Phycicoccus sp.
CGAACAGCTCGACCGGAGCGCCCGGCATTCCGCCCGGTTCGCCGGCGAAACCAACCATGGAGGTGGGTCAACGATGACCCTGCTGATCCTGCGGCACTTGACGACACGCGTCCTCATTGCCATCCCGCTGCTCCTTGCCGTCACGCTGGGGACATTCCTGATGCTGTACTCCATCGGGGACCCCGCCGCCGCCCTGGCCGGCGAGGGCGCGACCAACGCGCAGATCCAGGAGATCCGGGTGGCCTATGGCCTGGACAAACCCGTGCTCCAGCAATACGCGACCTGGTTGGGCAACACCCTCTCGGGTGACCTCGGATCCTCCATGGCCAACAAGGGCAGCGTGTCCGAGCTCGTCGGCGACTATCTGCCGCCGACCCTGATGCTCTCGGCCTACGCGATGCTCATTGCCACGGTGACCGCCGTCATCATGGGCTCGGTCGTGGGATCACGCCCCGGTGGTATCACCGACAAGATCATGCAGGGGATCTCCCTGCTGGGCGTGGCCATCCCCAACTTCCTGCTCGCCCTCCTGCTCATCCTCATCTTCGCCATCCAGTTCCAGTTCCTCCCGCCCGGTGGCTATCGCACCCCGGAGTCGGTCGGGTTGGCCGAGACGCTCAAGTACCTGACACTGCCTGCGCTATCGCTCGCGCTGTCGCTGATGTGTCTGCAGACGCGGACGTTCCGGGCCTCGCTCATTGAGCAGTACCGCAGCGACTACGTCCGCACAGCCCGGATGAAGGGGGCCCAGGCCGGCACGATCTTCTTCCGGCACGTGGCCCGCAATGCGGCGGCCCCGCTGGTCACGGTCATCGGCCTTGAGGTCGGCGTCCTCATCACCGGAGCCTTGCTCGTCGAAGTCGTCTTCGCCGTCCCCGGCGTCGGCACGCTGACCATCGAGTCCGTTCGCGGACAGGACTTCCCGGTCGTTCAGGCCCTCGTCGCCCTCTTCGGTGCGGTCGTGCTGGGGGCAAACCTCATCGCTGACCTCGTGGCGTTGTGGCTCAACCCGGTGGCAAGGAGCAAGGCATGAGCGGCATGAGCGAAGAACGCGCGGTCGTGGCCGCGGTCGACCCCGCCGTCGGGCCGGATATGCCCCCCGAGCCCCCGGGCGGCGATCCGCCCCCGCGCAGACAACGCCTCAAGCTCAGCGCCGGGGTCATCGCGTCCGGCATCTTTGTCGCCATAGCGATACTGATCACCATCACGGTGCCGATCCTCCCGCTGAAGGACCCCAACGCCCAGGACCTGATGAACTCCCTCGGCCCGATGAGCGGCAGTAGCTGGCTCGGGACCGATGACCTAGGCCGGGACCTGTTCAGCCGGCTCATGTGGGGGATCCACACGTCGATGATCGCAGCGCTCATCGCCGTCGTGGTGGCCGTCGTGCTCGGCCTGCCGACGGGACTCATCGCCGGCTTCACGGGGGGGTGGCTCGACCAGATCCTGTCTCGGTTCTCCGACGTGATCCTCACCGTGCCGGCCCTGATTCTCCTGCTGGCCGCCCAGACGGCGCTCAATACCGGCATTCGAGGGCAGATGATTGTGCTCGGATTGATCTTCGCGCCTCGGATCATGCGCGTGGTCCGCGCGGAGACGGTGCGCCTGGCCGCGTCTCCCTTCGTGACGGCCGGGGCCATGTCCGGCTGCTCGAACTCGCGGCTGATCTTCCGCTACCTCTTGCCCGGGGTCAGACCGCAGTTGGCGGTCCAGACCAGCTATCTGCTGGGGCTGTCACTGGTCGTCGAGGCCGGGATCAGCTTCCTCGGGATCGGGGTCAAGCCCCCGGAGTCGTCGCTGGGTTCCCTGCTCATCGGCGCCAGCGGCCTGCTCTCGACCGAGCCCCGGGTCATCCTCATCCCCGCGCTCGTGCTGACCCTGCTCATCCTCGCCCTCAACGTCCTCGGCGATGCCCTCACCAAGGAGGCCCGATCGTGAGCACCCAGACCCCCCCGGGGATCAGGGTCGACCGCCTGCACATCGAGGTGGATGATCCGGACATCAAGCTCGGCCAGAGTGTGCCCTTGGTGCGTGATGTGAGTTTCACGGTCGGGGCGGGCGAAATGGTCGGGCTCGCGGGTGAGTCCGGATCGGGCAAAAGCCTGACGGCCTCGACGATCTCCTCGCTCCTGCCGGTGGGCACCCGCCGCAATGCCGGCACGGTCGAGGTGTGTGGCAAGGAGGTCGCGCCGGACGCGATCCAGACCGCCCACGAGGTCGCGATGATCTTCCAGAACCCGATGACGAGCCTGAACCCGTCGATGCGCATCGGCGACCAGATCGCCGAGGCCGTGCGCCTGCGGGACAAGTCGATCTCCAAGAAGGCCGCCGCGGCTGAGGCCGTGGACATCCTCCAGCGGGTGGATGTCACCCGGCCGGCGGAGCGGGCCAAGCAGTATCCGTTCGAGTTCTCGGGAGGGATGCGCCAGCGCGCCATGATCGGCATCGCCGTGGCACGTGAGCCCCGCGTCCTGATCGCCGACGAGCCGACCACTGCCCTGGACGTGACGGTCCAGAAGCAGGTCATGGATCTCATCGACCGGCTGCGCGCCGAGATGGGGTTGGCCGTCCTGCTTATCTCGCACGACCTGGGTGTGATCAGCGAGCGCTGCGACCGCCTGCTCGTCATGTACGCCGGCGAGCTCGTCGAAGCCGGGCCGACTCATGCGGTGCTCGCCTCCCCGGTCCATCCCTACGTCGACGGGCTGATCCGCTGCATTCCCGAGCGGGCGATGGAGCTCGGCCGGCTCGAGCCGTTGCCCGGCCAGGTGCCGGCGCCGGACGACGCGCTACCCGGGTGCCGGTTCGCCGACCGCTGTGCGCTGGTGATCGACGAATGCCGTGCCGGCCCCGTGGCATTCACCCCGACGACGATTGCGGGCCGGGAGGCCCGATGCGTGCGCTGGCAGGACCGGGTCAACGGAGAGCTGTCGGTGCGCGAAGGAGTGCCCTCATGAGTGAAAGCAACACTGGTCGCGGGGAGCTCGGCGATCGGCTTGTCGAGATGACCAACATCAACAAGACCTTCAAGACGTCCCGCTGGCCGGCCCGTCCGGTCTTCACCAAGGCGATCGACAACGTCACCTTGAACATCAACAAGGGCGAGTCGGTCGGGATCGCGGGGGAGTCGGGGTCCGGGAAGTCGACGCTGGTGAGCGCATTGTGCGGACTGGTGACACCGGACTCGGGGACGATCACCTTCCAAGGCGAGCAGGTCTTCAAGGGCAAGAAGTACGACAAGCGCACCTGGAAGCATGTGCAACTGGTCTTCCAGGACCCCTACACGTCGCTGAACCCGGCAATGCGGATCGTCGACAGCGTGGCCGAGCCGGCACGCCTTTGGCACAAGGAGAGCGCCACTCAGGCTCGGGACACGGCGATGGAGATCCTCGAGCAGGTTGGCCTGGGTGGCGTGCTCGCCACCCGGCGGCCGGCGGCCCTCTCCGGGGGCCAGCGGCAGCGGGCGTCGATTGCTCGCGCTTTGGCCGCGCGCCCGGAGTTGCTCGTGCTCGACGAGTCGGTGTCGGCGCTCGACGTGTCGATCCAGGCCCAGATCCTTGAGCTGCTCTTTCAGCTCCGGCGCGAGCGGCACCTGACCTACATCCTGGTCAGCCACGACATCAGCGTGATCCGGCTGGTGTGCGACCGGGTCGTCGTCATGCAGAACGGTGCCGTGGTCGAGGAGGCGACGTCCGCCGACCTCACCCCCGAGGGGGTCAAGCAGGACTACACCAGGGCACTGCTGGAGGCGGTCCCCGTCCTGGCCATCTGAGGCGGCATTCGCTCGAGGAGGGCGCCGGGCTGGTCTAGCGAGTACGCCAGGGCGCGCAGCGAGTACGCCAGGGCGCGCGCGCCCTCTCGCCCGGGCCCTCTCGCGGCTGAAAGTCGTATCGAAACGATTCGTTTGCGGGCTCGCAGGCTCGGTGGCGCGCTGAAAGTCGTATCGAAACGATTCGTTTGTCCGTGCTTGCTGGGGGGCGGAGTTCACCTCGGGGACGTATCTCAGAAAGCGAGATCGCTCCTGTGACTGCTGAGGTTATCGATTCGTGATCTACCGTTCGACCCGAGCAGAGACATTTGACGTGACGTCGAGAAAGACATCAGTGTCATTTCGAAAAGACACGAATGTCATTCTCTCGCAACGGATCTGGCTCCTGTGACTGCCGTGACGCAGGTTCTCTTTGAGGTCTAGATTCCCCGACGTCGGCGGTTCCATACCGGAGCGATCCCCCGGGCCCCGCGCGACGCGGCACGCCCCGGACCTGTCCGGGATCGGCCCGTTGACTTCGTTGCCCTAGACCCGAGGTGGAGCCCGTGCCCCGTCGAGCCAAACCAGTCCGCCCTCGCGCGCGCCGAGGTTCGCTGCGCCGCTACGGGGTCGTCGGATTCATGGTTGTCGGACTCATCTCGTCCGGGGCGATGGCGGCCACGGCGGCCCCGACCCCCGAGCCGGCCACGTCGGTCTATCCGAGCCAGGAGGACGTTGACGCCGCACGGGCGGCCGTCGACACGGCCCAGATGTCGGCCGATCAGCTCGAAGCCGCCTATCGCGACGCGAGGACCCGGCTGGCCTCGATCCAGCACGAGGAGTCCCGCGCCACTGAGGCCTACAACAGGGCCCGGCTCGACCTCGATGTCGCCACCCAGCAATCCCAGGAAGCGGCAGAGCGGGCGAGTACCGCTGGCGCCGCTGCGGACGACGCGCAGCGGACCGTCCGCCGGTATGCCGCCCAGATGTACACCGACCAGGGGTCCCTCACCGGCGTCGAGGCCTTCCTCGGTGGTGGGGGCCCGCAAGAGGTGGCCGACCGCAGCTCGGCCCTGCAGACGCTGAGCGACGCCCGCAGCCAGGCACTCGCGGACGCTTCGCACACGGCCAATCTGGCCGATGAAGCCGACCGGCTCGCCGCGCACTCCCAAGACCAACTGGAGACGGCTGCCGCACAGGCCGTGCAGTCCCGGGATGCCGCCGCGGCGGCCTCGCAGGCAGCGCAGGCCCAGGCGGCCGCCATTGGGGCCCAGCAGGACCAGGTGCTGGCGCGACTCGCAGAGTTGCGGGCGACCTCCGTGGACACCGAACGCGCCCGCCAAGAGGGCTTGGCCGCTGCCGCCGCTGCCGAGGCCGAGGCGCAGCGCGCCGCCGCCGAGCGCGCTGCCGCGGAAGCCGCTGCTGCCGCCGCAGCCGAGGAATCGGCCCGCGCTGAGGCGCAGCGCCAGGCCGAGGCCGCCGCCGCTCGGGAGCAGCAGGCCCGCGAAGCAGCCGCCGCAGCAGCCGCGGCCGCCGCCACGGCGGCGCCCGCCCCCGTGATTGAGGCTCCGGTCGCACAGCCGGCCGCTGTCGTGACGCCCGTCTCGTCGGGCTCCGGAGGAATGTCCACGGTCATCGCCTACGCGCAGGCCCAGTTGGGCAAGCCCTACATCTGGGGCGGGGAAGGCCCCACCGGTTACGACTGCTCCGGGTTGGCGATGATGGCCTACCGGCAGATCGGGATCTATCTGCCGCACGGCTCGCAGGCCCAGTACAACATGGGCACCAAGGTGCCGATCTCGCAGGCCCGACCCGGTGACCTGGTGTTCTTCGGGGCCTCAGGTCCGACGAACTACCACGTCGGGATCTACGTTGGGGACGGCATGATGATCAACGCCCTCAACAGTCGCACGCCAATCCGGTACGACAGCATCTACTACCTCGGCGACCTGGTCCCCTACGCCGCGCGATTCTGACGCCGCGGGCGGCATTCCTCATCTTGGGTGACCGCCACCGGCGCGCGTCAGCTGTCTGCCTCGGCCGCCGCATAGAGCCCGATCATGGTGCGCAACACCCGCATCGCGTCGGCTGTCTGCTCGGTCGTGCTGAGGACGAGCTGCTCGAACACCAGCCCGTCCATCGCCGCGAACACCAGGTGGCTCACCGCGTCGAGGTCGCGGATGCCCACGTCGTGCATCGCCTCGCGGGTCATGGAACGCCATTGCGCATACAACTCATGGATGTGCGGCACCAACTCGGGGCGGCGCGTCGACTCCAGGATCATCTCGTACTGAAACGCCTGCAGGACAGGCTCTTTTGCGGCGATCTGCTCGGCGTCGAGGGCGAAGTCCTCGACCCTGCCGGACGGTGTCTGGGGCGTGGCAATCGATTCGGTCCTGGTCATCGAATGCCGTACAGCCGCCTCCAGGAGGCGGTCGCGCGTGCCGAAGTGGTGGGCGACCAATGGGTGTGAGACGCCGACCTCCTGCGCGACCGCGCGCAGGGTCAGGGCGCGCAGGCCCTGACGGGCGACGATGTCGATGGTCGCGTCGAGCATCTCCTCGCGTCGATCGGCCGCGGGGCGGCGGGCTCGGGGCTCGGGCATGACTCTCCGATCGGTGGGCCGACCCTTGACAGGCTGACCGGGTGGTCAGCACACTAGCGAACAAGCTGTTGACCAAGTGGTCAAGATCGTGAGTTTCCCCAAGGAGCGTTGTGGCCGCGAGCAGTTTCGTCGACGACATCACCATCGAGGCGCTCGAGGCCGATCCCTACCCCATCTATCGGCGGCTGCGTGCCGAGGCGCCCGTGGCGTACATCCCGGCCGCGGAGGTTTACTTCGTCACGCGGTTCGACGACTGCGCCAGCGTCGGCGTGGGCGACGGGGGGTTCATCGCTGCCGCAGGGCACCCGACGCTCGACCGAGTCTTCGGCGAACCCAACGTGCTGACCTCCGAGGGGGAGATCCACGACCAGATCCGAGCCGGAACCGACCCCCGGCTCAAACCGGCCTCGGTCAACGAGGTGATCGACGGCATCGTGCGGCCCGTGTGCCGCCGTCGAGTGCAGGCGATCTCCCGCAGCGGTGGTGGTGACCTCATGGCCGAGTACTTCGAGCCGGTCAGTGTGGAGTCGCTGCGGCACGTGATGGGTCTGGACGAGTTTGTCGACTCGGACACGCTGCGGCGGTGGTTTCACGGCCTCAACGGCGGGATCGCGAACCTGGGTCTGGAACCGGCGCGCTTCGCGGCGGCCGATGCGATCTCGGCCGAGATCGACCGGGCCCTGGCTCCGTTGCTGGCACGCCTGACCACCGCACCGGACGATTCGCTCATCGGCCACATGATGTGGACCGGCGTCAAGGACGGTCGGCCACGGCCGCCGTCCATGCTCCTGCCCACTCTCAAGGTGATCCTGCTCGGCGGGATGCAGGAGCCTGGGCATGGCGCCGGGTCGACCCTGCACGGCCTATTCGGCCGACCCGAGCAGCTGGCGATGGTCACCGCCGATCCGGCGACGTGGGTTCCGGCGGCGGTCAACGAGGGACTGCGCTGGATCGCCCCCATCGGTGCGATCGAGCGGCAGGCCAGCCGGGACACAACCGTGCGAGGCGTGCCCATCCCCGAGGGCGCAGTCGTCGAGTGCATCATCGCCTCGGCCAACCGGGACGAGACCCGCTTCGAGGACCCCGACACCTACGACCTGCTCCGGGCCACCAAAAGCCACCAGGCCTTCGGCGCCGGTCACCATTTCTGCGCGGGCCACTTCTTCGCCCGGCAGGTCGAGCGCATCATGTTCGAGGAGTTGCTCCCCGCCCTCCCCGGCCTGCGGCCCGACCCGGACGTGCAGCCCCACCTCAACGGGTGGTTCTTCCGGGCCCCGCTCACGCTGCCCGCCCAGTGGGAGCCGGTGGCCCCGCCCGAGCAGATCGAGGTGCGGCACAGCGCCCCTCCCGGGACCATCGAGCTCGAGGTGGCGAGCCTGCGCAGGGGGACCGACGCTGTCCGAGTCCTCGAGCTGCGTCACCCCGACGGCGCCGACCTGCCGCCGTGGGAGCCCGGCGCCCACATCGACCTCTGGGTGGATCCGACCCGGGCCGCGCAGTACTCGCTGTGCTCGGACCCGGCTCACCGTGGGACGTATCGACTCGGCATTCTGCGCGAAACGCAAAGTCGGGGCGCGTCGGCATTCGTCCACGACACCCTGCGCGAAGGGGACCGGATCTATGTCGGAATGCCGCGCAACAACTTCCGTCTCCGCCCGGCCGCGCACTATGCGTTCATCGCCGGCGGGATCGGGGTGACGGCGATGCTGCCCATGGTCGCGCAGGCTCAGGCGAGGGGGACTGGCTGGCGGCTCGACTACGCGGGCCGTTCGCGCGCCACGATGGTGTTTCTCGACGAGCTGGCCGCCTACGGCGATCAGGTGGTCGTCCACGCGGACGGTGAGCGCGCGGACCTCCCCGCCATCCTCGCTGCGCTGCCGTCGGGCGCCGCCGTCTATTGCTGCGGCCCGGAGCGGATGCTCGATGAGGTGACCCAGACCTGTGAGCGGCTCGGGATCGAGGTGCACGTGGAGCACTTCGCCGGGGTAGACGCCCTGCGTGATGACGATGTGGCGTTCGAGGCGGTCCTGGCCTCGACCGGTGATGTCATCGAGGTGGCCTCGGATGAGACCCTGCTGGCTGCCCTCCAGCGCGTGGGGCGACCGATCCTCAACGCCTGCCAAGAAGGCAACTGCGGATCATGCGAGACCGGCGTGCTCGACGGTGCGATCGAGCACCGCGACCTCATCCTCACGCCCGCGCAGCGGCTGGCCGGGACCCGGATGATGGTGTGCGTTTCACGCGCCGCGGCCGAGCGCGTGGTGCTCGACCTCTAAGACTCCCGGGTCGGCCGTTCGGGAGGTTCTGGGGGACGTCCGAGCGGCCGACCTGGGCCGCAGCCCTGGCGAGCGCTCGCGGCAGCGACACCCGCCTCACCCATCGAGATGACGTGACGCGCGGACGAATCCTGCGGATTCGTCCGCGCGTCACGTCATCTCGATGTTTGTCGTCCAGGCGCAGAACACTCGGTGAACCCAGGGTGGAGCCCCCGGACTCCGGGCAATCCCCAGGACCCGGGAAGGCTGGACGCGCGGGCTGGACTCGCGGGCTGGACGCGCGGGCTGGACTCACAGGCCTGTCGCCAGGGCCAGCCGCGGGGGTCAGTCGTCGCTGAGGGGGTTGTCCTTGGTGGCCAGCTCTGCGCGGGCGCGCTCGGCCGCCTCGGCGTGATCCTCCGGGGAATGGGTCGAGGGCGCCGGGGTCACCACTGGAGCGACGCCCGGGGCGTGCGTTGGCATCCGCCAGCGCGCCGTCGACAGCCCCGCGGCCTTGGCCCGGGCAATCGCCTCGTTGACCACGCGCTCGGCGTCCTCACGCCCGGCCCAGTGGGCACCCTCCACGGACTTGCCCGGCTCGAGATCCTTGTACGTCTCGAAGAAGTGCTGGATCTCGAGGCGATCGAAGTCGTTGATGTCATCGAGGTCGGTGATCTTGGACTTGCGGGGGTCGCCCGCCGGGACGCACAGGATCTTGTCGTCGCCACCGGCCTCGTCGCGCATGTGGAACATGCCGATCGGGCGAGCCCGCACGAGGCAGCCGGGCCACGTGGGCTCGTCCAGCAGGACCAGAGCGTCGAGCGGGTCGCCGTCCTCGCCGAGGCTGTCCTCCACATATCCGTAGTCCGACGGGTACGCCATCGACGTGAACAGCAGCCGGTCGAGTCGGATACGTCCCGTCTCGTGATCGACCTCGTACTTGTTCTTCGCGCCCTTAGGGATCTCGATGGTGACGTCGAACTCCACAGTGTCCTTCTCTTCCCATGTCGGCAATGACGGCTGGTTCGGGAATCTGGGTCACGATGCGCGTGACCTAGGCTCAAGGACCAAGTGTCCCGCATAGGGGCGGCAGGAGATACCAGGAGCGGGAGTGAAACGTATCGCGTTCGGCGCCATCGCCCTCGCGCTGCTCGTGGCATTCGTCGGGTATGCCGCGGCGGACGCGATGGACAAGGTCCCCGGGGTCCTGACGATCGCCCCCGCTCCGCCGGCCATGAGCAGTCCGATGCCGAGCGCTCCACCCTCCGCGAGCCCCACCGATCCACCGCTGCCGACCAGTGAGGGGCTCACCGCAGCCCTAGGGCCAGCCCTGGCCGACCCGGCCCTCGGGGCCTCGGTCGCCATGACCGTGCTGGATGCCGACACCGGGCAGGAGCTCTTCGCCCAGGCCACGGACAGCCCGCGGACGGTCGCGTCACTCCAGAAGCTCATCTCCGCCATGGTGGTCAGTAGCACTCTGCCGCTCGACAAGACCCTGCGCACTGGCCTGGTCGAAGGTGCTGATGGGCGACTCGTCCTGCAAGCCGGTGGCGATCTCTACCTCAACCCCGGCGCCGGCGACCCGTCGGCCACGATCGGTCACGCGGGACTAGCGGACCTCGCCGACAAGGCTGCGGTGGTGCTGGGGGAGCAGAGCGGCCCCTGGGTCCTGTCCCTCGACACCCAATACGCCGACGGCCCGGAGATCCTGGACACCTGGTCCAGCATCGACGTCGCCTACGGCTACACCGGACGGGTCAGCAACCTCGGATTGGCGCCCGATCGAGCCGATGAAGGCAAGCCCTCGCCGGCCAACCCTGCCAGGCGGACCGCCGACGTCCTGGCCGCCCTGTTGACCGAGCGCGGCATCCCCACGACGGTCGCCCCCGCCGACACCCTGCGGGCCGACTATCAACAGGTCCGGAGCGTGGCCGAGGTCGAGTCCGCGCCCATCGAGGACCTGCTCGCCGTGGCCCTGCAGGACAGCGACAACGCCCTCATGGAGGAGTTGGCCCGCGTGGCCTACTTCGATGCCCGTGAGACCCAGGACACGTCGATCGGGCTGTTCCTGACGCGCGTCGCGGCGTCTCGCGGGATCGCCGAGTCGGACCTGCAGATCGTCGACGCCTCCGGCCTGTCGAGCGGGCAGACGGTGACCGTGCGAGCGCTCGCGCAGACCCTGCGGCTGGCGACGGACGGCACCCACCAGGATTGGCGGCAGGTTGCCCTGCGCCTCCCGATCGCCGGTCTGAGCGGCACGCTCGCCGAGCGCTTCGACGACCCGGATACCCAACAGTGGGCGGGGATCCCGCGCGAGAAGACCGGGACCCTCACCGGCACATCGGCCGTGGGTGGCTGGACGGTCGATGCCGATGGCCGGTCCTTGCTCTACGTGGTCGTGGCCGATGAGGTGTCGCCGAGTTTCGCGAGTGGAACGGTCCCGGCGCGGGCCGCGTTGGACCGAGTCGTGGGAGTGTTGACGAGCTGCGGTTGCCAGTGATCACCGTGCGCCATCAAAGGGGAATGCCGTGAGTGCTGTCGTCGATTGGCGTTTCGCCGCGACCGCAGGCGCGCGGCTCGTGGCGCCCGGTCCGGCCTTATCGCCGGCAGCGGCTGCCGCGGAGGTGGCCAGCATCCGTCGAGCGGCGCTGGCCGCCCAGGCGCCGGTCGCGCAGACCGCGCGCCTGCACACCCCCCATCACGCCCCGCCCGCGATCGTCGTCGACCGGGCCACCTGGATCGGTGCCAACGCCGAATCCATGGGCGGGCTCCTCGAGCCTGCCTTGGCGTCCGTCGTCGCGGCCCGGGCCCAGGCCTTGCACCCCGCCGTCACCCGTGCGGGAGCGCGCGCCACCGGGCTTGAGGTGGGGGCCATGCTCGCCTTTCTCGCGGGCAAAGTGCTCGGGCAGTACGACCTCGCACCCCAGGGGGAGCCTCGTTTGCTCCTCGTGGCCCCCAACATCGTGCAGACCGCGACGCAACTGGACGTCGACCCGGCCGACTTCCGGCTGTGGGTCTGCCTGCACGAGGAGACCCATCGGGTCCAGTTCACCGCCGTGCCGTGGCTACGTCAGCACCTCATCGAGCGCAGTCGGGCCCTGGCCGCCTCGCTCACGCCGGACCAGCAAGCCCTTGCCGGGCTGGCCCGCCAACTCGTCCAGCGGCTCCCTGAGGTCCTGGGCGACGGTGGCCCAGGCCTGGTCGATCTCGTCACGACGAGCGAGCAGCGGGATGCCATCGCCGAGCTCACTGCAGTCATGTCGCTCCTGGAGGGTCACGCCGATGTCGTCATGGATGACGTCGGTCCCGCCCACGTGCCCTCCGTGGCCCTGATCCGTCGGCGCTTCACGATGCGCCGGCAGGGCGCCGGGCTGGCTGATCGGATGCTGCG
This sequence comes from Phycicoccus sp., assembly GCA_017993715.1. Taxonomy (GTDB): domain Bacteria; phylum Actinomycetota; class Actinomycetes; order Actinomycetales; family Dermatophilaceae; genus JAGOME01. Next base: position 12,000 of record JAGOME010000051.1, read on the forward strand.
TCGCCTGCTTGGGTTGGATGCCAAAATGCGCCAGTATGCCGACGGCGCTCGGTTCGTCCGCGCGGTCCAGTCCGTCGTCGGAGTCGACGGCTTCAATGCCGTCTGGACGTCCCCGCAGACCCTCCCGCGACCGGACGAAATCGTTGAACCGCAGCGCTGGGTCGCGCGTGTGCACGGCTGAGCCGCCGCTGACGCCGGGTTGCTGGGCGCGGTGACCGGGCCGGACCCGAATGCCGCCGCGGTCCGCCGAGCGGTGCGCGGGGCGCTCACGGCATTCGATCCGGGGTCGTTGGTTCTTGTGGCCGTGAGTGGCGGCGTCGACTCGATGGCCTTGGCCGCGGCCGTGGTGCGCGAGGTCCCCGCGCTGGGGCTGCGCGCCCACGCCCTGGTCATCGACCATGGCCTGCAGCCCGGATCGGAGGTGGTGGCCCGAGAGGTGGTTGGTCGGTTGGGCGCGCTGGGCCTTGCCGCAGAGGCCAATCGGGTCAGCGTCACCCCTCGCGGCGATGGCATCGAAGCCGCGGCCCGAGAGGCCCGCTATGCCGCCTTGCAGCGGCGACGCATCGCGCTCGGCGCGGCTGGGATCCTGCTCGGCCACACCCGTGACGACCAGGCCGAGCAGGTCCTGCTCGGCCTGACGCGTGGTTCCGGCGCCCGATCGCTCTCGGGCATGCCGCCCACCCGGGACCACGTGGTGCGGCCGCTGCTGGCGGTGACCCGCGCCCAGACTCGCGGCGCCTGCGAGGCCGAGGGGATCGCGTGGTGGGAGGACCCGATGAATGCCGACCCGGCCTTCCTGCGGGTCAGGGCGCGACGGGCGCTCACCGACCTTGAACGCGACCTCGGTCCCGGGATCGGCAAGGCGCTGGCGCGGACTGCCGAGCAACTGCGCGACGACGCCGATTACCTCGACGAGCAGGCACGCGCGGCGTACGCGGAGGTCGTGCGTGGTGCGCCGGACCCCTCTCTGGGAGAGGTCGCGCCCCCGCTGCGGGTTCGCGACCTCGAGCGAATCGCCCGGCCCCTGCGCACCCGGATCTGGCGCCTCCTGCTCGTCGGCGCGGGCGCGCCGGCAGGGCAGGTGAGCTGGCGGCATACGTCCGCCTGCGACGAGCTCCTCAGCCGCTGGCACGGGCAAGGTCCGCTGCACGTGCCCGGCAACCTGCGGGTCGCCCGCGTCGACGGTCACATCCGCGTCACCCGAGGGTCCGATAAGGTGGGCGCCTGACTGCGACGCCCGACCCGACGCTGAGGAGCCCCGATCGTGGACGCCAGTGACATGGCCCAAGACCTCGAACGGGTCCTGGTATCCGAGGATGAGGTCGCCGCCCGGCTCGCCGAGCTGGCCGAGGAGATCGCGGCCGAGTATGCGGGCAAGGACTTGCTCCTCGTCGGCGTGCTCAAGGGAGCGGTCATGGTGATGGCCGACCTGATGCGGGCGCTGCCGATCTCCGCACCGGTGGACTGGATGGCGGTCTCCAGCTATGGCTCGGGGACCAAGAGCAGCGGTGTCGTGCGGATCCTCAAGGACCTCGACGTCGACATCACCGACAAGCACGTGCTCATCGTCGAGGACATCGTCGACTCCGGCCTGACCCTGTCGTGGATCAAGGCCAACCTGGAGTCCCGCCACCCGGCCTCAGTCGAGATCTGCACGCTGCTGCGTAAGCCGGATGCGGCCAAGGTCCACGTCGACGTCAAGTGGATCGGGTTCGACATCCCTAACGAGTTCGTCGTCGGCTATGGGCTGGACTACGCCGAGCAGTATCGCGGGCTGCGCCAGATCGCCACGCTCGCCCCGCACGTCTATAGCTGAGCAACGCGCCCTTTGGGTCCTCCCGTCGAGATGACGCGACACGCAGACGAATGCCGCCGCGGGCTCCGCGTGTCGAGTTACCTCGACGGGGCGTAGGGCGTCGCGACGACGCCCGGCGGAGTTCGGGAGTCGCCGCCTGTACCGCTTTCCCGCCTGGCCCGGCTGACAGGGAACGCCAGCCGGTGGCCCCGCGTTGAGCCCGTGAAGCGCAAGGTCGCCTCCCTCGTGGGTCGCGACCGGTAGCGTTAACCTCTCCGGCGCGAGCACGCGCCGGACACGACGTCACCGAGCAGGAGGACGGGCCGCGCGGCCCTGCCACGTTTTATGAACTTCAAGCGCGCACTGCGAGCCCCGTTGTTCTGGGTGCTCGCCATCATCGCCGTCACGATGCTCGTCTTCTCGATGGGCGGCGACGGCGGGTACTCCCGGATCACGACCGCCCAAGCCGTCCAGTTGATCTCCGAGGACAAGGTCGCCACGGCCGAGTTCACGACGGACAACGTCCTCTCGCTGGACCTCAAGGACGGCGTCACCTTCTCCGATGAGGACGCGGGGATCTCCGGGGCAACCAAGGTGCGCACGGAGTACATCGATGCGCGCGCCCCCGAGCTCATCACGCTGGTCAACAGCAACGTGCCCGACAACTACGGCGACGCGGTCAAGGGTGACAGCCCGCTGTGGACCCTGTTCATCAGCTTCTTCCCTGTGCTGCTTCTCGTTGGGCTCTTCTGGTTCATGATGAGCCAGGCTCAGGGCGGTGGCTCGCGCGTCATGCAGTTCGGCAAGTCCCGCGCCAAGCTGGCGACCAAGGACACCCCCAAGGTGACCTTCGCGGACGTCGCGGGCGCGGACGAGGCCGTCGAGGAGTTGCACGAGATCAAGGACTTCCTCGCCGACCCGGCCAAGTTCCTCGCGGTGGGCGCCAAGATCCCCAAGGGTGTCCTGCTGTACGGCCCGCCCGGCACCGGGAAGACCCTGCTGGCGCGCGCTGTCGCCGGCGAGGCAGGGGTGCCCTTCTACTCGATCTCGGGCTCCGACTTCGTCGAGATGTTCGTCGGGGTCGGCGCCTCCCGGGTGCGTGACCTCTTCGAGCAGGCCAAGGCCAATGCGCCCGCCATCGTCTTCGTCGACGAGATCGACGCCGTCGGTCGTCACCGTGGCGCCGGCCTCGGGGGCGGTCACGACGAGCGTGAGCAGACCCTCAACCAGCTCCTGGTCGAGATGGACGGCTTCGACGTCAAGACCAACGTCATCCTCATCGCGGCGACCAACCGCCCCGACATCCTCGACCCGGCGCTGCTGCGCCCCGGTCGCTTCGACCGGCAGATCGCCGTCGAGGCCCCCGACATGATCGGTCGTCACCGCATCCTCGAGGTGCATGCCCAGGGCAAGCCGATGGCGGCCGGGGTGGACCTGCTCGCGGTGGCTCGGCGGACCCCCGGGTTCACCGGCGCCGACCTGGCCAACGTCCTCAACGAGGCGGCGCTGTTGACCGCGCGGTCGGACAAGAAGCTCATCGACAACGAGGTCCTCGACGAGGCCATCGACCGGGTCATTGCTGGCCCTCAGAAGCGCACCCGGATCATGTCCGCCAAGGAGCGTAAGATCACGGCCTACCACGAGGGTGGACACGCCCTGGTCGCCGCAGCCATGAACCACACCGACCCGGTCACCAAGGTGACGATCCTGCCGCGTGGCCGGGCCCTGGGTTACACGATGGTCATGCCGACCGATGACAAGTACTCGACAACTCGCAACGAGATCCTCGACCAGCTGGCCTATGCCCTCGGCGGCCGGGTCGCGGAGGAGATCATCTTCCACGACCCGACGACCGGTGCCGCCAATGACATCGAGAAGGCCACCGCCATGGCCCGCAAGATGGTCACCGAGTTCGGGATGAGCGAGCGGATCGGAGCGGTCAAGCTCGGCCAATCCCAGGGCGAGGTCTTCCTTGGCCGCGACATGGGTCATCAGCGCGACTACTCCGAGGAGATCGCCGGCGTCGTCGACGAGGAGGTGCGCCGCTTCATCGAGGCCGCCCACGACGAGGCATGGCACGTCATCAACGACAACCGCAAGGTCCTGGACCACCTGGTCCTGGAGCTGCTGGAGCGCGAGACCCTCAACCAAGCCGAGCTCGCGGCGATCTTCGCGTCGATCGTCAAGCGGCCGTTGCGGCCGCAGTGGCTCTCGAGCGAGAAGCGCACCCTGAGCGATCTGCCTCCGGTGCTCACTCCCGCCGAGGCAGCCGCGCTGAACGGGCGGGCCTCCTCGGGCGCCCCTGCCGGCTACACGGCCAACCCCGGCGACCCCCAGGTGGCCGCGGCCATTGACCGGGCCGCCGACACTGGCACACCGCACACCGGCGCTGAGGCTTCCTCGCCGGTCCAGGTCGTCGAGCTGCCGCCCGGCGGTCAGGTCGACGCCGACGGCCCCCGCCCCGGCTACTGAGTCGGTTTTGGTGACGCCCCCCGACGAGCCGTCGCGCGCCGTGGACCAGGCATCGTCGTCGCGTGCTGTGGACCAGGCATCGTCGTCGCGCCCCGTGGACCAGGTGCCGTCGTCGCGTGCTGTGGACCGGGCATCGTCGTCGCGCCCCGTGGACCAGGCACGTGCCGAGGCCGCGGTGCGGGAGTTGCTTTTCGCGATCGGGGAGGACCCTGATCGCGAGGGTTTGCTCGACACCCCGGGGCGCGTGGCGCGAGCCTGCGTCGAGCTGTATGCCGGTCTGCGACAGGACCCCGCTGAGATCCTGGCGACCACGTTCTCGATCGATCACTCTGAGTTGATCATCGTGCGCGACATCGAGTTGTACTCGACCTGCGAGCACCATTTGTTGCCCTTTCACGGGGTCGCGCATGTGGGCTATATCCCCGCCGAGGACGGACGCGTCACTGGGCTCTCCAAGTTGGCGCGCCTCGTCGACGTCTTCGCCAAGCGGCCCCAGGTGCAGGAGCGCATCACCACGCAGATCGCCGATGCCCTCGTCGAGCAGCTCAACGTGCAGGGTGTCATTGTCGTTGTCGAGGCCGAACACCTGTGCATGTCGATGCGAGGTGTGCGCAAGCCGGGTGCGCGGACGATCACGTCGGCGGTCCGCGGTCAGTTGCGTGACCCGGCGACGCGGGCGGAGGCGATGACGCTGCTCACCGGCGGCCGCCCGTGAGCCTGCCCGTCGCTCCTGGAGGCGTGGCCCCCGCCCGCCCGGTCGTCATGGGGGTCGTCAACGTCACGCCGGATTCCTTCTCCGACGGTGGCGAGTGGTTCAGCGCCGATGCGGCGATCGCGCACGGCTTCGAGCTGGTCGCCCAGGGCTCCGACATTGTCGATATCGGCGGGGAGTCGACCCGACCCGGTGCCCGCCGCCCCGGCGTCGACGAAGAGTTACGGCGGGTGTTGCCGGTCATCAGGGAGCTCGTCGCTGCCGGTGCCGTCGTGTCCATCGACACGATGCGCGCGTCTGTCGCCGGCGCCGCGCTCGACGCGGGTGCGGCATTCGTCAACGACGTGAGCGGTGGCCAGGCCGATGCCGCGATGGCCTCGGTGGTGGCCGCGGCCCGCGTGCCTTTTGTCGTCATGCATTGGCGCGGACACAGCGCCGATATGCAAACACGAGCGGTGTATGAGGACGTCGTCGCTGAGGTCTGCGCCGAGCTGGCTGGGCGCGTGACAGCGCTGACGCGGGCCGGCGTGCGCGAGAACGACATCATCCTTGATCCGGGCATCGGGTTCGCCAAGACTGCCGACCAGAACTGGGAGCTCCTGCGGGGCCTGGACCAGGTTGTCGCTCTGGGGCATCGCGTGCTGCTCGGGACCAGTCGCAAGGCCTTTCTCGGCCGGGTCGGCCGACCCGAGGATCAGGTCCGACCGCCCCTGCAGCGGGATGTCGCGACGGCGGTCACGACCGCGTATGCCGCGAGCCGCGGAGTGTGGGGCGTGCGGGTCCACGACGTGGTCGGGACGCGGGATGCACTGGATGTCGCCGCAGCCCTCGCCGCACCCACCTTGGAGGAGTCCTCATGACCCAGCACGGCGCTGCCCCGGACCGGATCCGGTTGACTGGCCTGGTCGCGCGCGGGCACCACGGTGTCTTCGCCCATGAGAAGCGCGATGGGCAGGAGTTCGTGGTCGACCTCGAACTTGGCCTGGACCTGTCTGTTGCCGGTGCCTCGGACGACCTGGCCGCGACCGTGGACTACGGGGCGCTGGCCGAGGCGGTCGTGGCGCGAATTAGTGGTCCGGCCTTCGATCTCATCGAGCGGCTGGCGGAAGTCGTCGCCCAAGATGCGCTCGCCCACGACCGGGTGGACGAGGTGACCGTGACCGTTCACAAGCCGCAGGCGCCGATCGAGGCCGAGTTTGGCGATGTGGCCGTGGTGGTCCATCGCTCTCGGGCGTCCGTGCCGGTGGTCATCGCGTTGGGCGGCAACCTCGGTGAGGTCGGCGTCGTCCTGGATGAAGTCACGATGACGCTCGCCGAGGGCGTGCTGACCGACGTCACCTCCTCGGGTCGGTATGTCACCGATCCCGTCGGTGGGCCGGATCAGCCGGACTATGAGAACCGGGTGCTCGTCGCGCGGACCCGGCTGTCAGCCTCCTCGCTCCTCCGGCGGCTGCACGGGATCGAGGCGGATCACGGACGCGAACGGGCCGTGCGCTGGGGTGCGCGCACTCTCGATCTGGACCTCATCTCCTACGGCTCGCCCGGCGGCGATGATGAAGTCGTCTCCGAGCGCCCCGAGTTGACCCTGCCGCATCCGCGGGCTGGGGAGCGGGCCTTCGTCCTGGTGCCGTGGCTCGACGCCGATCCGGCGGCGCGCCTTCGTGTCGGCTCCCAGGTCGTTGCTGTCGCCGACCTGCTCGACCAGGTCGACACCTCCGGCGTGCAGCGCATCGAGTACGACACGTGAGCCGCGCGGGCCGCGCCCTATCGTCGCCAATGGGTGCTCCGACGCGAACTCGGCCAGATTCTCCCCATCGCGGATGCCCGGGCCGCGCCCTATCGTCGCCAGTGGGTGCTCCGACGCGAACCCGGCCGGATTCTCCCCATCGCGGACGCTCGGGCCGCGCCCTATCGTCGCCGATGGGTGCTCCGACGCGAACCCGGCCAGATTCTCCCCATCGCGGATGCCCGGGCCGCGCCCTATCGTCGCCAGTGGATGCAGCCGGTGGAGGTAGGCGTGCGGGCCGCGGCTGGAAGGTGTCCGGCGGTACACGGCGTCGTGAGGAGGCTCCATGAGCCGGGGTCGGCCGCTGACCTGGGGCGCGCTCGGCATTGTTGCCGCCGTGGCTGGCCTCCTCTCGGTGCTCGTCTGGGTCATCGCCACGGGCGGGGGCGCCCTCGTCCCCGCGCCGCCGTGGGTGGCACTGCTGATCCTGTTGGCCCTCGCCGGTGGTGTGCTGGTCGTGGCCCGGCCCGTGCGTGCCTACCTCAAGGGCACCTCGCGCAAGCCGCTCGACCGGCTGCGTGCGGCTCGGGTTCTCGTTCTCGGCCAGGCCGGTGCCCTCACCGGTGCTGCGGTGGGTGGGTGGTACCTCGGGCAGCTTGCCGTCCTCGTGCGTGACCTCGACCTCCTCGCCAACCGTGGCCCCGCGCTGCGCACCGGCCTCGGAGTCGCGTCTGCGCTGCTCCTCGTCGGCGCAGGCATGCTGGCCCAGTCGTGGTGCCGCCTCCCCGACTCCGGCGACGACGAGTCCGACGACAACCCCGAGAACGGCGCCCCCGCGCACTGAACCCGCGCTGGAGAGGCTCAGGACTGCGCGCACTGACCCTCCTCGCCTCGCACGCCTCGCTGAGGCGCTCACCGCAGGCTTTGGTAAGCGCATGCGAGGCCGCTGACCACAGGCTTGGGAGGGGTGGCAGCACGCTTGGGAG
>JAGOME010000051.1:19790-33080 GCA_017993715.1 Phycicoccus sp.
GCTCAGGACTGCGCGCACTGACCCTCCTCGCCTCGCACGCCTCGCTGAGGCGCTCACCGCAGGCTTTGGTAAGCGCATGCGAGGCCGCTGACCACAGGCTTGGGAGGGGTGGCAGCACGCTTGGGAGAACGTGGACGCGGCCGCTGACCACAGGCTTGGGAGGGGGGCAGCACGCGTGGGAGGGGGCAGCACGCCTGGGAGGTGCCGCCGTGGCCGCTGACCACAGGCTCGGGATGTCGTCGCCATGGCCGCTGATCACAGGCTCGGGATGTCGTCGGCGCGGCCGCTGACCACGGGCTTGGGAGGGCGCTGACCGCACGCTTGGGACGGCGCCGACGTGAGCGCCGACCACATGCACGTGGATCCGTGAGCCTGTTGGCAGCTCGGGTCGTGGCCGTCGCCTTTTGGTTGGCTCCGCCCCCACCTCCGCAGCCCACCTCGGGCCCCAACCGTCGAGCCTCAAGCGCGAACGTGCGGCTTCGCAGGGGTTGTTTCCCCTGCGAAGCATCACCTTCCTCGCAGGGATCCACCCGCACCCCCGGCGCGCGAGTAGCCCTGAGACAGAGACGATTTCTGTCCCGAAGAGCCATGACAGTCTGGGGCTGCGCGCTGTCGTCTGGGGCGGAGTCCGGCTGGCGCTTAAGTGCTCGGGCATCTCAGGGCCGCCGATGGAAGGTGATGATGTGGGTCTTGCTGGGGCCTGGTCGGGCCCGGTGCTCGTAGTGCGGGTCGTGGATCCGGCGGTGGTGGTGCCCGCACAGCGGCGCTGCGAGGTCGAGGTTGGTGTGGCCCCCGTGGGCCCAGGGGTCAAGATGATGCAGGTGGGTCCAGGCGTAGGGCCGGTCGCATCCGTCGGCCGCGCATTCGGGGTAGCGCGTGGCGAGAGCGACCCGCTGGTTCTGGGTGAAGTAGCGCTTGGCACGCCCCAGGTCCAGGGGTAGCGAGTCGCCCGAGAGGATGGCGGGCAGGATCGCCGCTTCGCACGCCAGGCGGCGGACCTGCCCGGCGGTGAGGCTCTCTCCGGTGTCGACCTGGCCCGCATTGGCGAGGTCGCCGCGCAGGGTGTCGAGCTCGCAGGTGACCACCACGGTCGCGGTTGTCTTGCCGTGAAGGTGTCCGGTCGGCAGGTGCTCAAGGATCTCGACCAGGGCCCGCCCGTAGCGTTGCCGCCAGTCGATCTCTTGCCAGCCTGCGGCCCCTGCCCCTGCCCCTGCCCCTGCCCCTGCCCCTGCCCCCGTCGCAGGGCGACGGTCGGCGCACGTGCAGGAGCTCTCGTCGAGGTCCTCGCCGCCGCCGAGGGGCTCCTCGCCGGGGTCGTGCGCGGATGGCCCTGCTGGGTCTTCACCAGTCGCCGAGACGCGGCCGTTGCTCTGTGGGAGAGCCTGGGGGACCACAGTGTGTGAGTGGGCTGTGATGTCGCCCGCAGCGTGTGGGAGGGCTCCCGCCTCGCCTGAAGCGGACGAGAGAGGCCCGCGGTCGCCCGGACCACGTGACGGACGCGCAGAATCACTCCCAGTGCGCAGCGGGCAGCCGGGCTCATGAGTGCGTGACGGCGCAGCCAGCTGCTGCACGATCCGTCGGAGCATCTGCCCGGCGTAGGTAGGGACCGTGAAGTGTCCGCTCATCGTGCCGTCGTGGTTGTCATGCAAGGTCAGCGATGACCTGTCCCAGGCCTGCTCCTCCTCGCTGCGCAGAGCCGCGTCGCGGCCGGCATCAGCGCCTTCGCTCTCAGCGCGCCTGATTGCCCGCAGGGCCGCCTGACGAAGCCGGGCCGGAGTGGTGCGGCGCGCGGTCGCGACGAGGGTGGCCTCGAGATGCTCGATCACGGCCGCTGGGATGGCTTCGGGGAGGTGCCGTGTGGCGTTCGCGATGACCTGGGCATGGTCGGCGGACACCTGACCTGACTGTACGGCGGCCGCGGTCAGGGGGAGCCGCTGATCGAGGGCCGTGGCCAGGCGTACCTGGGACGCGGCCGCCGCGCCGGACTCGCGGGTCGCCCCGGAGAGCCACGCGCCGGTCCCGGCCGCGCCGGTCGGAGTGGCCACATCCAGCCGCTCGGCAGCGGCGAGGACCTGGAGCTTGACGGCCGTGATCCGGGTGAGGGCGCGGTCGAGCTCTTGGACCGCTCGGCGAGCCTCAACCTCGCCGCCCACGTCCGCGGTCACCGGGGAACGATCGAGCCATGCGTTGAGCGCCGACCCGAAGTCTCCCGCGGAGGCGGACGTTCGAGCCGCCACAGCCCCCCTGACGAGGGCGCGGGCCACCCGTGGCGCTTCAAGGGGGGTCGGCACGACCGAGGGAACAGGTGCCGGCGCACCGCCCACCGCGCAGGGTGAAACGACCACGGCTGCCACGGCACTCGGCTCCACGCCCATGCCGCTGGCCGGGTTGACGCCCACTGCGGGGCCCACGGCCCCGGGCACGGCATTCGGCTCAACTGCCATGGCGCTCAACGACATTCACCCCCTTGCTGGATCTGCTTCGCTCAGTCAACCAGGAGGGTCTGACAGTCCTCGGCCGCGCGGCGGTCGTCGACTCTCAACCCTGTTTTGACCTGCTTAGCCGATCGAACCAGGCGGGTCTGACAGCCCTGCCCGAAGAACGTCCGTCGGTGATGCCTCGCTCCACTCCCGACAGGATCGGGCGCGTGCGCAGACATCGTCGGCGCACGCGAGCACGGGTCACCTTGATTGCTCAGGTTCGCAGCGCTGGCCGGCAAGCGCTGAGCTTCCCGGACCCCGCCGGACCGAATGCCGCCCCAGCGGTCCACGTGGAACCGCGCGGCCTACTTGTCGACGTCGCCGACGACGAAGAACATCGACCCCAAAATCGCGACCATGTCCGAGACCAGGCACCCGGGGAGGAGCTCCGAGAGGACCTGCACATTGCTGAAGCTTGCCGAGCGCAGCTTGAGCCGCCACGGGGTCTTGTCGCCGCGCGAGACCAGCCAATAGCCGTTGAACCCCAACGGATTCTCCGTCGCGGTGTAGATCTCACCCTCAGGCACCTTGAGGACCTTGGGCAGCCGCTGGTTGACCGGACCCTGGGGTAGCCACCGCAGACGCTCGACGCAGGCATCGGCGAGGTCGAGCGAGACGCCGACCTGCTCGTGCAGCACCTGCAGTCGCGCGAGGCAGTCCCCCTCGGTCCGGGTGACGACTCGGCCCGGCCCACCGGGGGAGAAGAGCTCGCCGTACGCCAGATACGGCTGATCGCGCCGCAGATCGACATCAACGCCGGAGGCCCTGGCGATGGGACCGCTCACGCCGTAGCCGAGGACGAGGTCGCGTGACAGCACCCCCACCCCGCGGGTGCGCAGCGCCACGATCTCGTTGCCGATGATGAGGGACTCCAGCTCGGGGAGGCGACGGCGCACGGCATTCAGGGCGGTGGTGACCCGGTCCAGCCACCCGGCCGGGACGTCCTCCTTGAGTCCACCGACCCGGTTGAACATGTAGTGCATCCGACCCCCGGACGCCTCCTCCATGACCGCCTGGATCTCCTCGCGCTCACGGAATGCGTAGAAGATGGGCGTGATCGCGCCCAGCTCAAGCGGATAGGAGCCGAGGAACATCAGGTGGGAGAGAACGCGATTGAGCTCGGCCAGGAGGGTGCGCAGCCACACGGCCCGCTCAGGCACCTCCATCCCGAGCATCGACTCGACGGCCAGGACCACGCCGAGCTCGTTGCCGAAGGCCGACAGCCAGTCATGCCGGTTGGCGAGCACGGTGATCTGGCGATAGTCGCGCACCTCGAAGAGCTTCTCCGCGCCACGGTGCATGTAGCCGATGATCGGGTCGGCGGTGATGATGCGCTCGCCGTCGAGAGTGATCCGCAGCCGGAGCACGCCGTGGGTGGCCGGGTGCTGGGGGCCGATGTTGAGCACCATGTCCGCGCTGGTCAGGCCGCCGGAGCCCACAGCCACGGTCGTCTCGGTCGGGGTGCTCACAGTCGCCAGTCTGCCGTATGCCGTGTGGAGGCTTCGCGGCTTCCCGGCAGGCGGCTCAGGGCCCAGCCGAACCCGCCGAAGCCCGCGGGGTCGCTCAGCGCCGCCACGGTGCTGCTGCGGGCCAGGGCGTGGAGATAGGTGGCGGGCTGCGTGCGTGACAGGTCGTGCGGGGGTCGTGCGCCATCGATGCCCAACTGCGCCAACGCGTCGCGCTGAGTGATGACCTCGTCGGCGCTCAGGGAGTCCAGGGCCACGTGGGCTGTCACGTCGCACGACCCGTCCGGGATGGGCAGGGTCTGCACGCCGGACCGGAATGCCGTGAGCGTGCCGTGCCGGGGTCGGTGGGCAGCGGTGTGGCCGTAGTCGACGGCGAGGACGGCTCCGCTGCGGACGCGTCGGCACAGGTCGGCGTACGCCTGGTCGCGGGTGAGTCCGACTTCGATGCGATGTCCCGCAACGGCATTCGGCCACCATCGGGCGATCCACTCCCTGTCGGGCGACGCGGGAGGGCCACCGAGGGATTCGGTGCCCGTGCGCGGGTCGACCAGCACGACGCGCGGCTCGCCGGAGTCGTCGATCGCGACGATCGGGCAGGGGACGACGTCGAGCCATTCGTGCGCGACGACGAGAGTGGCGTCCAGGTCGATGAGGTCGGGGGGCAGGGCGGCTCCGCCCGGTGAGCGCCACCACTGGATCGGCTCGGGCAGGCCCATCGGCCGATCCACCACGTCCACCCCGGACAGGAGGAGATCTGGACGTTGGCGTGCGAGGTGACTGAGCAATTCCCCACGGCCACAACCGATGTCGAGGATCTGCTGGACATTCTCCCGGTCGGCGAGGGCGGCGATGGCCTCGGCCAGAACGGCTCCCAGGGCGCCGTGCGTGGACGTCGTGAAATGTCCGGCCGGCCCGCCCTGCTGCCGATAGAAGCCGGTGGGACCATAGAGCGCGTCGTGCCAGGCGTCCTGCCACGGGAGGGGCCGGTGCTGCGCCGCGGCGGCATTCGGGGGCACGGTCAGTCGAGGATGGCGACGCAGCGGGACTCGGTGTCGCGGGCTAGGCCGCTGACGCGGGCGAGATCGATGTCTCCCAGTTGCCAGGTCATGGCGTCAGCGTCACGGAAGACCTGCTGAGGGCAGCGGCACCGATCCCGAGGTAGTCCTCGGCGCGCATTGATGGCCGAGCCAGGGGGGTTGCCGGTGACGTCGAGGTCCTCGGCGGCATCCACGAGGATTGACGCGGCGAAGGTTTGGGCTCCGGGCTCGAGGCCGATCAGTCCAGCCATGATCTCGACCTTCCCTTGATTGCTCCGCGAGATGGTCGCGGCGTGTAGTTTCGCGTCAGCGGTGAGCATAGTTTGGCCTCGCGTGCGCGGGGCATGATCGAAAGGGCCGTGTGGTGGCGTCGGGCTTGGGGGCTGGATCTGGTGGCACTGGCCGTCACGACGCCCTCGCTCGTTGCTGCGGCGAGTGCGATGGACGAGGGGTCGGTGGTCGCAGCGATCGGCAGTCGCGCCGGCATCGACATCAAGGTCATGCTCGAGCGGGGCGGCGAAGGAATCATCACCGCGCCCTCGAGGTGAGCGGGATGGGCCTCGAGGACGCGATCCATCCCGTGACGGCCATCGTCGTCGCACTCGAAGGTCGGCTCCCAGGGTGTCTCTCGACGCCGATGATCACCGCAGGGGAAGCGATGGGTTTGGCGTCAGAGCTCTGGACCGATCTGACGGTGGAAACCTGATGCGTCAGGCCCTTCGGCTCATCCTTGCCGCCGCGGTCGTTCTGCTGGGCTTGTTCGCTCAGCCCGCGGCGAGCGCGTCGGTCGATTCCTTCGCCGCTGCGGACGTGCCGGTCTACAACTACGACGGCCACCCCGTCCCCATCGATGCAGACGGTGTCTTATCTGGGCGTGGCCCGCCGGCGATCACCGACGACCGCATCGCGTACCCCTTGCCCGTCGACGCCGCGTCGAGCGCTCCTTCGTCATCCCGGCAACCCGCTGCAACGCTGACTGGCACCACCTACGACCACGTTCTGCGTTCTGCGCAGCGCGACAATGGTTGGGCTACAACCAGACCGGCCGCTGACGCTCTACGAGGTGACTCACGTCCTGATTCGGCCGTACGCGTTGCCGCAAAGACAGTCGGGCCCAACGCAGCCGAAGGTTTTGGCTCCTTCAGTGCAGCCAAGCGGGCGCTCGGCTCTCTCGGCAAGGGGAACGTCTACGACCACGTGGTCGAGCAATCGCAGATCGGCAGGAGCGGCTTCGCGCCTGAGCTCATCCACAACGCGTACAACATGAAGCCCGTGCCCGGGTGGGTGAACCAAGTGAAGGCGAACTACTACTCGCGCAAGTTCGACTGGACTAACGGCGGTACGGTGCGCGACTGGCTCAGCGGCCAGTCCTACGACGCGCAGTACCAGTTCGGATTGCGCGTTCTCGACGACGTTCAAGCGGGAGTGATCAGATGAACGGCGTCCAGCAGATCCTCAGCGAGTACGAGCGTCTTGCCCTCGCGTGGGACTCGGAGCGCAACTCGAAGAAAGCAAACCGAATCTTCGACAAGCTGCATTCACTTGCACTGATTCTGCGCGAGTCCGCGGAGGGGCGGAGGGGGCTCGAGTCACTCCTGGGCCACGACAACCGTGGTGTGCGTTTAAAGGCGGGGAGCGACTGCCTTGCCTGGGGGTCGGCAAAGGCCATCTCCGCGCTCGAAGGTCTCGTGCAACCGAGAGGATTCCACAGCCTCGACGCTGAGATGACGCTGCGCGAGTACCGCGCCGGGCGAATGAGGTTCGACTGGTGAAGTTCGTGCTCCGGATTCTGGCCGCGATTCTCGCATCGGTGTTCGCCCTGCTCTATTCGCCACTTGGCGAGCCGGCCGTGGCCGCGACGGCAGTCGCCACGATCAACTACCAGTACGACTCCCCTGCTCACATCGGCATGTCGTGGGCTGTAGTGACTGAACGAGGTCCACCCGCGCGATACGAACGAGGCACCGATTGCGACGCCCTCGGGCGTTGGTCGTACGACAGTTCGGCCCGCTCGGCTGGAGCCGCACCGTTTAGGCCGATCGCACACTCCGGCCGGGTCAGGCTTACGGAGCGCGCTCACGCTACGGGCACAATCCGGGAGCATGCTCCGACTGACGACGGGGGTCTGGCGTCGCTCGCGTCGAACGACGTTGCCGCAAACGCCGAACGTGGTGTCGCGATGGGCCGAAACATGGCCGATCGTGTCATCCCCTATGCCGAGAAGAATGGTCTGAACTGGTACAAGGGCACTCCGGGTTGGGTGCCAAGGACAGCCATTGAGAAGCTGTCCCCTAGAGCGCTTGAGAAGACCGACTTGTGGTTCAACAAGCGATGGATCAACAACGAGATACGTAGCGGATCCCGCATCGTTGACATCGGTGAGCCTCCTGGCTACCCCCCATCCGTCTTCTACAACATGGAGCGCCAGCAGGTTAGCGGGTACTGGAACTACGTTCAGGACATCCAGCCGTGATCAGAATCCGTCGATGCGCTCCGCGAGGCGTCCTGAGACGCCCCCGGTATGAAGTCGAACTGATCGACTCGACTGGCAAGGTGACCCAGCACCACGAGACCACTACGCCTGTCACGACCATCGATAGGCATGTCGGTGTTGCGGAGGCGTGGGCTCTGGTTCACGCCGCCGACGAAGCTTGGGCCAGAGCATCCGACGAGTGGTCGAGCCTGCCAGACCCGCCAGGCCGATGAGAGAGATGCTGATGCTTGGGGAACGTGGAGTGCTGTGTATGAGGCGCTGGTTGGCCCCGGGGTTATGGATCGTGACGGCGCTACTGGGCCTCATGTTCGTCGGCGCAACAGCCTCTGCGGCTTCAACGCCCACGTACCTCCATGCCTACGCCTACGACGCGCAACATCACGGTGTGACCGCGAGCAGTGCCACCACCGAGCGTGGGCCACCCGCCGGCTACGTGCAGGATCGCTCCGCGATCGCCATCAAACTCTGGTCGCGCAGCGCCGCGTCGTGCTCGGATGTGCCCGCCTCACCCGGCCCACCCAGCTACGACGACCCGACCCTGCATGCACGCGACCCAAGAGTGACCGGCCCGATTGACGGGGGGCGGGCTTGGGGCGATTCAGGAGCTCTATCGCTTGCCGGGCGCAGCAGTGTTGCCGCAAAGACCGCGGAAAGCGCTGCTGATGCGGCGCTGACTGCTGGTCGTACGTCAGGCGCTGCCGCCGAGCTTAGAGCTGGCGGACAGGTTTTCACCGACGTATCTACTGGGGGTAGCCCGCGCGTGCTCAACGGGGCGGTGCAAGATGCGCTGGATGCTGTGCCGCTCAAGCAGCAGACTCCGTGGCACGGCGCCTGCGCTGAGATGGGTTGTCTCAGTCAGGCGCTGGACGCGGGTGTGAACCCTGCGGGTGGATCGATTCGTGCGGTGGCCATCGGAAGCTCGAACCCTGGCCATGGCCTACCCAAGGTGATCTGTTCGAGCTGTGCGAATGTTCTGGATGTATTCGGGGTGAATCATTGAGCGCTGCTGAATACCTACAAGCGGCTGGCCGACTCCAGCGATCTGAGGCCTTGGACTCTTGGACCGCACTGATGCGCGTGCTCCTGATGAGACTTGAAGGCATGGCCCTCCCGGAGCCGCTGCAGCCCGTCCTCGCACACGCGACCCGGCATTGGGAGGGCTATCCCCAGAATTTGCTCGGCCTGAACGAGGAGGTGTGGGGATTCATCAATACCGTTGGGCCGCGCGGCACCGATCTTGGGAAGCCCGAGGGCAGAACAGCGAGGGCACTGCTTTGCGTACTTCAGCCTGACGGTGACGAAGAGGCTCGGTCAATGACCGCTGACTGGTTTGCCGCCATGGCCGATGAGCAGCCGGGCGAGGGTCGATGAGCCGTTGCGATGAAATGAGCGGACGATGCTCATGAGGCGATGGGTGCTTCTCCTAACCGCTGTAGCCGCCCTGGTCGCTGGCCTGCTCAGCGCCGGGACCGCGTCGGCCGCGACCCTGCCTGTGGCTGAAACTCGCGTCGGGGCTTCCACGGTCGCCAGCCAGGTTGTTGCCGGGGTCCACGAGTCCATCACCGCAGGTCAACGGTGGGGTCAAGCCCCTCCGGAAGCCGGGACGGTGGTGGGTTGCTGTGTTGCCGCAAACACCGCGAAGCCCTTCAGTCGGTTCTCTGTCGATAGCGCGGGCGAAACGACAATGTTCCTACGGTCGGGCGACCAAGCCCTGGAGGTTACCGAGCATGCTGCCCTGCGGATGACGCAACGTGGAGTGTCCATGGACGCAGCTGAGGCGACTCTTCAACAGAAGCCGTTCCAGTACTTCCAACAAGAAGTTTGGAAGACGGGATACTACGACCCCGCCAGCAAGATCTTCGTTGGGACGGTCAACGGTCGAGTGACCACGTTAATCGACAACGTCACGCCCAAGTACATAGCCAACCTTCAGGCGGTGACACCGTGAAGGTCACATATGACGCGGAGGCGGA
Source organism: Phycicoccus sp. (assembly GCA_017993715.1). Taxonomy (GTDB): domain Bacteria; phylum Actinomycetota; class Actinomycetes; order Actinomycetales; family Dermatophilaceae; genus JAGOME01. The sequence continues at coordinate 29,241 of JAGOME010000051.1, forward strand.
CGCGGCGTACATCTATTTCGTTGACGAGATCGGGGCCGGAGGGGTTGCCAGAACGTACCCGTGCGATCCGAGCGAGGTAGGCGGCATGGTCAACCTAGATTTCGATGCTGGCGGTCGCCTCATCGGCGTCGAGGTGATGGACGCCTCACGGCTATTGCCACCAGAGTTCTTGGTCCAGAATTAATGAGATTCGCCGCCATCCGTTCCCTGCTTGCGTTCCTGAGCTTGCTACTCGCGACGGCCGTCCTGACCGTCAGCGCGCCCTCCGTCGCCGGGGCTGCGACCGCTTCCCTCGCCAAGGGCAGGGCCGCATACGCCTACGACACCCCTCCGCTGATCTCGGCCCCGATCGCAACCGTGTCGTACGTCGAGGGTGCGTGGCTCGGGGATGACCTCGCGTCGTGGGGGTCTTCTGTCTCCGCTCGCGGCTTCGGTGTTGCCGCAAACACTGGACGCGGGCTGAACGAGTTTGGCGGGGTGATCTCGCAAACAGGCACCAACGCTGCCGGAGGTCGTGTCTTTACGTCTACAGGGACCATCACTCAGAACGACTTCCGAGGTATTGTCAATGGCGGACTCATGCGCGGCGATGACGTACACATCCTTACTGGCACTCATGGGTTGCCGGACGGCTCGCTTGTGCCTGATGCAAGCCTGTTCGCCGATGACGTTCGAGCTTTCGGTAATCTTCCCGGAGTCACAGTGCACGACCTTCCCAACATGTCGCCTGTGGAAGTGTCCCGGGTACTGAACAGTCCGGGCACGATAATCGGCGGCTTCTGCAACAGCGGTGCATGCTTGGCAGGTCGGTGATGAATAGCGCACACAACCACAAAGGTGAAGGAACTCCGGTGCGCGAGTATGTCGGCCTCATCTGGATCGGGGAGGAGCCGGGACGTCGCATTCGAATCATGGCAACTTCCGGTGAAGAGGCCGAAGAGTTGCTCGTTCAGGAGTTCGGGCCTAACCATGTCTACACGCTGTGGAACGAGGAAGACGCGCAGAGGCCCCGATGAGGACTTTGGAGTACCTGTACCGGCTTGTCCGAGCCGCTGTAGCTGCCGCCCTCATCGCACTCCTTGGGGCCGGAACCGCATCAGCGACCACGGCACCCGTGGCTGAAACTCGCGTCGGGGCCTCACCGGTGGTCGCTCAGGTTGCCGTCGGGGTTCACCAGAGTGTTTCCGCTGGTCAGCGGTGGGGGAACGCCCCTCCGGCGGCTGGTTCGGTGGTGGGCTGCTGTGTTGCCGCAAACACCGCGGAGAAGGTAACCGCGGCCTGCTTTGTAGCTGGTACACCCGTCTTGCTGGCGGATGGTTCGAGCAAACCCATCGAAGACATCGCGGTCGGGGACCAGGTCACCGCCTACAACCCCGACACCGGCCAGACCGAGACCCGCGATGTCGTCCGTACCTACGTGCACCACGACGTCCCTTCCTACGACGTCACCCTGGACATTGGCGAAAGGGTCACTACTACCAGTGAGCACCCCTTCTGGGTTGAAGGGCGTGGGTGGACCCCTGCAGCCCAGCTTCGGGCGGGTGACCCGCTTCGCCAACCCGACGGATCCACCGTCGCCGTCCAGAGCGTGCACGCGACCGGGCAGACCGCGACCGTGTACAACTTCGAAGTCGACGGCCTGCATGACTACTACGTCCAAGCCGGCAACACCTGGATCCTGGTCCACAATGCGTGCGACGTTGCAGGGCTCGCCCACGCCGCTGAGCGTCACGTCGCAGGCGGCGCCAAGAACATCCACGCGAGCACATTCTGGGATGGCACCGACCTTGCACAGCTCGCCGACACGTCAGGTGCCATTGGCTTGCGCCAAGCCAATGGCAATATCCAGTACGTCATGTCTCGAGGCCCTTCGGTTGGTGTGGACTTCCAGACCGGACTCCCGACGAACGTCTTCACCGTTATCCGCAAGCCCGGCGGAGACCTCGTGACGATCTTCCCGGGCACCTCAACCGCGAAGCTTGGATGACCATGTCGCTGATCTTTGAGTTGCTCGATGGAGTTGGGACGCGCGTCTGGCTGGGCGGTGAGCTCGATGACTCTCCGCGGAATCGCATCCCTGACGTCGACTACGTGCAATATCCAACTCTCGCTGGCATCGACCGATTCGGCTCAACGAGCTTCAACGATCGCCAGATGGCCTTCTTGGCCGATGAGCTCGAATCACTACTGGGAAGTGACCGCCTGCAAGCGGGGTCGACCGCGATCGTTAGTGACATTCTGTCTGCATGCCGAAAGGGATCTGCCCATGCGCACTGGCGTCTGGAAGTTTCGGGAGACTGACCGATATCGCAGTCGCTTGTCGTGGTTGGGGCTCATGGTGCGACAAGGGTGGCGCTTCTTCCTAGCCGCTCTAGCTGTCGCCCTCGTCGGGCTGCTCGGGACCACATCAGCATCGGCCGCGACCCTGCCCAAGCTGGAAACTCGCGTCGGGGCTTCCACCCCCGCGGCCCCAGTTGTTGTCGGCGTTCACGAGAGTGTTTCCGCAGGTCAACGGTGGGGTCATGCCCCACCGGAGGCCGGGACGGTGGTGGGCTGCTGTGTTGCCGCAAAGACCGAGTCTCGGGTCTTGTCCAAAGTCGATGACCTGCCCTGCAACTGCTTTGTCGCCGGTACAGCGGTCCAGACGAGCAGGGGCGCCAAACCCATCGAGGACATACGACCCGGCGATCGGGTGTGGGCCAAGAACCTCTCCACCGGCAAGAGTGAGCTACGACCCGTCACCGGGCTCTTCCAGAAGAAGTCCACGACCCTGATGACGATCACGCTCGCCTCCGGCGCCACCGTCGTCGTGACCCAAGAGCACCCGTTCATGGTCGATGGCGAGGGCTGGGTCCTCTCCGGCGCCCTCCACGTTGGCGACCGACTTACCCAACGCGACGGCGGCGCAGCCACCATCTCACGGATCAAGGTCCAGCCCGGCGGCCAGACTGTGTACAACTTCGAAGTCGCAGGCGACCACAACTACTACATCACCGACGCCCAACTCCTCGTCCACAACTGCCCGATAGGTGAGTTCGGGCCATCAATTGTGAGTAGAACTGTGGGTAAGGGAAAAGGTTGGCGAATCGACGTCGAGAATCCAGCTCCGGGCGTGCGAGATGGTCAGATGCACCTTCAGGATTACTCAGGCGGCAAGTGGCAGTATGACTTCGGCGCAGGTGAGTTCTCCGGAGTTCCCCGCTCGCTCGCTAAGACCTTGGCGGGTGATCCGGCGGCTCAGCGAGCAATCAATCAGGGCCTCCGGTATTTGGGCGAGGGAGGTTGACGATGGCAGAGTCGTCAGGCGCTTTGAGCGGGAAGATGCGTTGGACGGTGCGCCTCCGAGCGGGTGTGCAGATTTCCATCGTGGCGGACGGCACGTATATTGATGGCGATGACCGAGTGTTTGAACTGGCCTTTGGATCGCGGCCTGTTGCGCTGCTTGAGGTAGCCCGGATCCCCGATGAGGCAATTGACGATTTCGAGTCAACGGTCGATCTGCGAGAGTCCTGATGTCGCGCGGCGCCAATTTGTCGCAGTGGCCGCGAATGCGCGTGAACCGTAGCGCGTCAGGTGCCGTGCGGTGGCCGCTTCTCGTAGTCGCTGTAGCAACGGCCCTCGTCGGGCTGCTCGGCGTGACGGCCGGATCAGCCGCTGGCCTACAAGTCTGCGCGGCCTCCTCACCCACACCGACCTTCGGCGGCGACCAAAGGGGGTCTTCGATCTTCCGCGTGATGAGGGGCCTGAAGTAGGGGCTCGTGGCCCTGCGGCAGGCTGGTTGGTGTCTAAGCATCCAGTCACGTCAGGACCACGAGCGTGTTCAAGCCTACGGTCGACGCT
>JAGOME010000090.1 GCA_017993715.1 Phycicoccus sp.
CCACAGTCCCGCATAACCTCCACCGACGACGGTCAGGTCCGCGGTCTGGCTGCCCCGCTCAGGACTACCCCACCCTGCGGGGCAGCCAGACCGCGGACCTGACCGTCGTCGGTGGAGGTTATGCGGGACTGTGGACCGCCGTGCTCGCCAAGCGACGCAACCCGGCGCAGCGGGTCATTCTGCTCGAGGCGGGCACCATCGGCTGGGCCGCGTCGGGACGCAACGGCGGCTTCTGCGAGGCCAGCCTCACCCACGGCTACGACAACGGCCTGGCGCGCTGGCCCGACGAGTTGGCCGAGCTGGAGCGACTGGGCGAGGAGAACCTCGAGGAGCTCGCTCAAGACCTGCTCGATCTGCGGATCGATGCTGAATTCGAGCGCACCGGCTTTCTGGCCGTGGCGGTCGAGGAGCACCAGGTGCCATGGCTGTCCGATGCGCCGGAGGCCGAGGTCCTCGACGGTCCGCAGATCCGGGCCGAGATCGCCAGCCCGATCTTCCTCGGTGCGGCTTGGGACCGACACCACACGGCGCTGGTCCATCCGGCCAAGCTCGCCCGCGGTCTCGCGCGCGCAGCCGCCGATCTCGGCGTGGAGGTCTTCGAGCGGTCCCGCGTGCTGTCCTTGGACAGTGCTCGCTCCGGTCCGGTCACGCTGCAGACCGCAAAGGGCTCGGTGGCGAGCGGCCAGGTGGCCCTCGCTACCAACGTGTTCCGCCCCCTGCTGCGACGGGCGCGCCATTTCACCGTCCCGGTCTACGACTACGTCCTCATGACCGAGCCCCTCAGCCCTGCTCAGCTGGCGACGGTCGGCTGGGATCATCGCCAGGGCTTCGGGGATATGGCGGGTCAGTTCCATTACAGCCGCCTCACCGCCGATAACCGCATTCTGTACGGCGGCTACGACGCCATTTACCACCCCGGGGGCCGAGTCGACCCGGCGTACGAGGATCGGCCCGAGAGCTATCAACGACTCGCCGCGCATTTCCTCACGACCTTCCCGCAGCTCGAAGACCTCCGGTTCTCGCATCGATGGGCGGGCGCCATCGACACCTGCACCCAGTTCTGTGCGTTCCATGGCCTGGCGCGTGGCGGCCGGGTCGCGTACACGGCCGGGTTCACGGGGCTCGGGGTGGGCGCGACGCGGTTTGCCGCGCAGGTCATGCTTGACCGCCTTGAGGGACTGGACACCCGGCGCACCCGGCCCGCGATGGTGCGGCGGTTGCCGCTGCCCTTCCCACCGGAGCCGGTGGCGACCGTCGGCATCGAACTCACCCGCCGCGCGATCGACTCCGCCGATCATCACCAAGGGCGCCGCAACCTCTTTCTGCGCACCTTGGATGCTGCCGGCCTCGGCTTCGACTCCTGAGCGCCAATGACCACGACTCTGTACCGTGGGGGACGGGTGTCGACCCCGGAGCATCCCCATGCCCAGGCCATGGTGGTCGACAGCGGCCGGATCGCCTGGTTGGGCACGGACGACGACGCCACCGGGCACGGCGGCGTCGATGAGATCGTCGACCTCGAGGGGGCCCTCGTCCTGCCCGCCTTCGTTGACGCTCATGTCCACCTGTCCCACACGGGACTGGGACTGCGGGGGGCCGACCTGCGCGGGACCCGACACCGGGGTCAGGCGCTGGATCGGATCGCCGCAGTGGCCCGCACCAGCCCGGGCCGCCCGATCTTCGCGCACGGCTGGGAGGAACAGGACTGGCCCGACGGGCGGCCCCTGACGTCCACGGAGTTGGCTGTCGCCGGTGGCTCCGCTCTGGTCTACGCGTCCCGGATCGACGGGCACTCGGCGGTGATTTCTGATGCACTCGCCCACGCCAGCGGCGCCGCGAACTTCGTCGGGTGGCTCGGGGACGGATGGGTCGACGGCGATGCCAAGAATGCCGCCCGCGCCGCCTTCGACTCTGCCATCACCGCCACCCAACGGCGGGACGACATCGAGCTGGCCTTGCGATCGGCCGCGGCCGCCGGCATCGCCCAGGTCCACGAGTGCGGGGGACCGCTCCTGACGTCCGCCGACGATTTCCGCGATGTGCTCGACCTCGGGCAGCGTGCGGACCTACCCGAGACGATTGGCTACTGGGCGCAGGCCGTGACCGAGCCGGAGCAGGCCCGCGCGCTGGTCGAGCTGCACGGCGCTGCGGGTTTGGCCGGCGACCTGAACATGGACGGCTCCATCGGCTCGCACACGGCGCACCTCAAGACCCCTTACGCCGACCGGAGCGGGCACGTCGGGACGGCATTCCGGACCATTGGCGACGTCACGGAACACGTCGTCGCCTGCGTCAAGGCCGGGGTCCAGAGCGGCTTCCATGTGATCGGCGACGCGGGACTCGACTCCGCCCTGCAGGGGTATGCCGCGGCCGCTCGCCTTGTCGGCCTCGAGCAGCTCAAGGCCACCCGACCCCGGCTGGAGCATGTGGAGATGCCGGGCGCAGCCGACCTCGAGCTCATGGTCCGGCTCGGGATCACCGCCAGCGTGCAACCGGCCTTCGATGCCTTCTGGGGCGGGCCCGACGGGATGTATGCGGTGCGGCTGGGCGATCGATGGAGCGGGCTGAACCCGTTTTCGCAGTTCGTCGAGGCCGGGGTGCCGCTGGCGTTCGGGTCAGATTCGCCCGTCACGCCGTTCGACTCGTGGGGAGCATTGCGAGGCGCCGTGCTGCACCGCACCCCGGGTCAGGGCATCCCGGTACCGGTGGCTTTCGCGGCTCACACGGTCGGCGGGTATGCCGCCGCCGGACAAACGGGGGGAGTCCTGCAGGTCGGAGCATGGGCCACCTTCGCGGTCTGGGACACCCCCGACGACCCGAGGGTCGGGCTCCCCGAGCACGACCCACCGCTGCTCCGGCTCGTGGGCCGGGGCAACGCGCTGACGATCCAGTGAACCGTGCCCGCCGGCCACGGGCTCCGCGGCTAGGTTGGGCACGTGACTGCCACGCTCTACATCAGCGCCACCGATGCCCGCTCCGGCAAGTCCGCCGTCGCCCTGGGACTGTTGCATCAGCTGGCGCGACGTGCCGGCCGCGTGGGGATCTATCGGCCGATCGTCCATGACGCCACCGACGACGACCTCCTCGAGCTGCTTCTCTCGCAGATCGACACCTCCGACCGTGGTGGCCGGGCCCAGGATCGTCACACGGCATTCGGTGTCACCTACGCCACCATGCATGCCGACCCCGAAGCGGCCCTCACCGCGATCGTCGACCGCTTCCACGCGGTGGCGCAGGGACATGATGTCGTCGTCGTGATCGGCTCGGACTTCAGTGATGTCGCGGCGCCGACCGAGTTTGCCGTCAATGCGCGCGTGGCCGCCAACCTCGGCGCGCCCATGCTCCTGGTCCTGCCCGGGGCCGGCCACGACCCGCACGGCCTGGTCACGGGAGCGCGCCTGGCGATGGCCGCTGCGCGGGAGCAGCACGCGGCGGTTGCCGGCTTTGTCGTCAACCAGGTGCCCGACGGTGCGGTGGCGGACGTCGAGACGGCGTTCTCGGGTGCCGGACTCGGTGCGCCGGCCGTGGTCATCCCCGATGTCCCCCTCCTGCGAGCACCCACCATGGCCGACCTCGTGGCCGCGATGGGGGGCACCCTCGTCCATGGCGATCCGGCGATGTTGGAGCGGGAGTGCCTGGGCCTGGTCGTCGCGGCGATGACCCTGCCTCACGTGCTCGACCGGCTCATCGAGGGCGGCGTGGTGGTCGTCCCCGGCGATCGAGAGGAGATCGTCCTCGGGGCACTCACCGCCCACCGCTCCAAGACGTTCCCCTCGCTGACCGGCATCGTCCTCAATGGTGGCTTCGCGCTGTCCCCGCAGATCAGTCGCCTGATCGATGGCGTGGATGTGAGCCTGCCTATCGTCGCCGTGGACCGAGGCACGATGGCGACGGCCCGGATCCTCAGTGGGGTGCCGGGCCGGATCACGGCGGGCTCCCACCGCAAGATCGAGGCGGCCGTGCGGGTCGTGGAGGACCGCCTCGATGCCGCTGGTGTCCTGGATGCCCACATCGCCGGGGGTGGCACCCGGGTCGTCACGCCGCTGATGTTCGAGCATGAGCTCGTGGACGGAGCACGCCGGGCCCAGTCCCACATCGTCTTGCCCGAGGGGGCGGAGCCACGCATCATTCGCGCGGCGGGGATCTGCCTGGATCGCGGCATCGCGCGCCTGACACTCCTGGGTGACCCCGACAGGGTGCGGGCTGTGGCCGCCAAGAACCACGTCGATCTGCGTGACGCCGTCATCGTCGACCCGACGACCAGCCCGCTACGGGCGTCGTTCGCGCAGGACTACGCCACCATGCGCGCCCACAAGGGCATGACCGTCGATGCCGCCCTCGATCTGGTCGTCGACCCGTCGTACTTCGGCACGATGATGGTGCACGCCGGTCTGGCCGACGGGATGGTGTCCGGGTCGATCACCACGACCGCTGCGACCGTGCGCCCGGCCCTGGAGATCGTCCGCACCTCGCCCGGGGTGTCGGTCGTGTCGAGCGTGTTCTTTATGTGCCTGGCCGACCGGGTCCTGGTCTACGGCGACTGCGCGATCAATCCGGACCCCAATGCCGAGCAACTGGCCGATATCGCGATCTCCTCCGCGCGCACTGCCGCCCAGTTCGGGATCGAGCCCAGGCTGGCGATGCTCAGCTACTCGACCGGATCATCCGGGACGGGCGCCGATGTCGACAAGGTCCGGGCGGCGACAGCCCTGGTCCGAGAGCGCGAACCAGACCTGCTCGTGGAGGGGCCCTTGCAGTACGACGCAGCGGTCGACCCGCATGTAGCGGCGACCAAGATGTCGGGGAGCCCTGTCGCGGGACAGGCCACCGTCCTGGTTTTCCCTGACCTCAACACGGGCAACAACACCTACAAGGCCGTGCAGCGCAGCGCCTCGGCGATCGCCATCGGGCCGATCCTGCAGGGGCTCGGCAAGCCGGTCAACGACCTGTCGCGGGGCGCGTTGGTCCGGGACATCGTCAACACCATCTCCATCACGGCTATCCAGGCCGGGGCCTGAGATGGCCAGCGGACTCGTGCTGGTCGTCAACGCCGGCTCCTCGTCTCTGAAGTACCAGCTCATCGACGCCGCAACCGAAGTGACACTGAGCAAGGGCCTCATTGAGCGGGTCGCGGATCATCGGGTGGCGATGGGGGAGGCCATGGAGGCCCTCGGCGCCGAGGGCCACAGCCTGCACGGGCTGATCGCCGTCGGTCATCGGGTCGTGCACGGGGGCTCGCGATTCAGCGACCCGACCGTCATCACGGACGAGGTTCGGACAGCGATCGCCGATCTCGTCCCCCTGGCGCCCCTGCATAACCCGCCGGCGCTGCTCGGGATTGACGCGGCGCGGGCGGCATTCCCGGACGTGCCTCAGGTGGCGGTCTTCGACACCGCCTTCCACCAGAGCATCCCGGCAGCCGCGCACACGTACGCGGTCCCGCAGTCGTGGCGGGAGGAGTCGCGGGTGCGGCGATACGGCTTCCACGGGACGTCGTTCGCCTACGTCGCCGGGCGGGCGGCAGCCCTGTTGGAACGGCCGCTCTCCGAGACCAACCTGGTGGCCCTGCATCTGGGCAACGGCTGCTCGGCTGCGGCCATCGCTGATGGCCGCTCGGTCGACACGTCAATGGGGCTCACGCCGTTGGAGGGCCTGGTCATGGGGACCCGATCTGGCGACGTCGACCCGGCGCTCCCGGCCTATCTCGGACGGGTGGCCGGCCTAGATCAGCAAGCCGTCGACACGGCGTTGAACAAAGAGAGCGGGCTGCTCGGGCTCGCGGGGGTATCCGACTTCCGTGAAGTGTTGGAGCGTCGGGCCGCAGGTGAGGCGCCGGCGGCGCTTGCGTATGACGTTGTCCTGCACCGCCTGGTCAAATACGTCGGCGCCTATGCCGCCGAGCTGGGTCGCGTCGACGGCCTCGTCTTTACTGGCGGGATCGGTGAACGCAGCCCGCAGCTCAGGGCGGACCTGATCAGTCGGCTGACGGTCCTCGGGCTCGTCCTTGACCCCGAGGCGAATGCCGCGGGGGAGGGGGAGCGCCGGATCACCCAGCTCACCAGTGCCTTCGCGGCATTCGTCATCCCGACCAACGAGGAGTTGGAGATCGCCCGCCAAGCGGCCCAGGTCGTGACTTCCTGACCAAAGAAGGGTCCCGAGCCCGGAGTCGGATGGACACCCGACATATTTCAGTCATGCTCGAGCTGCGACCGTCGTGTGAGTGCTGTGATGCCGATTTGCCGGCCTCGTCGCCAGATGTCGTGATCTGTACATTCGAGTGCACGTGGTGTCGGGAGTGCGCGGGCACCTGCATCAGCGGCACATGTCCGAACTGCGGCGGCGATCTGCAGCAGCGCCTGATCCGTCCGGTCGAGCACCTGACCGATCACCCGGCCTCGACTCACCGTATTCACCAGCCCGGCCTCCACAGACCAGGCATGGCGGTCGCCGACGGCCCGTGGTGAGCTGACCGCTGGCCGCCCCAGTCACGCGGGCAGGTCGAGATGCTCCCCGATCCGGAATGCCGTGTCAGCCGTGGGTGCAGGGCTTGTCGTGGGTGCCGCGCCGGAGTCCGGGCGGGTGCCCCAGCCGTGGAGGGGTGCGGCTCGGGTCGCGTAGGTGTGTCCGGTGGGGGTGGTGATTTCTATCTCGTGGGGTCGGTGCCCGGGGCCGGGGTCGAGGCCGTCACGGACCACTTGGTAGCGCCAGCCGGGGTGTTCTTTGGTCTGGTTGTGGTGGGCGCAGTGTCCGTTGCCTTCGGCGGCGCTGGTGGCGGCGCCTTGCGAGAATCCGGTGGCGTGGTCGAGGTGGATG
>JAGOME010000052.1 GCA_017993715.1 Phycicoccus sp.
GACGAGTTCAGGTGGCGCCGGGTTCGTCGTCGAATCGGGCATGGCGCGAGATCAGCGCAGCGTGACTTGGCGCGACAGCAACCCCGACCGGGCCCGGCGTTGCTCGGGGGTCAGGGGCGTGTCGTCCGCGAGCGCGGCGGCATACCGAGTCCCGAATGCCGTCAGACCGTCCTCGTGGGACGTCGGCTCGGCGTCGGTGTCGACCTCCCAGACGGGGATGAGCAGCCCACAGGCGCGGAAGGCGCCGAGGAGCCGAGTGTCGTCGTGCAGGGCCGCAGTCCCCGCCGCGGCGAGTCGAGCGAGGGCGTCCGTGGCGGCATCCTCGTCTTGGGGCAGCACGACCCGGATGAAGCTCCGCTCGCCGATGACGACGTGATAGGTCGAGGGCAGGGCCGCGAGTCGGGTCGTGGGCACGGCGGATTCGTTGGCCCGCTGCAGGGACTCGGCCTCGGCCTCCCCGAGCTCCTGACCCTCGACCCAGAAGTCGAAGCCCTCCTTGACCTCCACCGTGAGGGGCGCCGGCACCAGGATGTCCTGCAGGCGTGGGGTGTCGGCCGTGATCTGTGGCGCCTGGACCAGGGGGGAACCCGGCTCCAGCGCGGCCACCGCCAGCAGTTGGGCGGCCAGGTCACGAGAGGCGTCACCGCTCGCGTGCCCGGACTGGGTGGATGCGAGGATCACGCCATCGGCGCGGCGCAGACCTGGCCAGGCCAGCGGCAGCACCGTGACGATCCGCGACTCCTCCGCAGCGCTGGCAAACTCGGGCCGCACCTGCACGGTGGCCATCGCGGCGGGGAGGATCTCGCGCAGTGCCACCCACTCGGTTTCGTCCGCGAGCCCCTCGAAGGGACGCGCCACGAACGGCGCCTGGGCCGGTCGGGCTGCGGACGTGGAGTCGGTGCGCCGCTGACGACGTGAAGCCTTACCCATGGGACGGCAGCCTACGGCGTCCGATGAGCCTCCGGCGCGGGCCACAATTCAGGACGCGTCGAGCCACCCGGTGACCGCCGCGGGGTCGTCGGTGATGATGGCGTCAACCCCGAGATCGATGCAGCGGCGCACGTCCTCGTGCGCGTTGACGGTCCAGACATAGATCGCGTGGCCCCGCGCCTGGAGTTGGTGGATGATCTTGGGGTTGCGACGGACGAAGTCGACGTCCACGCCTGCGGTCTGCACCCCAGCGACGAGCGTTCCTCGAAACACGGGTCGAGGAGCGCCGTACTCGAGGAGCTGGACGAGAGGCACCTTTGGGGCCAGCTGGTGCATGCGGCGCAAGGCGGTGACCGAGAACGACATCACGCGCACATGGGGCAGTCCCGGAAGGTCACCGACCGTGAGCCCGTAGTCCCGCAGCATCTCGACCAGGCGCCGCTCGACGAGGGCGCCGAAGCGACTGGGGTGCTTGGTCTCGATCAAGGCCACCGGCTCGCCGGGCTCACGGGTCAGGCGGGTCAGCAGCGCCCGCAGGGTGAGCAGATCCTGGTGGCCCGTCTTCGAGGAATGCCACGAGCCCCAGTCCAGCTCCTGCAACTGCGCCAGCGTGCTCGTCGCGACCACCCGGCTGCCCGACGAGGTCCGGTTGGTGAGCCGGTCATGGACGAGGACGAGCTCACCATCGGCGGTGAGCCGGACGTCGCACTCGACGCCGTCGGCCCCGGCGGCGAACCCGAGGTCGTAGGCGACCATGGTGTGTTCGGGGGCATGGGCACTCGCCCCGCGATGGGCGATGACGAGGGGACGCACAAGGTCCATTGTGGCGCTGCGCGTGGCACGGACTCACATCTCGACAGGCCCTAGCGTTAGATGATCGTGAGCCTTCCTCCCTTTCAGCAGCTCGTCGACACGCACTGGCGTGACGTCGCCCGGCTCGCTCATGCCCTGGCCGGTCCGGTCGAGGGTGACGACGTCGCCCAGCAGGCATGGCTGCAGGCCCTCGCGGCCTACCCCCGGCTCACGCGGGCGACGAATCTGCGGAGCTGGCTGCTGACCATCACGCACCGCTGCGCGATGGATCGGTTCCGGGTGGCCGCCCGCTCCACGCCCCATGACGAGCCGGCGAGCCTGGCTGCGGCACCGGTCGCGGCACCGCCGACCGAGCCCCGGCCGGACGTGTGGGCGGCCGTCGCCGCCCTCCCGGGCAGGCAGCGCGAGGTCGTTGTCCTGCGGTTTGTTGCCGACCTCGACCACGCCGCCATCGGCACCACCCTAGGCATCTCGACCGTGATGTCGCGCCGGGTGCTCGCCGACGCCTTAGCCACCTTGCGCCTGTCTTCTGAGGAGCTGTCATGACCCTTCCCCCCTTCGACGCCCACATCCGGCCGCCGGTCCTGCCGGAGTCAGACGTCTCGTATGCCGTGGACGACTTCGCCGTCGGCCGGCTCCTCATGGCGGTCACCTCGACCGGTCGGCTCGTTCTCTGCCGGTATGCCGCCTCCGCTGCCGACGAGGATGCGTGGCTGGGCCGCGTGGCCGCCTCGGTCAGCCCGCGAGTGCTCCGGCAGGCTCGGCCGTTGGACGGGGTGCGCCACGAGATCGAGGACTACCTCGCTGGACGACGGACGCACTTTGAGGTCGAGCCCGATCTGTCCGTGGCGAGCGCCTTCCAACGCGAGGTCCTCAACGGACTGGGGCACACGGCATTCGGGTCACGGACCACGTACGGCGCGCTGGCACAGGACATCGGCCGTCCGCGAGCGGCGCGCGCCGTCGGCACGGCCCTGGGCGCCAACCCGGTGTGCCTCGTGGTGCCCTGCCATCGAGTGCTGCCCGGCTCCGGCGGCGTCGGCGGCTACGCCGGTGGCACCCAGGCCAAGGAGTTCCTCCTCACCCTGGAGAGCGCCGGCTGAGCCGGACGACACCCCGCGGGACACCCCCGCCGGACACCCCCGCGGGACACCCCCGCCCGCGCCTGCGCCCACGAGGCGGCCCACACGCCATGTCCGACCGTGGTCGGATGCCCCGCCCCCGAGCCCGAACTTAGGCTGGCGCCGTGGACCGAGTGGGGACAGAGCCGGGGAGGCCCCGCGCGTGGGCGCGGGCTCATCGCGGGCTCGTCGACGCTGGCCTCGCGCTCGCGTTGTGGCTGTTTCTCGTGCTGCTGCAGGTGGGGACGAGCTCCGACGTCACGGGTGGGCTCTCGACGTGGGTGACCTACGCGATCATCAGGACCGCTCAGATCGTGCCGCTAGCCTGGCGCCGCCGCCATCCGGGGACGGTCTTCGCCCTCGTCTCGGTTGCGACGCTGAGCAGTGGGTTCGCGCATCGGCAACTCGCCGCCAGCGACCTAGCCTTCTTGTTCGCGCTCTATGCCGTGGCGGCATTCGAGAATCGGCGCTGGCTACGCGTCGCCGGGTTGGGCGTGGGGTTCGTGGGTGCGGTGGCAGCCACCGTCCTGTGGACCCAACCGGACACGGGCGCGTCGACCTTGGCCCGGGTGGTCACTGGTGTGACCTCCACGTCGGTGGTGGTCGTGCTCGTCTGGCTGTGGGGCACCAACACCCGGCACCGGCGCGAGCGGCTGGACAGCCTCCAGGCCCACAACGCCGCTCTCGTCCGCGAGCGCGATCAGCTCGCCTTACTGGCCGCTCAGGAGGAGCGGGCCCGGATCGCTCGGGACCTGCACGACATTGTCGCCCACTCCCTGTCGGTGATCGTTGTCCAGGCCGACGGCGCGGCCTATGCGGCCCAGCACCAGGCCCGCTGGACCCCAGACGACGCCGCTGACGTGCTGAAGACGATTGCCGCAACTGCGCGGGAAGCCTTGTCCGACACCCGATCCCTGGTCGGTGTCCTCCGCACCGGAGACGATGACGGGACGTTGCGACCACAGCCGTCCCTCGAGGATGTTCCCGCACTGGTCGACCGAGTGCGGGCCTCCGGCCACGAGGTCGCATTGGACTTTGTCCCCAGCGTGGGAGGGCTGCGCCGCAACGCGGGGCTCACGGCATACCGCGTCGTGCAGGAAGGCCTGACCAATGTCCTGCGGCACGCCGGCCCCGCCGCCCGCAGCACGGTCGCCGTCGGCGGGGACGCGGACACGGTCGTCGTCTCCGTCACCGACGATGGACGTGGGGCGGCTGCGCGCAGCGACGGGACCGGGCACGGTCTGATCGGGTTGCATGAGCGCATCGGCGCGGTCGGCGGCTCCCTGACGTTCGGTCCTCGACCCGGAGGCGGATATGCCCTGGTCGCCCAGCTCCCCGTGACCGACAGGTCTCCCCGTGACTGAAGAACCGTTGGGCCAGAACAGAATCCGTGTGTACCTCGTGGACGACCAGATTCTCGTCCGCGCCGGTTTCCGCATGGTGCTCGACGCCCAGGACGACCTCGTCGTCGTCGGTGAGGCCGGAGACGGGCAGGCGGCAGTGGAGGCCCTGTCGAGGGTCACGGCTGATGTCGTCCTCATGGACGTGCGGATGCCCCGACTGGACGGGATTGCCGCGACCCGGGCCGTGCTCGCCAGACAGCACCCTCCCAAGGTCATCGTGCTGACGACGTTCGACCTCGATGAGTACGTGCTCGCCGCCCTGCGGGCCGGCGCCTCCGGATTCCTCCTCAAGGATGCCGGGCCGGCGGACCTCCTGTCGGCCATTCGCTCGGTCCAGGCGGGGGACGCGGTGATCGCGCCGAGCGCAACGCGGCGCCTGATGACGCACTTTCTCGCCACAGTGCCCAGTGCGCTGCCCGCGCCGGCAACGGGCGACCCCGCGAACGCGGCTCTGACGCCCCTGACGGCGCGCGAGCTCGAGATCCTCACGTTGGTCGGCCAGGGACTGACCAATGGGGAGATCGCTGCTGAGCTGTTTGTGGCGGAGGCGACGGTCAAGACCCACATCGGGCGCGTTCTGCACAAGCTGTCGTTGCGGGATCGAGTCCAGATGGTCCTGCTCGCCTACGACACCGGGCTGGTCCACCCCCAGCGGTGACGCCGTCCCCCCGCAGTCGGACACCGCCGATGCCCAAGACCCCACCAGGGGCCGACGACCGGACGCCACAGCAGGAGCAGCGTGGGTGTCATGACCTCCACCACTGCACGCGCACCGTTTGCATCCCTCGATTCGGCCTCGCCACACCCGATCGCCGCGGCCGCGCGCGGTCTGGTCAAGGCCTATCAGACAGGGGAGACGGAGATCCGGGCGCTGGACAGCGTCGACGTCGACATCGAGACCGGCCGGCTGACGGCGGCGATGGGAGCCTCCGGCTCAGGCAAGTCCACCCTCATGCACTGCCTCGCCGGGTTGGATCGGCCGACCGAGGGGCAGGTGTTCCTCGGCCGCACAGACCTGACGCCGCTGGATGACACGGCGCTCACCGTCCTGCGGCGCACCCGCATCGGGTTCGTCTTTCAGTCGTTCAACCTGCTGCCCACGCTGACGGCCGAGCAGAACATCCGCCTGCCGCTGCGCCTGGCTCACCGTGGGGTCGACGCGGACTGGTTCCGCACCGTCGTGTCGACCCTCGGCCTGACTGACCGGCTCACCCATCGCCCAGGCCAGCTCTCCGGCGGACAGCAGCAGCGGGTGGCCATGGCGCGGGCCCTGATCACCCGCCCTGACCTGGTCGTGGCCGACGAGCCGACGGGCGCGCTGGACTCGCGATCCTCCGACCAGCTGCTGGCCTTCCTGCGCACCTTGGTGCGGGAGTTCGGCCAGACCGTGCTTCTGGTGACCCACGATCCAGGGGTGGCGGCATTCGCCGACCGCGTCCTTGTCTTGCACGACGGCCGCCTGGTCAGGGACCTGCGTGAGCCCACACCGGACGCGCTCCGGGATGCCGTGCGCGATGGGGGGCGGTGAGCAGGATGCTGGCCAGTGCTCAGGTCCGCCATCAGCTCCGTCGCTTCCTCGCGCCCGGCCTCGCCGTCGCCTTGGGGGTCGCGTTCCTCGCCGCCACCGTCATCCTGGGCGCGAGTTTGCGCAGCAGCATTAGCGCCACGCTCACCGGTGACCTGCAGTCGTATGCCGCCGTCATCACCTCCGCGGCGCAGACACCGCTGACCACCGCACAGCGGGATGCCGTGGCCCAGTTGCCTGGCGTGCGCGAGGTCACCGCGACCCGTCGTTCGGTCGCCGTGTTCGCGGGCCGCACCGTGCAGTTGGTGACTCCACCGGCGCCGACGAGCGCCGCCCGCCTCGCGCAGGGGCGTCGACCAATGACGTCCGACGAAGCCGCCATCTCGGTCAGTCTGGCGACGGCCAGCCGCCTCCAACTGGGATCTGTCGCCGACGTGTCCGGGGGCCTAGACAGCGGCCCGGGTTTGGGCGCAGGCGCGGGCGCGGGCGACCAATCGGGGCGGGGCATCCCTGAGCAGCCAATGGTCACCGTGGTGGGCATCGTCGATGCGGGGCGGGACCCTCGCTTCGGGATCGGCCAGCCAATCGTGTTCATGACCGACGAGGGCGTCACCGCGGTCGTCGGCGACCAGGGCTTCACCGACCTGCGCGTGTCGGGAGAGGGACGCGACCTCGTCACCCGGGTGGCCGCTGTCGTCGGTGGAACCGTTGTCGTTGGGGAGGAGTTTCCGACCGCTGACGATCGGCCAATCGTGCAAACCGGCCCCGACGCGGCACATGCCATCGCCAACGCCTTGGGGCGCGCCGCCACGCTGACCACGTCGCTCGTCGCGGCTCTGGTGGCCGTCGCGCTCCTGGTCTGCGGCATTGTCGTGGCCAACACCTTTGCCATCCTCCTCACGCGGCGTAGCCGAGAGATTGCCCTCCTGCGCTGCGTCGGGGCCACCAGGGGGCAGATCATCGGTCAGGTCCTCACCGAGGCCACCCTGCTCGGCCTGGGCTTCAGCGCGCTGGGGGTCCTGGCCGGCCTCGGTTTGGCCGCCGGCCTCGGCGCACTCGCGGGTCGGGCCGGGGCGCTCGGGGGAACGCTGCGCATGGAGTTGCCCGGGTGGGGACTGCTCGGCTCATTGCTGGCGGGCCTGCTCGTCACCATCCTCGCCAGCGTGCTCCCAGCCCTGCGGGCGAGCCGCACCGGGCCCCTGGAAGGACTGCATCCTCGCGAACTCGCTCGAGCCGGCAGCCGAGCAGGACGGACCAGGATCGTCGCCGGCCTGGGCCTCCTCGTTGTCGGCGCGGCGTTGCTTGTCCTGGGCGCGCAAGGAATGACACTGCTGGTCGGCTTCCCGGGCGGCCTGGCGTCCCTGGCCGGCGCGCTCCTGCTCCTCACTCCGGCGATCCCCCCGCTCGTGCGGACCCTGGGGCGGCTGCTCCCGGGGGTCACGGGGTCGCTCATGGTGGAGAACATCACCCGCGCTCCCGGGCGTGCGGGTGCCACGGTCACCGCCTTGTTCGTCGGCGTCACGCTGGTCACGACCACTCTTGTCGGGGGCCTGACGGCGCAACGCAGCATCACCGAATTGTCCGATCGAGAGAACGTGGTCGACCTCGCCGTCATCGCGCAGTCTTCCCCGTTGCCCGACGACGCCGCGGCGCAGTTGGCTCGACTCGATGGGGTGACCGCGGTCGCGGCGGTCACGTCCACCACCGTGACGGTGGACGGCGTGGGCGAGCGTCAGGTGGTAGCCCTGGGCGCGGACCTCGCCTCGGTGAGTCACGATCCCGGGGCCGCAGCCGCGTATGGACCGGGTCACCTCGTCCTCGCCTCCGCCGATGTCGAGGGAATGCTGCGCGCCGGCCAGCGCGTCTCGGTCACGGGCGACCGCGGCAGCCGCGACCTCACCGTCGTCATCGACGACCGCCTGGGGTTTGCCCGAGCAATGGCGTCGGCCGATCTGGACGCGGTCGTCTCCTCCCGTCAGACCACCGGCGTGCTGCTGCGACTCTCCGCGAGGGCCCCGCTCGACACGACCATCGGTGAGATCGACCGGCTGACCGCGACGTGGGACACGCAGCTCGGGGGGTCAGCGCCTCGGCGCGCTCAGATCGAGTCAACCCTGCGGATCGTCCTGGGGGTGATCGCGGGGCTGCTGGCGCTTTCGGTCGGGATCGCCTTCGTCGGCGTCGGCAACACGCTTGCTCTGTCGGTGCATGAGCGGGCGCGAGAGACGGCACTGCTGCGCGCCCTCGGGACGACCCGCCGTCAGGTCCGCCGCATGCTCGCCCTCGAGGGCGCCCTCCTCGCGGGCATGGGAACCGTGCTCGGCCTCCTCGCCGGCATCGCCTACGGCATCGCCGGGGTGGGTGCCCTCATCGGCGACCAGGTGCCGCTGGCCGTCGACGTCCCCTGGTTGCTACTGAGCACGCTTGCCGTCGGTGCCGTGGTCATCGGCGTGCTCGCCTCGGCCCTGCCCGGCCGCCGGGCGGCCCTGGCTGCACCGGCGGAGGTCCTGGCCCAGGAGTAGGAATGCCGTCCCGCTGTCAGGTCGTCCACGGGTGCGTCGGCTACGGTGCGGTCGATGACCTGGCTCGACGAGATCGCGACGCGGCTGCAACCCACGTCCCCGGAGCTCACGGCATACGGGATCGCGACGACACTCGCTCTGGCCGCGATCGTCGTTGTCCTGCAACCTGTGTGGCAGTGGCTCCGGCTGGGTGTCACGCTCGTGCACGAGCTGGGGCATGGCCTTGTGGGCGTCCTCGTCGGGCGGACGTTCACCGGGTTCGTCGTTGGCGGGGATGGCTCGGGGCACGCGGTGACGTCGGGTTCGCCCAGGGGGCTGGGCCGCGTGGTCACAACCTGGGCCGGCTATCCGATGCCAGCTCTCGTCGGTGTCGGACTGGCTGCTGGCGCCCTGGCGGGATGGGCGGCGCCGGTGCTCTTCGCCGTGCTCGTCGTGCTTGCGCTGACCCTCCTGCGCATTCGGTCCGCTCTGACCCTGTTCGTGGTCGCGGCGGTGGCAGCGGGGGTGGCCTGGCTGTGGTGGAGCGGGTCGGCGAGCGCCCAGGCCCACGCCCTGGTCGCCGCGGGTGCGCTCCTGCTCGTCGGCGCGTGGCGACACGTGTTTGCCGTGCTGCGGGGCGGGCGGGGCATCGACGACCACCGGGTCCTGGCCCAGCTGACGCATGTGCCGGGCACGGTGTGGGTCGGCAGCTGGATCGTCGTGATGGGTGCGGCGACGTGGTGGGTCGCGACGAGCGTGTGGGCGGCCGTTCGGTCGTGAGCGGGCGCTGACGTCCGGTCCGGCGCACGGCATGATGGCCCGGTGCTGACGATCCTGCTGCTGGCGGCGGCGGCCTTCATCGTCGGCTACTCCAAGACGGCCCTCGGGGGTCTGTCGGCGATCGCGGTCGTGATCTTCGCATCGATCCTGCCGACAAAGGAGTCGACCGCGGCGCTCCTGCTGGTGCTCATGGTCGGCGATGTCATCGCGTGTTGGCACTATCGGCGAGACGCGGACTGGGCCCTGGTCCGACGGCTGCTCCCCGCGGTGGTCCCTGGGCTGGTTCTCGGCACCCTCTTCCTCAAGGTCGTGGACGACACGACCCTGCGGCGCTCCATCGGCGCGCTCCTGCTCGTGCTCGTCCTCTTGCAGCTGTGGCTACGATCCCGCGGCGACGGCGTGAGCGCGACAGCCCATGAGCGACCGGCCGCCGCCTGGTCGGCCGGGATTGCGGCCGGGTTCGCGACCATGACCGCGAATGCCGCTGGCGCCGTGATGGCCCTCTACCTGTCCGCGACCGGGATCGACAAGCGGCGCTTCGTCGGGACCAACGCGTGGTTCTTCCTCGTTGTCAACCTCACCAAAGTGCCGTTCTCGATCGGCCTAGGGTTGATGCATTGGTCCGATCTCTGGCGCGCCCTGGCCCTGGCACCGGTCGTGCTGCTTGGAGCCCTGGCCGGCTACGCCACGGTGAAGCGGATCCGCCAGCGGCACTTCGATATCGCGGTGCTCGTGGCCTCAGCCGTCGCCGCGGTGGTCCTCATCGCCCGATGAGCACAGATCACGGGGTGGGTCCTTCACCGCGCGGCAGGGTGGCAGGGCCGGGTGACGGCGACCCAGCCTGCTGACGGTGAGTTGGCGTCGGGCGTCGCTGCAGACTGGGCCTGGTGAGGCCGGGCCAGCAGGCTCGAGGCTGGCAGACGCAGGGCCGCTCAACTCGGCGAGAGGCGCGGGAGGTTGTGGGCCGTGACGATCTGGACTGGCGCGGCCAGCGTGGTCGGTGCCCCGGGCAGGAGGTGATGGGCCCGCAGGAGCTGCCGGCAGCCGTGGGCCAGATCCGCCCGTAGGTCGTGGTGGAGCACCGCGTGCAGGATCCCCCGGCGCACCAGGGCGAGGTTGTCGACGTCGAGGTCATGCCCGAGCCACACGCGTGGGCGGACCCCCGCCGCGGCGAACTCAGCGGCGATCCCCCGGTTGCCGCCGCCCACGTTGTAGACGGCGGCCAGGTCGCGTCGGGTGTGCAGCAGCTCGCGGACGAGTCCGGTCATCCCTTCATCGAGCCCGTCCGCGTCCGAGAGGACGATCACCTCACGGGCGGGCTCGCTGTCCCGCAGCGCCGTGACGAACCCGGCGAGGCGCTCTCGCTCGCCGAAGAACTCGGTGCGGCTCAGGGTCACCAGGACCGCTCCGGCCGGCCCTCCGATCGCCCCAGATGGCGGCCTCGCGGTCGGCCCCCCAGGCGGCTCCACGCCCAGCCACTGCGCCACCAGGTAGGCCGCAGTCGCGCCCGCGGCGGCATTGTCCGGACCCACGTAGGCCACCCGGCCGCAGTCGCGCACGTCGGTCACCAGCGTCACGACGGGAATGCCGCGCGTCGCGAGCGCGTCGATCGCCGCGGCGATCCCCGGGTGGTCCGGCGCCTTGAGCAAGACCCCGTCACTGACCCGACCACGCGTCCCAACCCGCCCGAGGAGCGCCACCAGGTCGGCCACGCTGCCCCTCTCCCGCAGATGAAAGCGGGCCCGAACTGTGGCCGGGTGCAGTGAGGGCAGGGTCGCCTCCAGCGCGGACCGGACGGCAGACGAGAAGCGTTGGGGCGCCTGCATCACCACGTCAATGACAAGGCTGCGCGCACCCAGGCGCAACTGGGACTGCTGACGATCGAGGTCGAGGACCGCCTGCTCGACCGCGCGCACTGCGCGGGCACTGACTCCGGGTCGACCGTGCAGCACGCGATCGACCGTCGCCACACTGAGTCCCGACTGGGAGGCGATGTCGGCGTGCCGGTGCGGACCATGCGGCATCCGGACAGCGTACGAGGTCGGCGGCGCCCAGTGAGGGGTTTCTGAGGGGTTTGCGCCCTGGCGCCCGGCGCGCGAGGCGACGACGCTGGTGTGCAGTCCCATCACGAGGAGACCCCCATGACCGTCGGCCAGACCACCGCTGTGACCACGACCCCGTCGCCCTACCTACGCGCGGAAGACTGCCGCCTCTCCGACCTGCTGACAATCCTGGAGGCGGCCACCGAGGGCGATCTCGCGGCCTATCCGCACGCGAGTGCCATGACCCAGGGCGTTCTGATCTACGACGCCGCGCCCCTACGGGAGAGCCTGGTCGACGACGGGGCACGCCAGGCCGTGCACGCCGAGATCGCGCGCGCGCTCATGGCCGGACCGGGGATCGTCGTCTTTACCGGCGCCTTCGATCCGGCGGTCATCGACCCGGTGTCGGCGGCATTCGAGCGGATCATCGCTCAGGAGAAGGCCGACGGCCGGGTGGCGGGTGACCACTTCGCCGCCCCGGGCGCCAACGACCGGATGTGGAACGCCCTGGAGAAACTCGCCATCGCCGACCCAGCGGCATTCGTCGGCTACTACGCCAATGACATCGTCGCGTTGGCAGCCACGGCCTGGCTCGGTCCGGGATACCAGGTGACCAGCCAGGTCAACATCGTCGGTCCGGGCGGCAAGGGCCAGACGGTGCACCGGGACTATCACCTGGGCTTCCAGGACCCGAAAGTGTCCGAGCAGTTCCCCACGCACGTGCACGCGCTGTCCCCCGTCCTGACCCTGCAGGGCGCCGTCGCCCACATCGACATGCCGGTGCAGACGGGGCCGACGCTGTATCTGCCGCACTCGCAGAAGTACCCCGCGGGTTACCTCGCCTACTGGCTGCCGGAATTCCAGGACTACTTCGTCCGCCACCACATTCAGCTGCCGCTGCGCAAGGGGGATGCGGTCTTTTTCAACCCGGCCCTGTTCCACGCTGCCGGTTCCAACATCACCGCCGACGTACGCCGCATGGCAAACCTGCTGCAGATCTCCTCCCCGTTCGGGCGAGCGATGGAGACGATCGACCGGGCCCGGGTCGTCGAGGCCATCTATCCGGCGCTGCTCGCGGCCAAGGACGCCGGAATGCCGCCGGCGGACGTCGACGCGGTCGTGGCCGCGAGCGCCGAGGGCTACGCCTTCCCGACCAACCTCGACCGTGACCAGCCCGTGGGCGGGATGTCGCCGTCCACCCAGGCGGACCTCGTCCGGGCGGCACTCGGCGCCCGCGTGAGCGCTGATGAGCTGCATGAGACGTTGTCCAAGAACGCTTTCACCCGCCTGAGCCACTGATCGGTGAGCAGTGATGAATCCACTGCTCACCGATCACATCGTCCTGGTCACATCGGTGGCACGACCGGCGGCGCGCGAGGGTGCCTTTGCGGTCGCCGTCACCGGGGAGCGCGTCGAGCTCGGTGAGGCGCGGATCGTCGCCGACGCCGTGGCGCAGGCGCGGGTGGTCTTCCTGGAGGCGTTCCACAACCCGTATCACCCATTGTTCCAACGGTCCTGGAGGTCCTGGACTCCGCAGTGAATCGGCGACGTGACCAGCTGGAGGCCTGCCGCGCGGCGATCCGCAACGGGGTGGCGGTGTTCACCGACGTCGAGTTCGCCGCGCCCAACATGGCCCGCGGTCGACGCGGCCGACCTTGCTGCCGGCTTGCCCTTTGCTGCCGTGCGCGCCGATCAGCTAGGTCGGCATGGGCTCGAGCTGGAGGCCGAGGACCCAGGCGTGCTTGCCCACCTTGCGGATGCGTCCGAACCCGAACTCCTCCAACAGTTCTGCGGTGGTGCTGAACAGGAAGCGCCCTGGAGCGGATCGGCCGACGGTCTCCTCCGCGATGGCCTCGACCAGGCCCCCACCGGCGGCGGCCATGAGGCCAAGGGCACCCTCGACGGCCGCGCGCGCGACGCCTTGGCCCCGGTGACGAGGGTCGACAAAGATGCAGGCGAGCCGCCAGTCCGGCACCGGCGGGGCGTCCTTGTCGTACTCACGCCGGTGCTTGATCCCGGGCAGCTCGGCGGCACTCCCGAACTGTGCCCAGCCTTGGGCGATGCCGGCCTCGTCGAGGACCAGCGCGGCGTGTGCCTCCCCGCTGCGCACCAATTGCTCCTTGGTGGAGCGGTTGTCGATCGTGCCGCGCATCCCGGTCACGAGGTGCCAGCTGATGCACCAACAGCCGCCGTACACGCCGTTGTTACGGTCGACGAGGTCAGCGAATGCCGCCCAAGTCGAGGCCTCCAGTGCAACGGTGGTGTAGGTCGGGCTCGGCGCCATCGCCCCATCGTGCCCGCGATCACCCCCTAGCGTCCGGCTCTTGGCCACACTGCCGAGTGATGGCTGCCTGTGCCCACCTCCGGGGAGCGGGGACGCGACCCCTTCCCGTCGTCCTTAACCTCGCCTTGGCGTGAACGTCACCCGCTGGGGGGACCGCCTGTGCTCGAAAGGCAGAATCATGCAGCACCACTTCCGTCACGGTGTCCTCGCGGCCGTCCTGGCATCCCTCCTCGTGCTCGGCACGGGGGTCTCCGGGGCCTCCGCAGCTGCTCCGGGGACCCGCATCTATACCAACGGGGCCGTCGCGTTCTACCTGTGCAAGACCGCACCGCATCGCTTCTGGGTCTACGCACGGAATTACGGCCCCTTCGTGGTGTCGAAGTTCTTCGCGCAGGCGGATTCGGGCGGGCAGGAATTCACCCAACGAGTGCCAGTCGGGCGGACCGTCCAGGGTGCCGTCCAGATCTTCAATGCCGACGGTTCTCACTTCATCGGTTGGCACTACATCGACTACTACGGGACCGAGCGCGTCGGTGCGGGCGCTCACTACACCCTCAAGGCCGCGAACATCGCCTCGTGCTAACGCAGCCGACCGCAGCGGATGTGGGTGTTTCTGGCACCCCAGAGGTGCCAGAAACACCCACATCCGCCGCTGC
This sequence comes from Phycicoccus sp., assembly GCA_017993715.1. Taxonomy (GTDB): domain Bacteria; phylum Actinomycetota; class Actinomycetes; order Actinomycetales; family Dermatophilaceae; genus JAGOME01. Next base: position 14,056 of record JAGOME010000052.1, read on the forward strand.
ACAACCAACTGCATGTTCCAACACGGGACCAAGTAGCACTTGCTGTGCTACTTTGGATCATGACGCGAACGATTGGGGTGCGCGAGTTGCGCCAGGCGGCCAGCGAGCACCTGCGGGCCGTCGCGGCAGGTGAGGAGATCATCGTGACCGACCGCGGCCACCCCGTCGCCCGGCTCATCGCCTCCTCTCCACTTGAGCAGCGGCTGGCTGAGGCGCTGGCCGACCATGCGCTCATTGGGCCGACGCGCCGGCGACGGGACTTCACCACCTCGGCGCGACTCCCGGGACCGAGCTTGAGCACCATGCTTGATGAGGACCGGGACGACCGTGTGGCCATGGCACCGTGATCTATCTCGACACGTCCGCCTTGGCCAAACTCGTCGTCGAGGAGCCGGAGTCCGGTGCCCTGGCCCGATGGCTCGATGATCGCCGGCACGAGGTCCTCGTCACCAGCGTCGTGACCAAGGTCGAGTTGGTCCGAGCCGCGAGTCGCCACTCTCCAGGAGGCAAGTCCGCCGCCCTGATGCTCATGGCCGAGCTAGCGCTCGTTCCCATCGACCCCTCGGTCATCGACACCGCCTGGTCGCTGGATCCGCCTGCCTTGCGCAGCCTCGATGCGCTCCATCTGGCCAGCGCCCTCAGCCTCAACGCCACGGGGCTGACCTTCGTGGCCTATGACCATCGTCTGGTGGCCGCCGCGGCAAGCGCGGGGCTGATGGTGGAGGCTCCGGGGATCCCCGCGTAGGCCCTTACGCAAGCGCACGCTCCAGGTTTGACGCCGCATCGCGGCCGCCCGACGCCCCGATGTGGGTGTTTCTGGCACTCCGCAGGTGCCAGAAACACCCACATCCGCGGGAGCGGGAGCGGGAGCGCGGGCGCGTGGCCTACTGGTTCTGCGGGAAGCCGAGGTTGAGCCCGCCGTGGGAGGGGTCAAGCCAGCGGGACGTGACGACCTTGCCGCGGGTGAAGAAGTGCACGCCCTCCATGCCGTGAGCATGGCTGTCCCCGAACAGCGACGCCTTCCATCCGCCGAACGAGAAGTACGCCATGGGCACGGGGATCGGCACATTGATCCCGACCATGCCGACCTCGACCTCGTTCTGGAAGCGTCGAGCCGCGCCACCGTCGTTGGTGAAGATCGCCGTCCCGTTGCCGTAGGGGTTGGCATTGATCATGGCCAGCCCGTCGTCATAGGAGGCCACCCGGACGACCGAAAGCACCGGCCCAAAGATCTCGTCGTCATAGACCGGCATCCCCGGGGCGACATTGTCGAACAACGTCGGCCGCAGGAAGAAGCCATCACCGTCGGCGTCGATGTCGCCCTCGCGGCCGTCCACGACGAGCGTCGCGCCTGCGTCAACCCCCTTGTCCAGATACGAGGCGACCTTGTCACGGTGCTCGCGGGTCACCAGGGGGCCCATGTCCGTGCCGCGGGTGCCGTCGCCGGTGACGAGTTTGCCCATCCGGTCGGTGATCTTGGCGATGAGGTCGTCAGCGACCGGCTCGACGGCGACCAGGGCGGAAATGGCCATGCAGCGCTCACCGGCAGAACCGAATCCCGCGTTGACTGCCGCATCGGCGGCGAGGTCGAGGTCGGCGTCCGGCAGGACGAGCATGTGGTTCTTGGCACCGCCGAGCGCCTGGACGCGCTTGCCATTGGCCGTCCCCGTCTCGTAGACGTACTTGGCGATTGGGGTCGACCCGACGAACGAGACCGCCCGCACGTCTGGGTTGTGCAGCAGCGCATCGACGGCTTCCTTGTCGCCATGGACGACATTGAGAATGCCGTCCGGCAGCCCGGCTTCCTTCCAGAGCGCCGCGACGGCATTCACCACCGACGGGTCCTTCTCCGAAGGCTTGATGACGACGGCATTCCCACAGGCGATGGCGATCGGCACGAACCACAGCGGCACCATTGCCGGGAAGTTGAACGGCGAGATGACCGCGACGACCCCGAGGGACTGGCGGATCGAGTACACGTCGACCTTGGTCGAGACATTCTCGGAGAACCCGCCCTTAAGGAGCTGCGGAATGCCGCACGCGAACTCCGCCACCTCCAGGCCGCGCGTGACCTCGCCGAGCGCATCGGAGAGGACCTTGCCGTGCTCCGCCGTGATCACGGCCGCAATCTCCTCCTTGCGGGCATTGAGCAGCTCGCGGAACGCGAACAGCACCTGTGTGCGCTTGGTCAGGCTCGCGTCCTTCCACTCCCGCACCCACGCCGCCTTGGCGGCTGCGACGACGTCGTCCACGAGGGCGGTCGAGGCGAGGTCGAGCACACCGGTCTGCTCCCCCGTCGCCGGGTTATAGACCGGGCTGGTCCGCTCGGCGGTGCCCGCCCAGGGAGTACCGGCAACGAGGTGGGTGATGCGGGTCGGGTTCGTCATGACGTCACGCTACTCCCGCCGTGCGGGCGGCACTCGGATCAGGTCGCGATGACGGCCGCTGGCGGTGGTGTGCTGGCGTCCTGACTGGACGCGCGAATGGGGTGGATGAAACCCACCTCTCCCGCCGGCACCGCCACCCCGCACCCCGCACCCCGCACCCCGCACCCCCGGGGTAGCCCAACGTCGAAGCGACGCTGGAAACCGAGGGAGTTCGACACCTCTGTCGCGCGCTCCAGTGCAGCGGGCGCGATGGTCGCCGCGAGCGTGCCACCACCGGCCTCTCACAGAAAAGTCGGGATGCCGGCCGCGATCCCGGCGCCCAGGGTCGGTGCGGTGAAGAGCATCCACGAAGTCCAGGCAGCGCAACGTCGAGGGGTGACAAGCGCCGATCCGGCCGGTCCCTGCGATAACGATCGTCGTGACGAGTCAGGTCACTCGCGGGTCGATCGGCTGGTCGGCCCAGGTCTCGCGCACCCAGGCATGGGCCGGGTCATCGCAGATGAGCCAGGCCCGTTGGGATCCAGGTCCGGCCATCACGTTGAGGTAGTACAGATCCGCGTCGGGAGCAGCCACCGCGGGGCCGTGCCAGCCGTGCGGCACGAGGACAACATCGTCGGTGCGTACCTCGGCGACAACGTCGATGGGTCGGTCACCCGCGGCGTATACCCGTTGGTAGCCAACCGGATCGGTGCCGCGCTCATCCGTGGACCGGGTCTGAAAGTAGTAGATCTCCTCCAGCTCGGACTCGACCCCGGGGCGCTCCTCGTCGTGCTTGTGTGGGGGCCAGGACGACCAGTTCCCGGCGGGGGTGATGACCTCGCAGGCGATCATCCGGCCGGCGTCCAGGACGCCCGGGATACCGAAGTTGCGCACCTGCCGGGAGGCGATGCCGGCGCCCCGCAGCTCGACGGGCACCTGGGCGGCCGGGAGGTGGATGAGCGAATGCCGCCTCCCCGCGCCCTCCGGGTCCGCCGCCAGAAGGACCGCGACCCGAGAGATACCAGGGCCCCTGCCGCACAACGTCAACTGCGCTCCCGGGGGAACGTAGACGACGTCGGTCGGGCCGGACCAGACCGACTCCCGACCGGCGAGTGTGACCTGCGCGGCGATGGGCTCTCCCTGCAGGAGTGCGGTGACGTCACACGACCCGGCCAGGGGCACGACCACGGCCTCGCGGACACCGAGGTCGAGGCTGCGGCATTCGTCGGGGGTGAGCGTCGCGACGTACAGGCCGGTGTGACTCCACCCGTCAACGTCATCGCGCACGGCGACGTCCCAGCCGTCTGTGGCGGTGGACCCGGCGAGTTGGACCCAGCGATCGTTGTCGGCCCCGATGCTCATGACACTCCTGGGTGAACGAGGGCGGCGGCGATGTCGACGGCTGCGGGGACATCGCCGTCGTGGGGATGAAGCAGGGCGCGGCCCACGACCAGGCCGGCCGCGGGCGGGCAGGCCAGGGCAGCGCCCCACGCGGCATACGCCTCATCCGGTCTGTCGGTTGGGTCGCCGCCGAGGAGGAGGGTAGGCAGGGTCGTGGCGTCCAGGACCCGGGGCATGTCGTCGACGACCGGCAGCTTGAGCCAGGTGTGGCTGCTTGTCGCGCCCAGGCCGGAGGCGATGTGGATCGAGCGGATGACCGAGTCGGGGTCGAGGAGGTTAGCGACCCGGTCGGGCGCGGTCCGCACCGTGAGGAACGGCTCGACCATCGCCAGCTTGCCGGCCGCTGCGAGCTGGGTGATCGCCAGCCCGCAGGCGGCGAGGGTGGCCACCGAGCCGGGATCGTCGAAGCAGATCCGGGTGAGCATCTTGGCGCCGTCCAGGCCCTGTGCCACAACCGATTCGACATCGTGGGCGGTGAAGCGGTCATCGAGCTCGAAGGCCGCACCCTGGAGGCCGCCGCGGTTCATCGAGCCGAAGACGAGCTTGTCGTCCAGCAGGCCGAGGAGGAGCAGGTCGTCGAGGATGTCGGCGGTGCCGAGGACCCCGTCGACACCGGGTCGTCGCAGAGCGTCAGCAAGTCGTGACAACAGGTCCGAGCGGGAAGCGAGGGCGTCGCGGCGATCCCGGACGGCCAGCGCCCCGCGGGCGGGGTGGTCGGCCGCCACGATGAGGAGACGCCCGTCGGGCGGGATGCGGCCAGGCCGACGCGCGGCCCAGGCCCGGAGGATGGCCCCGGGGTCGTGGACCCGGGTGGCGGTGAGCACAGCGAGGTCGATCATGACGCGTCGCCGGACATGAGCGCCTCGACCTCGGCCTGGGTCGGCATGGCCGTCGCACATTCCAGGCGCGCAGCGACGTAGGCACCGGCAGAGGAGGCGAAGCGGACGATCCGTTCCAACGGCCACCCCTCGAGCAGTCCGTGGCAGATCGCGCCACCGAACGCGTCGCCGGCTCCGAGCCCGTTGACGACGGTGACGGGCGTCGGCGGGACCTGCACCTGCTCGTCGGCGGTCATCGCGAGGACGCCACGCGGGCCCTGCTTGACGATCGCGAGCTCGACCCCCCGCTCGAGCATGGCGCGCGCGGCCCGGTGAGGGTCGGTCTCGCCCACGGCGATGCGGCATTCGTCGGCATTGCCGATCCCAACGGTGCTCGCGTCCAAGGCGGTGGATGCCGCCCGGTTGGCGTCCCCCTCGGTGAGCCAGAACATCGGCCGGTAGTCCAGGTCAATCACGGTCAGGGGCTGTCGACCCCGGGCCGCCCAGGCGGTCGCGTGAGCTGTCCGGCTCGGCTCGGCCGACAGACCCGTGAGGGTGGTCCAGAAGAGCCGGCTCTGCGCGACCACGGCGGGCGGCACCTCGCCGGGACCGACCCGCAGGTCCGGTGCCGTCGGGTAGCGATAGAAGTAGAGCGGGAAGTCGTCGGGCGGGAAGAGCTCGCAAAACGTCACCGGCGTCGGCAACTCCGGGTCGACGAGCACCCAGGTCGGGTCCACTCCCAGCTCGGCCAGGCTCCGGCGGACGAACACCCCGAACGGGTCGTCGCCGGTGCGCGAGATGAGGGCCGCGGAATGGCCGTAGCGCGCGGCGGCCACGGCCACGTTGCCGGCGGAGCCCCCGAGGAACTTGCCGAAAGTCGCGACGTCCTCCAGGCCAACCCCGGACTGCATGGGGTAGATGTCGACACCGACCCGGCCCATAGCCAGGACGTCGGGAGCAGGTGGGCGCACCGGGGGTTCCTCTCCGGTCGGGACGGCGGGACGTCTCACGCTAGCCGCCTCCCGACCCTGGTGGCAACATTTGTCAGAACAATTGGACGTCCGAACGAATTGCTATCGATGACATAGAGTGCCCTTTGTGTCCCAGATCGCCGTTCTCATCGACCGGTCGAGCCCGGTGCCGCTCTACCACCAGCTGGCCGAGCAGCTCACGGCGGCGATCCACGACGGCAAGCTGGGGCCGGGCGACCCGTTCGAGAACGAACTGGCCATGGCCGAGCGCCTGGAGCTCTCGCGGCCCACGGTCCGCCGGGCGATCGCCGAGCTCGTCGACCGCGGGCTCCTCGTGCGCCGGCGGGGGGTGGGGACGACGGTGGCCAGCCAGGTGATCCACCGACGCGACGAACTCACCAGCCTGTACGACGATATGAGGCGCAAGGGCCAGGACCCCTCGACGACGGTCCTGCGGGTCGAGCGCGAGCAGGTCAACGCCCACGCCGCGACCTCCATGGGCCTGCCCGCAGATACTCCACTGCTCTACGTCGAGCGACTGCGTTACGCGGGGCCGGTCCCGGCGGCCCTGATGCAAAATTGGCTACCACCCCAGTTCGCCGACCTCGCCGACGAGGACCTGGCCGGCCAGAGCATGTACGCCTTGCTGCGGACCCGTGGTGTGCGTCCCGTCATCGCGCACCAGACCATCGGGGCCCGCCGCCCGCGCCCGAACGAACGCAAGCTGCTCGGCCTGGCCGCCGGGGACCCACTGCTCACCATGTCCCGACGGGCATATGCTGCCGACGGCTCGGCCGTCGAGTTCGGTGACCATTGCTACCGCTACGACCAGTACGCCTTCGACCTCACCGTGCACGAGCGCTGAGTCCCCGGGAAGTCCGAGCCCGGACCGCTACCCCGACGGCTCGGGCAGGGTGAAGGCCTCCCTGAACCGCGCAAGGGCCAGATCACTGGTCCGGCTCGCGAACGCCTCGAGACCGACGACGCCCGCGTAGCCGGCGTCCGCGAGCGCTCGGGCGATGGCGGCATACCGGATCTCCCCGGTGCCCGGCTCGCACCGCCCGGGGACGTCGGCGACCTGGATCTCCGCCACCCATGGCAGGGCGGCGCGGATGAGCTCGATGAGGTTTCCCTCGCCGATCTGGGCGTGGTACAGGTCGAGGTTGAGGCGCAGCCGAGGGCTGTCGACCCCTCGGACGAGGTCGAGGGTGTCCGCCGCCCGGGCGAACGGGGTCCGGGGGTGGTCAACGAGCAGGTTGAGGTTCTCCAGGACGAACGTCACTCCTTCGCGCTCCCCGAGGTCAGCGATCCGCTGCAGGGTATGCCGTGCGCATTCCCACATCGCCGGCGTCGCCTCCTCCCCCTCGGGCAGCGGCACGACGGGAAGGCCCCGAGCATCGAGACCGGTGCCGTGCAGGTTCAGCGCCAGCGCCCCGATACGCCGGCCGACCAATATCGACTCAGCGGCCGTCCGCAAGAGCTCATCGGCGCCGTCTGGGTCGGCCAAGGTGCCCGTCGTGTAGCCGGTCATCGACGTAAAGACGACTCCCTGGCGGTGGAGCCGGGCCAGCAGGTCGAGGTCATGGTTGCGCCAGTCCCAGATCTCTACGGCGAAGCCCTGGTCGTGGATGCACCGGATCCGGGTCTCCATGGGCTGGTCCCGGTAGAGCATCTCGGCGCTCGCCGCGAGCGTGAACGGGCTCCGCGACGCACGCGCTCCGGGAGTCATCGCGACGTCAACGGCGCCGGCCGCCCCGTCGTGAGCTCACGTTCGAGAGCGCTGAGCTGGTCGTGGATCGGCCATAGGGCGGCACCGAGGACCCGCGCAGTGTGGGCACCGGCCATGCTCGTGTCGTAGGGCACCGGTGCCGGCAGGCGAGCACTGTCCGGGGGCGGACCGTAGTCCACCCGGGAAGGGTCGAGGCCGAAGACCGCACAAGTCGCCTCGGCGAGCTCTCGCCGGGTGACCGCAGTTGCCCCCGCGAAGTGGAGCACTCCCTCGGCGTGGCGATCGACGGCCCGCCCAAAGAGCGCCCCGATCTCCGGGGACACGATGGGCGTCGCAACGGAGTTGATCTCGGGGTCCTCCCAGACGGTGAACCGGCCCCCACCGCGCAGGGCCTCGACGAGGGCCAGGACGAAGTAGCCGAACCCGACGTCCTGGTTGCGTGGTCCGCCCGTCTGCGTCTGGTGCAGCCCCTGGACTCCGCCGACCCGCGCGACGAACCCCGCGTTCGCCCGGTGGAGGACGACGAGCTCGGAGGCCGCCTTGAGATAGCCGTAGAGATTGACCGGGTTGGGGGTCTCGTCCTCCGTGACGAGGTGGCCCGCGCCGTCGAAGACCCAGTCTGTCGAGACGTAACCGACACGCGCGTCGACGGCATTCGCCGCGTCCACCACCCGTCGAGTCAGGCCGACGTAGCCGTCGTAGGCCGTCCGTCGGTCGGCGTACATCCCGTGGAAGTCATTGTAGATGGCCAAGTGGGCGACCGCGTCGACGCCGTCCATGCCACGGGTGAGCGCCTCGGCGTCGGAGAGGTCGACGACCGCGTACGGCCAGGGGAAGTCCGTGCCCGGGTCTCGGCGCACCAGGCAGCGGACATCATGACCTTGGTCAGCGAGCACTTGCGTGACGGTGCCCCCGACAAAGCCGGTCGCGCCGGTGACGGCAATCCGTGCCATATCAGCCGATCTCGTCGATCCGCACGGCGCGTCCTTCGCGCCAGGAGCGTCCCGCTGCCAGCGCCACCAGAGTGCCCGCCCTGGCGGCGTCGGTGCCCGCCGGTGAGACGCCCCCCTCGGCGAGATAGTGGTGGAAGGCCCGCCACTCCTGCCGGTAAGACTCGAGGTAGCGATCGAGGAAGAACCAGGGAAGCGGCTGGGCCACGCGGGCGTCGGGACCGATCGTCCAGCCGGAATGGCGGGACGGGTTGTCCGACACCGACATCCCCCCACTACCGAAAGCCTCGACACGCTGGTCGAAGCCGTAGACGGCCTCCCTGCTGTTGTCGATGGTCGTCAGAGTCCCGTCGGCATGCACGAGGACGCTGACCGCTGTGTCGATGTCGCCGGCCGCACCGATGCGGGGGTCCACCTTGACCGAGCCGCGGGCATAGACCTCGACGATGTCGCTGCCGACGACGTACCGGGCCATGTCGAAGTCATGGATGACCATGTCGAGGAAGATGCCCCCGCTGACCGCGACGTACTCCGGCGGCGGTGGCGCAGGGTCGCGGCTGGTGATCCGCAGGGTGTGCAGGTCGCCGATGACGCGGTCCGCGACAGCATCCCGCACGGACTTGTGCCCCGGGTCGAACCGCCGGTTGAACCCGATCATGAACGGCACTCCGGCCGCGTCGACGGCGGCCAACGCCCGGTCGACCGCGGCCAGGTCCAGGCTCACCGGCTTCTCGCAGAAGATCGCCTTGCCCGCCTGCGCGGCCGCGACCACGAGGTCGACGTGGGTGTCCGTGCTCGTGCAGATGGCGACGGTGTCGATATCGGTCGCGCCGAGCAGGCTCTCGATCGTCTCGACCCGGGCACCCGTGGCCGACGCGACGCTCTGGGCCGCCTCGGGAACGAGATCGGCGACGGCGACGAGCTCGAAGCCCGGGATCTCGCGCGCGAGGAGGTCGGCATGCATGCGACCGATCCGCCCGCAGCCGAGGACCCCGATGCGGCGAACGACGCTCACCTCCTGGGTCTTGACGGTGAAGCCAGCGTCTTTGGTGGTCATGTCAGGCTGACCCACTTTCCGTTCTCGTGCGAGGTGATCATGGCGTCGAGCGCGGTCGCGCTCGCGACGGCATCGTCGAGCGTGGGGTGCTCGGCAGGGCCACCGAAGACTGCGGTGACGAAGCGGTGGGCCTCGACCACCTTGGTGTCGTCGTAGCCCATGGCGATGCCCGCACCGGGCTGGAATGCCGCGTACGCGCCGTCTCCAGGCTCGCTGAACACCGTCGCGGTGGGCTGCCCGGCGTAGTGCTCGCCCGAGGAGACCGCCAGCTCGCCAGGCCGCCGGAAGTCCCAGCGCACCAGCCCCTTCGTGCCGTGCACCTCGAGGGCGTAGCTGTTCTGTTCCCCCACGGCCGCCCGGTTGGCCTCGCAGACGGCGAGGACGCCCGACGCCATGTGGAGCAGCGCGACGACGTAGTCCTCGTTCTCCACGGTCCCGAACTCCAGGCCGGGGGTCGCCGGGTCGACGACGGTGTAGTGCCCTTGCGCGTCAACGAGCGGGCGCTGCCCGATGGTGATAGCCGTTCGGGCGACGAGGGCATCGACGTCACCGAGCACGAACCGCAGGAGGTCCACCCCGTGCGAGGCGAGGTCCCCAAGGACGCCGTGCCCGCCGCGTGCGACGGCATACCGCCAGCCGAAGGGGCTGCCCGGGTGGGCCGCATAATCGGTGAGGAGCTGGACACGCGCGTGGGTGGGCACCCCGATCGAGCCGTCGCCGATGAGACGCCGTGCTCGCTCGACCGCAGGCACGTTGCGGTAGTTGAAGCCCACACAGCCGACGACCCCGGCGGCAGCGACGGCGTCCCGCACCGCCGTGGCGTCCGCGGCATTCAGGCCCACAGGCTTCTCGATCCACAGGTGCTTGCCGGCCTGCGCGACCGCGACCCCGATCTCCCTGTGCAGGAAGTTCGGTGCGGTGACGCTCACCGCGTCGATGCGGTCGTCAGCGAGTAGGGTGCGCCAGTCGTCGTGGGTGTCGACGCCGCCGAATGCCGCGCTAAACGTCTGCGCGGCCGCGGGGTTCGCGTCGGCCACGGCGACGACCCGTGGGCTGGCGCCGAGGTCGGGCCAGTGGTGGGCGAGCCGCTGGTAGGCCCGGGCGTGGACATGACCCATCCAGCCGGCGCCGACGACGGCGACGTTGAGCGCGTCGGTCACGTGTCCGATCCCAGTTCGTGGGCGAGGGCTTCGAGCTCGGCGCCACCGGCCATCGCCCGGACGAGCTCCTCTCGGGTCACGGTGGCCCGCTCGAACTCGGCGATCATCGTGCCGCGGTTGAGCAGGTAGAAGCGGTCCCCGACGAGGTGGGCGTGGTGGGGGTTGTGCGTGATGAAGACGACCGCGACACCGCGCTCCTTGGCCTGCCGGATGTACTTGAGGACGACCCCCGACTGCTTGACGCCGAGCGCGCTCGTCGGCTCGTCCAGGATGAGGACATCCGCGCCGAAGTAGACGGCGCGCGCGATGGCCACGGCCTGGCGCTCGCCGCCGGAGAGGGTACCGATGGGCTGCTCGATATCCCGCAGATCGATGCCCATGTTGAGCAGCTCGCCGCGGGTGACGTCACGGGCCTTGCGGGCATTGAGCAGTTTGAGCCCGGGAATGCCGAACTGCGGCTCGTTTCCGAGGAAGAAGTTGCGCCACACCGACATGAGCGGCACGGTTGCGAGGTCCTGGAAGACCGTGGCGATGCCCGCGCCGAGGGCGTCCCGGGGGGACGCGAAGGCGGTGGCCTCACCGTTGCGCAGCAGCTCACCGGTGCTTGGCTGATGGACCCCGCTGAGGATCTTGATGAGGGTGGACTTCCCCGCGCCGTTGTCCCCGAGGACGCAGGTGACGGTCCCCGGGTCGACGCGCAGGCTGACGTCCCGTAAGGCGAGGACGCTGCCGAAGGTCTTGGACACTGAGCGCAGCTCGAGCGCGGGCACGACGGTCGTGGTGTCACTCATTTGCGGGCTCCTCGGGCACGGCGGCCGATGAAGGTGTTGACGAGAACGGCGATGAACAAGATGACGCCGAGGAAAAGGAAGGTCCAGTCGGTGTTCCATCCGGCGTAGGCGATGCCGATGAAGGCCATGCCGATGATCGAGGCGCCGATGGAGGCGCCGATCGCCGAGCCGAAGCCGCCGGTGAGCAGGCACCCGCCGACCACGGCCGCGATGATGAAGGTGAACTCCTCGCCCACCCCTTGGCCGGCCTGCATGGACTTCAGCCGCAGGAGGGACATGATGCCGACGAGCGCGGCCGTCATGGAGGTAGCGACGAACAAGGTGATCTTGGTGCGGCGCACCGGGACGCCGGTATTGCGCGCGGCGTTGGCGTCGCCGCCCACGGCGTAAATCCAGTTGCCGAAGCGGGTCCGCGTCAGCACGGTTGTCGCGACGAGGGTGATGACGACCCACCACACGACGGAGATCCGGAAGTTGAACGGGTCCCAGAAGGTCGAGGCGAAGAACGGTGCGGCGGAGTCGAAGCCGGATACCTTGTCGACGCCGCCGACCCGAACGGTGTCGGTGATGGCCTTGGTGACACCCAGGTTGATCCCGCGCAGCGAGAAGAACATGGCCAGGGTGACGATGAACGAGGGCAGCCCGGTGAGCATGACGAGCCAGCCGTTGATCAGGCCAATGGCGGCAGCGAACGCGAGCGTGAGCAGGATGGCCGGCCACATCGACAGGCCATAGTGGGTCGTGAGCAGACCCGCGAGCAGGCCGGAGGTCCCGATCATGACACCGGCGCTGAGGTCGAACTCACCGGCGATCATGAGCAGCGCCACCGGAACGGCGACGATGCCTGCGGATGCCGCGACGTCCGTCCACCGGGCGGTGCCGGAGATCGTCGCGAAGTTCCCGCTCTGATCGACGGAGGCGAAGAGCAGGTACACGAACACCGCTCCAAAGAAGGCGCCGAGCTCAGGGCGGCGCAGGATTCGGGTCAGCCGGGAGGTCTGGACCACCCGTTCGTCGGCTTGCACAGCAGTGGATGTCATGGCATCCCTTCCGGATGTCGAGCACGGTGGCGATCGTGTGTCACACACGCCGGTGCGGCGTATGCCGTGGGCCGATCGGTGAGGTGGCCCGCCGGAGCGGGCACGGACCGGGCATTGGGCCCACCGTTGGGTGCGGTCCCGGGGGTCCGGGACCGCACCCGCGTGGGGTCAGCGCGTGCCGGCGGCGGTGAGCTTCTCGATCAGGTCGGCGTTGTCCTTGGTGACGAAGCCGGGGCCGGTGTACATCGGCTGGCCACCACCGAGGGTGTGCCCGTTGAGCAGGTTGAGGTAGAGCAGGGTGACACTCAGGTAGCCCTGGGCGTACTGCTGCTGGTCGATGGCGAAGGCGAGCTTGCCATCCTTGATCGCGGTGATCGCGTCAGCGGACAGGTCGACGGTGCCGACGGTGACCTCCCGGCCGACGGCCTCCACCGCGGGAATGGCCGCACCGGTGGCGATGTCGGCGTTGAGGGCGAAGACGCCGTCGATGCTCGGGTCGGCCTCGAGCTTGGCCTGCACCTCGGCCTGGCTCTTGGCGATGTCGGCCAGACCCGAAGAGAGCTGGAGGGTCTCGACGTTGCCGAAGGTGTCCTTGGCGCCGTCACATCGCTGCTGGAGACCGATGTTGTTGGCCTCCTGGATGGGGCAGAGGACCTTGGTTGCACCGAGTTCCTTGAACTTCCGGCCGGCCTCCTGGCCGGCGATGAACTCGTCCTGACCGACGTGCGTGAAGGCACCGAGCTCCTTGAACACCGAGGAGCCGGAGTTCATCGTGACGATGGGCAGGCCCTTGTCCGTGGCCGTCTTGAGCGCGTCCTTGATCGCGTCGGGGTTGGGCGCGGAAACCGCGAGCGCCTGGCATCCGGCGCTGACGCCGGCCTCGATGAACTGGGCCTGCTTGACGGGGTCGTTGTTGGACTCCTGGTAGTCGAGCGTGACCCCGAGGTCGGCGGCTGCCTGCTCGGCGCCCTTCTTGGCGACGGACCAGAAACTGCCTCCGTCACCGTGGGTGTACACGCAGATCTTCATCTCCGCCTGGGAGTCGCCGCCGGCGGAGCTCTGAGACGAGGCCGCCGACGCCGTGTCGGTCGAGCCAGTGTCACCGGCACTGCAGCCGGTCAGGGCCAGGGCCGAGGCCGCGGCGAGGACCAGGCCGAGCTTCGAAGCCTTCATGTGTCTCCTTCAGTGCGGGCCCGGCCCGCCATCGTCGTTGATGTCGCCCGCATTAGCGCGCGCTAATGGATAGACTGTTAGCGCGTACTAACAATTGCAATGTCCTGACATAAGGAGTTACCTGATCGTGACCAAGCGGGCTGAGGTCCCGAGTCGGCCTACCCAGCTCGACGTCGCCCGAGCGGCGGGGGTGTCCCGCGCCCTGGTCTCACTTGTCATGCGCGACGCACCCAATGTTGCGGCCGACACCCGCGAACGCGTCCGTGCCGCAGCCGTGGAGCTCGGCTACCGACCCAACGCTTTCGCCCGGTCCCTGGCGAGCAAGGGGACCCGCACGGTCGGCGTCTATATCTATGACACGACCAACCCGCACTTCGCGAACCTCTTCACGTCGCTCGCCGCTGCCGCCGAGCGCGCGTCCTTCGACGTCCTGGTCTCCCCGGGAACCCGGTCCGCGGCCCGCGAGTCCGCACTGATCAACACGCTGCTCGAGCACCAGGTGGCCGGCCTGGCCCTGCTCAGCCCCTCCATGAAGGAGACGACGCTGCGCGAGCTGGGCTCCTCCGTCCCGACCGTTGTGGTCGGCCGGGAGACCACGAGTACCGGCATCGACGTCGTGACGACGGACGAGTATGCCGCCGCCCGGCTCATCCTGCGCCACCTGCGCGACCTGGGCCACCAGGAGATCGTGCACATCAGTGGGGGCAACGACACGCGCCCCGGTCTGGATCGGGCGGCCGCATACCGGCAGGTCATGCGCGAGCTGGGTCTGACCCCCGTCGTCGTCCCTGGAGGGTTCACGCCCGAAGGCGGCCGTGAGGGCGCGGCGGCGGCCCTGGCCCTGCCCAGGCGCCCGACCGCCCTCGCCGCGGCCAACGACCAGGCGGCCGTCGGCGCCCTGGGCTACCTACGCACTCTTGGGCTCGACGTCCCCGGGCAGATCAGTGTCGTGGGCTTCGACGACGCCCAGATCGCCCAGCTTGAACTCGTCGGACTGACGACCATCGACCAGCGCATCGAACGCTTCGGGGAGGTGGCCATGGCCCTGCTCGACGAGCGGATCACTGGTGGTCGGGACAGCAGTCGGATCGAGCGGATCGACCCCCGCCTCGTGGTGCGCGCGACGACCGGCCCCGCCTCTCACCGCTCGGCGAGCGCCTCCTGAAGGGTGCGAGCGGCCAGCACGAGCCCGCCGGGCACCGCCATCGAGGCACCCTCCTGCCAGATGTGCACCGCCAGGGTCGAGTCCGCCTCGCTCAGGGCGGCCAGGACTTCCCTCCAGGAGTCCGCACTGTGGCCGACGCCCACGGCAACGAACCGCGACTGGCGCCCGATGTCGGCGACCGTCCCGCCCCTTCACCGTGCTCCTAGGTTTTGTCAGCCTGGAATGCTATTGTCTTAACATACGTACATGTGTGAGCAGGAGTCTTCGCGAGGCTCGCGAAGGACCCCGCGCCGTTCTACAGGGGCCACCCGATGCGCGAGATCATGCGAGCCGGCAAGGACCAGACCAAGCGCGTCCACGTCGCCGACACGATGACCAACCACGCCTCCGGCAGCCTCCGCGACACCTCGAGCCCCCGGGCAACATGGCCCATGTCAACCAGCACCTGCGCATCGCCGGCGAGATGAGCCCCAACCAGCTCGCCAGCATTCAGGACTACATCACCCGGTACGCCGGCACGAAGGGAGCCCCGACCGCATGAGCACACCCCTGGAGGTCATGACCTCAGCGGAGCCCACGGTCCTGTGGAACGACTCCGCCGACCCGCGCGAGCTGGCGCAGTCCATCGCCTGGGGCGCGGTCGGCGCCACCTGCAACCCGGTCATCGCCGTCACCTGCGTCAAGAACGACCTGCCACGCTGGACCGCCCGGATGGCGCAGATCGCCGCCGACCGGCCCACGGCCTCCGAGAGCGAGATCGGCTGGAAGGTCGTCGAGGAGATTTCCCTCGAGGCCGCCGCCATGCTGCGCCCGGCCTTCGACCGCTACGGCGGGGTCAACGGCCGGCTGTCCATGCAGACCGACCCGCGCCTGCACCGCAACGCCACGGCCCTGGCCGACCAGGCCGAGTACTTCTCCACGCTGGCGCCCAACATCATCGTCAAGATCCCGGCGACCTCAACCGGCATTCAGGCCATCGAGAATGCCGTATCGCGCGGGGTGTCGATGAACGTCACCGTCTCGTTCTCGGTGCCCCAGGCCGTGGCCGCCGCCGAGGCGATCGAGCGAGGCATGGCGGCTCGGGAGGCAGCTGGCCATGATGTGAGTGGCATGGGCCACGTCGTCACGATCATGGTCGGCCGACTGGACGACTGGCTTAAGGATGTCGTCGCCCGCGACGGCATCGCCATCGACCCGAGCTACCTGGACTGGGCGGGCATCGCGGCATTCAAGCGGGCGTACGCGATCTTCCAGGAGCGCCGCTACCGCAGCCGCCTGCTCAGCGCAGCCTTCCGCAACACCGGTCAGTGGTCGGAGCTCATCGGCGGCGACGTCGTCATCTCCCCGCCGTTCGGTTGGCAGGAGAAGATCCAGGCCGCCGGCCAGGTCGTCACGCAGGACCGGATGTCCATCCCGGTCGACCCCCAGATCGTCGCCGCCCTGCATACCATCCCGGACTTCGTGCGCGCCTACGAGCCGGACGGGATGACCCCGGCCGAGTTCGACACCTTCGGGGCCACCCGCAAGACGTTGCGGCAGTTCCTCGGCGCCGACGAGGAGCTCGACCAGCTCGTCCGCGACATCCTCGTCCCGGCGCCGTGAGGGAGGATCGGATCATGACGCAGCAGACCATCCGGCTGACGACGGCCCAGGCCCTCATCCGCTTCCTCGGCGCGCAGTGGTCAGAGCGTGACGGTGTCGAGCAACGCCTCGTCGCCGGCATGTTCGGCATCTTCGGCCATGGCAACGTCGCCGGCGTCGGGCAGGCCCTGCTGCAGGACCAGGTCGCCTTCGAGGAGGGCGCCGGGACCGACCCGAATGCAGACGCGCTCGCCCACGGTCACCTGCCCTACTTCCTCGCTCGCAACGAGCAGGGGGGTGTCCACGCGGCCACGGCCTACGCCCGGACCAAGAACCGCCTGCAGGTCATGGCCGTCACGACGTCCATCGGCCCTGGCGCCACAAACATGGTGACCGGCGCGGCGTTGGCGACGACCAACCGCATTCCGGTGCTGCTGTTCCCCAGCGACCAGTTCGCCACCCGCCTCCCCGACCCGGTGCTCCAGCAGCTCGAGGACCCGGGATCGCTCGACGTGTCCGTCAACGACGCCTTCCGTCCGGTCTCGCGCTTCTTCGACCGGATCAACCGGCCCGAGCAGCTCATCCCGTCGCTCATGAACGCCATGCGCGTGCTCACTGACGTCGCCGACACCGGAGCCGTCACCATCTGCCTCCCCCAGGACGTTCAGGCCGAGGCCTACGACTGGCCGGTCGCCTTCTTTGACCGGCGCGTGTGGCACGTCGGACGCCCGGTCCCCGAGAAGGCTGCGCTCGCGCGCGCCCTCGACGTCATCCGGTCGGCCCAGCGCCCCCTCATCGTCGCCGGTGGCGGCGTCGTGTATGCCGACGCATCGGCGCAGCTGCGTGAGCTCGCCTCCGCGACCGGCATTCCCGTCGCGGACACCCACGCCGGCAAGGGCGCCATCAACTGGGACCACCCAAGCGCCGTCGGCGGGGTGGGCTCCACGGGTTCGGCGGCGGCCAACGCCCTCGCCCATCGGGCGGATGTCGTCATCGGCATCGGCACGCGCTACTCGGACTTCACCACCGCGTCGCACACGATCTTCGCGGACCCGGACGTCCGCTTCGTCAACATCAACGCCCTCGGCTTCGACGCCGCCAAGCACGGTGCGACCATGGTCGTCGCCGACGCCCGGGAGGCCCTCGTCGCGCTGGCCACGGCCCTAGAGGGCTGGGAGGTCGACGCGGCCTACCGGCAGGAGGCCATCGACCTGGACGCCGCCTGGCAGCGCGAGACCGACGCCTGCTACCACCGGGACCACGGGCCGCTCCCCGCACAGACCGAGGTCTTCGGGGCCCTCAATGAGCTCATGGGCCCCAAGGACGTCGTCATCAACGCCGCGGGCTCCATGCCCGGCGACCTGCAGTGCCTGTGGCGGGCC
>JAGOME010000004.1:0-73343 GCA_017993715.1 Phycicoccus sp.
CACCAGGGTGGGCAGGGGTGCGGACGGGGGTTGGCCCTTGCCCGCCACCCAGGCCACGGGCCGTCGGCTGGCCGCGTGTGCCCACGCGAATCGCCGCAGCGTGCTGGTCCGACCAGAGCCGGCCGCCCCGACGACGAGGATCCGGCGGCCGTCGCGCGATGGCAGCCAACCGAGGGTTGATCGTGGTTCGGCGGACAAGGCAATGGGCCACCCCTGCGTGACTGGAGGGAGATCGCTGGCGAGGAGCCGGTCGGGCAGCTCCGCCAAGACCAAGGCCGTGCGGAGCCCAGGCAGCGGAGCGCGCGTCCCGGGCAGGGCTACCTGCGCCTGGACCCACGCATCATGTGGACCCCGCAGCAGCATTCGGCCAGGCGGCCACGGAGTCGGGGCGTCGCTCGTGCGGATTCCCACGAGGGCACGGTCAGCGACATCGTCGAAGGCCAGGACCAGGAGCCGGGCCGCATGCCGACCGAAAGGGCTCCCGGCGGCAGCCCTCCCTCCAGTGGCGATCACGCTGACATGACCGAGATCGGCGCCCGCCAACCGGGTGAGCAGGTCACGCAGATCGGTCGGCTCAAGGCGCTGGGGACCGTCCAAGGCCTCCAGGTCATCGACCACCAGCACCACATGCGGCGCCAAGTCCGACGACCGCGGGGTGTCGTCGAGCAGGCGTTGAAGCAGGGTGCGTGCGCGCCGAAGGTCCCCTGTCGTGGTGCCGAGGTGGGCGAGCCGGGAGTCGGCGATCCGTTCAGGGTGGGCGGCCAGCACGTGGACGTGCACCCGATCGGGGGAATGCCGATGTGCGATGGCTTCGACCAGGGTTCGCAGGGCCGTGGTCCGACCCGATCGGGCACCGCCGATGATCAGGACCGATCCGTCTCCTGGCCTCCACGCCAAAGGTACCTGGCGCTGTTCGTCAGGGAGGTCGCAGAGCGCGAAGGCTCCTGGGTCCGCCAACGCGGCGCTCTCCACCTGTTCCTCGAGGGGTGGGAGCCAGATCCGGGGAGGGCGTGGCGACTCCCGGCGCCCGGCCTCGGCGCAGATCTCGTCGACCAGGGCATCCAACTGCGTCGGCGTCCCGACGGCGACCTGGGGGATCGCGGCATCGGCCCATCGGATGGCTGGCCCGACGCCGGGCCGAGGCAGGCAAAGGGCAATGACATTGAAGGGTACGAGCTCCCCGTCGCCGGTCCTGGCCAACGCATGGCCCGGCTCCGCGGGGAGGGTGGCGGCATCGGGGGCGTCGATGACGTCCAGCGAGTCATGACGGTCGCGCACGCGCAGCGCGATGCGCAGATTGACGTTGGCGCGGATGTCGGGACCGATGACGCCTCCAGGTCGCTGGGTGGCCAGCACGAGGTGGACTCCGAGCGAGCGACCGACCGCAGCCAGGTGGATGATGCCGGCGAGCAC
Organism: Phycicoccus sp.; assembly: GCA_017993715.1. Classification (GTDB taxonomy): domain Bacteria; phylum Actinomycetota; class Actinomycetes; order Actinomycetales; family Dermatophilaceae; genus JAGOME01. Next base: position 1,414 of record JAGOME010000004.1, read on the forward strand.
GTCGGGCTGATCCTGCGCGAGCGCACGGAACTCGTCGATGACGATGACGAGCCGGGCGACTCGGGCCCGCTCGGCAGGGTCATCGACGGACGCCAGGTAGGCCGCTCGGTCACTGACGCCGTGCTCGGCGAGGACCCGTTCGCGTCGGGTCACTTCGGCGCGCAGGGCGCGCAGGGCGCGGGACGCGAGCCCGGGGCCGAGATCCGTGAGCAGTCCGGCTGTGTGAGGGAGTCGTGCACACGCCCCAAACGAGGCGCCTCCCTTGTAGTCCACCAGCACGAACGACAGGTCCTCCGGTGGCAGCTGGGCGGCGAGAGCGGCGATCAGGGTCCGCAACAACTCGCTCTTGCCTGATCCTGTCGTGCCGCCGACCAGGATGTGTGGCCCGTCGCGGTCCAGATCGATCTGCCAGGGACCGGTCGCCTGGACTCCGATCGTGGCGATCGCGCGGTCGGGTCCGACCTGCCTCTCGGCCCAGTCGACAGCCAAGGCTCGGCTCCGATCGGCGGATCTGGGCGCAGCCCTCCGCCGGCGGCATTCGGGGTCGGCCAGAGGTGCCAGGGCCCGCGTGATTCGATGGACCCACGCCAGGCCAACTCGATCCGGGTGGAGAGGTGTCCGATCCTCGCCGACCTGCAGAATGCCGCCGACGGGGTCGACCTCGAGCACGGGGACATCGGCCGGGACTGCGAGGGCTTCGCAGCCCGCGATGGCGATGAGCCCTGCTGCGTGGGCGTCGGCCAGCAGTGTTGTGAGCTCGCTGACCTCGGTGACTTGCGGCACAACGACGACATACTGGCCGGTCTCGGGCGTCGGCTGTGCCCACGAACGCCGTCGCGTCCGGAGTTGCGAGGCGATCGATCGGTCGACTCGAGGCACGTCGGGGCTGTGGGGGAGCCAGCGCCAGGGTTGCTCGGGACCGTCGACGACATCGATCGTGAGGTCCGCGGGCCGATGGCGCACCGCGAGCTGGCCGACGAGGCCGTCAATGACGCGTCGCACGTGTTCGGGGTGGCCGCGGACGACGAGCGCGCCGGCAGCCAACAGATCCAGGACAACGGGTGCGTCACTGTGGCGCAACGGCATCCGGAGCCCCGGGGGTGTGGGAGATCGAGGGCGTCCGGGCTGCTCGAGCGTGATGCGCGCCTGAGGGTGGCCCCAGCCGAGGCGCAACGTCGCGAAGCCCGGCTCCGCCCTGGCCGTGCCCCATAGGGGCGCGGTCCGACGCAGCGCGCAGTCGAGCAGCCGCGCGGGGTCGGGGAAGGTCTCATCCAGAGTGCGCGACTGGGCTTGGAGTACGGCGGCGACCTGGGCCCTGACCTGCTCCAGCGTGGCGCGGTCAGCCGCGCACGCCAGCCGGTGGCGTCGTCGGGACAACCACCGCTCAGCGCTGGCCCCACCCAGCGCGAGGAGCGGTCCCATAATGGCGAGCCACAGGAGAGCCGGGCCGACCACGAAGGCGAGCACCGCGGCCAGCGGAATAGACATCAGCGCAGCCGCCCAAGGGATCCGAGGAGGTGCCGGGGAGCCCGGAGCCTCGGGAAGGGTGATCGTGGTGGTCGCGAGTGTTGGTCCTGGACTGCGAGCGGCGGCGACGTCGATCCACCCGTCGCCCAGGGACGACGCCGGTAACGGTGCCGTGGCAGGAGGCGCGAGGCGCAGCCGACTTGATCCCACCGTGACCAGGTCCCCGTCGCGGACCTGCGAGACGCCGCGGGTGCCGTTGGTCGAGCCCAGGTCGTTCAGGTGGATCCCGGTGCGCTCGACGGTGATCGCGACATGGGCGCGGCTCATGGCCGGGTCGGCAATCTGCAGGTCGCAGCCACTGCCGCGGCCGACGACCGTGGTGCCGGTCAGGCCCCGGACGTGACCGGCATCGGGGCCGCCGGCCACATGGAGGCGGATCACCGACTCCGCCGTCCCGCGCCCGCTACCGATCTCGAACCCGAGCTCAGCACCATGGAGCAGAGGGGCCAGGCCGAGGCGCATGGTGGGGTCGATCGGTTTGCCGTTGATGAAGAGTCCGCGGACCGGGCGGCCGCGCAACAGTGCGAGCTCCTCGATCAGCTCGCCAGCCGTGCGCACGCGGTCGAGCTCGATGATGAGATCCCGACCGCGCGCGGCCGCCGGCTCAAACACGGTGACCGTCATCTCCATGCCCGGCACGGTAAGTCTCCCCGCCGTCAGCCCTTCAGACTTATCCACAGCTCTCCCCGCGCAGGGTCCCCTCGCCTCATCAAGTTCGGACCCTTTCCGCCCGTGCAGGGGAGGACTTGTGGACAAAGCGCCTGGTCAGCAGCCCCTGATGTGGTTCCATGGGCCGACCCCCGACGGGGGTGAGGGGTGTCGGGGCACGCCGAGCAACGGTTCAGGGGGGATCAATGGTGTCGGGTCAATCAGCGGGCGTCGTGGCGACGTCTGCCCAGTCGATCGATGCCGAGGTCCGTGAGTTGCTGCGTCGCTCACGCCTGGACCCCGCCACAGAGGACCTTTCCGTCAAGAGGCTGATCTCCGACGCTGTCCGCGACTACGACGAGCGGTGTCTGCGCGACGGCCGACCCCTGCTTGACGATCCCGAGGCGGCCGCTAAGCGACTCTGGGACGCGGTCGCCGGGTATGGACCACTGCAGCCTTATCTCGACGACCCGACCATTGAGGAGGTCTGGATCAACCAGCCGTCCCGCGTCTTCGTCGCGCGAGGAGGCATCTCTGAGCTGACCAACACGATCCTTACCCGCGACGAGGTCCGTGACCTGGTGGAGCGGATGCTCAAGACCAGTGGCCGGAGGGTCGACCTGTCTTCTCCCTTCGTCGATGCCACCCTCCCCGACGGATCTCGGCTGCACGTCGTCATTCCCGACATCACCCGCGAAGACTGGGTTGTCAACATCCGCAAGTTCGTCGTGCGGGCCGACTCGCTGGAGGACCTCGTGCGGCTCGGCACGGTGACGCGGCAGGCGGCGGCATTCCTGTCGGCGGCCGTGGCGTCCGGGCTCAACATCCTCGTCGCCGGCGGCACCCAGGCCGGCAAGACCACCATGCTCAATTGCCTCGCCTCTGCCATCCCGCCGCGCGAACGCGTGGTCACCTGCGAGGAGGTGTTCGAGCTCAAGGTGCCCCTGCGAGACGTGGCGTCCATGCAGTGTCGCCAACCCTCCCTGGAGGGCACCGGGGAGGTGCCTTTGCGGCGCTTAGTCAAGGAGGCACTGCGGATGCGGCCCTCGCGCATCATCGTCGGTGAGGTGCGGCAAGCCGAGAGTCTCGACCTGCTCATCGCCTTGAACAGCGGCCTGCCGGGCATGTGCACCGTCCATGCCAACAGCGCCCGCGAAGCCATCACGAAAATGTGCACGCTTCCCTTGCTGGCGGGGTCCAACGTCAGCAGCTCGTTCGTGGTCCCCACCGTCGCATCCTCGATCGATGTCGTCGTCCACATGGCCTTGGAGGCGTCCGGGCGCCGCGTGGTTCGCGAGATCGTGGGAGTCCCCGGTCGGGCAGAGGATGATGTCGTCGAGATTGCCGAACTCTTCACGACACGTAGCGGGCGGCTCGTGCGCGGCGATGGCTACCCGCCGCATCGCGACCGCTTCGAGCGCTCCGGGTACGACGTGGTCGCGCTCCTGGCGCACAGTTCCGAGTCGGGATGACCGGCCTCATGCTCGGGTTGGTGTTCGGCGTCGGACTGTTCCTCATCTGGCGGAGCTTCTGGGTGACCGAGCCCTCGGTCAAAGGCCGCCGTCGGCCCGCGTTTGTCCTGCGCTTCGAGGACGACATCGTCCAGTCGGGCCTGCGCGGCGTCTCCGTTGGCGGAGTGGCGGCCAGCATCGTCTGCCTGTTCTTGCTGACCTTCCTGCTCGGGTATGTGCTGGTCGGGACCGCCTCGATCGCCGCAGCATTCGCCGCGATCGTCGCAGCAGTGCCCTGGTGGTTCGTCCGGCACCAAGCCCGCGCGCGCCGCACGCGCCTGCGCGACGTCTGGCCGGACGCGATCGATCACGTCACCTCGGGGGTCAGGGCCGGTCTCGCTCTCCCCGAAGCCCTTGCTCAGCTCGGCGTCCGAGGGCCCGAAGAGCTACGACCGGCCTTCATCGCGTTCGGTGAGGACTATCGCCTTACGGGGCGGTTCAACGAGTGTCTCGATCGGCTCAAGGCCCGCCTGAGTGACCCCGTCGGCGACCGGCTCGTGGAGTCGCTGCGGATCGCTCGCGAGGTCGGCGGCTCAGACCTGGGTCGCCTGTTGCGGACCTTGTCTGGGTTCCTGCGCGAGGATGCGCGCACCCGCGCCGAGCTCGAAACGCGGCAGTCGTGGACCGTGAATGCCGCGCGCCTCGCCGCCGCCGCCCCATGGCTCCTCCTGGCGGCGCTGTCGACCCGACCCGAGGCAGTTGCGGCCTATTCGAGTGTCACCGGCGGGCTCGTCCTGCTCAGTGGTGCTGCGATGTCCGCCCTGGCCTACTGGCTCATGCTCCAACTCGGTCGACTCCCCGAGGACGAGCGGGTGATCTCGTGACTGCAGATGTGCGCACCGGTGTCTTGATCGGGCTCACCGGCGGATTGGGGCTGCTCCTCATCTGGCTCGGTCTCCCTCGGCACCGCCGGGTCGGGCTGGCCGACCGGGTCCTGCCGTATGTCCGGGACACCGCAACACCGACCGCGCTCGGACCCATGCGACCTCTGCGGCGAGGGGCGGCGCCGATCACGGTCATCGGGGCGACCGTGGTCGCCCCCTTGGCTCGCGGGGTGGAGCGAGTTCTCGGAGGAGCGGGCTCGGTGCGCCGGCGACTCCTGCGGGCTGGGCACGCGCCGGATGTCGAGCGGTTCCGTGCGGAGCAGGTCGTCTGGGGTGCGATTGGTGCTGCCGCGGCCCTGGCCATCGGCCTGGTCGGGTTCGCCACGGGGTCCGGCAATGCCCTGCTCGCTGTGTCCGGTGTCCTCGGCGCGGCGGCATTCGGGGTGCTGGCCCGGGACTGGTGGCTCAGCCATCAGGCGCGACGCCGGGAGGAGCGCATGCTCTTGGAGTTCCCGACCATCGCGGAGCTGCTGGCGCTCTCAGTCTCGGCCGGCGAGGGTGCCATCGCTGCCCTGGAGCGGGTCACGCGGCTGTCCCACGGCGAGCTCGCCGATGAGCTCCGTCGCTGCCTGGCCGACGCGAGAGCCGGGGCCAACCTGCCCACGGCACTCGCCGGATTGGCCGACCGCAGCGGTCTGCCGAGCCTGACTCGATTTGTGGACGGGATCATCGTGGCTGTTCAGAGGGGCACCCCTCTGGCCGAGGTGCTGCGAGCACAGGCTCAGGATGTGCGCGAGGCGGGGCGTCGAGCGGTCATGGAGGAGGCAGGCCGCCGCGAGATTCTCATGATGGTGCCCGTCGTCTTCCTCATCCTCCCGATCACCGTGGTGTTCGTGGCCTTCCCTGGCCTGAGCTTCCTGGACTTTCAGTTCTAAGACAACCGGTCCACAGCCGTGGGCATCATGAAAGGAACGACCATGACCGACCTCTTGACCCGGCTCTATCTGACCGGCATCGACCGGGTGACCGGGGGGCGCTCCGAGCGGGGCGACGTCCCCGGCTGGGTCCTGGTGACGCTCATGTCCGCCCTGTTGGTCGTGGCCTTGCTTGCCGCGGCCCAGGATCGACTGGTCGCGCTCTTCGAGCGTGCCATGGCTGAGGTCGGGTGACGCTTGATCGTTGCGGGCCAGGCCGCTCGCCACTCCTGAAGCAGCGCCGCGATGAGCGGGGCGCCGCAGTAACCGACTTCGTCATGGTCAGCGTCCTGCTGATGCTCGTCTTCGTGCTGACCATCCAGGTCGGCCTCGCGCTGTGGACCCGCAACACCCTGATCGCCGCCGCACAGGAAGGCGCCCGGGTGGCCGCACGCGCGGACTCCTCTCTGGCCGAGGGGGAGGCCCGGACGCGCGATGTCGTTGCCGCACAACTCGCTGACCGGTATGCCGACGACGTCACCGCCTCGACTGACGTAGTTGGTGGGGTCCAGGTCGTGGTGGTCACGGTCCGGGCGCCCTTGCCCGTCCTCGGACCCTTTGGCCCCGACCGCGCCCTGGAAGTCCGGGGCCGCGCCTATGTGGAGTCCCAGTGATCGGCCGACTGCGCCCGGACCGGCGGCATTCCGGGGAGCAGGGCAGCGCCGTCGTCGAGTTTGTGACCCTTGGCGTCCTGCTCCTGGTGCCCCTGATCTACCTCGTGCTGACCGTTGCCCGGATCCAAGCGGGCGCGTATGCCGTGAGCATGGCGGCGCGTGAGGCGGGCCGGGCCTTCGTGACCGCCGCCGACGAGGGCAGCGCCTTTGCCAGGGCGGACAGCGCTGCGACCATCACGCTGGAGGATCACCGCTTTCAGCCGGAGGAGGCGGAGGTGTCGATCATGTGCTCCACCTCGCCGTGCCTGACCCCCGGCGCGACGGTCCGGGTCGAGGCCCGAGTCTCCGTCCCCTTGCCGTTGATCCCGCTGTTCGCCCGGGATGTCCTGCCCCTCGAAGTGCCGGTGTCGGCCGATGCGGTGGCCACCGTTGATTCCTACCGGGCGGCGCCATGACAGGCCGATCGCTGGTCCGGCGAGCGCTGGCCGGCCGGCTGCTGGATCGACGCGACGAGAGCGGGTCAATCACCCCGCTGATCATCGGACTGTTCGTTATCGCCGCCCTGGTCATCACGACTGGCATCGCCATTAGCGCGGTCCAGCTCGAGCGGATGCGGCTCTTCGACGCCGCTGATGGGGCGGCCTTGCGGGCAGCCAACGCGCTCGATGACACGGCATACCAGGGGGGCGTCGCCGGCGCGGTCCCGATCAGCGACGCCTCGGTTCAGGATGCGGCTGCGGGCTACCTCAACGAGATCGGCCTTCCCCGGGGCGTCGAGTCCTGGGAGCTCGGCGGCGACACGGGCACCCCGGACGGCGTGACCGCCGTCGTCGTGCTGACAGGCCAGGTGAGCGTGCCGCTCGTTGGCCCGGCGATCAACCGGCTCGGCGGATCGGTCCAGGTGACTGTCGTGTCTCGCGCCCGTGCCGAGCTGACTCCCTAGAGTGGACAGATGAGCCCCCGCAGCCGCTGGTCCATCGCCTCTCGCGACTCGTTCCTGTCCATCGGCTCGGTCGGATCGACGCTGTCGATCGGCAGCGTCGGGTCCTTTTTGTCCATCGGGAGCATCGGGTCGTTCGCCTCGGCCTTCAGCGTCGGCTCGTCCCTGAGTGCGTTCTCGTTGCTGTCCAATGGGTCGCTGCTGTCGGTGATGACCCATCGTGGGAGCCGGTCGATCATGGCTGGGCCGGACAGCGCCCACGGCGACCCTGGCGAGCTGACAGCCCCGCCCCCTTCGGGATAACCCCACCATCACGGGGGAGGCTGCCTCATCGCGGCGGCCTGGACAGGTGGGCGAGGGTGGCCAGCATGGCTACAGCACATCCTCAGCGCCGACGGCGCCTCACCCAGCTCGTCGCCACCGTCCTGTGCCTGGGCGTCGGCGCTTACGGCATGGTCCTCGTCGGGTCCGGTTTCTCGCTGATCCCCGATCCGGTGTGCGGCAACACTTTTCCGCTCGCCCTTCGCATGCACGTTGCGGCCTCGAGCCTGGCGCTGCTCTTGCTTCCCCTCCAGGGGGTGCCAGGGCTGCGCCGGCGCGGGTCGCCGTGGCACCGGTGGGTCGGACGCGGGTATGGCGCGGCCGCCATCGCCGGGGGAGCGAGCGGGACTGCGGCCGCCTTCACGACGACCAGCGGGCCGGTCGCCGCGGCCGGCTTCACGGTGCTGGGAGTGGCGTGGGTCGCGACGACGCTGGCGGCATTCGGCCACGCTCGTCTGGGTCGTCGCGCCGCGCACCAGGCTTGGGGCGCTGCGGTCGGCGGCACTCGCCTTCGCTGCTGTCACCCTGCGCATCGAGCTGCCGCTGGCCAGCGCTCTCGGCATCGGCTGGGACGTGGCCTACCCCGCCATCGCCTGGCTGTGCTGGATCCCCAACCCCCTCGTGGCGCAGCGGCTCATCGCCCGGTCCCCGAACCGCAGCGCGACCAGCGTCAGCGGCCAACGGCTCCCCAGCAGCGCGGTCACCTCCGCGCGGCTATGACGTGGCCAGCCTGGTCAGGAATGCCGTGAGGATCGGCCCCGCCGTCGCCGCACCGCCGGAGCCCTCGTCGACGAAAACGGTCACCGCCAGGTCGCCCTGGATCGCGATCATCCACGCGTGCGACTTCGGGGGGCTGTCCGTCCCGAACTCTGCCGTCCCGGTCTTGGCCATGACGGGGTCGCCGGGGATCTCCATGAGGAACGTTGCTGTCCCGTCCGTGACGACCTTGCGCATGAAAGCCTGGAGCTGGGTGGCCTCGTCCGCTGTGACGGGGGAGCCGACCGGGCCCTCCGATGGCGCGGCGCTGGGCGTGACGCTGGCCGGGTCCGTGACCAGGACCGGCGTGACGGTGCGACCCCCAGCGATGCTCGCCGCGACCGTGGCCATCCCGAGCGGCGTGCTGACGATCCTGCCCTGTCCGATCATGGACGCCGCGTGGTCGGTCTGACCCTGCGTGACCGGGACCGAGCCCATCGCCGCCGGAATGCCGAGCGCTGGCTCCGCGGCGAGGCCCAAACTGGCTGCCGCGTCGGCAAGGGCTTGCGGCGCAAGCTGATCCCGCGCGTTGATGAAGCCGGTGTTGCACGAGTTGGCGAAGACGTCCGCGAGCGGAATCTCCCCGAGGCGGGCGGCGGGGTAGTTGTCGTAGTTCTTGAACGTCAGCCCGTCGACCACCGTGGTCGCCGTGCAGTTCATGGCCGATTCGGGGGTGAGCCCGGCACGGAGCAGGGCGAGGGTGGTCACCGTCTTGAACGTCGATCCCGGCGCGTACTGCCCCAGGGTCGCCGTGGAGTAGCCGTCACTGCCGGGGCCGCTTGCGGCGGCGAGCACATGCCCGTCCGAGGGACGCAGGGCGACCAGAGCGCTCGCGGGCCCGATGTCCTGCAGGGCCTCCTCGGCCGCCAACTGCGTCACCAGATCCAGGCTGACGGTCACGTCCTGGCCGGGCTCAGGGTCCACGCGCGACAGCGTGCGGCCCTGACCCTGCGAGGCGGGGATGGCTTCGATGGTGTACCCGGCCACGCCAGCGAGCCGGTCGTTCAGGGACAACTCCAGGCCGGACAGGCCGACGACGTCGCCGGCGCGGATCGCGCCGTTGGACTTCTCGACGATCTCCGCCGTTGCCTCACCGACCCGACCGAGGATCGGCGCGGCGAACGAGGCGGTCGGGGCGAGCATGCGGGTGCCGGGGACGGCGGCCGCTCCCGGAATGCCGTCCAGCGCGCTGCTGAAGAGCGCCGCCCACTCCGGGCTCGGGTCCCGATAGACGATGGCCTCGACAAAGGCCTCCGGGCCGGAGCCGGCCACTCGAGCGGCGAACGCCTCAGCATCGACGTCCACGAGCGCGGCGAGCAGCCTCGCCGACTCCTGGGCCTGCTCCACCGAGTCCGTGTCCGGGCGGTTGATGCCAATCCGACGCACACTGCGCTCGATGACCAACGGCGTGCCGTCATTGCCGATGATCGATCCACGCGTCGCGGACAGCCGGGTCGCGCCCAACCTCTCGCTGTCGGCCAGCCAGGGTGCGACGACGGCATTCGACCACGTCCCGCGCCAGGTCTGCTCGGTGCGCGTGATCGGCATCGTCGTCTGGTAGGTCCACGGCTCCTTGTCGGCGTGCACGGACCAGGTGTGCGTGAACGTGACCGTGCCCGTCTCCTCGGGGTCGTCGAGAACGACCTCGGCGACGGTCACCTCGTGGGGGATGCTGCCCATCCCCGCGAGCGTGGCAACCAGGGCTTCGTCGGCGGCGGCAGCGTCGGGGACGTCGCTCGGGACAGGTACGGTGCCGCCGGACAGGCTGGTCGCGGCGGCCTCGGCATAGGCTCGGGCCCGCTCCAGGTGACCGCTGTCACGCAGGAAGACCACGTAACCCCCGACCGCCAGCGCGATCGCCACGACCGCAGCCACCAGGCTGATCCAGGTCCTGCGTGTCATGTCTGTGTCACCTGCATTGCTGCCCTTCCCCATGGAACGCCGCGATCGCCCCCGGCCAGGGCCGCCGTCGCGCTGTCTGGCTCCATCTTGCCTGCGGCCCCCGTCCGACCGGGCCTCGCGTAGGGTTGACCCTCGTGGCTGTCGACTTCTCTCAGGAGATCAAGGACCTGCGCTCGACCATGGCGTCGGTGCGTGAGGTGACCGATCTGGAGGCCCTGGCCGCCCAGATCACCGACTTGGAGAACCAGGCCGCCGAGCCGACGCTCTGGGATGACCAGGAGCGGGCCCAGCAGGTCACGTCCAACCTCTCTCGTGCCAAGGCCGAGCACGACCGGATCGTCAGCATGGACAACCGGATCGATGACCTCGAGGCTCTCGTCGAGCTCGGCGAGGAGGAGCACGATGCCGAGACGCTTGCCGAGGCTGAGCGCGAGCTGGTCGGAGTGAAGAAATCCGTCGGCGAGCTTGAGGTCCGCACCCTGCTCTCCGGGGAGTACGACGAGCGCGCCGCCGTCGTCACCATCCGCTCCGGCGCCGGCGGCGTCGATGCGGCCGACTTCGCCGAGATGCTCATGCGGATGTACCTGCGGTGGGCCGAGCGACACGGCTACCCGACGACGGTCATGGACACGTCCTATGCCGAGGAGGCCGGCCTGAAGTCCGCGACCTTCGAGGTCAACGTGCCCTACGCCTACGGCAACCTCTCCGTCGAGGGCGGCACCCACCGGCTCGTGCGGATCAGCCCGTTCGACAACCAGGGGCGCCGGCAGACCAGTTTTGCGGCCGTCGAGGTCATCCCGCTCATCGAGTCCACCGACTCGATCGACATCCCCGAGAACGAGATCAAGGTCGACGTCTTCCGGTCCTCGGGCCCCGGGGGCCAGAGCGTCAACACCACCGACTCGGCGGTGAGGATGACCCACATCCCCACCGGCACGGTCGTGTCGATGCAGAACGAGAAGTCCCAGATCCAGAACCGCGCGGCCGCCCTGCGCGTCCTGCAGTCTCGGCTCCTGCTCCTGAAGAAGGCCGAGGAAGCCGCCGCCAAGAAGGAGTTGGCCGGCGATATCAAGGCCAGTTGGGGGGACCAGATGCGTTCCTATGTGCTGCAGCCGTATCAGATGGTCAAGGATCTGCGCACCGAGTACGAGGTCGGCAACCCGCAGGCGGTCTTCGACGGCGACATCGACGGCTTTATCGAGGCCGGGATCCGCTGGCAGGTCGGTCAGCGCAAGAACGCCGACTGATCCACGGCCACGGCCACGGCCACGGCCAGGTGCCGTGCCGAATGCCGCCAAGCCGGGTGTCGTTGTGTGAGGCGCGCTCCAAGCGCTTGTCTGAGAACGACTGAGGCCCGCCTGAGACGGGGGGCGCCGCTGGAGATGCTGGAAACCGTCGGGCACAGCAGGCTTGCGGACATGACGATCAACGGCCTCGCCCTCGCGGTGGCCCTTGTCGTCTGCTCGCTAGGGGCGAGCCGCACGGGGACGATCGCGCAGCCGATCGTGGGTCGCAGGTGGGCGACCCTCTACCCCGGGATAGGCTCCCCCGACCGGTGAGGGCCAGCGTCGTCATCCCCTCGTGGGGCGGAGCTGAGCGACTACCCCAGGTCCTGGGGTGCCTCACGGTGCAGACCCATCCTGATGTCGAGGTCATCGTGGTGATCGACGGGGACATCGATGGGTCACGTGCAGTCGTGCAGACGTGGCAAGAGCGCCTCAACCTCACCATCATCGAGTTTCCCGAGAACCGAGGCCGGGTGGCGGCCTTGAACGCCGGGCTCACCGCAGCCACCGGTGAGGTCCTCATCCGATGCGATGATGACCTGCTCACGCCACCGACCCATGTCGCTCGGCACGTTGCTCATCACGAGCACGCCGTAGACGCGATCGGGGTGATCGGATTGTGCCCCAACGACTTTCCAGACACGCCCTATGCCCGGGTCTACGGACGGAAGTGGGACAGCCGCTTTCGTCAGTTCGCACTGGGTCTGGCCGCAGACGAGTTGTGGCGCCTGTGGGGAGCCAACGTTTCAGTGACCCGCGCGACCTGGGAGCGCGTCGGGCTCTATGACTCGACCTACCAGGGTTACGGATTCGAAGACGTGGACTGGGGCTACCGCCTCCACGAGCAGGGCGTGCCCATCGTGCTTGACCCCGGGCTGGACGCCCTTCATCGCGGGCCTGCGACGAGCACGGAGGCCAAGGTCGGGCGAGCCGTGGCGTCGGGTGCTGCCAGTACCACCTTTTCTCGCCTGCATGGTGATCACGCGTTGGGGGAGTCGGCAGCGCCCTCGGACATGTGGGGCCGGATGGTGCACGCGGCTGGTCATCATCTCCAGCCCGAGCAGATCAAGACGCTGGCGAGAATGGCGGACCACGTGGTCGGACACGTGCCCGTCCGCGTCGGTGAGAAGGTCATCGCCTTTGCCGTCGAGAGCGCTTCGATCGTGGGACGGGCGCACGCCTGAGGCGTGGAGGTCGCGCGCGATCCGTCCCTCCCGAATACGGTGAGGGGTATGCCGCCCGCAGACGCGCTCTTCGTGCCCGACGCCAGCTGGATGGAGCTCCGTGATCACCTCGCGAAGGCAATTGGGGGGCTGGCCAACGGGGACGTGGTGCTCGTCGACCTGCCCGACCTGGCCCGGAGGACCTCGCCTCGTCGCGGCCGGCTAGGCCGACTCCTTGGGACCTCGCACGTCATGGTCGCGCCCTGGGTGCGCCTGCAGCGGCAGGACGATCACCTTCGCGTCGAGGCGCTGCGCGGAGAGGCCCGTCGGGGACCCGGCACTCGCGACCGCTTCCCGATGAGTCGCGAGGAGGCCGACATCATCGTGGGCCTGGGCTGGCACGAGACGAGGATGGAGGAGTCCGGCAACTACGTGCGGTGGTGGCCCGATGACGTCGCCGGCGCGGCATTCCTGCCCGATCCGGAGGTCCACGCCGCGGCGGAGGCGGTCCTGCGGCTGCTCCGCGAAACCTACGGGGCAACTCCCGGGCAGGTCCGGATCGGTTGAGAGGCGGAGGCCGGAGCGTCGGCCTCCATGCGCTGCGAGGCATCACGGCACAGCAACCTCACAGATCACACCCGCCACACGCCGACACGGTCGGCAATGCCCGGCGCGCGGCCCCGTGGACCGTACGCTCGAAGCGGCCGTGCTGTCGGCATGTGTCGTCCTGTCAAGACCCCGTTCCAGCCGTGAGGCCTGCTGCCCGTCATGATCCGATTCCAGAACGTCACCAAGATCTATCCGCGGTCCCTGCGCCCCGCGCTGGATGACGTGAGCCTCGAGATCGACCGCGGAGAGTTCGTCTTCGTGGTCGGGCAGTCCGGGTCCGGGAAGTCCACGTTGCTGCGCATCGCCCTGCGCGAGGAGCTCGCGACCTCCGGTGAGGTCCTGGTCAGCGGCCAGGATCTGGCCGGCCTGGGCGCCCGACAGGTCCCCCGACTGCGCCGGACGATGGGAGCGGTCTTCCAGGATTTCCGACTCCTGCCGGGCAAGACAGTCCATCAGAATGTGGCGTTCGCGCTGCAGGTGATCGGCAAGCCCAACCACGTGATCCGCACCGCCGTCCCGGAGACGCTCGAGATGGTCGGCCTCGAGGGGCTCGGCAAGCGGCTGCCCAACCAGCTCTCCGGCGGCGAGCAGCAGCGCGTGGCCATCGCCCGCGCGGTCGTCAACAAGCCTCAGATCCTGCTGGCCGACGAGCCGACCGGAAACCTCGACCCCCGGATCAGCCTCGACATTGTGCGCCTGCTCGAACGCATCAACCAAGCCGGCACGACGGTGTTGATGGCCACGCATGACGCGGCCATCGTCAACGCGCTCGGCAAGCGGGTCATCGAGCTCGGCGATGGCACGGTCCTGCGCGACGAGGCAAGAGGGCACTATCAGCCGGGCCCGCAGGCATCGTCGGTGTCGCCCGAGGTCGTCCCGGGATCGACCTGGGATCCGGTCGATGACGAGCTGGCGGACCTGCTGCCCCCGGACGATGCCATCGAAGCGGCCCAAGCCGCCGAGCAACGCTCCGAGAAGGATGAGGAGGAGCAGCGATGAGGGTGCGCTTCCTCCTGGGGGAAATCTGGAACGGTCTGCGCCGCAACATGTCGATGGCGATCTCCGTCATCCTCGTCACGATGGTCTCGGTGTTCCTCCTCGGACTCGGTCTGCTCGCCCAGCGCCAGGCCGACACCATGAAGGGCTACTGGTACGAGCGCATCCAGGTCTCCATCTTCTTGTGCATGGAGGGCTCGCCGGACCCCAACTGTGAAGGCGCCGCCGCCACCGAAGCACAAAAAGACACCCTGCGCAGTCAGCTCGAGGCACTGCCTGAGGTCGACACGATCTACGAAGAGGACTCGCAACAGGCCTACGACCGGTTCGTCGAGCAGTTCCGCAACAACGCGATCGTGGACTCGGTGCGGGTCGGCGACATCCCCGAGAGCTTCCGGATCAAACTCCAGGATCCGACGAAGTATGCCGTCGTCTCTAGCCAGTTCGACGGGGCTCCAGGGGTCGCCAGCGTCCAGGATCAGGAGCGGATCCTCGGCCCGTTCTTCACGATCATCGACTACATCACCCGGTTTGCCATCGCGCTTGCCGGTCTGATGGCCATCTGCTCGGTCCTGCTTATGGCCACGACGATCAGGCAGGCGGCATTCGTGCGGCGACGAGAGATCAGCATCATGCGGCTGGTCGGAGCCAGCGCCTGGACCATCCGCATGCCCTTCGTTGTCGAGATGATCCTCGTGGCCTCCGTCGGTGTGGGTCTTGCAGTCTGGATGCTGTGGGGGCTGCTGCAACTGGTCTTCAACCTCGGCATCAACCGACTCGAATCGACCCAGGCCTGGATCGGCACCTCAGACGTGTGGGTCGTCGCCCCGTGGTTGTTCGGCGGCGTGGGGGCTCTGGCTTTCCTCACGTCGGTGCTCACCTTGCGCCGCTACCTGCAGGTGTGACCGTGCGCCGCTCACGACTCGGTGCCGTCCTCGCCGCACCCTTGGCCCTGGCCTTGTTCGCCGGCCCCGCGAATGCCGCGGGCGCCTCCGTGATGTCCGCACCCGCGATCCCGCGGGTCGCCTCGGGCATCGCCCCCGCCGTCGACGACCCCGACGCGGCCAAGCGGGACGTCGACGCGCAGATCTCCCAACTCGAAGCCGACTTGCACGACACCGATGCGGAGTTCGCTCAAGCGGTGCTGGATCTGCAACGTACCGAGGCGTCACTGGCCACGGCCACCACTGCCCTGGCCAGTGCCGAGGCAAGCGCCGTCGCCGCCGAGAGCGCCCACCGGCAAGCTCTGCAGGACCTGGCCGTCGCCGAGGCCAATGAGGCCAAAGCGCAGGAGGAGTTATCGCTCACGCGCGAGGAGATCGCCACGGGGCGCCAGGATGTGGCTCAGTTCGCTGCCCAGCTGTGGATGGACCAAGGGGCCGGCCCCCTTCAGGCGGCTGCCACGGCCGCCAATCCCACCCAACTCGTGGATCGTCTCAGCTTGGTCGACACCGTCACCAACCTGCGCGCGGGATCCCTCAGCCGGCTCGCTGCGGCCCAGGCCAGTCAGGTCTCGATCGAGAGTCACCTGACAGCGGTGCGTACTGATGGCGAGCGTGCCGAGCAGGCCGCCGCTGACGCCCAGGCCCAAGCCGCAGCAGCGCGCGACTCGGCCGCAGCGGCCAAGGCCGAGCTCGAGACCCTCACCGCGACCCAGCGTCAACAAGCCGCCAGCGTGCAGGCGCGCAAGGCCGACGAAGAGGCGCGTCTGGCGAGCATGCGCGACGAGTCGGCGCGCCTCGAGCAAGTCCTCGCGGAGCGGGCTGCGGCGGCCGTGGCCGCTGCCGCGGCGGCAGCGGCCGCCGCGCCAGCCCCCGCTGCGGGCTCCGCCTCGGGATCAGGCTCGTCGGGTTCGTCGGCAACGGCGAGCGGCGCCACGCTGGCGTGGCCGTTGCCCGGCGGGATTGTCACCAGCGAGTTCGGCTGGCGGATCCACCCGATCACCGGCGTGGGCCGGCTGCATGCGGGCCGCGACATCGCCACGCCCTGCGGGCAGCCCGTCATCGCCGCAGCCGATGGGGTCGTGGTCTCGGCCGGGGACGCGGGCGGCTATGGCAACCGGGTGGTTGTCGACCACGGGGTCATGCGCGGCGTGGGTCTGGCGACCAGTTACAACCACCTGCAGTCCATTGCCGTCTGGGGCGGCTCGGTCCGGCGTGGACAGGTGATCGGCTACGAGGGGACGACGGGCTTCTCGACCGGCTGTCATCTGCACTTCGAGGTCTACGAGAACGGCGCGCCAGTCGACCCGCGCGGCTGGCTATGAGCGCGCCCGTCGGCCACGCCGGGTAGCCTGAGCCACGCATCATCCCGGCTGACGACGAGGAGCGTGACCATGGCCAAGCAGGAGGGTCGCAAGCTCATCGCGAGCAACCGCAAGGCGCGGCACGACTACCTCATCGAGGACACCTATGAGGCTGGCCTGGCGCTGACCGGGACCGAGGTCAAGGCACTGCGGATGGGGCGTGCCTCGCTCGCCGACGGTTGGGCGGGCTTCGACTCCGACGGCGAGTTGTGGCTTGAGGGCGTCTACATTCCCGAATACACCCAGGGCACCTGGACCAACCACACGCCACGGCGCAAGCGCAAACTCCTGCTGCACCGGCGCGAGTTGACCAAGATTCAGCATGAGACGCGCGAGTCCGGCCACACGATCGTCCCGCTCGCGCTCTACTTCAAGGATGGCCGGGCCAAGGTCGAGATCGCGATCGCCAAAGGCAAGCGGGCCTACGACAAGCGGCATTCGCTGCGCGAGCGTCAGGACCTACGCGAGACCGAGCGGGCGCTGTCGGCTCGGGTCCGCGGCGAGTGACGGCGGTGCGCATGCGGCGGCTGGTCGCGGTGCTGGCCTTGGCGTTGGGGACCCTCGGGCTCCTCGCCCCGGGCGCTGCGGCACAGACGGCATTCGGTGTCGTGGGGGCTGGCACCTCGCCGAATGCCGCCCGCGCCCCGATCGCGGTGACGACCGAAGACGACGCAGATGCCTACGCGGCGGACTACCACCTCAACGAGGACGGCTCGGTCGACGTCACCCAAACGCTGACCTGGGTCTTTCCCGATGGGGAGGACAAGCACGGCATTCTGCGCACGGTCACCGTCCGGGCCGGCTACCAGGACAGCGAGGACGTCTACCGCTACTACGAGCTGAGCGAGGTGTCGGTCAGTTCCCCGACCGGCGCCCCCACCGACATCGCGATCACGGACATGGGGGCGATGAAGCAGATCCGCATCGGGTCCCCGTCCCAGACGGTGACCGGGACCCAGACCTACGTCGTGGCATTCCGGCTGGCGCACGTGGTCAACGACATTGGGGATGGCACCGCCGAGTTCTACTACGACCATGTGTCGGTCTCCAACAACTATGTCTATCGCGGGGTGAGCGCGACCGTGACCGGACCGGTCGCCGGGACCCGCGCGGCCTGCTTCTACGGGCCCCAAGGATCCACGCAGGCGTGCACGGCGACGGCGGGGGAGACCTCGACGTTCCAGGTGCCCGACCTGGGGCCCGGCGACGGCGCGAGCATTGTGGTCAGCTATCCACGCGAGGCGTTCGGTGACCTGTCGCCGGACCTGCGCGAGGGTTCGGCGACGGCAACGACGGGATCGTCGCTTAGTCCCTCCCAGGCACACGCTGCGGGCCTGCTGACCATGGGGGTCGGGGTGCTGCTCCCGCTCATCGCCGGGGGGCTGATGGGCATGCTCGTGTGGACGCGCGGCCGGGACGAGTGGTTCGCGGGACTCACGCCCGGTCTGACGCCAGGGGCTGATCAGCAGGGCACGCCGGTCGTGCGCGCGGCCCGAGGACCGGCCGTGGCGGTGCAGTTCACCCCACCGGCCGGAGTGCAGCCCGGGATGGTGGGCACCATCATCGATGAGGAGGCTGGGGTGCTCGATGTGAGTGCCACCCTCATCGACCTCGCCGTCCGCGGGTACCTCACGATTGAGCCGACCGGTCAAGACTCGATCTGGCGCAAGGACGACTGGGTGCTCACTCTGCGCCAGCCGCCGGCCGGCGCCGGGCCCCTCATCGGGTACGAGCAGACCCTCATCAGTGGGATCTTCGCCAGGGTCGACCAGGTGCGGCTCTCCGACCTCAAAAACACCTTCGCGTCCACGCTGAAGTCGGTGCAGAGCCAGATGTACACCGAGGCGATCGTCCGCGGCTGGTTCCGGCGCTCACCCCAGGCGGTCCGGGCGGGGTTCCAGGGACTGGGCTTCGCCCTGATTGTCCTATCGGTCATCGGCTTCATTTTCAGCACGGGGCTCTTCGCCGGGATCTTCACCGACTCCGGCCTTCCGATCAATCCGGGCTTCGTCCTCGGGGGTGGGGGCGTCATCGCGGGCATCGTCGTCGCGGTCCTCGGGCGTCGAATGGCCTCGCGCACGGCGGTCGGGACCGCGGTCCTGGCCCAATCGCGTGGGTTCGAGCGCTACCTGTCGACCGCCGAGGCCGGCCAGATCCGTTGGGAAGAGGCGCAGGACATCTTCAGCCGCTACCTCCCCTACGCGATCGTCTTCGGGGTGGCAGAGCGGTGGGCGTCGGTGTTCGAGGAAGTGGCCGCGGCGGCCGCAGCCGCCGGTCGGTCCATCGGCTCCCCGACCTGGTACATCGGTCCGTGGACCGCCGACTCGTTCTCGCACGTCGCGGCCGACATGGACTCGTTCTCGACCCAGGCGGCGGGCACGTTCGTCAGCACCCCGGGGTCGAGCGGCTCCAGCGGGTTCAGCGGTGGCGGTGGCTTCTCCGGCGGGGGTGGCGGGGGCAGCGGCGGCGGCTCCTGGTAGGTGGCGGCGGCATTCCGGCCCGGCTCGGCAGAGGGCACCATCACGTGCGGGTTCGCATGGGTGAACGACCCTAACGAACCCGCACGTTCGCGCTTTAGACGGGAGCGCTGACCACGAGGAGGAGGTCGCCGCCTTCGACCTGCTGGTGCGCCCCAATGGCCAGGCGCGCCACAGTGCCGGCGACCGGGCTGGTGATGTTGGCTTCCATCTTCATAGCCTCGATGGTCGCGACGACGCCGCCGGCCTCCACCGCATCTCCCTCGGCGACGACGGGAGTGACCACGCCCGCGAAGGGGGCCGGGATCTGACCAGGCTTGGTCGTGTCGGCCTTCTCGGCGGCCTTGACCTCGACCTTGGCGGTCAGGTCGCGCACCGTGATGGGCCGGAACTGGCCGTTGAGGGTGCACATGACGGTGCGCATGCCCTTGGGATCGGCGTCGCTGATCGAGGCGATGCCGAGCAGGAGGCGCTTGCCGGCCTCGATCTCGACGTCATACTCGGTCTCGGGCTCCAGGCCATGGAGGAACTCGACGGTGCCGAGGACCGACAGGTTGCCGTAGGTCTCTCGGCTGGTCTCGAAGTCGCGGGTCGGTCCCGGGAAGAGCAACTGGTTGAGCGTGCGCTTGGGGTCCTGCGCGAGGGCCTGCTCCTGCTCGGGGGTGAGTTCGGTCGTCCGTGGCTTGGCCTGGCGGCCCTGCAGCGCCTTGGTGCGGAACGGCTCGGGCCACCCCCCGGGCGGGTCGCCGAGCTCGCCCTCGAGGAAGCCGATGACCGAGTCGGGGATGTCGTACTTGGTGGGGTTCTCCTCGAAGTCCGCTGGGTCGGCCTTGGCGCCTACGAGGGCGAGGGCGAGGTCTCCGACGACCTTGGAGGAGGGCGTGACCTTGACCAGGTTGCCCAGGATCCGGTTGGCCGCGGCGTACATGTCCTCGACCGCCTCGAAGCGGTCGCCGAGCCCAAGCGCGATGGCTTGTTGGCGCAGGTTGGAGAGCTGACCACCAGGGATCTCGTGGGTGTAAACACGACCCGTGGGCGACGCGAGCCCGGACTCAAACGGCGTGTAGAGCGAGCGCACCGCCTCCCAGTAGGGCTCGAGTGCGAAGACCTTGTCGATTTCGAGGCCGGTCTCGCGGGCGGTCCCGTCCGTGGCAGCCACCAGGGCCGACAGCGACGGCTGTGACGTGGTGCCCGCCATCGACGAGCAGGCGGCGTCGACGGCGTCGACCCCCGCGTCGATCGCGGCTAGCAGGGTGCCGATCTGACCGCCGGCGGTGTCGTGGGTGTGCAGGTGCACGGGCAGGTCGAAGCGCTCACGCAGCGCCGTGACCAGGATCCGCGCCGCGGGCGCCCGCAACAAGCCGGCCATGTCCTTGATCGCCAGGATGTGCGCGCCGGTGTCGACGATCTGCTCGGCGAGCCGCAGGTAGTAGTCGAGGGTATAGAGCTTCTCGCCGGGATCCGTCAGGTTTCCGGTGTAGCACAACGCAACTTCGGCGACAGCGGTCCCTGTGTCGAGGACTGCTTCGACGGCCGGCCGCATCTGGGAGACGTCGTTGAGGCTGTCGAAAATCCGGAAGATGTCCAGCCCCGTGCGGGCCGCCTCGTGGACGAACGCGTCAGTGACCTGGGTCGGGTAGGGCGTGTACCCGACCGTGTTGCGGCCCCGGAGCAGCATCTGCAAAGGGATGTTGGGCATGGCCTCGCGCAGCAGCGACAAGCGCTCCCACGGGTCCTCGGAGAGGAACCGCAGGGCCACGTCGTAGGTCGCCCCGCCCCAGGCCTCCATCGACAGCAGCTGCGGGGTCAGGTGCGACACATGCCGAGCCACGTGCATGAGGTCCCTGGTCCGCATCCGGGTCGCGAGCAGACTCTGGTGGGCGTCCCGGAACGTCGTGTCCGTCACCGGGACGTCCGTGCGTTCGCGCAACTGCCGGGCGAATGCCGCCGGGCCCACCTCGAGGAGGAGGTCGCGGGAGCCGCGGGGTGTCGGGGCATCGGCGGCGAGCGCCGGCAGCTTGGCGCGGGGCTTGACCCGGGTCGTGGCCGGCCCGTGCGGCTGGTTGACCGTGATGTCGGCCAGGTAGGTCAGGAGCTTGGTGCCGCGGTCCGCCGGCATCCGAGCGGTGAGGAGCTCGGGACGCTCATCGATAAAGCCCGTCGTCGCCGTCCCGGCCTGGAAAACCGGGTCCGCCAGCACCGCCTCGAGGAACGGGATGTTGGTCGAGACGCCGCGGATGCGGAACTCCGCCAGCGCTCGACGAGCCCGGCGCACCGCCATCGGGAACGTCCGTCCCCGGCAGGTGAGCTTGACGAGCATCGAGTCGAAGTGGGCGCTCACCTGGGCCCCGACGAAGACCGTGCCGCCGTCGAGGCGCACCCCGCTGCCGCCCGCTGAGCGGTAGACGGTGATCTGACCGGCGTCCGGGCGGAAGCCATTGGCCGGGTCCTCGGTGGTGATGCGGCACTGGATCGCGCTGCCGCGCACCTGGATGTCGTCCTGGGTGAGGTTCATGTCCGGGAACGAGTCGCCGGAGGCGATCCGCATCTGCGCGACGACGAGGTCAACGTCGGTGACCTCCTCGGTCACGGTGTGCTCGACCTGGATCCGCGGATTCATCTCGATGAAGACGTAGCGGCCGTCCTCGCCGAGGAGGAACTCGACGGTCCCGGCGTTGCGATAGCCGATCGCCTGGGCGAACCGGACGGCGTGCGCGCACATGCTCGCCCGGGTCTGCGGGTCGAGGTTGGGGGCGGGGGCGATCTCAACGACCTTCTGGTGACGGCGCTGGACCGAGCAGTCGCGCTCGTAGAGGTGGAAGACGGTGCCGTCCGCGTCGGCGAGGATCTGGACCTCGATGTGCCGCGGCCGGACGACCGCCTCCTCGAGGAAGAGGGTGGGGTCGCCGAATGCCGCGTCGGCCTCACGCTGGGCGGCCTCCAGCGAGTCGCGCAGCTGCGCCGGGTCGTCCACCCGACGCATGCCGCGCCCGCCGCCCCCGCTGACGGCCTTGACGAAGACGGGGAAGCCGATCTCGTGCGCGGCTCGCTCGAGCGCGTCGAGGTTGGTGGTCGCCTCTGCGCCGCGCAGCGTCGGTAGGCCGGCGGCCCGGGCCGCAGCAATCGCTCGCGACTTGTTGCCGGTCAGGTGCAGCACCTCGGCGGGCGGGCCGATGAAGGTGATGCCGTGAGCGGCGCATTCCTCGGCGAGCAGGGGGTTTTCTGAGAGGAAGCCGTAGCCGGGGTAGATCGCGTCGGCCCCGCATTCAACGGCGACCCGCACGATGTTCGCGTGATCGAGGTAGGCCCGGACCGGGTGCCCCTCCTCGCCGATTTGGTAGGACTCGTCGGCCTTGAGGCGGTGCTCGGACTTGCGGTCCTCGAAGGGGAACACCGCGACCGTCTTGGCGCCGAGCTCGGTGGCGGCGCGGAAGGCGCGGACGGCGATCTCGCCTCGATTGGCAACGAGGATCTTCTGGAACACGTGAGGGACCTCCGGTGGGGGGTGAATGCCCTCTGAGCCTAGTGACGTGAGTCATACCTGCGCGCGTTCGCCCGGACCCCGGCATTCGAGGTGGCAGGCGCGCCGGGCGGCTCCAGCCAGGGTGGGCCCCGACCCTGTGGATGACGTCCGAGCGCCAGGGCCCCAGTCGGCCAGGCCGTGGTCATGACGACCGAAGGGGGCACCATGGGTGCCATGAGCGTGCCGATCATGCCCAGCCACGACACCTGGAGTGCGCAGGACCTGGCTGGGGCACCCGATGACGGGCTGCGCTATGAGTCTTCGACGGGAGTTTTGTTGGTGACGCCGGCACTGGCCGTGCTGCGTCAGCAAGTGCTCCGCCGACTGGTCCGGTTCCTGGAGAACGGCTGCCCACCTGACCTGGAGCGGCAGCCCGCCCTACCCCGTGACGATCAGCCAGCGGACCTGTTGCCCTGACCTGCGGACGGTCGGGAATCTGTTTGGCCCGCTTCGCGTTGGCTGCGATACTGCAGGTGCACAACTGAACAGCGTGGGACGAGCCCCCTTCTGGGGGGTGATCGGTTTCGACATTGGCCGTTGAGCCAGGAGAAGCGGGTCGAGGATGCACGGTTATCTCGTTAACGATCCGTGCAAACCAATAGGTGCCAATTCCAAGCGCACCGACTTCGCCCTCGCCGCCTGAGCGAGCCCGGAGTCCGTTGGCCTATGTGTGATCTCGGCATAGTTACCAGCGTCATCTAGAGATCTTGCTGCGTCGTCATGTCGGGGGACGGCGCGGGACTCTTACTCGACTGGGCCTGTCAGCGAACGTGTGCGCTCGCGCGCTGGGGCCGAGAAAATCCTTACGCGCACTGCGCCCGGAGAAGTCCTGGTCTGCCGTCAGTGGACGCGGGTTCGATTCCCGCCACCTCCACCCTCGCGGCTCGTCCCACGCTCGTTCACCTCAGCCTGTGACGGGCGTCAGGAGCCGCTCGATCGCCCATGCGGCGCGCTCTCGAACCCGCGCCTCGTCCATCGGGTCATAGAGCAGTTGGGTGGCGATCCCTTGCGCCAGCGCGAGGAACGCCCAGGCGACTAGCTCCGCATCGACCCCAGCCGCGACCTCGCCCTCGGCCACCGCCCGGCTTACCAGCGCCGTCAGCAGGACACGGATTCCGCTGTCCGACAGAGCGATCGCTTCGCCGATGACGGAGTCGTATGCCGCCCGCTCGGCGAAGGCGGCCCCGTGCAGCTGGGTGGCTCTTCTGGCCTCGTCGATCGGCAGGGTCGCGAGGAGCAGCTCCACGAGCCACGCCCGCAGGGTCGGACGCCCTGGTTCGACGGCCGGGCCGGCGGCGGCTCCAGCCCGCAGCCGCGCGAACATCGCATGCACGAGGGCGTCCTTGGTGGGGTAGGCCTTTTGCACCGCCCCGAGGCTCCAGCCGGACTCCGCCGCGACCGACCGGAACGTGACGGCGGACATCCCCTCCCGAGCGACGATCCGCAGTCCGGCGTCGGCCAGCTCGCTCTGGCGAGGGGTGAGGTCCACGGCGTCACTCTAGGCAGCAGTGCCGGGTGAGCCGACGGTGTGGGGCAGACGTATCCAGAGCCGGCGGCCGTACCACGTCAGCATGACGACGCAGGCCGTGAGTCCGACCAGGGCCGCACCGGTGAGCTGGTCGCCAGCGAGGTAGTTCACGGCGTCCCAGGCGAAGTGCCAGAGCAGGGCCGGCCAGAGGCTGCCGGTGAGGATGGTTAGCAGGGCCGCGACGAGCCCGAACAACACGGCGAAGAGCAGTTGCAGAACGGCATACGCCGGGCTCTTGCCGCCGGCGAGATTGGTCAGGTGCAGGACGCCGAAGAGGACGGCCGTGCCGACGACGGCAGAGCGCGGGCCCCTTCCGCGCAGCCGGTCCAGGACGAGCCCGCGGAACCAGACCTCCTCGTTGACCGCGGCGGCCGCCGCGAGCCACACCAGCCCGGGCACCGTGACGGCGGCGGCATTCGGGGGAGTGGTGGCAAGGACGACGACAGGGGTGGCGGCGATCGGGACCAGCCACCACACGGCGCGCAGCCGTACTGTCGAGGGAAGGCGCAGGAGGTCCAGCCGGCCTCGCGACCTCAGCACGACCAGGCCTGCCAGTCCGCTCAAGGTGAGGATCCCAGCGACGACCAGCGCGGTGGCCGTCGCGGACAGCTGGACGGCGCCGGCCACTACGTAGGCGGCCACCGTCACGAGGACGGGCACGAGCGCCAGGCCGAATGCCGCGATGCGGGCGCGGCGGACCGTCGCGGTGAGTTCGGGTGCGGCCGGGCTCAGGGTGGTCATGGCTCACGCTCCTTGAAGGTGAGGATGAGTGAAGAGAATACGATTGTATTCCCGCGAGTTCACCATAGAATACGACTGTATTCAGTGTCAACGAGGGTGGGGCGGCTCCCTGTCGCGGGCAGCCACGTTGGCCCGGCAGAATGCCGCCTATGCCGACGCCCGGACCCGACTCACCTGCCCGAGATCTGCCACCTGGGGGGCCGGTCGATACGGTCGCGCGCGACCCCAAGGCCTCCACAGCATTCCTCCTCACGGTGCTGGTCGGTGCAGCCGTCGTCCTCGCGGGCACGATCGGCGCTGGGGAGGTCTACGAGGAGGTTGTGGAGAGTAACGGCATCACCCCCATCGACCAGATTGTCCTGGACTGGGTTGTGGCGCAACGTAAACCAGCCCTGAATGCCGTAGCCGCTGGTCTCGCCTACGTGGGTGGGACGGTGGGCTGGACTCTCGTCACCATCACGATCGGCCTGGTCTTTGCGCGGGTGCTTCGTTCGTGGCTGCCCGTGCTGCTCTTTGCGGTGGCCACCGCCGGCTCGGTAGCCATGACGGTGGTGGGAAAGGACCTGCTGGGTCGGACAAGGCCACCGGAGGGCCTGGCCTTGCCGCCGTTCGAGCACTCACCGAGCTTCCCATCAGGTCACACCCTCAACACCACGGTCGTGGTGTTCGTCGCGGCCTACCTCGTCACGCTGTGCACGACCTCCCAGGCGGCCCGAATCGGGGCCCTGGGGGCCGCACTGGCCTTCGCCGGCGCGATGGGGCTGTCCCGGGTCTACCTCGGCGCCCACTGGCTCACCGATGTCGCCGCGGGCTGGCTCCTCGCGGTTGCCTGGACCGGGCTGGTGGTTCTCGCCCACCGGACCTACCTCCACCTGCAGCGGTCCTAGCGACCCGCCTCGGTCCGAGTCTCGCCTCCGCGCGTCTATCACCAGCGGCGAGAGGCCACCGCGACAACTCCGCATTCACCACGTTCGGCCTGGCCGCAGGAATTGCTGCACGGACAGGTGTCATCAGCCACTTCGGGCTGTACTCACCCGGTGGGCTCCTCACGCAGGGCAAAGTACGCAATGTCGTCGGTGCACCGAAACTCGTAGGCCGATCTGAACTCGTCACTCGTCAGCAGCTCGCCGAAGATCTCCCCGAGGAGAGGATTGGCCACGAACTGGTCTTCGTCGCAGGAGGCAACCCGAGGAAGCATGAGTTCTGGTGGCGAACTCCAGAAGACGGTGCTGTTGAACGCCAGATGCCCAGCCGGTCGCTGCGTTGCCTCGCGTGGAGCGTGAGCCATCTCCACCCAGTTCAAGCCCACCAGGTCCTTGATCTCGCCCGGATATGTCATCCGAATGCCGCCTGCAGCGACGATTCCGATGCTGGGTGAATCCCCGTTGTACTCCCGAGCCAAGACCGAGCCGACATGACGCCCGGTGTCAGCGACGGCGTACTCCACCGCCATGTTGTCACCATCATCCAAGAATCGAATGCCGGGTGGGGCGACGGCGAGCCCCGCGAGGGCACCGACCGACACGAGAAGGATTCGTCGCTTTGGTGGAGGTAGTTGCCTCGCGGGGTCGCCCTGAATCCCGTGCATCACATATGCGAAACCCGCGAGGATGAATGGTAGGACTAGAGTGATGGAGGGGAGGAGCAATCGAAAGCCCGCGAAATGGTCGCCTCCTAGGCCCGCATAGAGAGCAAGGAGACCGAGGACACAGATTGCGGTGAAGGCGCCAGCGCGAGGAATCAGCGGGCTCTGGCCGCGAAGCCACACCGAGGTGACGGCGACCAGGGCCGCCAGAACAAGGGCGACGGTGACGGGCCCCCACGTCAGGAAGCCGGCGACGTATCGGATTCCCTCCAGCAGTTGAGCCCGGAGATCTCCCCGCGCTTTGGCGTAGTAGGTGTTGGGGAAGGGCATCCCGAAGTAGGCCAGCCGCCAGGCAGTCGCGATGGCGAGCGTCAGCGCAGCGCCGAGGACGCCCAAGCCCGCTATGCGCGCTCGAGCGCGTCGGTCAGCAGCTGGCGAGGCGACGACCATGGCGCATGCCAAGAGGCAGACCACAAACGACCCCTCCGGTCGCACCAGTGGCAGGACTGCCCAAAGCGCGATGAGGCTGAAAGCTCGGGACCGGGGGCAACGATTTGTAAGCAGTGCGAGGCTTATGAGTGCCGACGCCGTGATCCAAAATACCCACAACGTGACGTCAAGCAAACTCCACAGTAACCACCCGAACATGCTCGGGAACGCCAGTGATGCGACGAAAAGACCGGTGCGAATATGCCGGTCAGTTACGTGCGGAACAACAAATCTGGCGATGCCGATGATCATCATGAGGATGGCGCCCGTCAGGATGAAAGCGAAGCAGAAGAGGCCAATGAAAGGAGTGTCGGAGACGAGGAAGAACGGAACGTTGAGCAGGGTCCAAAGAAGGGACGTCGAGCCTTCGACGTGCTCTCCGCCCACGTTATAGACGTACCCAACCCCTTCTGCAATGTTCCGTGCATAGGCATGCGTAATCTCAGCGTCGTCGGTGCCCACCTCGGGCCTGAGTTTGTATGCCGTGATCAGTCCTTGGACCGTCAGGATCATGGCAACGATGGCAAGGTCGTACAGGAGTCGTCGACGAGCTGTGTGGGCCAACGTTTCGGTTGCGGACGGCCCGGGCATCCGGTCCCTTCGGTCATGCTGAGGTGACACGGGACCCCCAATAATCGCCGTCTACTTTCTGGGACTTCGGCATCCTGAGCAGCCCCGTTTGCAGCGTAGGGGTCTGACCCACATCGTGCACGTGATTGAGCCCAACGGGGTTTCGCGATCACTCTCTCTGAGCCGGCCGTGCGCGCCCTCAGAGGGTCATCGCTGGCCACGATTGGCTAGCGCCGCGCTGGCGTCACCCTCGAGACTGGCCGTTGCCTCGTGGGGCATGTCGATGGTGTGCCTCCTGGACGCGGGAGACGACGGCGACGATCAG
Source organism: Phycicoccus sp. (assembly GCA_017993715.1). Lineage (GTDB taxonomy): Bacteria > Actinomycetota > Actinomycetes > Actinomycetales > Dermatophilaceae > JAGOME01. Next base: position 29,028 of record JAGOME010000004.1, read on the forward strand.
GATGAGCACGAGGAGTCCGGTCAGCGCGTAGACCTTGGGCAGCCCGGCCATCCGCAGGGCAACGACGAGCATGGTCGCCAGCAGGGCTGCCTGGATGATGACCCAGTGCCGTCGGGTCATGGGTGATCGGCTCGTCCTGCCAGATCGTCGCGTCATGCCAGGGCGAGGATCCAATGATCACCCTCGCGCGTGAAGCCGATCCGGCCGTAGTACGGGTCAACCATGCCCGCAGGAGTCTGCACGCTGCGAAAGCCTTTGTCCCGCAACATGTCTGACTCTCGGAAGACGTATTCGCCAGGGGCGAAGTCGCGATAGGCGGGGGTGACGTAGTCAAGTTCGACGCGGGCGATGTGATCGCCGGTATCGCGCACGATGACGACGCCGGCCGTTTCATTGCCGTGCTGAATCAGGTAGGCCGTGCGCTCCGGCGACTCCGCCAACCCGCCGAACTGTGGAAAGAACGTCGCGATGTCTTCGCGCTCGGTGGCCAAGAAGTGCTGCAGGTAGGCATCGGTGTCGCCCACCTGCAACACCGTGTAGGCGCCGCCCTGACGTCGCTCACGCAGAATCTGAACGATGAAGTAGATGTTGATCGCGGCCAGGGCGATGTTCATGGCGACCATCGGCCAGACGCCGATGATGCCGTTGAAGATCGTCAGGATCACCGAGGCAATCGCGCTGAGGATGCGGAGCCGCAGGATCCTGGTCTGCAGCACCGAAAAGATGAGCAGCGCGGAGCCGAACCAACCCAGGGCGTCGAGTGCGCTCACGTCATCCTCCTCACCGCAACGCCCACCGGACGCGCAACATCACGCTAACGGCCGACTCCCCGGCCTCGATCGGCATTCCGGCTGCTTCGGCCCGCATGGCGAACATCCGCGACTGCGGGCCAGAACCTTCCGCCTCCCCTTCCGTGACGAACGTGACTGCCGCCAATGCGCGCCCGGCCAGGACCGCCAACTGTTCGGCGGTGGCACGGGCATCGGCGAACGCGCGCTCTCGAGCCAAGACGCGCAGGGGGCCGGGATCGGCGAGCTCGAGCCCCAGTCCCTCGATGGCCACCTCGTTCCCGCCCGCCTCGGCGATCGCGGTGAGGACCTTGCCCACGTGGTCCACCGCCCGGCAGACCAGCCGGATGGTCTGAAACCCGGTGTGCCCGACCACCTTTTGGCCCTGGTGGTCATAACGCTGATGAATGCCGATCGTCACGGTCTGCCGGTCGGCGGCAGCGATCCCGTGGTCCTGCGCTGCCGCCAAGACGGCCGCCGTTCGCGCGGCGACGGCGGAGAGGACGACGGCGACATTCGCCGCGTCATGCTGGACCCGGATGGTGATCACGACGACGTCGGGGGTTGCGCTCGCCGAGCCGGTGCCGGTCACCTCGATGTGGTCGGACATGAGAGTCACTGTATGCCGCCGTGGAACGCTCGGTCGGGCGTGGCCGCGGCGTCAACGGCACTGAGTGGGACCCTCCGGGGAACGACAGGGTTGAATCGAACCATGGTCGCTCAGACTGCAGTCCTCGATCGCTGGCTGACCCCCGGGGTGCTCCGGGTGCTGCGGTGGGCGTTCGTCGTGGCCCTCATCGGACAGTTGGTGGTGCTCTACCTGCCGCGAACCCCCGACGCTGTCCCGGAGGTGGCCGGCGTGGACAAGGTCGTCCACGTGGGGATCTTCGCCCTGCCCGTCGTCCTGGCCGTGCTGCTCGGGGCCACGCGCTGGGTGATCCCTTTGCTCGTGCTGCATGCGCCTGTCTCAGAGCTGGTTCAGGGGTATCTGCTGCCGGCCCGGGGCATGGATGCCAGGGACGTCATAGCCGATCTGGTCGGTGTCGTGCTGGGGTGGGGGATCGGCGCGCTCCTCCTGCGTTGGCGGTCACGAACCTGAGGCCGCGGTCCGGCTCTCCGCTCGACACTGGTAAGATGAGGAGTTCTGCGCGCTCGCGCAGCCGTGGCTCGTTCACTTTCGGTCTCCCCAAGGCGTGAGGCCCTCGAAACGGGTCAGTCGATCCGTCCCCAGTGAAGAGACCATGTCTGAGAAGAAGTCTGCCCAGGGCCCGAAGAAGGCTCGTTGGACTGCGAGCCAAAAGGCCGATGCCAAGAAGTCCCCGAAGTTCAAGAAGTCGGCTACCGGCGCAAGCCGGGACGCGAATGCCGTGCGCGACAAGCGTCCTCGGTCGGAGCGTGCCCCCCGCTGGGATGCCGCTGACCCCCGCCGCGGTAGTCGTCCGGCCCGAGATGACCGTCGTCCGGAGCGCGGCGAGTGGCGTGACCGTCCGGCGCGTGATGACCGTCGTCCCGAGCGGACCGAGTGGCGTGACCGCCCGGCCCGCGACGACCGTCGCGACCGACCGTCGTGGAGCGACCGTCCCGCCCGTGATGACCGTCGTCCCGAGCGCGGCGAGTGGCGTGACCGTCCGGCGCGTGATGACCGTCGTCCCGAGCGCACGGAGTGGCGTGACCGCCCGGCCCGCGACGACCGTCGCGACCGACCGTCCTGGAGCGACCGTCCCGCCCGTGATGACCGTCGTCCCGAGCGCGGCGAGTGGCGTAACCGTCCGGCGCGTGATGACCGTCGTCCCGAGCGCACGGAGTGGCGTGACCGCCCGGCGCGTGATGACCGTCGCCCTGAGCGGACGGAGTGGCGTGACCGCCCGGCTCGCGACGACCGGCGGGACCGATCATCCTGGAGTGACCGTCCCGCCCGTGATGACCGTCGTCCCGAGCGGACCGAGTGGCGCGACCGCCCGGAGCGTGACGACCGACCGCGCCGCTTCGACAGTCGAACCTCGGGCTATGGAGCCCCTCGCAAGCCGATGAACCATCGCGTCGCTGACCCGCGCCGTCGGGACCGGCATGAGCCCCCGATGACGCCGGACCTGGACCGTCCTCGCACCTTCGAGGAGGCCGAGGCCGAGCGCGCGGAGGCCGACACCTGGACGCGCTACAGCAGCGCCAAGGCTGGCGGCCCCGCGGTCGTGACGGCCGACAACGGCTTCGCCGCCCTCGGGCTGCCCGAGCTCCTGGTTGAGCGGCTCGCTCGCGACGGCATCACCGAGCCCTTCCCCATCCAGGCCGAGGCCATCCCGGACGCGCTCGCAGGACGTGACATCCTCGGCCGGGGTCAGACCGGCTCGGGCAAGACCCTGGCCTTTGGGCTCCCGACGATCGCGGCTCTGTCCGACGGTGTCCGCCCGGCCAGCACCCGCCCGCGGGCTCTGGTCATGGTTCCGACCCGTGAGTTGGCCATGCAGGTCAGCGATGCCCTCGAGCCGCTCGTGCACGTCAGCGGCCTGCGCCACAAGCTCGTGGCCGGTGGCCTGTCGTATGACCCGCAGATCAAGGCTCTCGCCAAGGGCATCGACCTGCTCGTGGCCACGCCCGGCCGGTTGGTCGACCTGCTCGACCGCGGTGCCGTCTCCCTTGAGGACGTCCGGATCGTCGTCCTGGACGAGGCCGACCACATGGCCGACATGGGCTTTTTGCCCGAGGTCACCAAGATCCTGGACCAGGTGCCCGAGGGCGGGCAGCGACTGCTGTTCTCCGCGACCCTCGACAAGGGCATCGACACCCTCGTGGAGCGCTATCTGGTCGACCCCGTGACCCACGAGGTGGACGAGGCCCAGGCCGCGGTCACCACGATGAGCCACCACGTCCTGCTCATCGACCCGCAACACAAGAAGACGCTGACCGCCCAGTTGGCCGGACGTGACGGGCGCGTCGTGATCTTCGTGCGTACCCAGCTGGGTGCCGATCGGGTGGCCCGTGAATTGCGTGAGCGTGGCGTCCTTGCTGCGGCGCTGCACGGCGGCCTGTCGCAGTCGGTCCGCAACCGCGTCCTCGGCGCCTTCCGGGACAACCGACTGCCGGTCCTGGTCGCCACCGACGTGGCCGCGCGCGGCATTCACGTCGATGACATCGGCATGGTCATGCAGGTCGACCCGCCCCGGGACCACAAGGACTACCTCCACCGCGCCGGCCGCACGGCCCGCGCCGGGGAGGAAGGCGCCGTGGTGACCTTCGCGCTGCCGCACCAGAAGAAGATGCTCGAGAAGCTCATCGAGTCGGCCGGCGCCGATGCGACGATCGTGCGCGCACAGCCCGGCGACGATCGCGTGGCGAGCCTTGGCGGACGGGAGTTCTCCGGGGTCGAGGTCCCCGAAGAGCAGTGGCGCGCCCTGCTCGAAGCGCCCCGTCGCCCGTCGCGTGGCCCGCGTCAGGGTGGGGGCCGCCCGACGACACGAAGTGGACCACGTTCGGGCGGCAGCCGCCGTCCGCGGGCAGAATGGCAGCGTGAGCGCTGAGCGGACCACCGGACGACTCCTGGTGTCGACCCCGGCCATCGAGTCCGGGGTCTTTCACCGCAGCGTCATCCTGATCCTGCAGCACGATGATGCCGGCGCCCAGGGCGTCGTGATCAACAAGCCGCTCGAGGCCGAGATCGAGGCAGTGCTGCCCGGCTGGGGCGAGCACGTGAGCGAGCCGTCGACGCTTTTTCATGGTGGGCCCGTCCAGGTCGACTCGGCCCTATGCCTGGTGGATCTGCGGGATCGGGCGGTGCCCAAGGGTGTCGAGCGACTCTTCGACGGCGTCGGCGTTGCCGACCTCGATCAGGACCCGGAGGCCGTTGGCCCGGGCGTGGACCATCTGCGGATCTTTGCTGGCTACGCAGGTTGGTCTGCGGGGCAGCTCGAGGGCGAGTTGCGTACGGGCAGTTGGTTCGTTGTCGATGCGCACCCGGATGACGCGTTCACCACCGATCCAGACGTTCTGTGGCAAGGGGTCCTTGCGCGCCAGCCGGGTCAACTCGCCTGGGTCGCCCTCCTCCCCGACGACCCGTCGGTCAACTGAGCCGCCGGACCGCCAGAGGCCGGGTCGCTCTTGCGTCCGGCACTCGAGCGGGCGACAACGCGACATACCATTTCCGGCATGAGCGATCCGTACGGCGCACCCGGCGCGCCCGACGAGCCGATGACCCAGCCGCAGACGGGCACCGCCGTGCTCGAACGGACCGAAGTCCAACCCGAGGTTTACGAGCCCGGCGACCACGAGCGCTTCTCGCACTATGTGCGCAAGGAGAAGATCCTCGAGAGCGCGCTGTCAGGTGAGCCGGTCACGGCCTTGTGCGGCAAAGTGTGGGTCCCGGGTCGGGACCCCAAGAAGTTCCCGGTCTGCCCGACCTGCAAAGAGATCTACGAAGGGTTGCGTCCGCCCCAGGACGGCGACGAATAGACCACCCGGACCGAGCGACGGGCGCAGGGCGCACCCAGGTGCACCCTGCGCCTCGCTGATGAGGGCCTAGCACACCGACCCGACCCAAGAGAGCAACACTCGCGCGCTTGGGCATGTCGCTGCGAGCCGGGCTATCGTGACCGGGCCCATGAGTACGTCTGCCGCCTCGCACCTGTCACCCGCCTTCCCCGAGCGGGCCGCTTGGGGCACCGCCGGCAAACTGCGCGCCTGGCAGCAGGAGGCGCTCGCGGCCTACCTGGCCGGAGAAGCCCGCGACTTCCTCGCCGTCGCGACCCCGGGCGCTGGGAAGACCACCTATGCCCTGCGCGTGGCCACCGAGCTCCTCGAACGGGGGATCGTCGACGAGGTGACCGTCGTCGCCCCGACCGAGCACCTCAAACACCAGTGGTCTGAGGCGGCTGCCCGGGTCGGCATCGACCTCAACCCGAGCTTCTCCAACTCGGTCGCCGCGCACTCTGGCGACTACCACGGGGTCGCCCTGACCTATGCCCAGGTCGCCTCACGTCCAGGACTGCATCGCCAGCGCACGCAGTCGCGCCGCACTTTCGTCATCCTCGACGAGATCCATCACGGTGGAGACGCCAAGTCCTGGGGCGACGCGATTCGCGAGGCGTTCACCCCGGCGGAACGACGCCTCGCCCTCACCGGTACACCGTTCCGGTCGGACACAAGTCCGATCCCGTTCGTCCGCTACGAACTCGACGAGCTCGGCATTCTGCGGTCAGCAGCGGACTACACCTACGGGTATGCCGAGGCCCTGCGAGATGGCGTTGTCAGGCCGGTCATCTTCCTGGCCTACGGCGGCGAAATGCGGTGGCGCACTAAGGCCGGTGACGAGATCAGCGCCCGGCTCGGCGAGCCCTTGACCAAGGACGCCATGGCTCAGGCCTGGCGCACGGCCCTGGATCCCAAGGGTGAGTGGGTGCCCTCGGTGCTCGTTGCCGCCGATACCCGGCTCACCGAGGTCCGGCGGCACGTCCCCGATGCCGGTGGCCTGGTCATCGCCTCCAACCAGACCCAGGCGCGGGCCTATGCCCGCCAGTTGCGCGACCTCACTGGGGAGGCACCCACGGTCGTCCTCTCCGACGATGCCGGCGCGAGCTCTCGCATCGAGGAGTTCGCGGCTGGGAAATCGCGCTGGATGGTCGCCGTCCGGATGGTATCCGAAGGGGTTGACGTGCCGCGCCTCTGCGTCGGGGTCTATGCCACCTCAACCTCGACGCCGTTGTATTTCGCCCAGGCGGTCGGCCGTTTCGTGCGGGCTCGCCGGCGCGGAGAGACGGCATCGGTGTTCCTGCCGTCGGTGCCAGTCATCCTCGAACACGCCTCCTCCATGGAGGTCGAGCGCGATCACGCCCTGGATCGAGTTCGGGACGATGGCTCTGCGTATGCTGCCTGGACCGCGGACGAGCCCGAGCAGGCGCTCATCGCGCAGGCCAATCGCGAGGAGAAGGCGCTGGGCCCAGAGGGGGCCTTTGAGGCGTTGGAGTCGGAGGCGCACTTCGACCATGTGCTCTTCGACAGCCAGGCCTTCGGGCTCCATGCGGCCGTCGGCTCGCAGGAGGAGCAGGACTACCTCGGGCTCCCGGGACTGCTCGAGCCTGACCAGGTCGCCGTCCTGCTCCACGAACGCCAGGCCAAGCAGGTGGGATCGAGCCGCAAGCCGGCGCCCGCACCGGTCTCGGCCCACCGTGCCCTGGCCGCACAGCGCAAAGAACTCAACAAGCTCGTCGCCGCATACGCCAAGAAGACCGCGACCCCGCACGCGACCGTGCACCTGGACCTGCGGCGTGCCTGCGGCGGACCGGACCTGGCTCAGGCCAGTACCGAGGAAGTCGCCGCCCGGATCAGCAAGATCCGGCAGTGGTTCGTCGGGCGGCGCTGACGCACGTACCTCTAGAGGTGCGGGCTCTGCGGCGGTGGCGAGTCAGGCGCGAGAGTCAGGCTCTGTCGTCCCGGCCGCTGAGGTCACCAAGGGACCCGTGCGGTGGTCCAGGTGCGAGACCAAGCACATCGCCGTGCTCGCGCGCAGCACATGCACGTCGTCGATCATCTCGTCGATGACCCGACCCAGGTCCGCGTTGTCCCGCGCGACCACCCGGACCAGAAGGTCACCGTCCCCGGTGATGGAGTGGATTTCCAGCACCTCCGGGATTGCGCTGAGGTGAGCGACAACGGGGGCGTGCCCTTGGCGCTGGCGGATCTCCAGCGTGCAGAAAGCAGTGACGGGATAGCCCAAAGCCCTGGGGTCGATCTCCGGTCCGAACGAGCGGATTACTCCGCGGGCGACGAGCTTGTCGAGCCGAGCCTGGACCGTTCCGCGGGCGACCCCGAGTCGGCGGGAGGCGCCGAGGACGCCCAGGTGTGGCTCCGTGGTGAACAGGGCGATGAGGTCGGCGTCGAGGCGGTCGATGCGTGGTCCGGACGGCATGCGGCCATTGTCCCCCGGGGCATGAGAGGGTTGGCTGTCGTGACCGATGCACCCAGCCCACCGCCGCCGGAGACCCCGGGTTGGTATGACGACCCCGAAGATGCCGGGCAGCTGCGCTACTTCGACGGCATTCTGTGGACTCGCAATGTCACCCCACGGCGCACAACGACTCTGGCCGCCAACCCGGCGCAGATCAACCCCGCGGGCCCGCCGCCCGCGGCATTCCTCGCCGGGGTGACGACCACGCCCGGCGCCCACCGCGTCCAGCCGACCCTCGGGTACGCCCCGCGTTCAGGCCCGCACACCGCGGACGGCGTGCCCTTGGCGGGCTACGGCGCCCGCGCCGCGGCCTACGCGATGGATGCGGTGCTCATCAACATCCTCGCGATGATCCTCGGGGGCTACTTCCTCTACCGCGCGGTCGAGCCGATGTTGCTCCCGCTCGACGCCGCGATGAGGGCGGGTGACGCTGCCGCGATCAACGCGACGGCCAACCTCATGGATGTCCGACAGCTCGGGATCTACACGGTGATCAAGCTGGTGATCGCCCTGACCTACCAGCTCATCTTCCTCACTCGATGGAGTGCCACCCCGGGCAAGCTCCTCGTGGGCATCTCGGTGCGACGGGTCGACCGACCCGGAGTGCTCGGCTGGGATGCGGCCTCACGGCGGGCGGCATTCCTCGTGGGCGTGGACGCCCTGACCAATCTGCCCCTGGTTTCCCTACCTGCCTTAGTGGTCAAGGTTGTCGACCTGGCCTGGCCGTTGTCGGACCAGCGGCGGCAGGCGTGGCACGACAAGGTGGCCGACACCGTTGTCGTGCAGGGCCGGCAGTCGCGCCCGACCTCGCTCCCCTGACGGATCCCGTTGTCGATGAGACTCAGTGGGCAGGGACGACCCGGCCGATGCACTCGCCGAAACCAATAGCGCTGCCACCCTCGCCAGGAGCCGTGGCGCGCAACGTGACGACGTCACCGTCCTCGAGATAGGAACGGATCGAGCCGTCCGCAAGGGTCACGGGCTCCTGGCCTCCCCACGTCAGGTCGAGCAGCGTGCCACGGGTGTCGGCCATCGTGCCGGAGATGGCCCCCGATCCCAGGAGATCCCCGGATCGCAGGCCTGCTCCTGCCACCGTCAGGTGGGCGACCAACTGCGCAGGGGACCAGGCATTGTGGGCGGCTTCGGGCTGACTGACCAGGGTCCCGTTGATCTCGAAGTCGACGGTCACGTCGTAGCCGTAGGGTGCCCGGGGCTGGCCGTCCGGGTGGCGGGTGCGCAAGTAGGGCAGAAGATCCGGGTTCTGGGCCGGGAGCGGCACTCGGGCTGCGGACAGAGCGGCGGTCGTCACGACCCAGGGCGAGATCGAGGTCGCAAAAGAGCTGCCGATGAAAGGCCCGAGGGGGACGTACTCCCAATAGAGAATGTCGCGGGCAGCCCAGTCGTTGAGCAGGACGACTCCGAAGATGTGCTGGTCGGCATCCCCTGCGCTCACGCGGGTTCCTTGCGCCGTAGGGGCGCCGATGACATAGCCCAACTCCACTTCGACGTCGAGCCGCCGTGTCGGCCCGAAGGCCGGCTGAAGCCCGTCCGTCGGAGTCAGCTGGCCGTAGGGACGCACGATGTCGGTTCCGGAGACGACGACCGTGCCTGCCCGACTGTGCTGACCCATCGGCAGGTGCTCCCACAGCTCTGACGGAGCCTCGGTCCCCGGCCGGAACATGCGCGACATGTTGCGGGCGTACTCGCGGCTGGTATCGAAATCGACGAAGTCGGCGACCGCGAAAGGGAGATGCAGCCTGACGTCGGCGAGCGCGACGAGGTAAGGCCGCGTGGCGGCTTCGTGCTCTGGGTGCGCGAACACCTCCTGTAGCCACGTCCGGGCCGCGGACCAGGCCGTGGGGCCGAGGTCGAGAAACGCGTTCAGGGAGTTGCTTTCCCAGGCGGCGATGATGGCCGTGAGGTCGTCGTTGCGAGCGGCATTGGGAATGCTGCGGGCGACCTGGCTCACGTCGGCCACCCAGGACCCGATCCGGACTCCGACGCGGGGCGGCGTGCCCGCCGTGGAGAACACACCGTAGGGCAGGTTGGCCGGGCCAAAAGGGTCGTCACCGGAGAGGCCGAGCCACGTCATGACCCGGCTCCGTCGACGAGCAGGGACGGGGGAGGCTCATCGAGCATGACGCGACGCTATCCCGACCCCCCGGGCGAGGCAGGCCCCTCGTCGTGGCGAGCACCCGCCACCTCAGCGGCACGCCACGGCGAGCGTCACGCGGGCACGCCAGCGGTCCGACGGTCCTTGACCCACTCGTCCACGAGTCGCCGGGCAGCGGGGTCATCGGTCGCGAGGTGGACGAGCCAGGCTCCGGCGAGGTCCGGTATGGACAGCGGGCGGTTGAACCAGCGGAAGCGGTGTTCGACGAGGAGGTCGAAGAGGTCGTCGCATAAAGCTGGGGCGACGACGATGACCGTCATCGGGCTCCCCGCCAGGCTGTGGACCCGGGAGGCTGCCAGCGGCCCGCCACCGACGACGAGGACATGCCGTCCGGGCGCGGGGAGGTCGAGCAGCCGCATCCGTGCAGGGATCGATACAGGCTTAGGCATGGGTCCTCCCTTGGGGCGTCTGACCCATCGTGGGGGCCCGGCGTTTCCGTCCGGAGTCCGGATGTGAACTCTGTGTGACATTGCCACCTATCGTGGGACCTGTGTCGATCGCGCCCGTTCAGGAGGAGACCACCTCTGTCGATGCCCACCAGGCGCCAGATATCCCGTGGGTCACGTTGGTGTGGAACGACCCGGTGAATCTCATGAGCTACGTGACCTTCGTCTTCGAGTCCTACTTCGGCTACTCACGAGAGAAGTCCGAGCGGTTGATGATGGATGTCCATACCAAGGGGCGGGCAGCGGTCTCTCACGGGCCACGGGAGAAGATGGAGCTCGACACCGAGGCCCTCCAGGGCTACGGCCTGTGGGCGACGTTCCAGAAAGACACCTGATGGCGCACGGTTTTCGACGGCAAGGAAAGGGAGCTGCCGAACGCTTCACGGCCAAACTCGACCCCTCCGAACGCGACCTGCTCGTCTCGCTGCTCTCGCAGACGCACGACCTGCTTGACCCCCCGGACGTGAGCGGCGGTCCCGACGTCGATGCGTTCACGGCCCTGACCGCGCCCTTGGCCGGGCTTCCCGGGTTTGCAGCGCCGCGAGCGATGACCCCGGAGCCGGCCGTCGAGGATGACCGTGATCCAGCCCTGGCACGGTTGCTGCCCTCCGCCCATCGCACAGATGAGGCGGCCGCCGCCGAGTTCCGTCGGCTCACCGAGGCTGGACTGCGCCGACGCAAGGCTGACACGATCGAGACGGCCATCACGGGCTTGCGTCGCAACCCCGGTGGCATCGACCTGGATCGGCCCACCGCCATCGCCGTGCTTACCGCGCTCACCGATGTCCGACTGGTGCTGGGGGAGCGAATGGGTCTGCAGGACGATGTCGACGTTGAGAGGGTCGAGGAACGGGCGAGTCAGTTGCCGGACGGCCATCCGTTGGTCTATCTCGTGGCGGTGTACGACTTCCTCACATGGCTGCAAGAGACCCTCGCTCATGCGCTTCTGCGCACCCGGCGATGAGGCGCCGACCACCGGTCTGGGCGCTGCTGATCGTGATCGGCTATGCGAGTGCCCTGGCGGCTTTGCTGCTCTGGCCGTCCGGCATTCAGGTGCGCCGGATCCATCTCGAGATCTACTTGTTCGGACTGCAGAAGCTCGGCTTGCCTCTGTGGGTCACGCCTGAGTGGTACGCCGCAGTGGGAAACGTGATCGCTCCGGCCGGGTTGTCGGCCGCCCTGACCGGCCTGGATCCGCGGTCACGATGGCTGCGGTGGGCTGGACTTGTGGCTGTGGCCTGCGTGCTCGCCGAAGTGGGACAGTTGGTTTACCTGCCCGGCCGCGACCCTGAGGTCTCCGACGTGATCCTGAATGCCGCGGGCGCGTTGATGGGGGCGGCCGGCGTGGCTATGGCTCGTCGCCGTCGTCGAGCCGGATCAGGCCGAGGTCGCTGAGGTCAGTGAGAAAGGCTCGGACCTCGTCGCCGATCTGGCCCGCCGCGAGGCCTGCCTGGTCGGCAGCCTCGGCGATGACTTCCGAGACTCGGCGATGGTCTCCAATCGCCTCCCAGATGATGGCGCCGGCACCCTCCAGAACCCGGATCGGCCCCTCGGGGACGACGGCCACGTAGACGGCATCGTCATCGAGCACGTAGGCCACGTCCGGGGAGAGAATGATGCGCGGATCGTGCGTCAACGCGCGGTCCCCGGGACCAGGTTGCGCGGCCCGCGGCATGCGCGCCCTGAGCGCAACCTAATACGCAGCATGCCGTCAGGGTACGACCCCGGCGGTAAACTCACGATGGCGTGTCCGCTGCGCTGACCGACGTTCCCCGCACCCTCAGGTTGGATTCGCGTGACCCTCATCGAATTTGTCCGCCTCAGCCGGGCCTACATGTGGCGACTGATATTGGCGACCCTGGTGGGGGCCGCATTGGCCTATGGCTACGCCCTGACCTTGCCCAAGCTCTACGCAGCGGATGCCAGCGGCTACGTCACCTCCTCAGCGGCGGCTCAGACAACCGGTGAGGCGTTCGCCAACCAGAGCCTGGCGGGCACCAAGGCCGACTCCTACCTGCCATTGGTGGGCAGTCGAGCAGTCGCAGCCAAGGTCATCGAGAAACTCGGTCTGCAGACGTCGCCGTCGGACGTGAGCGGGCGCGTGTCGGGCAGCGTGACGCAAGGCTCCGTCATCATGCGGGTGACCGCGGTGGCTGGCTCCCCCCAGGAGGCCCGCGACATCGCCGATGCCACGATCCAGGCTACGGCCGAGGAGGCCAACCGGCTCGAGAATGGCGGGACCGTTGTCGAGGGACAGAGCGCCGTCGTCAAGATCATTCCCATCGAAGACGCGGTCCTCCCAAGCGCGCCCTTCGCGCCCAACATGCAGAAGTACGCGCTCATCGGTGCCGCCGCCGCCCTCGCCCTCGCCTACACGTTCCTCATCGGGCGTCGGCTCCTCGATACCCGGTTGCGGACCTCCAAGGATGTCGAGGACCTCGCCTCCACCTCGGCGCTTGGCATCATCCCCGCTGTCCCCGAGCTGCGTGTCAAGGCGGGTCGTGGGCGGATCGGGCGACTGGGTATTGCGGCCGAGGGCTTCCGGCAGTTGCGCACCAACCTGCGGTTCGTGTCGGTGGACAACCCGCCGCGGAGCATCGTCATCACCAGTGCCAATCCCAGCGAGGGCAAGTCGACCGTCTCGTCGACGCTCGCGCGGGTGCTCGGTGAGGCCGGCCAGCCGACGATCATCATCGACGCTGACCTGCGCAAGCCGACCCTCTCCACGATCTTTGAGCGTGATGGCACGCTGGGACTGAGCCAGATCCTCAGCGGCCAGATCGACATCGAGGACGCACTGCAGGAGACCGACCAGCCCAACCTCAAGTTCATCGCGTCGGGTCGGATTCCGCCCAACCCCAGCGAGCTGTTGGGCTCACAGCGCATGCGTGCGCTCGTGGACGAGCTGACCGTCGACCACATCGTCATCATGGATGCGCCCCCGCTGCTTCCGGTCACCGACGCGGGCCTGCTCTCGGGCTTCAGCGACGGGACCCTGCTGGTGTTTGCCGTCGGCAAGACCCACAAGGACCAGGTCGCGTTCTGCGCCAAGATCCTCAACCAGGTGGGTGGGACGATCCTTGGAGCTGTGCTGAATATGGCGCCCAAGAAGGGCATGGGCGAGGTGGCCTACGGCGCCGGCGGTTATGGCGGTTATGGCGGTTATGGCGGCTACGGCTACGGTTACACGTCCGAGTACCGACAAGAGGGTGGGCGACGACGCAAGCTCAAGGGCCGGGCCGCACGCAAGGCCGCCAAGGACCGTGAGTTGGTCGACGACCCCCGCTGAGGGGCAGCCTGCGCCTTGTGGCGCCTCGGCGCGGTCTTCCTCATGTCACCCCGACACCCCGGCCACGTACCCAGTCACCCGAGGCTGGACACCTAGCGGATAACTGCTCAAAGCGCATGGTGCATTCGCAAAGCCGCAGCGGAGGGCGGCTGTATCGTGGCGCCGTGCGTGTGGTCCATTTCAGCCCGGCGCCCCTCTACCGGGATGGGGACACCGTCGGCGTCGCGGCTCGGACCGTGGCCGGGCTGATAGAAATGGCCAATCACTGGGATGGGGACGTTGTTGTCGTCGGCCCCACCAAGCCCTGGTCATCGGCTGCAGTACCGAGGGTGGTACCGATTGCCCCAGGCTCGATGCCCTTCTCCGTTGTCGCGTCAGTCAACCCCTTTGATGCCCTCAGAGAGCTCGCGCCCGACGCGGTGACAGGCCTACACGGCCCCGAGGCCGGTCCGCTGCTCGACTGTGGCATCCCCGCCGTGCTGACATCCGAAGTCAATGCCTCGGTCAGGCTCGGCCAACTCCGGGCGTCGGTCGCCCTCGGGCCTTCGTGGGTGCGGATTCTTGCTGGTCAAGCGCGGGTGGAGGCCCGGATGAGGGCGTCGGCCGGTCGCGCCGTCGGACTGCAATGCAACGGTCCGGCCGCAATGGAGTCGTATGGCCCGCATAACCGCTCCTCGATGATGTTCCATGACCATCGCATCCGCACCGCAGACCTTGCAGCGGCAACGAGCCGGGACCTCTGGGATGGGTCCCGTCCCCTGCGCCTGGCGTTCTCTGGCCGACTCACCGCGATCAAGGGAATCGGCGACGTGCTGGAATTCGCTAGGGAGGCCGAGCGTCGGCACCTCCCTGTGGAGATATCAATCTTTGGCGACGGAGAGCTGCGGGGCGCGGTGCAGGCGCAGGCCCCCTCGAACACCTCCGTTCGGGGTTTCTTGCCCTTCGACCCGGAATGGCTGCAGCATTTTCGCGAGGCCGTCGACGTTGCCATTCTGCCGCACCCCCAGGGAGACCCGTCGATGACCTACTTCGAGGCTCTGGGGTGCGGTGTGCCCGTGCTCGGATACGCAAACGCGACCTGGGGGATGATGGCGCGCCTGACCGGGGGCGGTTGGGCGCTGCGGCGGCGCGGTGGTGTTGCGCTCGCGGAGCAGGTGGAGGTCCTCGTCAAGGACCCTGGTCAGGTGCAGTCCGCAGCCCTCGCCGGGCTGGAATTCATGCGCTCGCGTACCTTCGAGCAGACGTTCCGTTTGCGCATGCAGCATCTCCGCGAGTCGGTTATGGGCCACCTCGGCTGACGCGCGCTACATGGACTCTGTGGAGCGGTACTGAAGGTGGCACCCCTGAAGGGCAGGGGCGAGGTGGGCGATGGCGCCGGCAACCACGGGGACACGCCCGACTACCGATAAGCCGACGTCCGACGACGCAAGTTCAAGGGCCGGATCGCACGCAAGGCACCTCAAGGTCCCGTCCGTGTTTCAGGACTACTTCGACGCCGCTGCTCCGTAGCCGATAGGACCCAACTGTTCACCGGTGCCCCAACTCGGAGCCAAGGAACCGTATGGGCTCAGTCGTTTGCAGTGCGGCCAGCAGGAAGCGAGTCTGCAGCACCTTCGACAGAGCGCGTCTCACCCGCGGTTGAAGGGCCACGCGCCGCACGCCGGGCATGCTGCCCAGTCGGCGCACCGAATTCATGACATCCACGACCCAGCCCCTTGATAGTCCCCGCCGAGGCTATCGCAGCACAGCGCTGTCCACGCTCCCTCAACCGGACCTGCGCGAAGCCACGCGCTGAACCCCCCGGGATATCCCGTGACGGTGGTCGTCAGTACGCCCCGCCGCCGCCGAGGACGGCGCGCACGGTACGCGAGAGGATCACCAGGTCCTGCAGGACGGACCAGTTGTCGACGTAGTAGAGATCGAGGCGGACAGAGTCCTCCCAGGACAGGTCAGAACGTCCAGAGACCTGCCAGAGCCCGGTCATACCGGGACGGACAGCCAATCGGCGTCGTGCGTCCTCGTCGTAGCGGGCCACTTCGCGGGGCAGCGGCGGTCGCGGTCCTACCAGGCTCATCTCTCCGCGGAACACGTTGAACAGTTGGGGCAACTCATCGATGCTGAATCGCCGGATGAAGCGCCCGGGCGGCGTGATGCGGGGGTCGCGTTCGACCTTGAACAGAACATGGTCGTCGCTGTGCTTATTCTCCGTGCTCAACGTCGCCACGAGGGCGTCAGCGTCGACCACCATGGAGCGCAGCTTGAGGCACTGAAAGACCTCACCGTCTCGTCCGACCCGACCCTGACGGAAAAGCACCGGCCCTCGGTCGTGTCGCCAGACAGCAAAGGCGCCGCCGGCGAGGAAGGGTGAGGTGAGCACGATGAGCAGGCTCGAACCCATCACGTCAAAGCTGCGTTTGAGCACGCGGGTGGCCACGTGGGCTCGCGGCCCCTCCAACTCGACGAAGGGGAGGCCGGCCGCGGGGCGGACCCGGATGCGGTCGCTGGACACGTCAGTGAGGCTGGGGACGAGCATGATGCTGGCTCCCGTGGACTCCAGCGCCCAGGCCGCGCGCCTCATGGCCTGTGCGGAACCCACGCCACCGCCGACGAAGAGGACGACGTCAATGCCGCTGACGGCAACAATTCTGGCGGTCTCATGGGTGTTGCCGAGGATGGGAATGCCGTCCGGGGTCGTCTTGCCGTCCTGTTCTCCGCCATTGGTGACGGCACCGACGACGCTGTATCCGAGCCACCGCTCCCGCACGAGGACCTTGGCGACCTCGTCGATCTGGCGGGGCGCGCCGACCAGGACGAGCCGCTGCGCGAGCCGGCCGCTCCTGCGGACCCGATGCAGGATCACGCGCAGGGCAAACCGTCCGATGAGCAGGAGGGGGATGCCGGCCAGGAAGGAGATGAAGTATAGGCCGCGTGACAGAGGGAACTTGGCGAGGTAGCAGAAGATCCCGATAGCCCCAGCGGTCACCAAGGATGCCGTGAGGACGCGCTTGTACTCGGTGGTCCCGGCACCGAATGCATGGGGAGCGTAGGCCCCGAACAGGGCCAGCATGAGCATCCATCCAGCCCACATGGGCACGGCGGCTGCGGACAGGATGGCCCCGACGTCTCTAGCTTCCTGGAACATGTCCAGACCTCGCCGAGCCTGGTAGGCAATCAGGATGGCGAGCGCGACGTTGGCAGCGTCGACGAGGACGACCCACCCCACCGGGAGGCCGCGCATCTGTCCGCGGGCGCGGGCTGCGGACCGAGCGGAGGGGTTGATCCGTCCGGCCGGGGCCCTGCCGGGTCTGGGGGGTGTGGGCGTTGCCACGGGGGAACTTCCTTGGTCGCGGGCAGACGATGCGGTCATGTCGCACCCCCCATGGCTGACCTGATGCTCTCTCGTAGTGTCGCAGCAAACGCCGTCTCGTTGAAGGTCGAGGCGTGCTGACGGATCGTGGATGGCTCCCAGGTATGTCTGGCGCGAGCGTCCAATGCTGCGGTGATGGCCTGCGGGGTGGGCTCGTCGAAGAACAGGCCGGTGACGCCCTCGGTGATCGTGTCGAGATAGCCACCTCCCCGCAGTGCCACGGTGGGGGCACCAAACATCCCAGCTTCGAGCGGGGTCAGGCCGTAGTCCTCCACACTGGGGGCGACAAGGGTGGTGGCGTGGGCGTAGACCCAGCGCATCTGGTCGTCGGTGAGGCCAGAGAGCAGCCGGACGTTGCTGGGGAGGCGTCGGCTCACCTCGTCCTTAAGCGGGCCGTCGCCAATAACGACGAGGCGATCGGTGCGACCGTGCATGGCGGACACGGCGGCGTCGACGTTCTTGTACGGGAGGAGTCGGGAGACGACCAGGTGGAATCCGCTGCTCCAGTCGCTGAGCGCCGGCACGCAGGCCTGGGGTGCGCCAGGGTCCATGCTGTGCGGGGCAGGGACCACGGTCGATGCGAGTCCGTAGGTGTCGCGGATCCGGGTCTGGACCTCGCGAGAGATCGCGAGATACGGTCCAGCTTGTCGAGCGGCCCGGCGGTCCCAGACCCGCAGCGGCACCCGCAGACCAGCCAGTGCCCACCCTTGGGGTGAACTGCGCAGTGGCCGACCGAGGTACCGCTCCGACTGATAGAGCCAGCGCGCCGGGGAGTAGCAATAGACGACCCGGCGACCCGTGGTGGCGATGCCGTGCGCCCATCCGCTGCTGGAGGCAATGACGACGTCGGCGTCGATCCTCATCTGCCCGACAGCCCCAGCGAGCAAGGGGAGAGCGAGGCGGTGGTCGCGTCGCAGGGCGCCGACGGCATTGAGCGGCGAGGTGTGGATCTCGTGCTGGGCGTACTCGGGGTAACTCGTGCGCGAGTCGTAAAGGGTCGTGTGCAGGGCCGCCTCAGGGAAGGCTCGGAGCATCGCCAGCACGACACGCTCTGCGCCACCGCGTTGGGTGACATAGTCGTGCGCGATAGCCACGCGCACTCCGGTGCGTGGATCGCGGCGGGCCGGGGGCGGCGTGCGACTCATCGGCGCCGCGCCACGTCGGCGTCGACCATCCGACCCACGATCTCGGTGAAGCCCACCGTGGGTTGCCAGCCCAAGGCCGTCTGTGCCAAGGACGGATCGCCCACGAGGGTCGTGGGGTCCGCCGGGCGGAAGAACGCGGGGTCGACGCGCACGTGGCGTTGCCAGTCGCTGATGCCGACGCGGTCGAATGCCGTCCGCACGAAGTCCTCGACCGAGTGCGCCTGCCCGGTGGCAACGACAACATCAAGCGGGTCGGCCGCCCGGCAGGCCCGCATCATGGCGTCGACGTAGTCCGGCGCCCACCCCCAGTCACGTTCGGCAGCCAGGTTGCCTAAGGCCAACTCGCCAAGGCCCTGGTCGGCGATCCGTGCCACGGCTTGAGTGATCTTCCGGGTGACGAACGACGCTGGCCGACGGGGCGACTCGTGGTTGTAGAGGATGGCTGACGAGGCAAACAGGCCCCGCCCTCGGTAGACGCCGACGCAGTGGTGAGCGAAGGCTTTTGCTGCACCGTAGGGGCTGACCGGTCGGACCGGGGTTCCTTCGTTCTGCGGTGCCTCGGCCGGTTCCCCAAAGATCTCGGCGCTCGAGGCTTGGAGGAACCGGACGGGGCGTGATCCGCCGCGGCGCTCCGCGAGGTCGAATGCCGCCTCGAGGAGGGTCAGGGAGGCCAGCCCAGTCACCTGCGCCGTGAGCTCGGGCTCGCGCCAGGACTGAGCGACCGAACTCACGCCGGCGAGGTGGTAGATCTCGTCCGGCTCGACCTCGAGGATCGCGCGACGCAGGGCGTCGGTGTCGAGCAGATCCGCCTCCACCCGCGCAATCTGATCCCCGCGCTCCTCCAACGCGACCGCGTCGGCCGAGCGCACGACGGCACAGACGGTGTATCCCTCGTTGAGTAACCGGTCGAGCAGGTAACTGCCGTCCTGCCCGGAGGCTCCCGTGACCAGGGCGACCGGCATGGTCAGGCCGTCGTGCGCTCAAGTGCGGCGACGTCAGCGTCCACCATCATCTCGACCAGACCACGGAACGTGACCTTGGGCTCCCAACCGAGCGTGGTGCGTGCCTTGGAAGCGTCTCCGATGAGGAGGTCGACCTCTGCGGGCCGCATGAAGCGCGGGTCCTGACGTACATAGCGCTCCCAGTCAGCCAGGCCCACTCGGGCGAACGCGATGTCCAAGAGCTCGCGGATGGAGTGAGTCTCGCCCGTCGCGAGGACGAAGTCGTCGCCCTCGGGCTGCTGCAGCATGCGCCACATGCCCTCGACGTAGTCGCCGGCGAATCCCCAGTCTCGGCGTGCATCCAGGTTGCCCATGGTCAGGGCGTCCTGCAGGCCGTGCGCGATGCGTGCCACGGCCATGGTGACCTTGCGGGTGACGAACTCCGGTCCGCGACGGGGGGATTCGTGGTTGAACAGGATCCCGGAGCTTGCGTGCATTCCGTAGGACTCGCGGTAGTTGATCGTCATGTAGTGGCCATAGACCTTGGCAACCCCGTAGGGCGAGCGGGGCCACAGGAGCGTGGACTCACTCTGGGGGACCGCCTGGACCTTGCCGAACATCTCCGAGCTGCTCGCCTGGTAGAAGCGCACGCTGCTCGGATCCGAGCCGGCGTGCAGGCGAACGGCCTCGAGCATGTTGAGCACGCCATTGCCGGTGACCTGCGTGGTCACATGTGCGTTCTCCCACGAGTAGGCCACGAAGGAGATCGCCCCGAGGTTGTAGACCTCCTCTGGGTGGCTGGCCTCGAGCGCTCGCATGAGGCTTGACATGTCGGTCAGGTCGCCCGTGTGCAGCACGACGTCCGGAAGGGTCTGTTCGACCAACTCTCGTTTGGGGTTGTTCTGCCCCCGAATGATGCCGTGAACCTCATAGCCCTTGTCCAGCAGGAGTTCGCTGAGGTAGAGGCCATCTTGGCCGGTAATGCCGGTAATGAGGGCACGCTTCATGGTCGATCCTGGCCTGGGGACGGGCGGACGCTTCTCAGAATACCGGCCAGCCCTGGCTGAGGAGGGCAAACCCCTAAGGGCTCACTCAGAGTCTCGCAGGCAACCCAGGTGCACCAAACCAGGCTCGTTGATGGTCCGCATGCTCAGCCGATGAGGGCGTGGTTGAGCAGTCGCTATTCCGAGTGCCCGATCGCCCGTAGGAGACCGACTTCTTCGTGGAACGTGCTCACCGGGTGCACATCGCGCCCGAGCAGCGAACGACCGCAATTCCAGGCGAGGTTGATCGACGAGGCCGCCAAAAGCGCAGCGGTCAATCGGCGGCGCCCGCCCGCGCCGGACCACTTCTGGGTGTAGGCGAGACGCGACTGGACCAGCCACCGGCGTCGTCGCGCATTCGGGGAGGAGCCCCCACCCTCGTGAATGAGATGCGGCTCAGCTACGACGACGGAGAGAACACCTCTCTGGCGGAGTCGGCGTTGGAGATCGACCTCCTCGGAGTTCATGAAGAAGGACTCATCGAATCCGCCGACGGCCCGGAAAGTCGCCGTCGGGAGCAACATGGCGGCCCCGACGACCCAGTCCACTGTCGCGGTGCGACCGCGCGCCCGCGGGTCGTGACCCACGGCCCAGTGGAGCTTGGACCGCAATCCCGCCAAGGGGTGGAGCCACTCGATGACCTGTTGGCCGATGCTGGGGAAGCGACGTCCGATCCATTCGTCCCGCCCAGTGGCGCCCGTGACTCGCGGGCTCACGACGGCGGGCAGCCACGGTTCGGCGGCTGTGATGAGGTTTGCGACGAAGTCCTCGTCGATGATGACGTCGCTGTTGAGGATTAAGAGCAACTCATGGCGTGCCAGCGTGACCCCGGTATTGACGTTGGTGCCAAAGCCGCCGTTAGTCGCCCGCCGGATGACCTCAACGCCCGGGCGCTGAGGAAAGGGCCGCGGCGAGGCGTCATCGGCGACGATCACCTGGATTTGTGGATGGCGCTGGCGCATTAACTGGTCGATCAACTGCTCGGTGGGCTCTGGATCACCGTAATGGGGCACCACGATGCTGATAGCAACGGGCTGCGGGATCGAGGACGACGGACCGGACATGCGTCTACTGTAGATCCGCTTGAGGTGCTGCCAGCGGCATCAAACATCGCGAAGGGAGAGCAGGAAGTGCAGGCCAGTGTCGTCGTCCCCACGCACGGCGGTGCCCATCGGCTCCCCGACCTTCTGGCTGCCTTAGCCACGCAGGACTTCAATGGCGAGTGGGAGCTGCTGATTGTTGTCGACGGAGTCGTCGACGACTCTGCTCAGGTCGTGGCGCGTTGGGCGGACCGCTTACCCGTACGCGTTCTGGTTCACCAGACTTCCGTCGGGGTGGTGGCGGCCCTCAACGACGCCTTTTCCCAAGCCCTCGGGGCTGTCCTCATCCGTTGCGACGATGACCTCACGCCCGGTCCCGACTTTGTCCGACGGCATGTGGCTCATCACGGTGAGCGGGCCGACATAGGAGTGATCGGCCCGACCCGTGACGTCTTCCCCGACACCCCGTACGCCATCGCCTACGGTCGGCCCGCCACGGAAAGGTCCTTGCTGGCCGCATACGCCCGAGCCGACGATCAGCGATGGGTGGGCTGGGCCGCCAACAACTCGCTCCACCGCGATGCCTGGGCCTGCAGCGGCGGGTTCGATCCGCGCTTCGTCTACGGCCAGGACTCCGAACTGGGCTGGCGGCTGGCCCACCTGTGCGGCGTCACGCTGGTCGTCGACCCCGCCCTGCAGGTGGATCACCGCGGACCGTCAACCTCCGCGAGCACGCGCATACCTCGGGCCTATGTCTCGGGCGCCTCCAAGCGGCTGTTCTCCGTGGTTCACCCGGAGGTGCGTGCGGAGCCGCCCAGGCCCCGGGGGATGCGGGCACGGACCTGGACCTCGCTCGTCGGCGGATTCTCAAGACTGGTGACCTCGAAGCGGGGGTTCGAGAGAGTCGGGAAGGCCGTGGATCGACTCCTCGTCGTCCTTCCCGTGGCCGCCGGGAACTCCGTGGTTGCTCTGTGCGTCGAGGCGGCCGGACGATCGGGGATGCGCCACGGATCGGATGATCTCGCCGTGTACAAGGCCCAGAAAGCCACAGAACGTTCACACGAGTTGCTTCGTGGCGTCAGATGAGGAACCTCGAATGACAGATGCCAGTCCCGGAGTCGATTTCGCCATCATTGGACTCGGCTATGTGGGCTTGCCCCTCGCTCAGGCAGCTGTCGCCACCGGCCTTCGTGGCATCGGATTCGACGTGTCGGCCCGCGTTGTGGAGGGCATCAATTCCGGGCATTCGCATGTCGACGACGTGTCCGACGCCGAGGTCTCTGAGATGGTGGCTCGTGGCTTTCGGGCGACGGGAGCGGAGGCTGAGCTCGCCGCCGCCGACGTGATCGTCATCTGTGTGCCGACGCCGCTGGCCCAGCAGGGTGGACCGGACCTGGGTGCCGTCGAGTTTGCCGCCCACGCGGTGAGTCGCAACCTGACGCCCGGAACTCTGGTCATTCTCGAATCCACCACGTGGCCCGGAACCACTGATGAGGTCCTGGTCCCGATTCTCGAACGGTCCGGACTTCACGCTGGCCGTGACTTCCATGTCGCCTTTTCGCCGGAACGTGTCGATCCCGGCAACGCCCGCTTCGGCATCGTCAACACTCCCAAAGTGGTGGGGGGATTCACCGCGGAGAGCACCGAGCGGGCCGAGGCCTTCTACACGAGGTTCATTGACACCGTCGTGCGCGCGGCCGGGACTCGGGAAGCCGAGATGGCCAAGCTTCTCGAGAACACCTACCGGCAGGTCAACATCGCGTTGGTCAACGAGATGGCCAAGTTCTCCCACGATCTGGGGATCGACTTCTGGAATGTCATCGAGTGCGCCTCGACCAAGCCGTTCGGATTTCAGACCTTCTACCCCGGACCGGGGGTGGGAGGGCACTGCATCCCGATCGACCCGAGTTACCTCTCCCATCAAGTTCAAGTCCGCCTGGGCTACCCATTCCGCTTCGTCGAACTCAGCCAAGAGATCAACCGGGGCATGCCCAAGTACGTCGCTCAACGGGCGTGGTGGCTGCTCAATGACGCCCGACTCGCGATCAATGGTGCGCGCGTGCTCCTTCTGGGCGTCACGTACAAACCTGGCATCGCGGATCAACGCGAATCGCCCGCGATTCCGCTTGAGCACGAGTTGCGTGCGCTCGGAGCAGAGGTCTCGTTCTACGACCCGTACGTGCAGACGTGGCATCCAAACTCGTCCACGTACGAGCGGGTCGACGACCTGGATATGGCACTGCAGGCGGCGGACCTCGTGGTCCACTTGCAACCCCATCCTGACTATGGTCCGGAGAAGATCGTCGACAGTGGCGCCCGGGTCCTGGACACGCGAGGTGCACTGTCAGGGAGCGGCATTCACCGTTTGTGATCGTGGCCTTGCGCAGTACAGGCGCCTCACCTGGTGGCCGCGCTGTTCAGGTCGTCGAGGACCCGACGCAGCCGCGCGCGTCCCGCCGTCGGCGAGAAATGGCGCTCCCATCGTTCCCTGGACGCGGTGACGGTGGCGCCACGGTCTGCGGGCGACGTGCCCAGCAAGTCCCCCAGGGTGTGAGCCAGCGCTGCTGGGTCGCCGGTGGCGGCAACCCAGGGGTAGTGGCTGCCCGCTATCTCGGGCAGTGCCCCGGCATCGGATATGACGAACGGGACACGAGCGCTCATGGCTTCGGTGACGACCAGCCCGAAAGACTCGGGTACCAGGGAGGGGAACACTGCGACGTCGATCCGACCGAAGAAGTCCGAACGATCGATCCAGCCGGTGTATTGAACGCGACCATCGATCCTGGACAGGGCGTCCTCGATGATGCGCTGGTCATGAGTCGACGCAAAGCGAGCGGCGCCAGCCACGACGAGTTCCAAGGGTGGACTGACCCCTTCGCGGCTCAGTTGCTGAACGGCCGCGGCGAGGATGGGCAGACCTTTTTCGACTGTCAGCCGTCCCAGATAACCCAAGCGGACCACGGGCTGCGCTCCCGGCACGACGTGCACCGGGAATTCCGGACTCCAGTTCCACAGCACTCTGGCCCCGGGCAACGCCCGAGCCAGCGTCTCACTGGGGACGAGGGTCATCAGTGCCTGGGCGCGGGCCAACCTCGCGGCGGTGCGTTGCACGCCGCTCGGCGCCAGGTGCAGGTGGACGACGCGTTGGCGGTGGCCCGCGGTGGCCAAGGCGGGGACCAGGCCGTTGCACCACAACACACCTCTGCGGTGTCTGGTGTCCCATGACCGCAGTTGAGCCATGTAGGTGCGTCGGTCGCCGGCCAGGCGCGTGACTCGATGGCCGCGAGCCTGCCCCTGGTCGAGCACTCCACCGTCGTAGGCCGGGCCCACGAGGCTGACGTCGACCCCGAGATCGGTCAGGGCGTCCGCGATCTCCAGCAACATGACCTCACCGCCGCCAATGTCCCCGTTGTTTGCCGCGAGAACCACGGTGGGTTTCATGGGAACGCTGCCCGCTGGTAGGTCTCGGCGATCCCCTGACACATCTCTGCGATAGTCGGCCAGGCGTCAGGTAACGGCGGCCTGCGGGCAAGATCTCGCCCCTGGATAGCGATCTTGGCGGCGACAGCGGCGTGGTCGTGTCGTTCGACGAGGCAATCCGGACCCAGGATCTCCGGGTTCCCCCCGACGGGGGTGGCGACGACCCCAAGCCCGTAGACGATGGCGTCGAGAATGGAGTAGGACGTGTTCTCCCACACCGAAAGCTGAGCCAGGACGTCCGACTCTGCCAGCAAGTCCGTCGGTTCGATATGGCCGGGGAAGGCGACCCTCGAACCCACCCCGAGTCGATCCGCGCGCGCGTGCAACTCACTCGCCAAGGGGCCGGCGCCCGCGATGGTCAGCCGAGCATCAGGGTGATCCCGCACTAGGAGAGCGAAGGCGGCGATCAGGTCCTTGAGTCCCTTCTCGGGTGCGAGCCGAGCCAGGGATGCCACGTGCAGTCCCGGTGCGCGGGCGACCGCAGGGCTGAGCCGATCGATGCCGTTGTGGATGACGACCAGTCGGGTAGCCCGCCCGGGATGCCATTTCTCCTGCACCACCTGTTTGGTCGACTGCGACACTGCGATGAGGGCATCGGCCCGACGCAGGCGGGCCGTGTGAGCCAGGGCCTTGAGTCGGGAACGCCAGATGGTGCCGTGATAGACCAAGTCGTCGCGGGCGATCCCGTGCTCAGTGGTGACCAGGCTGGTCTCGTGACCGACGGTGGCGATCGCGGCCAACAGATCGGCATACGACAGGTGTGAGTGCACGACGGCGGGCCGAACCGTCCGGATCAGTCGGCGCAGCTCCCTGACGCCGGCCGGAATGCCGTCGGCGGGCGAGACCCGTGCGGTCACCACGGCGGCGCCCAACGTTCTCAAGCGGTCGGCCAGGGGTCCGTCGGGGCACACCACGATCAGGCGCCATCCCGGGATCCCCTGACCCGCCACGTCGAGCACGTGCCTGGCCACTCCGCCTAGATCGGCGACCGGGATGACCCACAACGTGGTGGGTGGGGCAAGGGGTGAGCGGGCGGCATTCATGGTTGGTCGGTCAGAACCACTGCTCAAGGCGTTCGAGCGCGATCCAGAAACCCTCGCCGTCGTTGACGTGGCCCTGCCAGATCTCGGGAATGAAGCTCGCCTCGGGCGCGAGGCTGTCGAGTTGCTGGGCCAGCAGCGCCCAGTCGATCTCGCCGTCTCCGACCTGCACCCCCTCGCCGTCGACGCCCACGGCGTCCACGAGGTGTAGGTGCTCGGCGTGAGGGGCCAACAGGTCCGTGGTCGCTGCGAAACCTAGGCCGAGATGGTTGGCGGCGAGCTTGGAGTGGGAGACGTCGAAGCAAAGGCGTCGGTTGTAGCGGGCAGCGAAGTCTGCGGTGTCGTGTGGATCGACGAAGAGGTTGCAAAAAAGCTGGCCACCCATATACCAGGGGTAGGGGGGCAGGGTCTGGGCCACGAGCCGCACGCCGCTGTCGTCCACGCGAGCCAGGCCGGCCGCTACCCGGGCGTACATCGCCGCCCGCTCCTCGGGCCGGACGAAGGCGTCCGTGGTGAAACCGCCGAGACTGGCGATGATGACGGGGTCTTGGTCGACCTTGGTGAAGTAGCGGCGCATCGCCCGTGTCGTGTCGACGACCCGCTGCAACTCAACGATCGAGCGCTCCCAGTGAGCGTCGTCGTCCGAGGCCAGGTTGAGCAGGAAGTCGCCGGCGAACAGGTCGGGGGAGTGGGTCGTGAAGGACATCGGCAGGCCACCGGGCCAGTCCGCGAAGACCTCATCGACGTCGAGGTCGAGGTCCTTGTAGGAGAAGTGGAACTCGAGGAAGTCAGGGGTGCAGTCGCGGGTCATCGTGTTGACGTCGTGGTAGCGCACGGCCAGTCCCCACGGGCGGCGGAACGCGAACTGTCGGCCGGTCGGAGCGGCGTCGCCGAGGTCGGTGGCGTAGAAGAAGTCGCCCGGCTCGAGGGCGCGCAGGGCTGATCGACCGACCAGTCGGTCGAAGGCGTTGGGCTGCAACCCTCGACCGGGGCTCTTGATGTCAACGGCCTCCGCGGTGATGGTCTCGCCGGGCTCGATTCGCCGGGCGGCCACCAGGCTCTTGGCCAGGTTGACGCGGTTCATCATCTCCCCCGTGGAGATGGAGCGAGGAGCAGCGGAGCCTAGGGACTCCTCGACCTCGCGGATTCGCTTGACCATCTCGGCGAACTCGTCGGGGAGCAGGCTGACCTTGTGGTCGTTGCCTTCGAGCCCTCGATCGATCGTGAAGTGCTTCTCGATGATCCGAGCGCCAAGCGCCACCGCGGCGAGCGGGACGTGATAGCCGCGCTCGTGGCCGGAGTAACCGACGGGGCACTGACCGATCTCCTGCAGGCGCTTGAGGTAGGAGAGGTTCACGTCCTTGTAGGGCGCCGGATAGGTCGACTGGCAGTGCAGGAGCGCGTGGGGTGTGCCCGTGGAGCGCAGGAGGTCGACGGTCTCGCGGATCTCGCCCTCGGTCGACATCCCGGTGGACACCACGAGGGGAATGCCGCTTGCGGCCATGTGCCGGAGCAGGGCGTGGTTGGTCATGTCGGCTGAGGCAACCTTGAGTGCTGGCACGCCGTACTCGACAAGGCGATCGACGCTGCGTGGGTCCCACGCGGTGCACATGATGTCGATTCCGACGGCGGCGCAGTGGTCGAAGACCTCGAAGAGGTGTTCGGCGTCCAGGTTGTACTTGGCCAGCAGATCGAGGGTGTATTGCGGCCCGAGGTCTTCCCCGCCGGAGCCTGCCGACCCCTGGCGATAGACCGCATCCATGTCTCGCAGTTGGAACTTGACCACGTCGGCTCCTGAGCGCAGGCTCAGGTCGACGAGTTCCTTGGCCAGCGTGACGCTGCCCTGATGGTTGATGCCGATCTCGCTGATGACCAACGTGCGGGTGTCGTCCCCGACGAGATGGCGGCCGATCTGCAGCTCGTCGCTGCGGTTGACGGCGACGGCCACGAGGTGGCCCCGCTCGTCGATGAGGGGCAAGTGGTCGATGCCGGGAGCGAACTGCTCACGGATCACCGAGGGCGGGGACGTGATCGAGAGCGAGCGCGGTGCCCGGTTGGCGACCTCGATGGTCGCGATGTCCAGGTCCAGGGCCGCCCCCGCGCTCACCCAACGGCGGAAGTCGCCGTCGGACAGCGCCCCGTCGAGGTGCCCGTGGGCGTCGACGACAAAGATGACGCGGGCCCGGTTGGCGGTGATCTTCTCGAGGGCCCGACGCACCGGATCCTCGCCATAGACGACATAGGGCGCGAGCTGGCGTTCGATGATCATGCGGGGGCTTCCGTCCGGGGGGCAGGGTGGGTCGCGAGGTCTCGCACGGTCGCCGCGGCGACATCGAGATCAATCTCGCTGTCCACGTCGATGCCCTCGACCTCGTCCATGACGAACAGAGCGATCCGGCCCCCCAACCGGTTGTCGAGTTGGTCATAGACCCAGGGGCGGGTCACATAGAGCGAGCCGGTCTCGCGGTACCGCAGGGTGGCAGGGGTGAGATCCTGTCGGCGCGGTCGGGCTCCAACAGCGTAGTCCGCGCGCGGCGGATCTCCCGCCCACCAGAGGAAGGGTGCCTGGGCGACAACGCCGACCATCGAATCGATCTCCGACGACGCGAACTCGGCGACCGCCCGATCCAGGGTGCCGGGGAGACGAATGGGGGAAGTGGCTTGGAGCAGCATGACGGCCGCCGGCTCACCGCGGTCCTCGCGCCACCAGTCCAAGGCATGCCGGACAACCGGCTCGGTGGCTGTGGTGTCCTGGGCCAGCTCGGCCGGCCGCAGGAAGGGCACGAGCGCGCCCGCCGCGCGTGCCACCTCGGCGATCTCGGGGTCATCGGTGGTCACCAGGACGTTCAGCCCGGACGAACACGCCAGCGCCTGCTCGATGGTCCACACCACGAGCGGCTTACCGCCGAGGTCGCGCAGGTTCTTTCGAGGCACCCCTTTGGAGCCGCCGCGTACGGGGATCACGCACAGCACGGATGTCACGACTCCATCATGGCCCGGACCTGCTGCGCGATGGCGAGCGCAGGGTTCAGGTCGGGCACAGCGGGCGGTGGCGTCGGCTCTCCGCCCCAGGGGCGCATGCCGTAGCGCACCCAAAAATCTTGCAACCAATCCGGCGGGTTCTCGAAGTGAACCCAGGCGGGTATGCCGCGTGCGGCGGCCTCGAGGACTCCTGTGCTGAACGCACTGACGACGGGTCGTTGAAGCTCCGGCAGAGCCACGCCGCTGCGGTCGAGGGTGATCCCGGTGCGTTCCCAGCGACGGTGAATGGCACGCGAGACCCGATCGGTCTCAGCAGGGTGCGGCCGATACGTCGCGCCGGTCTCTCGGATGAAGGACTCGGCCGAGGCCACGAGCGCGCGACGGGGCAACTCTGCAGCGTGGAGCTGGCCCAGATAGGCGGGTGCACGGGCCGGATCGATCGACTGGGCGGCGGCCGGTATCCGGCCCCGGGCTTCCCACTGCAGGGAGGACCCCACCACGCGAGCCGTCACATCGCTGCGGGAGGACGTCCAGAAGTCTGCATCCTCTTGCGACCACGCCAGCAGAGTCGTCCCAGGCGCTAAAGGTGGTGCAAAGGGGGTGAGCAAGCCGTGCTGAACGGTGACAAAGGTCGCGCCAACGGTCTGGGTCGTCTCGAACGCGGCCGCGCCGATGGGCAGGAAGTGGCCGATCGCGACGGCTACCGTCTCAGCCGCGATCAGGCCGGACATTGCCTCCGCGAGAGGCTGCCGGGTGTGTCGCCACTGCCCTGCTGGCAGCAGGTCGATGATCGGCGAGGAACTGATCAGGGTGGCATCCCGGGCGTCGAGATCGCGCAAGGGCGTCAGGACGGACTGGAGCGCCGTAGGGGACCGCGAATCCAGGACGCCGACGACACGTGCGGCTCCACGCGCGGTCATGGACGAGCGGGTGACCCAGACCTCGTGGGTCGCTGCCGGCCCGCGCATGGCCACCCAGCGCCCACGCAACCTGCGAGTCACGGACTGTCGGCCGAGCTGCCAACGCTGCCAGGCGTCGAGATCGGCCGGGAACGTTAAGCCCACAAAGACTCCAAGCCCCGTGCGCGGTGCAGGAACGTGTGCTCCGCCAGCGTGCGCGCCTGGCCTCGAGCCCGCAGCTCGCGCGACCAACGATCGTCGCGAGCCGCCCGGCGAGCGAGGTCGATGGCCTCTTCGGGCGAGGTGAACACGGCGACCTCGGTTCCGGGATCGTAAAGGTCGCCGATGTCGGGGCGATCGACGAGCTGGAGCCCACCCACGCCTGGCGTCTCGAAGGTCCGCATCGTGAATCCGTCTTGGTCGAAGTGGATGTTCAGCGAGGCGGTCGCCCCGGACATCACCCCGTAGGCATCGGCTCGTGGCAGGTCGCGGGCCGACGGGAGGTCTGGGGTGGACACCCGCCAGGTGCGGGCTCGATCGGCCAGATGGTGAGACCAATCGCGTCCGTAGGCCCTTACCGGCACTCCTGCGGCATGGAGACGGCACAGCAGGTCTTCACGCACCGGGTAGCGGGCGCCGACGAAGACCACCTCCTGAGCGGGACGAGGAGTGTAGGTCACGGTGGTGTCGAACGCGCCCGGTACCAGGAGCACATCGCGGCCGGCCTTGCGGAAGGCGGAGACGTCTAGTGGCGAGTAGCTCGCCAAAAGTCCTGCTGCATCCAGAGTGGCGGCCGTGTGGCGCGTCCGCCTGACCTCGTCGTAGAGCCACAGGGCGTGTGGGCCTGGCCGGGCGTTCAGCAGATCCCACAGGTCGGCTCCGAACGCATCGGCCTTGATGAGCAGGACAACGTCAGGATTCGTCGTTCGGATGGCGTCAACGGCCTTGGCTGTCGCGGCCACGTCAACCGTTTCACGAGTCGACATTCGCCCGCTGACGCGATTAGCCAGCTCGCTTGCCTTGACGCGTGCCTTGGCCGCGACGGTGCTGTGCTCGTCGTACCGGTGGGTCGATGTCTCGTAACCCAACGTTGTGAAGGCGTCCTGCAGGGCGCGCCAATAGCCGTGGAAAGAGGGACTGATGATGAGGAGTCGTCGGGCGCTCACCGAATGATCCTCCCCGCACGTCCGGTCGGACACATGTGAGGGCACAGACGTACTTCATCAAGGGCCACGACCAGGACGCCGCGGCGTGATCGCATGCTCCAAGGCTACTGCGTGGCCGCGGCGCACGCTCGCGCCGAGTCCGGGTGTGGGTCGTACGCTGTGGCTGTGACGAGGCGCATGTCCCCAGCGCGCGCGGTGCTCATCGGGCGTACAACGCTGGGCACCCTTTCCCGCACCGGGCAGCGATGGCTGACGGACCCAGGTCATCGGGCGGCGCAGGCTCTTGTCGGCGCGGGACTCGTTCTGCCGACCCTGCCCAAGCGACGCCGGGCACAGGGTGAGGTGTGGGCTATCACCATGGTCCGCGACGAGGCCGACATCCTTCCTGACGTGCTCGACCACCTCAGCCGGCAGGGGGTTGACCGGATCCTGGTCTCGGACAACGGCTCTGTCGATGGCACGCTCGAGTTGCTGCACGAGCGCGCGCGCCGCGGCCAGATCCTTCTGGCCCGCGACAGCGAGCCTGGCTACTACCAGGGCCTGAAGATGACGCGGCTGGCACGAGCGGCCGCCCGCGCCGGCGCGGACTGGATCGTGCCGTTCGACGCCGATGAGTTCTGGTTCGGCCCGGCAACCACATTGGTCGACGCCCTGCGGGAGACGACCGCCGACATCGTGAGCGCCCGGATGTACAACGTCTTTCCCACGATTGACGGGGGATGGGGTTTGGACCGCTCGCCCCAGTTGCACGGCAAAGTTGCCTTCCGGGCTTCGCGGATTGCGGTCCTCGCCCAGGGCAATCACTCGGTCGATGCACCCGGGGTGCGGGTGCCCCCGGCTGAGCTTGAGCTACCGATTGCCCACTTCCCTTGGCGTTCGATTGAGCAGTTCCGGCGAAAGGTGCGCCAGGGCGCTCAGGCGTACCAGAACGTGATGGGTGAGAGTCGGATCGGTGGGCACTGGCGAGAGTTGGGTGCCCTGCCTGACGCCAAGATCGACGCGGATTGGTCGGCAATGCTGCGTGGCGAGAGTGTCGAAGGGATGCACTGGTACCCGCGCGGCCCGTTGACCCCGGCGGATCCGCGCACCTGGACGAGTTGGCGGCCAGGCCTGACTGAGAGCGGACCGGCGCGCCCCTGAAGGGGGACTGAGCCTGCGCCTCCAGACACGGCGCGACCAGTTCCAGCGCACCTATGATCTCGCCATGCAGCACGGCGAACCGAGCGACTCCCCTGCGCCGGTGAGTCATTCACGAGCCGGGGCCCATCGTTCGCGTCGGCGCGAGACCTCGGCTTCCGCGACCCCCTCACGGGGCATCAACCTGCCCAGACTGACCAGCCTCCGGGCGCTGGCAGCCCTCATCGTGTTCGGCTATCACATCGGCCATCACACGAGTTGGCTCCCCGGAGCGCGCATCACCAGCCACGGTTACGTGGGCGTCGCCTTCTTCTTTGTCCTGTCCGGATTCGTCCTGACGTGGTCCACCAGCCCGGGGACGTCTGCTCGCACCTTCTGGATACGACGCTTCGCCCGCGTGTACCCCTCGCACGCGGCCATGTTCGCGGTGGCCTTAGCCCTCCCCGTGCTCGCGTTCCCACCAACGCTGGTGGCTGCCGGGGCAAACCTCGTCCTGCTGCAGGCGTGGTTTCCGCAGTGGGACATCGCGTTCGGCATCAATGCCGTGAGCTGGTCGCTCAGTTGTGAGGCCTTCTTTTACCTCCTCGCCCCCCTTGTCATTCGGGCGGCGCGGGCGCGCTCCTTGCCTAGAGCCGGCGCCATCCTCGGCACGTGGGCGGCAGTCTGCGCTGTGACGGCCGCGTCCCTATCCCTGCAGTCACAGGCATGGGATATCGCCCTGTATACCAATCCGCTGGCGCGCTCGGGCGAGTTCGTCCTGGGGATCCTCATTGCCATCGCCGTAGAACGGGGGGTGCGGCCGCGCCTGCACCCGGCGCTCCCTGCGGTCGGCATTCTGGGCTGGTGGTTGGCACTTACTGGTGTCGGGCTGCCGCAGACGGTCGTCGACGTGTCTTTCGTGCCCCTCTTCGCCCTGACCATCCTCTCGCTCGCGCTCGCTGATCTGGAAGGACGTCGGTCGATTTTGCGTTGGCGATGGGCCGTGTACGCGGGTGAGGTGAGTTTCGCGTTCTACCTCGTTCACGAACTCGTGATCATGAACCTGGCGGCGCTGGTTGGTGACGGGGGAACTCATGTGCAGCGCGTGGCCTACCCCGTCCTTGCCCTCGCGCTGTCAACCGTTGCCGCGATAGCCCTGCACCACGGCGTTGAGCGCCCCGCCCAGAAGTGGATCAGGGCGCGCTGGCTGAAGGCGCCGGGGTAATCACTTGCTCATTCCACTGGCAATTGTTCGTCGGGATCCCATGTCGGCCAGGTGAGCGGCTGGACGGTGATCATCGGGCCGACCGCGGCAAATCTGAGCCGTGGTTCCGGTCTGCCCTGAGACAGGTTGGCCCAGGCCGACGCGATGTCTTCGTCGGTCAGTGCGTTCCCTCGGATCCAGTGCTCCCCAGGCACCGTGCCGACGGCGGCGCTCGACTCCATTCCTTGACGGAATTTCCGCGCGACCTGTTCGGGGCTTCGGTAGAGGGCGTGCCCGATGTAAAGGCCCCGGATCCGACGGCCAATCCGGGTGACATCATGGTTGCCAGGGATGATCTCCATGAGCGGGTGCGACCGCGCAACCACTTTGCCCGGGAAGTCAGCGTGGGAATCCAGCACGAACGTCGTGTCGGGATCGACCAGTGCGGTGGCCGTCGTCGGCACCATGTGATGGAACGCAGCAAAGATGACGTCGGCATCGGTCTCATGCAGACAGTCGGCGAGCCGTTTGCCGCGCGCGAAGTGGAACTCGTCGGCGTCGAAGGGAACGATCCAATCTGCCCCGTGACGCCAGGCAAGGTGCGCCAGGTAGGTCATTTTCTCTGATTGATGGTGGGCCCGGTGGCGGTCGATGACGACATGGATTCGATGATCGTCCTGCGCGCGAGCCATCAGCAGTTCTCGAGTGCCATCCCAGGATCCATTGTCGGCGATGAGGACGTGATCGATCCCCTGGCTCAAGAGGTGGTCCAGGACTGCCCCCAGGACGTCGCGTTCGTCGCGGACGACGCTCACGGCCCAAATGGCGCCCTGGCCGCGAGGTTGCTTGGGCAAGGCTGGCACGTCGAGATTGCGGATGACTTCCCATTGACGTCGCAGGCGGCTTCGAGAGGCATATTGGCGCATCGCCCACCGCAGTTGTCCGGCTTCGGCGCGCAACCGGGGTACTGACTGCCCTTTGTGTCGCATCACGCCAGCTCGCCGAGTTCGACCAGGTGCGCGAAGGCAGGAACTGTGGCCCGAAGCTCCTCGAAGGTGCCCGTGCCCGCGACCCGACCATCCTCGAGGAACACGATCTTGTCGGCATGGCGGACCGTGGAGAGGCGGTGGGCGATGACGACGACCGTGACCGCATCGCTCAATTCGGCGATGGTCTCGGTTATGCGGCGCTCGGTCTCGTTGTCGAGTGCGGATGTTGCCTCGTCCAGAACTAAGAGATCCGGGTGCCCGTAGAGGGCCCGGGCAATACCGAGTCGTTGTCGCTGGCCGCCCGACAGTCGCATGCCGCGCTCGCCTCCAGGTGCATCGAGCTGCTGCGGAAGGGCCCGGATAGTGCCGCCGAGGTGAGCCTGGTCGAGGGCGGCCCACACGGCTGCATCGTCGATGTCCTCGCGGTCCTGCCCGTACGCCACATTGTCGCGGACGGTGCCGTCGAGCAACCAGACCAACTGGGGCACCATCCCCAGATGGCGCTGCCACCCAGCGAGGTTGGTCCGCACATCGACCCCGTCCACCGTGACCACGCCCGAACGTGGCGTCAGCAATCCGAGCAGGATGTCGGCAATCGTCGACTTCCCAGCGCCGCTTCCCCCGACCAGGGCTACCGTCTGCCCCTTGGGGATCGTGATGTCAACGTCCCGCAGCACCTGGAGATCGGAACCGTCATAGGTGAAGCAGACCTTCTCCAGTCGGACCTCGTGCTCGAATGGCTGAGGCGTGACGGGCCCGCGGCCGGCTGCCGGCAGGTCGAGGGCGTCGTGGAGATCAGTCACCACCTTGTCCATCGAGTAGCGTCCAACGCGCACGCTGTTGATTGAGGCGATGGCGCGGACGACCGTCGGGAGGACGCGCAGGCCCGCAGCGGCGAAGACGGCGATGACACTGAAGGCCACCTTGGCGTCGCCCGTCGTGAAGACCACCAGGGTCATGAGCCCGATGCCGAGCAGGAACAGGATCTCCATCAGGTGCTTAGGCAGCTCCGACATGAAGGCACTTCGACGCTGTGCGCTCGCACCCAGCCGTCGTGACTGGGTATAGCCGCGCACGAAGTGTTCCTGCGACCCCCGGATGAGGATGTCCTTGACGGTGCCCAGGGCCTCCAAAGCGGACTGGAAGCCGATCCGGGCAGCGACCAGCAGGTCTTCGCCGATGGTGAGCATCCGCGGCTTGGCCCACCATTGGAAGATCACGGTGGCGATTGCCAGGTACGCGACGGCGCTCAGTGTGGGCAACGGGAAGATCACCACCAAAGTGAGGACGACGGCCAGGATGGTGATGAGGTCTGACACGGCCATCAGTGATCCGGTGACCACGAGGCCGTAGGTCTGGCCGACAGCATCGTTCATCGTCGAAAGCAGGTCAGGGGTGTTGCGGCGCAGGTGCAGGGTATAAGGCGCCCGCAGGTAGTAGTCGAAGAGCTTCTCTGACACCGAGATCTGTTCGCGCGCCATCAAGCCGAGCATCCACCAGCGGAAGATCAAGGTGATGACGGCCTTGGTCACGTACAGCGTGAGGACGAGCACGGCCAGGGCTGCAGTGAGACTGCCAGAGGACATCCCCGAGGTGGCATCCGTCAACGCGGTCATGATCGGTGAGCCGACGCTCGCGCCGCTCAGCAGTTGCATGAGGGGGACCAAGGCGGCCAGCGCAGCGATTTCCAAGCCGGAGATCGCCAAGATCCCAGTGAGCGCGAAGGCGAGGCGCAGGCGTGCTGACGGTGAAAAGAGAATCCCGGCTCCCTGCGGAAGCCCGAGAAATCGTTGTGCTCCCCAGCGCAATGCGGTGGTGCGAGCGGGCATGTGCATGAGTGTCACACACGGTGTGGCACGGCGCCGCACCATAGGCTGTGCGAATGCACAGCGCACCCATCGGTGTGTTCGATTCTGGATACGGCGGCCTGACCGTGATGCGTGCGATCCTCGATCAACTGCCCCACGAAGCGGTCGTCTATTTCGGCGATACCGCGCATGCTCCCTACGGTCCTCGACCCATCGCCCAGACGCGAGCCTTCGCCCTGCAGTGCCTGGACCGGCTGGTCGATCATGGGGTCAAGGCCTTGGTGATCGCCTGCAATACCGCGAGCGCGGCGGTTCTGCACGATGCGCGCGAGCGCTACGACGTCCCGGTCGTTGAGGTCATCCGTCCCGCCGTCCGCCGTGCCGTGCTGGCGACCCGCAACGCCCGGGTCGGAGTCATCTCCACGGTCGGAACGCATCAGTCTGGTGCCTACATCGATGCCTTCGCCGCCGCACCTCTGCTCACGGTGGAGAGTCAACCGTGTCCGCGCTTCGTCGAGTTTGTGGAGTCGGGCATCACCGGGGGACCGGAGCTGGTGCGCGTGGCCCACGAGTATCTCGATCCCCTGGTTGCGGACGGAATCGACACGCTCGTCCTGGGCTGCACCCACTACCCGTTACTGACCGGGGTGATCCAGTACGTCGTCGGGGAAGAAGTGACCTTGGTGTCGTCCGCGGAGGAGACAGCGAAAGATGTCTATCGGGTCCTGGCTGACCTTGACCAGTTGCGCAACGACGCCGTGATACCCAGCCACAGTTTCACGACGACGGGTGACCCCGAGGAGTTTCGCCGGCTTGCGGCGCGCTTCCTCGGGGTGGGTTCTCGAATAGATCACGTCTACCAGGCTGCGCTGGCGCCGCATGCGACTGTGGACCAATGAGGCTCACCGTTGTCGGGTGCGCTGGCTCGTTCGCCGGACCGCAGTCGCCCGCGTCTAGTTATCTGATCTCCGCCGATGACGGGGCCCGCACCTGGAACGTGCTGCTCGACCTTGGCAACGGTGCGTTGGGCTCGCTTCAGCGGCACCTTGACCCCACCGAACTCGATGCCGTCGTCCTGACTCATCTGCATCCTGACCACTGCGCGGACCTCACCGGCCTGTATGTGACTCGGAAGTACCGGCCGGGCGGCTCGCCAGCCGGCCGACTGCCCATCCACGGTCCGCGCGGTACGGCCGAGCGCATCGCGTTGATGTATCACGGCCTTGAAGACGGGACGATGGAGGCTCATTTCGACTTCCGGCTCGTGACGGAGGGCGCAACGTGGCAGATCGGGCCATTGGCCCTCACGGCCTACACGATGAACCATCCTGTTGAGGCATATGGCTATCGCGTCACCGATGGCACGACGACCCTGGCGTTCAGCGGTGACACCGACACGTGCGACAACCTCACGCCTCTGCTGACTGGCGCTGACCTGGTGCTGCTCGACTCGGCATTCGTCGAGGGGCGCGATCACGTGCGCGGCATTCACCTCACTGGGCGACGCGCTGCCCAGGCAGCGGTCGCGGCCGGGGGTGTTGGCCGCCTGATGCTCACCCATATTCCGGCGTGGAACGACCCGGAGGAATGCCGTGCCGAGGCGGCCGAGATCTGGTCAGGCGACGTCGAACTGGCAACGTGCGGTGCGCAGTTTGTCTTCGGGGTCTGACACCTCGTTAGCCTGTTCGCCATGACTCGACATGATGGCCGCTCCCCTGACCAGTTGCGCACGGTGACATTGACGCGCAACTGGCTTGATCACGCGGAGGGGTCGGTGCTGGTCGAGTTCGGCCGCACGAGGGTGCTCTGCGCCGCCTCCTTTACCCAGGGCGTGCCACGGTGGATGAAGGGCCGCGGTGTCGGCTGGGTGACCGCCGAATATGAGATGCTCCCGCGCTCGACCAACACCCGATCCGACCGTGAGTCGCGCAAGGGGCGGGTGGGTGGCCGCACCCATGAGATCAGCCGGCTGATCGGGCGGAGTCTGCGGGCCGTGATCGATACCAAAGGTCTGGGGGAGAACACCATCGTTCTCGACTGTGACGTGCTTCAGGCCGACGGCGGCACCAGGACCGCAGCGATCACTGGGGCCTACGTCGCCCTCGCGGACGCGATCGAGCACGCCCGGTCCACGGGCCTGCTGCCTGCTCATGCCAGTCCCCTGACCGGGTCGATCGCGGCGGTTTCGGTTGGCGTCGTCGGCGGCCGCGCGGTGTTGGACCTGGACTATCCCGAGGACTCCACAGCGCAGACCGACATGAATGTCGTGATGACCGGTGATGGGCGGTTCGTCGAGGTGCAGGGGACCGCCGAAGGCGAGCCGTTTGATCGTGCCCTGCTCGGGGATCTGCTCGACCTGGCCACTAGCGGCTGCGCGACGCTCACTCAACGGCAGGCCGAGTCCCTGGCCGCGCCAGCCCGGGATCGAGCGTGACCCGACGAGTCGTGCTCGCCACTCGCAATGAGCACAAGGTTCATGAGCTCAACCAGATCCTCGGATCCGTGGTCACTGAACTAGACCTCCAGATTGTGCCTGTCACGGCATTCCCGGAGGTGGAGGACGTGCCCGAAACCGAGGTCTCGTTCGTCGGGAATGCCACCCTCAAGGCGGTCGCGGTTGCCGCGGCGACTGGGCTGCCGGCCTTGGCGGATGACTCCGGGCTCACGGTCGAGGTCCTCGGCGGCGCTCCCGGCGTGTTTTCTGCCCGGTGGTCCGGCAGCCGTGCTGGCGCTGGCGCGCCGAGGGCGCACAAGGACCTGGCCAACCTGAGGTTGCTCCTTGAGCAAATCGACGATGTACCGGATGCTCATCGGCAAGCGGCATTCGTGTGCGCGGCTGTCCTCGCCTTCCCCAATGGCGCCGTCAGCAGTGCCCAGGGCGCGGTCGAAGGCCGCCTGGAACGCGCGCCGCGGGGGGACAACGGCTTCGGGTACGACCCGATTTTCGTGCCGACAGGGGACACCCGGACTCTGGCGGAGTTCACGGACGTCGAGAAGAACGCCATCTCCCATCGCGGTCGAGCCTTTCGCGCCCTGGCCCCCGTGCTGCTTGAGCGGCTGCGGGATCTGTGACTGCCGCGTTCGCCCCGGGTTCAGGAGGCCGCCGGGGCGCCGTGATCCCACTCGTCCGCGGGAGGCTCGACCCAGCCCCCAGGGATGCTCTCCACGATGCTCCAGCGCGGGTCCAGCTGGCGCGCACTTGCCCGCGGATCGAGGTGGGCCAGGCGGCGCTCCACGTCTTCTCGGCGCAGGTGGAATCGGGGCGCGACAATGAGTTGGTGGTTGTCGCGGTGTCGGCGTCCTGAGAGGTATCCGCCCCAATACCCGAAGCTGGTGTTGGTCACGATGAGTCGACGGGCGTTGGCCAGGGTCGCCAGCTGATCTCCGGGGCTCTGCGTCGGGGGAGCGAAGGTCAAGGGGGTGTCCGCGGCGATCCAGCCCAGGTGCGCCCGGCACCAGTCCAGGCCGTCGGAGACGACGTGGACGCGGGCCACCGGGCCTCCGACGGCGCGCTGCTGGTTGAGGGCCTCGACCAGGAAGGCCGAGATGTCGAACGCATACCGCGCCCGGTACTTCGGGACCGACCAGTAGTCCCCACGACGAACGACGACGGCGACGTCTGCCGGCCCGAGGGCGGTGCCGACTTCCGGGGCGAGCCGGGGGCTGGTGAACAGGACGTCGTCAATGAAGGAGTCGAGCGACTCGGCGGAGAAGTCGCGTCCAAACGTGAAGGGAGGGGCCGGATCGCGACGATCAGTGATGCGGACTCGGTCGCGGGCGATGACGAGCGGGGCCAGGGCATCGCGGAAATCCCCGCGCCAGCCTTCCAGGGCCTTATTGGACAGAACCACGACGTCGCGTCCCGTCGCGCGGGCGTGGTGTGCCTTGAGCAGGTAATACAGCACATTGCCAAAGCCCATCCCCGGCTGGGGCCACAGGACCGTCCGCGATCCTCGGCGCACGGCGGCCGCCGCGATTGCGACAAGATCGTGCGGGGAAACCACGCCCGAATCGTACCGGTGCAGCCCATCGATCCGCCCGACTCCCGTTGGGTTCCGGCTAAGGTTTGCTGCGCCCAACTCGTCTGGCAAAGGTGGATCCATGACCGACAAACTTGACGCCGGTGACCGTGCTCCCGGCTTCACCTTGCTCAACGATTCAGGGGACCAGGTGACGCTGGGTGACTACGCGGGACGCACTGTCATCGTGTACTTCTACCCAGCGGCGATGACCCCTGGCTGCACGAAGCAGGCTTGTGACTTCAGTGAGTCATTGGAGTCGTTGACCAACGACGGGTACGCCGTGGTGGGGATCTCCCCGGACCCGCCTGCGAAGTTGGCACGATTTCGCGACAAGGAGGGCTTGACCATCACTCTCCTGTCCGATCCAGACAGGTCCGTGATGACCAGGTGGGGCGCCTTTGGCGAGAAGAAGCTGTATGGGAAGACCGTCCAGGGAGTCATCCGCAGCACCTTCGTGATCGATCCGGCTGGCACAATCACTCACGCGTGGTACAACGTCAAGGCCACCGGCCACGTCGCCAAGCTACGGCGCGACCTCGGACTCGAATGAGGACTGATTGATGAGCAACGCGAGCCCCACGCCGATCGCGGCGCTCGAGGCCGATATCGCTGCCCGCCGAGCCCGGCTGGCCCGCACTGTCGATGAGCTCAGCGCCCGAACGGCTCCTCAAGTCTTGGTCGCCCAGCAGACCGAGGCACTCCAGCAACGTTTCGCGGCAGCAACCCGGACACCGGAGGGTGACCTGCGGGTGGAGCGCATCGCGGCGGTCGGCGCCGCTGTGGTAGCCCTGATCGGCCTGCGCATTTGGGCCGGACGCAGGCGTCGCGCCCGCCGCCGATGACCCCCGGGCTCCGTCGCGACGTCCCCTCCGGCGAGGTCGAGATCCGCATGCTGCACGACCGAGTCCTCCTCGACCCCTCAGGCCAATCCGGCGAACGACGCTCAGGAGGTGGCATTGTCATCCCCGCGACCGCATCTGTCGGACGCCGGTTGGCCTGGGCCACCGTGGTCGCCGCAGGTCCGCATGTGCGGCAGGTGGCGGTCGGGGATCGCGTGCTCTTTGATCCAGAGGAGCGGGCCGAGGTCGAGATCTCAGGCAAGGACCACATCTTGGTTCGTGAGCGGGACCTGCATGCGGTTGCCCCCACGGAGTCCGGTGACAAAGGGACAGGCCTCTACCTGTGACCTGATGGGGCACGCAGGCCGGTGCGCCCAGGGTGACTACTCGATCGCCAACATGACAAGGGCCACGTCACCCGACGTGGCCCTTGCTGTGGTGCGCCATCAGGGACTCGAACCCCGAACCCGCTGATTAAGAGTCAGCTGCTCTGCCAATTGAGCTAATGGCGCGCGAAGAAGGACAGTAGCAGGCCTTGGGCCGGGGTGGAAATCGGGCTCAGGGGCGCTTCTTGCTCCGCGAGTAGGAGGCCGACGCCAGGACCGCGACGCCGATGCCGGCGATCACGAGCACGACTGCCAGCACCGTCCCCCACGGACCCGATTCCTCTGTCGCCGGACCAGCGGTCACCGTCGGCGAGGCCGCAGCACTCTC
This sequence comes from Phycicoccus sp., assembly GCA_017993715.1. Taxonomy (GTDB): domain Bacteria; phylum Actinomycetota; class Actinomycetes; order Actinomycetales; family Dermatophilaceae; genus JAGOME01. The sequence goes on from JAGOME010000004.1 coordinate 70,453, forward strand.
AGGACTGGTGGCCGACGCGGACGGCGTGGGCGTGGACGACGAGGACGTCGTCGGGGTCGCTGTCGCCGCAATCCGCACGGTGAACGAGATCTCGCCGGCGATCGGATGCGAGTCCGCGCTGACGATTTGGTAGGCGACGGTGTAGAGCCCCGACTCTGCGCCCGAGGGCATGCTGATCGTGACGACGTTGTCGGCCGACACGGGTTCAGCGACATCAAGAGCCGCCCCGTCCCGCGTCACCCTGACCTGACTGAACTCGCCGATCACCGCCGCTCCAAAGGTCAAGGTGACCTGCGCGGGGACCGCCTCGAGTTCGGCGCCGTTCGAGGGGTCGGATGACTGCAACTCACTATGCGCCGAGGCAGGTATGGAGCTCGCAGTCAACGCCCAGAGGGCGGTGACGATGAGTGCCACGCAGGCGCGGGTCAACCAGGTCAGGCGGGCGCCGGGCAGGCGCAGGGGAGCCAACACGCCCCCGATCTTGCCAGGGCGTCCGGCTGTTAATGCCACGAGGGGCCGATCATCGTGATCGGCCCCTCGTGGGTGCTGGGGTGAGTGACGGGACTTGAACCCGCGGCCCTCTGGACCACAACCAGATGCTCTACCAGCTGAGCTACACCCACCAAGGTGGCGCACCCGGCATTCCGACGAACGGAGCCAGGCAGCGCGGACTATCGTACCGGCTCACTGAGGGTGCTCGGGACCACCCTCAGTGGATGGATGACCGAAGGTGGCGTGGTCGACCACATGTGTTTGTGCCAGGGCCCGCAGCTCATCGCTCGTCGGTCCGGGCTGGGGGACGAACACCGCCTCACGGTAGTAGCGCAGCTCGGCGATCGACTCGCGGATGTCTGCCAGCGCACGGTGGCCCCCGGACTTCGCCGGCGCGTTGAAGAAGGCTCGGGGGTACCACCGCCGCGAGAGCTCCTTGATGGAGGAGACGTCAATGATCCGGTAGTGCAGCCAGCTGTCCAGGATCGGCAGGTCGCGTGCGATGAAGCCGCGATCCGTGGCCACGGTGTTGCCGCCCAGGGGCGCCTTACCCGCCTCGGGGACCCATGTGCGGATGTAGTCCATGAGCTGCTCTTCGGCGTCCGCCAAGGTGATGCCTTCGGCGAGGGCGTCGAGGAGGCCGGACGTGCGGTGCATGTCGCGCACAAAGTCGCCCATCTGCTCCACGGCGCCTTTGGGGGGAGCGATGATGACGTCGACCCCCGTGCCCAGCACGTTCAGCTCGAAATCGGTGACCAGCGCGGCGACCTCGATGAGTGCGTCGTTGGTCAAGGACAAACCCGTCATTTCGCAGTCGATCCAGACGATGCGATCCGTGTGTGACCGGTCCGTGCCATGTGCCATGGCGCCCAGCCTATGGCCGATAAGGTCTCTGCCCATGACTGTGTCGCTCGACCCGACCTCACGTGGGGGTCGTCACGCCATTGTGACGGCCCGGCCCGTGCTGCGGCGCACGATCGTGGGTGGCCTGATCGTCACGGGCTTCCTTGTGGCCGGACTCGTGGTCGCGGCCTACTTCGGGGCCACGTTCGGGATCCAGGCGGCGCTCGTCTCGCTTCTCGTGGCGATCCTGCCGGTCCTCGTCGTCGTGCCCACTTTCATGTGGTTAGACCGGTACGAGGCGGAGCCGACCGCCTACCTGGTGATGGCCTTCCTCTGGGGCGCTCTCGTGGCCACGATCGTGTCGGCGACGATCAACACCAGCGCAATGGTTGTCCTGCAGGCAAATGCCAGCAATGACGACGCACTCGTGACGACGGCGGTGTTTGTCGCACCGGTGATCGAGGAGGCAGCCAAGGGTGTCTTCGTGCTGTGCGTTTGGTGGTTCCTGCGCTCTGAGTTCGACGGCGTGATCGACGGCATGGTGTACGGCGGGATCACGGCGGCCGGTTTCGCTTTTACCGAGAACATCCAGTACTTCGCGCAGGCCTGGCTCGACGGGGGTGGAGAGGCGTTCACGGCGACCTTCATCGGCCGCGGCATCATGTCCCCGTTCGCGCATCCGATCTTCACGGTGATGACCGGCATCGGTATCGGGGTTGCAGCCATGTCTCGCTCCTGGATTGTCCGACTCACCGCTCCGGTGCTGGGCTACGGCCTGGCAGTCCTCTCGCACTCTCTGTGGAACCTCGCGGCGGTGAGCGGCGGGTCTGGGATGGGCGCTGTGTACCTCCTGGTCGAGTTCCCGATCTTCTTGGCCTGGCTCGGTCTGATCGTGTGGGCCAGGTCGCGCGAGGGCAGACTGATCGGGATCTTCCTGCGACCGTATGCCGACGCGGGCTGGCTCAGCCCGGCCGAGGTTCAGATGCTCTCGTCGATGGGACGTCGGCGTGAGGCGCGGCGTTGGGCCAAGTTCAACGGCGGCCCGCGAGCGTTGAAGTCGATGGAGGCCTTCCAGGACACTGCGTCCGAGTTGGCGTTGTTGCGCCGACGGATGACGTTGACGCCCCCATCGGCCAAGAATCAGGTGGCCGAGCGACAACTCCTGGAGAACTTGGTGGTGGACCGGCAGGTATTTGCCGGTGCCGGACTGCGGTAACCCTCTCCTAGACTCGTCCGGTCGCCCGATGTCGGTGGGCGGACATGCCCCCGTAGCTCAGCTGGATAGAGCAAGAGCCTTCTAATCTCTAGGTCGCAGGTTCGAGTCCTGCCGGGGGCGCCCACCAGAAGGCGCGCAGCGCCTGGGGTGGGCGACCTGGGCGGGACGATGGGAGGGGGAGCGCGCCTGACGCAGGAGGGCGGCGACGGCGGTTCCTGCCGGGGGCGCCCACCAGAAGGCGCGCAGCGCCTGGGGTGGGCGACCTGGGCGGGACGATGGGAGGGGGAGCGCGCCTGACGCAGGAGGGCGGCGACGGCGGTTCCTGCCGGGGGCGCCCACC
>JAGOME010000004.1:73443-102525 GCA_017993715.1 Phycicoccus sp.
AGAAGGCGCGCAGCGCCTGGGGTGGGGGAAGCGCCCCTGACGGATCGGCTCGGTGGATCGGTGGCATGCCCGTCGCCCACGTAGAGTTCGGTGCCATGGCGATCACGGACGAGGCGACGGAGTTCGTCGGCGTCGTGGAGGATCTCCGCGAGGCCATCGCCGGCCTCGATCTGCCCCTGCGGACCGCTGGACAACCCGAGGGTTTGCGGGTGCGTCAGGGCCTCTTGCAGCAACTCGACGACTACGTGTTGCCTCGGCTGCGAGCACTTGACGCACCCCTCCTCGCCGTCGTCGGCGGGTCCACGGGTGCCGGCAAGTCCACGCTGGTCAACTCCATCGTCGGCAGCCCGGTCAGTCGTTCCGGGGTGCTGAGACCCACGACGACCACGCCTGTCCTGGTGCATCACCCGATCGACACCCATTGGTTCACCGATCAGCGGATCCTGCCGGGTCTGGCCCGGCGGACGGGCAGCGATTCCGCGGACCAGCCGGGGACGGTCCGGCTGGCGGCCTCCGAGACCTTGCTTCCGGGGGTCGCGATTCTCGACGCACCCGACATCGACTCGGTCGTGAGGGCCAACCGCGAGTTGGCCGGGCAGCTCCTCAACGCAGCCGATCTGTGGTTGTTCGTCACCACGGCCGCTCGCTATGCCGACGCGGTCCCCTGGGACCTGTTGCGGACTGCCTCCGATCGCGGCACCGCCGTCGCCATCGTGCTCGACCGGATCCCCTCGGAGGCGATCGACGAGATCCGTCCCCACCTCATGGACATGTTGCGCGAGCACGGACTCGGCACGGCTCCGATCTTCACGATCCCCGAATCGCCGCTCTCCCCGGCGGGCCTCCTGCCGCCGGACGTGTTCGCTCGGTTGGCCGCTTGGCTCCAGGCGCTGTCTCAGGACAGCCGTGCTCGGGCGATCGTGGTGTCCCAGACGCTCAAGGGCGCGATCTCCTCCCTCGACGAGCGCACCGCCTCGCTGATCAAGGCGGCCCGGGAGCAGACGGTCGCCGCAGACGCCCTGCTCGCGGCACCGCTGGAGGAGTTCGACCTTGCCCTGGGGCGCGTCGAGCAGGGCATGGCCGATGGCAGCTTGCTGCGGGGGGAGGTCCTCGCGCGGTGGCAAGAGTTCGTCGGGACCGGGGAGTTCTTCAAGACCGTCGAGTCGACGGTGGGGCGCTGGCGTGATCGTGTCGTGGCCGCCGTCAAGGGAGCGCCGCCCCCGTCCAAGGATCTCGGCGAGGCCCTGCAAACCGGTGTCGCGGCGCTCGTGCGCGCTCACGGAGAGGCTGCGATCCTTGGGACCGCCCGCGAATGGCGCCGTTTGCCAGGGGGCGAGCACCTCCTCGAGGCGCAACCGTCGCTCAAACTGGCTGGCGCGGCATTCCCGACGGAGGTCGAGGAGCTCGTCCGCCGCTGGCAGAGCGATATCTTCGACCTGGTGCGGACCGAGGGAGGAAATCGCCGCACCAACGCACGGGTCGCCGCCTATGGCGTGAATGCCGTGGGTCTGGTCCTCATGCTCGTCACCTTCTCCGCAACCGGCGCTCTGACCGGGGCCGAGGCCGGCATCGCCGGCGGCACCGCCGTGCTCGCCCAGCGTGTGCTGGAGGCCATCTTCGGCGATCAAGCCGTGCGGAGTATGGCGGCCAAGGCGCGCCAGCTCCTGCTCTCCCGCACCGCCGAGTTGTATGCCGCCCAGCGCCACCCCTTTGACCAGGCCGTCCCCTCGTTGACGGCCGTCCGGAATGCCGCCGCGGCGGTCGAACGCGCCGCTGACGCCGTCGACAAGGCCACCTCGTGAGCCCAGTACGGGCGGGTCGGGGCGTCGGCGTGCAGGTGTCAGCCGACGATCTCCTGGGAGCCGCCGACCACCTCGATTCTGCCTTGGAGGCGGGCAACGGCCAGCTCCCGCAGCGAGGCGTGGAGTCGGGAGATGCGATTGTCACCAAGGTGCGTGAGCGTCTCCAGCTGGTCGGAGGGCACACCGTCGTCGCGCTGGCCGGAGCGACCGGTTCCGGCAAGTCCTCGTTGTTCAATCGACTCGTGGGCGAGGACATCGCCACGGTGGGCGCACGCCGGCCCACGACATCCACTGCGTCGGCGGCCGTCTGGGGAGCCGAGCCCGTCGGCGAGCTGCTCGACTGGCTGGAGGTGGCGCGGCGGCATTCGGTCCCGGCGCGGGAGCCCAGGCCGGACGGACCGGTCGCGCCTCGGCTCGATGGTCTGGTCCTGTTGGACCTGCCGGACTTCGATTCCCGCGAGGCAGCACATCGAGCCGAAGCCGAGCGCGTCCTGGCGCTGGTCGACCTGTTCGTGTGGGTCACCGACCCCCAGAAGTACGCCGATGCCCGGTTGCACGACGACTACGTCTCGGCTCTGGCCGAACACGAGGCCGTCACCATGGTCGTGCTCAACCAGGTCGACCGTCTCACGGCGCCGGAGGCGGCCCAATGCGTGGGTGACTTGCGGCGGCTGCTGGCGCGCGATGGTCTGCCACAGGCATCGATCCTCGCGACCTCGGCCCGGACCGGCCACGGGATTGACGAGTTGCGTCAGCGTCTGGCCAACACCGTCGTTGGGCAAACGGCCGCGCGGACCCGACTCGCCGGTGACCTGCGGATGACGGCCGCTGCCCTGGGGCGGCACGTCGCGGCCTCGGAGCCGTCAGTGCGCGCCGCGGACGAGCGCGAGCTCATGGACGCGCTGGCCAGGACCGCCGGCGTCCCTACTGTCGTCGAGGCCGTTCAGCGTGACTACCGGATGGAGTCGGCCGCTCGGACGGGCTGGCCGTTCACTCGCTGGGTCCAGCGGGTACGGCCTCGACCGCTGCGACGGCTGCGTCTGGACACCGCCGAGGTGTCGTTCTCGGAGAGGGAGATCCGCGGCGTTATCGGGCGCTCCTCCATTCCACCGCCGACTCCGGCGGCGCGGGCCGCCGTCGAGTTGGCGACCCGAGGGCTCGCCACGCGCGCTGGGGAGGGGTTGCCGCAGCCATGGGCTGATGCAGCCGCCGACGCGGCCAGCCCGCCAACCCCCGCACTGGCCGATGCGCTGGACCAGGCTGTGCTCTCGACACCGTTGCATGGGCGACACCCCCTGTGGTGGCGGGTCGTCGGTGCGCTCCAGTTGGTGCTCGCGCTCGCGGCCCTGGGCGGACTCCTGTGGTATCTGGCGATCTGGGTCATGCAGTGGCTGCAGTTCCCAAACCTCACGCCCCCGCTGATCCGCGGCGTGCTGCCCGTGCCGTTCGTGATGGTCGTCGGGGGCGTGCTGCTCGGCGTCCTGCTGGCTGCCCTCTCCCGATTCCTCGCGGGGATCGGGGCCCGGCGACGGGCGACCGCGATTGACCGCCGCCTGCGGGCGAGCATCGCTGAGGTGGCGGATGCCAGGATCGTGGCCCCCGTCCAGCAGGTACTCGACCGTCATCGGGCGACCCGTGAGCACCTCGAAGCCGCCCAGAGGCTCTGACGCCCGAGCCGTTGTCCACAGGTTTGTGTCGCTCGTGCTGCTCGTCCACAGATCTACGCAGGTCCTGGCCCGATGCTCCCCTGGCCCGGCAGGGTCGTAGCCAGCCCCAGCCGGGGCGGCATACCGACACCTGGGGGTTTGACATGAGTGACACCTTCATCACCATCTGTGGGCGGCTCACCGCCGACCCACTCGTTCGCAACACGCGCGATCAGGCACCGTTTTGCGTTTTCCGGATCGCCACGAGCGCCCGCGTCCGGGTCCGCGATCAACCGGGCGTCTACGAGGACGGGCCGGCTAGCTTCTACGACGTGACGGCCTTCGATCGGTTGGGTGCCAACGTCGTGAAGTCGCTCAAGAAGGGTGACCCGATCGTGGTCACCGGCCGTCTCCGGGTCCGCGAGTACGACCGTCAGGACGGGTCGCGCGGACTGAGCGCCTCGGTGAATGCCGTGGCGGTCGGACCGGACCTGACCTGGGGACAGGCACCGCTCACCCGGATCACTCGACCAACCTACGGTGACGGAGACCTGCTCGACCGCCCCGACGTGGCTGGTGCCTTGGCCGAGCTCCACGAGGACGAGTGGTCATCGCTGGATCCCGAGGGTGACCCCTACGAGCTCATGGGCGGGCCCGGCGCTGGGCAAAGCGCGGACGAGGCTGGGGACTGGGGCGCTGGTGGACTTCGTGGTTCCTCGGGCCAGGAGGCCGCGGCCTGACTCAGGCGCGGATTCGGGCGGGGGAGGGGAGACTCGTTAACCTCTCCCCATGCCCGAGTTCATCTACGTCATGGCGCGCGCCCGCAAGGCGCACGGCGAAAAAGTCATCCTCGATGACGTCACCCTGTCCTTCCTCCCAGGGGCGAAGATCGGTGTCGTCGGTCCCAATGGGGCCGGGAAGTCCTCGGTGCTCAAGATCATGGCCGGCCTCGACCAGCCATCCAACGGGGAGGCCAGGCTGACCCCGGGCTACTCGGTGGGCATCCTCATGCAGGAGCCAGAGCTCAATGACGAGAAGACGGTCCTCGGCAACGTGGAGGAGGGCGTCGGCGAGATCAAGGGCAAACTCGACCGCTATAACGAGATCTCGGTACTGATGGCCGACCCGGACGCCGACTTCGACGCGCTCATGGCCGAGATGGGTCACCTGCAAGAGGCGATCGACGCGGCTGATGCCTGGGACCTGGACTCCCAGCTGGAGCAGGCCATGGACGCGCTGCGATGCCCCCCGCCAGAGGCCCCCGTCAACAACCTGTCCGGCGGTGAGCGCCGCCGGGTGGCCCTGTGCAAACTGCTCCTGAGTAAGCCCGACCTGCTGCTCCTTGACGAGCCCACCAACCACCTGGACGCCGAGTCCGTCCTCTGGCTCGAACAGCACCTCGCGGCATATCCTGGCGCCGTCGTCGCTGTCACGCACGACCGCTACTTCATGGACAACGTCGCTGGCTGGATCCTCGAGCTTGACCGGGGGCGTGCCTACCCCTACGAGGGCAACTACTCCACCTACCTGGAGAAGAAGGCTGCCCGTCTCGAGGTGCAGGGGAAGAAGGACGCCAAGCTCGCCAAGCGGCTGGCCGAGGAGCTGCAGTGGGTCCGCAGCAATGCCAAGGCTCGTCAAACCAAGAGCAAGGCACGGCTGTCTCGCTACGAAGAGATGGCAGCTGAGGCTGAGCGGACCCGCAAACTCGACTTCGAGGAGATCACCATCCCCCCGGGCCCACGCCTGGGGAGCAAGGTCATTGAGGTCAAGAACCTCAAGAAGGGTTTCGGCGACCGCGTCCTGATCGAGGGACTCAGTTTCACCCTGCCACGCAACGGGATCGTCGGGGTGATCGGCCCCAACGGGGTCGGCAAGACGACCCTCTTCAAGACCATCGTCGGCCTGGAAGAGCCGGATGCCGGCACGGTCGATGTGGGCGAGACCGTGGCCATCTCCTACGTGGACCAAAGCCGCGGCGGGCTGGACCCCACCAAGACGCTGTGGGAGGTCGTGTCCGATGGACATGACTACATCAATGTGGGCCAGGTCGAGATCCCCAGCCGGGCCTACGTGTCGCAGTTCGGCTTCAAGGGCCCGGACCAGCAAAAGAAGTCAGGGATCCTCTCTGGGGGCGAGCGGAACCGACTGAACCTGGCCCTGACGCTCAAGGAAGGCGGCAACCTGTTGCTGCTCGACGAGCCCACGAACGACCTCGATGTGGAGACCCTTGGCTCCCTGGAGAACGCCCTCTTGGACTTCCCCGGCTGCGCCGTGGTGATCAGTCACGACCGGTGGTTCCTCGACCGCGTGGCGACGCACATTTTGGCCTATGAGGGCGACTCCGAAAACCCATCCAAGTGGTACTGGTTCGAGGGCAACTTCGAGGCCTACGAAGCCAACAAGGTCGAACGTCTTGGTGCCGAGGCCGCCCGGCCGCACCGCGTGACCTACCGCAAGCTCACCCGCGACTGACGGCGACGGGACGAGGACGCCGACCTAGCCGGCCGGAGCCGACTCGGGGTTGTCGCCTGTTTGCGGTACCTGGCGTATGCACCGCCGTTGTGCCTTGATCAGCAACGTTCGCAGGAGGCGTGTTCCCTGGACCTCACCGAGTCGGTGGAGCACCCCGGCCGTGACGAAGGCCGTGAGTAGGGCCCCCGCCATCGCCGCATTGCGGCCGATATGCGGGATCAGACTGTCGGTCACCAGCGCGGTGGGAACCGTGTGAAACACATAGAGCGAATAACTGACCAATCCCAGCCACTGAATGGGCCTCCACAACAGGATCCTCGTCCGAGGTCTCGCCACGACCAGCAGGAAGACGGCACTGATTCCCGCGACGATGAGGGCAGCCTTCGGCGAGTGTAGGAGTGCAGCGACGATCACGGCGCTGGCGGCAGCAACAACCGACCACGCCCAGCGCACCTCCCCAAGCCTTGCCAGGTAGGCAAGACAGCCCGCCATGAATAGCGGCCCATACTCTGCCAGGGTCAGGTTGAGCAGGATCTTCCAAGGAGTAGCGACGGCGTTTGCCGCGATACCTTGTGAATGCGGGCTCGCGATCATGGCAACGACCACCGACAGCACGATCCAGGTCAGTGCGACACCGAGAAGCAGACGGGTGTTGAGCCTGGCTCTGGTGGCCACCAGCAGGAGAAGGATGAGAGCGTAAAACTGCATCTCGACGGCCAGAGTCCAATAGACCGGGTCAATGTTCTCTACGAGGAGCCATCGCTGGACCATTGTGAGGTTGGCCAGGAAGACTCCCAATCTGGGGGCGGCGCTGGGTGCAGCGAAGAGCAGCAGGAGTAAAGTAGTCAGACTAAGGGCTATCCAATAGACGGGATAGAGTCTTGACAAGCGTGCGATGACAAAATCGCTCGGGCGTCGCGCCCGCCGGGCAGTCATCAGAATCACAAACCCGCTGATCAGAAAGAACAGTTGAACGCCATATCCGCCCTCCGCAAATCGGAAAGCGGGAGCTGGTCGGCCCGGATGCGTTTCGTCAAAGGTCGTTGTCAGGTGTGACAGGACGACTCCCAGAGCCGCCAATCCTCGAAGGCCATCGAGCTCACGGAGCCTAGGGCGAGCGTCCTCCTGGGACATCACGCTTCTACTTTGCTTCTTCGCAAAGACTTAACCGGAAGTATGCCACTTATCTTTTGCTCGGTGTAATCCAGATAGGCGATAAGACTGAAGGCCAGGGCAATTGTCGCGGCGGTCGCGCCAAAGACCTCGCCAAGTCTCGTCGCGCAGATAAGGACGGGGATCAGGGATGCCTCGGCTGCGCGGTCGAACAGGCTGGCCGCGCGGCCTTGACGGAAAATCCCAAGGCCGAATCCGAGATAAAGAACCAAAACGGTGACCAGGTAAATCCAGCCGCCTTCCACCAGCAGAGACCAGTAGGAATTGTGGAAGAGGAATCGTTCACCGCTCACCCAGACCCAGGCGTCCCCTAGCCCAGTCCCAGACCATGGGGTTGACTCGAGCTTGATTTGTGATTGAGCATCGATCTGCCCTCGGAACCAGTCACTTCCTGCGCGAGTCGAGAACTCCCCTACCTGCGCAAAGTTCCTCTCGATGAACTCGACGGAGAGGTAGACAAATACTCCGATAACTATTCGTCCGAAGACGGAGAGGTAAGGCCGGAGTGCGAACCACAAGACGCCCCCGGCAAACCCCGCCATGGCGGTCCGCGAGCCGGTGAGATATGTCAAAGCGCCAAAGGCAAGAATAACGGCGACTCGTTGCCCTATGGTGCGCGTCAGGGCAAGAATCAGAATGCCCATTGCTGCGTACATAAGGCCAGCTTGATTCTTGTCTAGATAGTAGCCCGTTAGCGCTACTGGTCCATAGTTCGCCGGAGCAATCCTTGCATAAAATAGGACGGCATTGCCGATGAGGCCGAGGGCAATCCCGACCAACAGGCTTCTGGCATGGATGCGGCCACTCACAATGAATATCAAGAGAATCAGAACGCCGACCAGGCGGATGGCGCGCTTTTCCCACCCGAATGCCGAGGTGTCAATCGTGAAAGCCGAAAGGAGGCATAAGTAGGTGACGAGGGCGAGAAGGACGATCGGTAGCCAAGGTATTGATCTCGCTGGTCGTCGATTGGAAGCAGCCAATATCAAGAGAAAGGTTGCTACTTGACCTACGTTGAGGGATGCTGGAGCGCCGGGGACAGGGAATACGGCCAGTATCAGAACGCCGAAGAAGACATCCGTGAATTGCAGTGGCTGCTGCGCGTGAGGGATTGTCTTGTCATCTGCCTCAGGCGCGCTCCAGGGGGAGGTTTGCGACCCGTTCAAACTCATGATGCGCGCGATTCTAACAGTGGGCCGACTCGTGGGAGTTTCCTGCCTCAGGTTATTCTGAGGCTGGGCTCGGCTAACCGCCCCCTCAAGGAGGGTCGGCTGGGACATCACGGCGCAGACCTACTCGCCAGGGAGACCACCGCACGCATACTGATGTCGGGCACATTCCTGCGCCCGGCTGGGCCCGGCGCCGGGACGGGATCGGCGGGGGATCCGCAGGGGCTGGATCGTTCAGTGGTACGAAGCCTCGGGCGAGGCTGTGCATGCCGATAATGTGCCTGTGCCGAGTACTCCTCCTGCCTCGCCTGAGGCCCAGCCAGAGAGTGTGGTTCTCCAGGGTCTGTCCCGGGTCGGGCGGGCCTTGGGTGCGATCCCCACCCCTCTGCTCATTGCGCTCGCTTTGGCCGTAACTGCCTTGCGCAGTGGCATCGCCGGAGTCGGGCCATTCTTCATGATTCCTCTGGATCGGGCGGCTGCAGGTCTTCCCTCGCCCGTCAACGGCTTCAGTTCAGATCTTCTCTTCGTGGCCCTACGCCGGATCGTTGCGGGGGGTGATCCGCGCTGGTGGCTCTTCGGGGGGCTGGTCTGGATCGCAGCCGTCGGAGGCTTCGCAAGCTGGGCCAGCAGGCGAGCCCATTCGTGGGCGCAGGTCGTCGTGTTGCTGGTGGCCATGAGTTCGGCGGCGGGGGTCACCGTCACCTTGCTCGGGTTCTATGACATCTTCACGATGCTGGGCGCCGTGATTGTGGCGATGGCTGCGCGTTGGTGGGTGGCCGGCTTTGGGGTTGGGTTGATGGTTGTGACGAATCCTGAACATGCCGTGCTTGCGTCTCTGGCGATGCTGCTAGTCGGAGCCGCTTTTCAGCGACGGGAATCCATGAAGTTTGCGGCGCTCGGGGTGGTCGTATCCGGGGTGGCGGCCGTGACAATCAATCTATGGCTCCGGGCATCCGGAGTTGCCAATCCTCGAGTTGAAATGGCTGGCGATCTCGGGGTCGCGTTGGTGTCGATCCGCCTCTTTCTTGGTGGATGGCCGCAAGCAGTTTATGCATTTTTCGGAGCCCTCTGGTTGCCGGTTGCCGCAACCTTCGTCAGAATAAGTGGAGCGCCCAGGCGCAGCGTTGCTGCCCTGGGCGTCATTGGCATCCCCGCATTGGCAAGTATCGCGACTATCGACGGCACTCGAGTCTTCATCGCCGTGGGCACGGGCGCCGTTGTCCTCCTCTTTCGACTGGCGTGGAGCGGGATAGACCTCAGGGCATCGCCTCATCCAGCTCTTGTCGGAGCTCTAGCAGTGCTGCTCGTGTGCTTGCCATCCGTGGTGGTGTATCCGGACCCGAATGGTCAGACGTTTCTCCGTTTGCCCTACCATCAGTTGCTCGATTATCTCGGTTGGCACTTAAGCTAAATTCCCTCACCCCTGTGAGGAGTTTGATGCTGACGAGAGTTTTCGCGATGGTCGGGAAGCCTCAGATATGACGTTGCGCTGCGACAAAGACTGACGAGCCGAAGGGCAGGTCGCGGCGTCGGAGAATGGCCGCATCGATCCGTGACAGCCACACCAGGGCCGAGTGCACGGGCCGGGGAACGGACGGCACGGTCACGGTCGCAACCGCACCCGAATGGCGGTCGGGACGAAGTCGGCGGATCAGGCGCTCGGCGGCGAACATCGGGAAGACGGACGTGAATCCGTACGTAGCCCGGTGGACGGTGAAACCGGCGCGCTCAACGGCGGCGACCGCACGCGGCCGGGTGTATCGGCGGTGATGGCCATTGGCGACGTCGTGATCCGACCAGGCCCATTGATAGGCCGGCACCGACATGAGCAGCACTCCGCAGGGGCGGAGCACGCGATGAATCTCATCGAGCGCTCCGGATTCGGGCTCGACGTGCTCGATGACATCAAAGGCGCTGACCAGATCGAAGCTCGCATCCGCGAAGGGCAACGCCAACGCAGACCCGCACACCCCGTTGATCAAGCCTCGGGGGTCAATATCGAGTGAGGCCACGAGGGGGATGGCCTCGCGCAGCCATCCTGCGCTCGGTCCGTCCGCGGAGCCGAGGTCAAGAGCAATCCGTGCCCCAGCGGCAAACTCCGACAGCGAGACCCGCAGCAGCTCCGAGCGAGCCTGATACCACCAGTACTCCGGGGCGTGATGGGACGGTGAGCCCCCATGTCCTGCGTCATCCGCCACGAACGAGGAGCCTACCGAGGGTCGGGCCGCGTTGAGGCCGGGGCGCCGATCCGGACCCCGACCAGGCGCAGCCCGAGGACCGCATTGCTGGCAGCGATTTGATCGGGCGTCCGCCGAATCCCCGGCTCGTACCAGCGAGCGACATCGACGCAGAGCGAGGTCAGGGCCAGCGCGGTCGCGGAGACATCGTCGACGTCGAAGATGCCGTCGCGAGAGCCCCTGACGAGGACATCGCGGACGACACCATCAATCTCCTTGCGCAGGGCCAGGACCACTTCCTGGTGTGCCGGGGTGAGGTGGCCGAACTCGTATTGGACAATCCGGCCGATCCGGTATTGCTCGGCATGCCACCGAGAGAACTGACTCAGGATCTCCCTGAGTGCCTCGACCGGTGACGGGTCCGTCGCCGCGGTGGCGAGCATGTCGCGGGCGGCGAGGTGACCTGCTTCGCACAGGGCGAAGAGCAGGGTCTCCTTGGAGTCGAAGTGGACGTAGACCCCGGCGGGGGACAGACCTGCCCGCTGGGCGATGTCCCGGGTCGTCGTGCCGTGGAACCCCTTCGCGGCGAACGCATCGGCCGCTGCCTCCATGAGGCGCAACGGCGTGCCGGACACCCGTAGGTCGGGTTGTGGTGTCTTCGGCACGCCGCCAGCATGCCCGAATGCCGCGGAGTAAGCAAACGCTTACCTCGCGGCATTCGGGCCGGGATCAGTCGAGCGGACCTCCGGCGACATAGATGACCTGGCCGTTGACGAACCCGGCTTCCTCCGACGCCAGGAAACTGATCGTGGCCGCGATATCGGCCGGCTGACCGACCCGCTGGACCGGGATCTGCTTGGCCGAGTACTCGATGAAGTCGTCGAAAGCCATGCCGATCCGCTCGGCCGTCGCCGCGGTCATGTCCGTCTGGATGAAACCGGGCGCGACGGCATTCGTGGTCACGCCGAAGCGGCCCAACTCGATGGCCAGGGTCTTGGTGAAGCCCTGCATGCCCGCCTTGGCCGCGGCGTAGTTGGCCTGGCCGCGGTTGCCCTGGGCCGAGGACGAGGAGAGGTTGACGATCCGGCCGAAGCCCTCCTTGGTCATGTGCGCCTGGCAGGCGCGGGTCATGAGGAAGGCTCCCTTGAGGTGCACGTTCATGACGGCGTCCCAGTCGCCTTCGGTCATCTTGAAGATGAGGTTGTCGCGGATGATGCCGGCATTGTTGACCAGCACGACCGGCGGGCCGAGCTCGTCGGCCACGCGCTGGACGCCGGCGGCCACCTGCTCCGCATCGGTGACATCCACGCCGACTCCGACGGCCTGCCCGCCGGCATCCCGGATAACCGTGGCCACGGCCTCACAGGCCGCCTCGTCCAGGTCCAGGACCGCCACGGCGTAGCCGTCGGCCGCCAGCCGGGCCGCAGTTGCCGCGCCGATCCCTCGAGCGGCTCCAGTAATAACGGCCGCGCGTTGCGTGCTCACGATGACGGTCCTCCATAGTCCAGTTGGGTAGGTTGGGGTGCTGGTTCCGGACCGACCCTACTGAGGGCGCCGTGCGTCGTCTGCGGCGTGGACCACAAACCTGACCGTCAATTCAGAAGGTAGTTCATGGAGATCTGGCCTGGGGCTGCGTACCCGATGGGCGCGACCTATGACGGGTCGGGGGTGAACTTCGCCCTCTTCTCAGAGGTGGCCACAGCCGTCGAGCTGTGCCTCATTGATGAGGCAGGCAACGAGGAGCGGGTCCCGGTCACCGAGGTCGACGGCTTTGTCTGGCACTGCTACCTGCCCGGCGTCGCGCCAGGCACCCGCTATGGCTACCGGGTCTATGGCCCGTATGAGCCCGAGGCCGGTCAGCGATGTAACCCCAACAAGATCCTCCTGGACCCTTACGCCAAGGCGATCGATGGGCAGATCGCCAATGATCAGGCCCTCTTCTCCTACGACTTCGACGACCCCTCCGTCATCAACACCGAGGACTCGCTGGGCAAGACCATGCTGTCCGTCGTGGTCAACCCCTTCTTCGATTGGGGTCACGACCGGCCACCTCGGCACGGTTACCACGAGACGGTCATCTACGAGGCCCATGTCAAGGGGCTGACGATGACGCACCCCGACATCCCCGAGGCGATCAGGGGCACGTATGCCGCCCTCGCCCACCCAGCCATCATCGACCACCTGACCTCGCTCGGGATCACCGCGATCGAGCTCATGCCCGTCCACCAGTTCGTCCAGGACACCTCGTTGCAGGCCAAGGGCCTGTCGAACTACTGGGGCTACAACACCATTGGGTTCCTCGCCCCGCACAACGCCTACGCCCGCGACCGTCGCGGCGAGCAGGTCACTGAGTTCAAGGCCATGGTCAAGGCGCTGCACGAGGCTGATATCGAGGTGATCCTCGATGTGGTCTACAACCACACGGCCGAGGGCAACGAGTTCGGTCCGACACTGTGCTTCAGGGGGATCGACAACGCCGCCTACTACCGGCTCGTGGATGACGCCAAGGAGCACTACTACGACACCACGGGCACCGGTAACAGCCTGCTCATGCGTAACCCGCACGTGCTGCAGCTCATCATGGATTCGCTGCGCTACTGGGTGACCGAGATGCACGTCGATGGCTTCCGCTTCGACCTGGCCGCCACGCTGGCTCGCCAGTTTCATGAGGTCGACAAGCTCTCGGCCTTCTTCGATCTCATTCAGCAGGACCCGGTGATTTCCCAGGTCAAGCTCATCGCCGAGCCCTGGGACGTGGGCGACGGGGGCTATCAGGTCGGTAACTTCCCGCCCCTGTGGACCGAGTGGAACGGCAAGTACCGCGACACCGTTCGTGACTTCTGGCGCGGTGAGCCGTCATCGCGCGGGGAGTTTGCCTCGCGCATCACCGGGAGCAGTGACCTCTACGAGTCCAACGGGCGCAAGCCGATTGCCTCGATCAACTTCGTCACAGCGCACGATGGCTTCACCATGCGCGATCTGGTGTCCTACAACGAAAAACACAACGAGGCCAACCTCGAGGGCAACCGCGACGGCGAGAGCCACAACCGCTCCTGGAACTGTGGCGTCGAGGGAGCCACCAGCGATCCAGCGATCTTGGCCTTGCGGGCCAAGCAGCAGCGCAACTTCTTCACCACGATGATGATCTCCCAGGGCGTGCCGATGATCTCGCATGGCGACGAGGTCAGCCGCACCCAACGCGGCAACAACAACGTCTACTGCCAGGACAACCCCCTGGCCTGGGTCGGCTGGAATCTGAGTGAAGCGCAGCGTGGGGGCCTGGAGTTTGCCCGACGGGCGGTGCGGCTGCGGCGAGACCACCCCGTCTTCCGTCGTAGGCGGTTCTTTGCCGGCTCGGCTGACCATGGAGGCCAGTCCGAGCTGGGCGACATCTACTGGCTGACTCCCGAGGGCCAGCAGATGAGTGAGGCGGACTGGAACGGTGGCGGTGACGCGCGCCGGATGGCGGTGTGGCTCAACGGATCTGCTATCCCTGAGCCGGACCCGCGGGGCCAAGCAATCGTCGATGACAACTTCCTCATCTTCTTCAACACTGACGACGAGGGCCAGGAGTTCACGATCCCGGGCGAGCAGTGGGGCGCCACGTGGTTCGTCGAGATCGACACCGAGTATGACGAGCCCAAGCCCAGGCGACTCGCCCCTGGCGCTGCGGTTCTCGTCGGCCCGCGCTCGACCGTGGTCCTGCGCAGCCCGCGAACGGGGACGGCGCCATCGGCGACCGGGGCGAGCCAGGGGAGTGCGCGGGGATGACGGCCAACGGCTCGCGCAGGCATCTTGATGGCGAGGTGCTGGTCGAGCCGAGTCCCGCGCATCGACCCGGGCCCGGGCGCCCGGTGCCGGTGTCGACGTACCGGCTGCAACTCCATGCCGGCTTCACCCTGACCGACGCTGCCCAGCGGGCGGGCTACTTCGCCGACCTCGGTGTGACCCATCTGTATCTGTCCCCGATCCTGCAGAGTGTGCCCGGGTCGGGCCACGGCTACGACGTGTTGGACCACACCCGAATCGACGCCGACCGCGGCGGTCGCGAGGGCCTTGACCTCCTGGTGTCCGCGGCTCGCGAACATGGCCTTGGCCTCATTGTCGACGTCGTGCCCAATCACATGGCCGTCCCAGCGGCCCTGCACCAGAACGCCCCGCTCTGGTCTCTCCTGCGTGAGGGGCGTGAGAGTCCCTGGGCGGCCTGGTTCGACGTCGACTGGGTCCAAGAGGACGACCGCATCCTCATGCCGCTCCTCGGCAGCCCTCTCAATCAGGCCTTGTCGGCCGGAGAGATCACCCTCGATCTTGCTGGGGGACCGACCGGCGCGGAGCCGGTGATTCGATACTGGGACACCGAGTTGCCCGTGCGGCCGGGCACGCAGGATCTCCCGCTCAAGGACCTCCTGGACGCCCAGGTCTATCGGCTGTCCAGTTGGCGCGAGGCCGGCGAAGGACTGAACTATCGCCGGTTCTTCGACGTAACCTCATTGGTCGGGATCCGCGTGGAGGACCCGGTCGTCTTCACAGCCACGCATGCCCTGCTCGTCGCGCTCCTCGCCCACGGTGAGATTGACGGGCTCCGCATCGACCACCCAGACGGTCTTGCCGACCCCGCCGGCTATCTGCGCATCCTCGCCGAAGCAACGGGTGATGCCTGGGTCGTCGTTGAGAAGATCCTCGAGGGGGCCGAGGCCCTGCCCGATGCCTGGCGCACGGCGGGAACCTCCGGCTACGACGCGCTCCTGGCCGTCCAGCAGGTGGTGACGGCCCCGGGGGCCGAGTCGATCCTGGACTGTCTGTGGGTCGACCATGCGCCCGAGCGAGCGCTCCTGGCTCCGGTCATGCGGCAGAGCAAGACCCTGGTCGTGCAGGACGTACAAGCGTCCGAGATCGACCGGCTCCTGCGGATCGCGCGGCGCGTGTTGCCCGATGAGGAGCCGCGCGTGCTCCGGGCCGGGATCGAGGCGCTCGTCGTGGCGTTGGATCGCTATCGCACGTATTTCACACCTGGTGGTGTGCAAGAGGGACAGGAGGAGGACTACGCCGTCCTCGCGGAGGCCGAGGCCACCGCACTGGCGCTGTCTCCTCCGGCAGACGCGCTGGGCATCCAGCTCGTCGCTCAGCTGGCGCGGGGCGGCCGGCTCCCACAAGCGCCGATCGACACGCGGGAGGACCAGGACGAGTTTCGGATCCGGTTCCAGCAGACCACGGGACCGGTCATGGCCAAGGGCGTGGAGGACACCGCCTTTTATCGTTGGTTGCGGCTGAGCGGGGCCAACGAGGTCGGTGGCGACCCCGGCACCCTGTCCCGGACTGCGGCAGAGTTTCACGCCTACGCCACGGCCCGGCAGGCGCACTGGCCGCTGGCCATGACGACCTTGACCACCCACGACACCAAGCGCTCCGAGGATGTCCGCGCGCGACTGATGACACTGGCGTCGAACCCGACTGGGTGGGATCGGTGGGTCCGCGCTGCCTCTCGTGCGGGCCAGGCGCACCGGTCCGCGCTGGTCGATGCCGCGACGGAGTACCTCGTGTGGCAGACCCTCGTCGGCACATGGCCGATCAGCCCAGACCGGATCGAGGCCTATGTGCTCAAGGCGGTGCGCGAGGCCAAGCTCCACACCGCCTGGGTCGACGGGAATGCCGGGTACGAGTCGGCCGTGGTCGGTTTCGCTCGGGCCGTGGTGCAGGACCTCGGGGTGACTGCGCACATCGAGAGCTGGCTGACCGAGCACACCGAGCCCATCCGCTCAAATGTGTTGTCCCAGAAACTGATTCAACTGACGATGCCGGGCGTCCCCGACGTATACCAGGGCGCCGAAGGGCTCGTGCTGACGCTGGTCGACCCGGACAACCGGGCCGAAGTCGACTACGACACCCTGCAGGCCAGACTGGGTGGGCTCGATGCTGGCGCCACTCCGGTCGAGCTCGATGACGAGAAACGACGGCTGGTTGCGGCCGTGCTCCGTCTCCGGCGCGAGCACCCGCACTGGTTCGTTGGCGAAGCGGCCACGTACGTGCCCATCGAGACATCGCATGAGGCAGTCCTGGCGTTCGGTCGCGGCGATGACTCCGGTATCGGGGCCATCACCGTCGCGACGCTGCACGGGCACAGCGCCGCGGACCTGGCCGCGCAGACGGTTGCGCTCCCGCCAGGGCGCTGGCGCAATCTCCTCACCGGCGCGGCCATCACCGGGGGAGAGGACAGGTGTGTTGAGTTGGCCGGTGACGGTCCCGTTGCGTTGTTGGTGCGGGCCGCCGAGTGAACGGCATGGGGTCGATCGCGCTGTGGGCGCCGCAGGCCCGCACTGTCGAGATCGTGTGGACTCGATCTGAGCAACCGGCGGATGCGGTTCTGGCGGCGCAGAGTCGCCAACCGATGGTCTCGACTGCAGATGGTTGGTGGCGGTGGGTGCCGGGCGCGGACGACACCGATGCCGGCGCGGCATTCGCCATTGACTATGCCTTCATCATCGACGGACAGGAGCCGGCCTTACCGGACCCGCGCAGCGCCTGGCAGCCGCAGGGTGTCCACGGACCCAGCCGGACCTTCGACCCCGACACCTTCACGTGGACGGACGCCCAATGGGCCGGCCCGCGAGCCGGTCAGGGAGTGCTGGGCGGTGTGCTCTACGAGCTGCACGTCGGGACCTTCACGGCCGAGGGGACCCTCGACGCGGCCATTGGACGACTCGATGACCTCGTCGCCCTCGGGACCGACGTCGTCGAGCTCATGCCGCTCGCCCCGTTCCCGGGAGACCGAGGTTGGGGCTACGACGGTGTCGGCCCCTATGCGGTGCACGACGCGTGGGGCGGACCGGCGGCCCTCCAGCGGTTCGTGAACGGCGCCCATGCCCGTGGGCTGGGCGTCTGCCTCGACGTCGTGCACAATCACCTTGGCCCGAGCGGCAACTACCTCGCGAGGTTTGGACCCTATTTCACCTCACGACACACCACGCCCTGGGGCCCTGGCATCAACCTCGACGGCCCGACGAGCGGACCCGTCCGGGCCTACTTCATCGCCTCCGCGCTGCGCTGGTTCACGGACTTCCACGTCGATGCCCTGCGAATGGACGCCGTCCACGAGCTCCACGATCAATCCGGACGCCACTATCTGGCCGCGTTGTCCGACGCCGTCGCCGAGCGGGCCACGGCGCTGGGCCGCCCCCTCGACCTGATCGCGGAGAGCGATCTCAACGATGTCCGCACGGTGACCTCGACCGCGGCCGGTGGGCTCGGGATGACCGCCCAATGGGACGACGATGTCCACCACGCGTTGCACGTCGCGCTGACTGGGGAGCGCGGGGGCTACTACGCCGACTTCGCCGGTGGGCCCGGCCGCGACGAGGAGGGGCCCCTGTCGGTGCTCGCTCGCGTCCTCACCCGAGGCTTCCTCCATGACGGTGGCTACTCCACGTTCCGCGATCAGACCTGGGGGGCGCCGATCGATCGGGCGGCGTTCGACGCTCGCCGCCTCGTGGTCGCGCTGCAGACCCACGACCAGGTGGGTAACCGGGCCCGGGGCGACCGGATCCACACGACACTGACAGCGGGCCAACACGCCATCGGTGCGGCCCTGCTGCTGTTCTCGCCCTTCACGGCGATGCTCTTCATGGGTGAGGAGTGGGCCGCGTCGACACCCTGGCAGTTCTTCACCTCCTTCGACGAGGAGTGGCTCGGCGAGGCGGTCCGCGTGGGGCGCCGCGCCGAGTTCGGCCGCCACGGCTGGCGGGAGGACGACATCCCGGACCCGCAGGCGCCGGCCACGCGGGACCGCTCGGTGCTGCGCTGGGACGAGCGGGATCGTGACCCGCATGCCCAGATCGTCGCCTGGTACGAAGCCTGCCTCCGTCTGCGGCGCACCTTGATCGGCGGGGGACCGACGCGCCTGGCCGACGTTCGCGTGAGCGTCAACGAGGCGGCGCGCTGGATCGTGCTGCGGTATGCCCCGCCGCAGCGGACGGCATTCGCGGTGGTGGCCAACCTCGCTGACGTGCCGCAGGTTGTCCCCCACCGGGGTGGGGGACGGGCGCTCCTCGCCCATGGCGCGGCTACCCCCGTGTCGGGACCGTCAGGCAGCGGGTGGCGGCTCGGTGCCCACTCCGTGGTCGTCGTTGCGGAGCAGGCAGGGCCGGAGGGCGGCGTCAGTCCTTGACGCGGACCATGCCCTCCTGTGCAGTGGTCGCGATCAGGCGCCCGTCCAGGCTGAACATCCGGCCGATGGCCAGGCCTCTGCCGCTTTGAGCCGAGGGCGTCGTCGAGGTGTAGAGGAACCACTCGTCGGGGCGGGCTTGACGATGGAACCACATCGAATGGTCCAGGCTGGCCACGCGCAGCCGAGGCTCGGCCCAGGTCAGCCCGTGGATGCGCAAGATGGGTTCCAGGAGTGAGTAATCCGAGCAGTAGGCGAACACTGCTGCGTGCAGGAGCGGATCGTCCGGCAGGCGCTCCTTGCAGCGCATCCAGACATGCTGAGTGCTGCGGCGCAAGGGGTCCGGCTCGGTCCCGGCCTCACCCTCGACGAAACGCATCTCCACCGACCGGGTCCGCCGGAATGCCGCCCGAGAGGCAAACATCCCGGGTGCCTCACCCTCGTCCGCGGGGCGCACGACGCTGTCCGGGAGTTCCTCGGGGCCTGGCACGTCCGGCATGACGTCCTCATGGTCCAGCCCGTTGGCCGGCTCCTGGAACGAGGCGCTCATCGCGAGGATCGGTGCCCCCCGCTGGATGGCGTGGACTCGACGCGTCGAGAATGAGCGGCCGTCGCGCATCCGCTCCACCGCGAAGTGGATCGGGAGGGTGTCGTCGCCCGGTCGCATGAAGTAGGCGTGCAGGGAATGGATGGGGCGAGAGGCTGCGTCCGCGTCGGGGATGACCGTGCGCCCCATGGCCATGACGCCCTGCGCGAGCACCTGCCCGCCGAACACCCTGTTGTGCGGCATCTTGACGCTTTGCCCGAGGAAGACGGTGACGGCGCTATCGCCCAGGCTCGGGAAATCGTCGAGTGGCCCGCCATCGCGAGAGCGCAGCGTGGCCTCGGCCTCGCCGACCATGGTGAGGTCCAGCGCGCTGAGCATGCCGGCGACCCCGGGGTCCTGGTACGAATCAGCCATCACCTGCCCGAGGATAGGCCGTGGTCCGGCTCACGCAATGAGTGGCCTGGTCTCTTGGGGCCGATCTCGCCGTCGGGGCCGCCGAGCAGTTGCGACCTGATCGACGGCCCGAGCAAGGCGGTCAACGGCTTCGACGAGGTCTTGGGGTGGCAAGACGTAGGGGATGCGCAGCCAGTGCTCCAGAGTGCCGGTCACGGCGAACCGTCGCCCGGCCGCCAGGTATACCCCTTCACGTTCGGCCCTGGCGACCACTGCCTCCGTGTCGAGTCCAGGCAGACGCACCCACAGGCAGAGACCCCCGGCGGGCACGGTGAATTCGGCCTGCGGCAGCCGATCCCGCAGGGCGGCAACGAGCACGTCACGCGCGGCCCTCAGCTCGGTGCGGCGGGCCGCGGCCATCCCCGGCTCCGCCCGGAGCAGCTCCAGCAGCACGAGTTGTTCGAGCACCGCGGCTCCGAGGTCCACACTCACTCGGGCCGCCAGCAACGGGTCGAGCACGTGGCGGGGCGCTCTGATCCACCCCAGCCGTAGGCCGCCCCAATGGGACTTGCCGGCGCTGCCGATGGTCACAGTGTCGTGGTGGAATGACGCCATCGGCCGGGCCCGGGGCGAGTCGGGATCCAGCGCGAGCTCGGCCATCGTCTCGTCGACGAGGGCGAGCGCCTTCCCCCGTCGCAGCGCCGCTGCAATGTCGGCACGCCCAGCCTCGTCGAGGTGGGCACCTGTCGGGTTGTGAAAGTCGGGGACCAGGAGCGCGGCTCGGATCCGGGCACCACGCAGCTGCTGTGTGATGTTGTCCACGTCCCACCCCGCGCTGGTCACGGGTGTGGCGGAGAGCCGCATGCCGCGATGCCGCAACGCGTGCACCGTATTGGGGTACGTCGGAGACTCCACGAGCACACCGTCACCCGGCGCGAGGAAGGCCGACATCGCGATAGACATGCCCGCGACGGCGCCGCTGGTCACCAGAATCTCATCCGGTGTGGTCGCCAGCCCCCGCGTCGTGTAGCGCTGGGCGATGGCGGCTCGAAGGTCGGGCACTCCCAGGGTGAGGTACCCGGCCGTCGCCAAATAGCTGGGGAGCGCGGCTAGCGCCGACTCGTAGGCGCGCGCCATCCCATGGGGGGCCCGGGTGGCCGCGCAGGTCAGATCCAGGTCATCCCCCTCGATGTCGACGGGATAGACCCCGGGCGCGGCTCCGCGTCGCAGTCCTCCTTCGGGCAGGGTGACCACTGAGCCCGAGCCTCGACGGGTCGTGAGGTAGCCCGCGTCGCGCAGGGCGGCATACGCGCTGGCGACCGTGGTCCGACTCACGCCGAGGCCGGCGGTGAGGTCGCGCTCGCTGGGCAGGCGGGACCCCACGAGGACCTGGCCATCGACGACCAGGCGTCGCAGCCCCTCGGTGAGCTGGCGGTAGGCCGCCGTGTGGTGTGGGCTGGGACCGACCCGCGAGGCGGGGTCGGCGTGGAGCAACGCGGCCAGCCGGGAGGCAGAGATTGCGGCCATGCGGTCCACTGTGGCAGAAGTGGCCATGGAACTAAAGGCCACTTTGCGTCAGGGTACGTCCTATGGCTCCCCGCTTCCTCAGCACCACCCGACGGGTGGAACTGGTCCCCATGACGCCCCTCGAGCAACTCCGGGCTGGTCGTCTCGGGCGGCGGCTGATCCAGTTGATGGTCGGCCTGATCCTCTTCGGGGTCTCCCTGGCCTTGTTGTTGCGCGCCGGACTGGGTCTGGAGCCGTGGGGGGTGCTGAGCTACGGGCTCACCCTGCACCTGCCGCTGTCCTATGGCGTGATGAGCATCGCCGTCTCCTTCGTCGTGCTGCTGCTCTGGATTCCGCTGCGTCAATGGCCCGGTGTCGGCACCCTCCTGAATGCCGTCGTCATCGGCGTCGTCATCGATCTCACCTTGGCGGTGGTGCCCCAGGCCGACGCGCTCTGGCTCCAGCTGGTCTATTTGTTCGTCGGTGTTGTCGGCAACGGCATCGCCGGAGCGATGTACATCGGCAGCCAACTCGGCCCGGGTGCTCGCGATGGCCTCATGACCGGCCTCGCACGGCGGACCGGATGGTCGATTCGCCTCGTGCGCACCCTCATCGAGGTCTCTGTGGTTGCCCTGGGGTGGGCCCTCGGAGGAACGGTCGGCGTCGGGACCGTGCTCTATGCCCTGCTGATCGGTCCGATCGTCCAGCTTTTCCTGCCCATGCTCACCGTGCGAGTGCATCCGCCGGGACACCCCAAGGATGAGGTCGTCGCGACCACCGATGTCGATCAAGCCGAGGCGTACTGAGGGCTGGGCTCGACCGTGAGGCGAAGCCCGTGAGTGACCGAGGGGGGACGTGAACCCCTCCGGCCCCGCGCGCGAAGCGGGAGCCGTCGAGGTGCGTCGCGCAGCGGGAGCGATCCAGGCGCGTCGCGAGGCGGGAGCCGTCGTTCCAGCCACCTCGTTCTTCGGTGCCTGAAGCTCCTCCCTGCATCCCCTCTCGCGCACATGGTTGAGCAGCCGGCTCGCCGGCTGCTCAACCATGTGCGCGAGGCGGGACTTGAACCCGCACACCCGAAGGCACCAGAACCTAAATCTGGCGCGTCTGCCAATTCCGCCACTCGCGCGCGAGGGCCACTGTAGTCGGCTCGCGGCGCCGGGCTGCTGGGCGCGCGCCGGGCGGACCGCCCGCGCGCCGGGCGGACCGCCCGCGATCAGCCGTCGACCGCGAGGGTGAAGGGCAGCACCTCGGGCGCGCCCGCCAGCCGCAGCGCCCGGGCGGCCACGGTCAGGGTCCATCGTGAGTCGGCGAGGTCGTCGACGAGCAGCACCGGCCCGGGGATCCCATAGAGGGCATCGGCCAACCGCGGGCCAACGACAATCCGATCCCAGACCGCGGCGAGCCGAAAGGCCGAATTGCCGCCCGGCTCGCCGGTCGGCCCGCCATGCGCAAGGTCGAGGGTGCCCAGGTAAGGCAAGTGCCCGACCTCGGCTAAGCCTCGGGCCAGCGAGTCGACGGTCATCGGCCGGCGACGCGATGGCATCCCCACGACACCAACGGGGCGCGTGGACCATCCCCAGCCCGCGAGGACGGGCACGCACGCCGCGATCACCTCCGGACCCACGCCCTGGTCCTCCCGCAACAGCGCGCGCAGCCGCGGTCCCCACCCCAGATCCGAGAATCGGGCCATCGACCGACCCGCCGAGATCGCCTCGGCCGGCGTGATCCGCCCTTTCACTGGCACTCCCAGACGCTCCATCCCAGTGGGCCACTGCGCCCTGGGCTCGAGATCGACGCCGACGCGAGCCAGCCGGGTCCGAGCGGCGCCGATGACCTGGTCGGGGACCTCGGTGGGGAACCAGACGCCTCTGCACGAATCGCAGCGGCCGCACGGCGCGGCGGAGTCGTCGTCGAGCGCCCGCTGCAAGAACGCCATCCGGCAGTCCACAGTGCCCTCGTAGGCCGCCATCAACTCCTGCTCGGTCCGCCTGGTGGCGGCCACCCTGCTGTAGCGCTGGGTGTCATACGTCCACGGAGCCCCCGTGCCGACCCAGCCCCCGGTCACGCGCTGCACCGCCCCATCCACGTCGAGCACCTTGAGTAAAAGCTCGAGCCGGGTCCGACGGACGTCCACGCTGGTCTCCAGAGCCGCCGTCGATAGCGGACGGCTTGACTGGGCCAAGGCCTCCAGCACGGCCCGAGCCTGCTCCTCGCGCGGCATCGACACCGAAGCGAAGTACTGCCAGATGTCGCGGTCCTCGGGTCCGGGCAGCAGCAGGACATCGGCCCGCTCGGTCGCCCGCCCCGCGCGGCCGACCTGTTGGTAGTAAGCGACCGGTGAGCTGGGTGCTCCGAGGTGCACCACAAAGGCCAAGTCG
Source organism: Phycicoccus sp. (assembly GCA_017993715.1). Lineage (GTDB taxonomy): Bacteria > Actinomycetota > Actinomycetes > Actinomycetales > Dermatophilaceae > JAGOME01. The sequence continues at coordinate 96,865 of JAGOME010000004.1, forward strand.
GGCTTGTCGAAGCCCATGCCGAGGGCGGACGTGGCCACGAGAGCCTTGATGTCGTTGTCCCGCAACGCTTGCTCGAGTCGCTCCCGGTCGGCGGGATCGGTCCGTCCGGTATAGGCGGCCACCGGCATGCCCGCCTGAGCCAGGGCCGCGGCGACCTCCTCGGCCCCGGCCACAGTCAGTGTGTAGACGATCCCGCTCCCTGGCATCGAGGGCAGGTGGGTGAGCAGCCACCCCAAACGTTGCTCCGGGGACATCAGGGGCAAGACGCCCAGGCGCAGCGAATCGCGCGCCAGACCACCTCTGATCGTCAGCACCTCGCGACGTTGCCCGCTGCCGGCGACCTCGAGCTGCTCGACGACGTCGGCGACGACCCGGGCGTTGGCGGTCGCGGTCGTCGCGAGGACCGGTGTGTCCGCAGGGAGCCCGGCCAACAGGTCGCGGATCCGGCGGTAGTCCGGGCGGAAGTCGTGACCCCAGTCGCTCACACAATGGGCCTCGTCGACGACGAGCAGACCGCAACTGCGGGCCAACTCCGGGAGCTGCTCGTCGCGGAACCGTGGATTGTTGAGCCTCTCGGGAGACACCAGCAGCACGTCGACGGCATCGGCAGCCAGGGCCGCCCGCACCTCGTCCCAGTCCTGGGCGTTGGCTGAGTTCATCGACACCGCGCGAATGCCGGCCCGCTCGGCGGCGGCGATCTGGTCCCGCATCAAGGCCAGGAGGGGGCTGATGATGACCGTCGGGCCAGCGCCCTCGGCGCGGCGCAGCGCGGTCGCGACGAAGTAGACCGCGGACTTGCCCCAACCCGTGCGCTGGACGACCAGGACCCGTGCGCGACGCGCCACGAGGGTCTCGATCGCCTCGAGCTGACCGTCGCGAAAGTCCACGCCTGCGCGGCCGACCAGGCGCACCAGCGCGGCCCGCGCCCGGTCGGCGAGAGCGGGGTGGGGGGCGGCGGCGGCATTCGGAGGCGTCATGGTGGGACCACGCTATGACGCCGGGGTGACAACCTCGGTGACCAGGCTGGGAGGATGGCGGCATGCCCGAGCAGACCTATCGCGTCGAGGTGCCCCTGCGCTGGTCCGACATGGACGCCTACGGACACGTCAACAACGTCCAGTACCTCCGCCTCCTTGAGGACGCCCGCGTCGTCGGCTTCAAGGAGTGGTTTGGCCAGGATCGGTCACTGCTCGAGGAGGGGGTCATCGTCTCGCGGCACGAGATCGAGTATCGGGCGCCCCTGACCTTCCGCCACGCGCCCGCGCTCGTGGACATGTGGGTCACGCGTGTCCATGGCGCGGGTTTCGATCTCGGCTATGTCGTGCGGGACCCGGACGGGGTGGGGGAGCAGGTCTATGCGATCGCCGAGACGGGCCTGGTGCTGTTCGACTTCGCCTCCCAGCGTCCCCGCCGCCTGTCGGCCGACGTTAAGGAGCTCCTCCACGAGCATCTCGGCGATCGGCCCGCGTTCCGGTGGAAACGATGAGCGACGACACCCTGCACCTGGCCTCCGCTGAGGCGGTGCAGGACCTAGGCCGGTATGCCGCCCGCGCGCGGACCCTGGACGCCGAGGGGGCGCTGCGCCTGCAGACCCGCGGCGCGGTGCTCGCGGCCTGGGTCGGCGTCATCGCGGGGCGTGGGCTCCTCGGGGACGGCACGGTGCTCGGACTGCGGACCTTTGCGCTGACGGGGCCGGGTGACCTCGATGTGGCCGTGCCGCTGGGGGCCGTGACGGATCGGACGTCCCGTCCGGACGTGGGGGCCGATTTCCCGGTGCCACCCACCCGCGCGCTCGCGCCCTGGGCCGCCCTGACCCCTCCGCGGTCAGGGTGGGAGCCTGCCGGACAGCTTGCGGCGGACGACCTCGCCGAGGCCGCGCGCGCCGGGATCGAGGAGGTCGCGGCTGCGGTCGCCGAGCGGGGCGCCGCCGCGGGGCTCGTGCGCGATCGGGTCTGGGCCGCGGCCTTACCTCAGGCGCCGGACATCCGAGCCGGGGGCGCGCTCGCGGCGTCCACGCTGGGCTTCCTGGAACCCGGCAGCATCGTCACGGTGCACCGCGCGGGCCGTTGGTGGCGGCTCACCGCCACCGGCGGTCACGTCTTGATGCGCTGACCGGCGGGGATCACCACCGCCGCGCAGGCCGCCAGCCCAAGGAAGATCACCCCAAACACCGGGTTGTCCTCGCCCGGCCGGTGCCAGGCGGCAAACACCCCGGTCGCAGCTGCGATCCCGAGGACCGAGCCGATGACGTCAGCGAGCTGGAGTTGGGACGAGGCGTGAGCCTGCTCCTCGAAGGGGGCGAGCTCGAGCGACAAGACCGTCGTCGTGGTCACCCCCAGCCCCATGGCCAGTCCGGCGAGCACCAGGGCCGGCACAACGAGGACCGCCTTGATGTTGAGCCAGGCAATCGTGGACACCAGGGTCAGGGCAACGGCCAGGAGTATCCCGCCGATCTCCACGAGGCGGTAGCGAGGCAGATGCAGGCCGTCGTGCCCCTGATACCAGGAGCCGAGGGCCCAACCGAGGGATCCGACGGCCAGGGCCAGCCCCGCGAGCTGCAGGCTTGCGCCGCGCTGGCTGTGCAGGAACAGGGGGACAAAGGTGATCCCGCCGAAGAATGCGGCCGTGAACAGGGCTCGGGACAAGATGACCGACGGCAATCCCCGTGCCATCCGGAGCGTGCCTCGGGGCAGCAGGACCGGCAGCAGTGCCAACACCCCGACCACGCCGACCAGGATGAGCAGGGCCGGGACGTAACCCCGCCCGGCGCCATGACCCGCCCGGTGTCCTTCGCCCCCGAAGGCCACCCCCAGTTGGAGCACGCCCGCGGCCACAGCGATGCCGAGACCGGCCCAGGCCGCCTGGACGTGGTCGGAGTGGTCGCGACCGCTGACCGCCTGGGTCAGGGAGCTCGTGTCGACGGTGCGGTGAGCTCGAGCCAGGGTGATGACTGTCAGCACGAGAGGGAGGAGCACCGCCCAAAAGACCCAGCGCCAGCTGTGATTCTCGGTAGCCCAGGCCGCCACCGGTGCGCCCACCAGGCTGGGCAGGATCCACGCAGCCGAGACATAGGTGAAGAGTTTGGGCCGGGTGTCTTCGGGGTAGACCCGGCCGGCGATGACATACATCATCACCACGAGCAGCCCGCCGCCGAGCCCGGTGAGGAACCGTCCCACGAGAAAGACGTCAAGGCGATGAGCGAAACCGCAGGTCGCCGCACCCACCCCAATGAGAAGCTGGCCGACGAACGTCCCGGGTAGCGGCCCCGATCGGTCCGTCCAGACGCCCGCGAGGACGATCCCGATGAGCTGTCCGGTGAGCATGACCGAGAAAGCGAACCCGTAGGCCCGCACTGCGTGCAGGTCCCGGGCCACCGCAGGCATCGCTGTGGACACCGCCATCGACTCAAAGGCGACGATCGTCACCAGGGCGAGGATGGCGGCGGTGATGGGCACGTATGGCCTGCGCAGGGGGCTCAGGGCAGGCCCGCTCTCCACAGCGCTCACCCCGTCACGGTAGTTGATCGGCCCGCCACCTCGCCGACAGTCCGTCGTGAGCCCTCACAGGGTCTAGGAGGCGCAGGCCGCCTGGGCTCGGCTCCCCTACGCTTTCGCGTCGCGCGCACGCAGGACCTCGCGCAGGACGTCGATCCGGTCGACGACGAGGCCATCGACGCCGAGGTCGAGGAGGCGGTGCATCTCCTGTGGCGTCTCGTCGTGACCGGTGTCGAACCACACGTGGACCTGTTTGCCCAGCCGGTGCACGACCCCGAGCAGGGCGGGCGTGACCAGGGTGACCCGGCGGCCCGCGACGGTGTGCATGAGGGGGATCTGCAGGACGGGGGCAGGAGTGTGGAGCAGCCGCGACATCATCCCTGGAGCGAGCCGCAGGGCCCCCGTCCCCACCTGCCCGGCTGCCGTCGCCAGCCGTGGTCCGGCCAGCCGCCGCGCCGCTCGCACGCGACGCTCCGAGAACGAGCCGACGCACACGCGGTCCAGGGCGCCGTGCCGGGTGATGACCTCGATCGTGGGCTCGAGGGCCGTGTCGGCTTTGATGTCGATGTTGAATCGGGTGTCGGGGAACGTCTCGAGGAGCTCATCGAGGGTCGGGGCTGGCTCGGTCCCGCCGATCCGGGCCTGCGAGACCACCGACCAGGGCAGATCGGCGATCGCGCCGGAGGCATCGGTGACGCGGTCCAGCCGAGGATCGTGGAAGGCCACAACCGTCCCGTCGGCCGTCGCGTGGACGTCGGTCTCGAGATAGCGGTAGCCGAGCGAGACGGCATTCCGGAATGCCGTGAGGCTGTTTTCCAGCCCGGCGTTGGGTCCGTAGTCCGCCCCACCTCGGTGCGCCATCGCGATGGGGCGGGCCCCATCGAAGTACGGAAAGTGGTTGGCCCTCAACGGTTCCGCCTGCTCACGCTGTGGGAATCCGAGCCCACACCGCCGTGTCGGCCGGCACCGCGCCCTCCGCGGTGAGCGGGCCGGACGCGAAAAGGACATCGGCATCGGCGGGGAGGGTGACGGGGGTTTGCCCGAGGTTGGTGACGACGAGGAGATCGCGTTCGCCGTCGCCGGAGCCGTTGACGTAGGCGATGACCTCGGGGCCGCAGAGGTCATGCCACGCCAGGCTGCCATGACCGAACCGGTGGCGCCGACGGTAGGCGAGCATCTCCCGGTAGAGCGTGAGGGAAGACCCGGGAATGCCGTCCTGCTGGTCGACGGCATACGTGCCGTAGTCCTCCGGCTGGGGCAACCAGGTGCGCTCGCTCGGTCCAAACCCGAACGACGGGGCGTCCCTGACCCACGGCATCGGCACCCGGCAGCCGTCGCGGCCGAGGGTCGCCTGGGGCGTGCCCTTGGTCCGGTGGAAGGTGGGGTCCTGACGGTAGTCATCGGGCATGCTGGTGTGCTCGGGCAGGCCGAGCTCTTCACCCTGGTAGAGGTAGGCCCCGCCGGGGAGACCGAGCATCATGGCCGTGGCGGCCCGAGCGCGACGGGTGCCGAGCTCGAGATCCGGCTGGGGGTCGTCGGCGCCGATGCCGTTGGGCCGGGCCGCGTGCTGATCGAGCCCGAGCCGGGAGACGTGTCGGACGACGTCGTGGTTGGACAGCACCCACGTGGTTGGGGCGTCGACGGAGTCGTTGGCGCGGATCGAGGACTCGATGACCGCGCGCAGCGGCTCGGCGAACCAGTGGGTGTCGAGGAACTCGAAGTTGAAGGCCTGGTGCATCTCGTCGGGGCGCACGTAGTCCGCCAGGCGCTCCAACGGCTGGACCCAGGCCTCGGCACACAGAATCCGATCGTCATCGCCCGCGCCGCCGGCGACCCCGCTCGGGACCCCCGTGAACTCCCGTATGACGGCATGCCAGTCGCGGTAGATGTCGTGGACGCCGTCCTGGTCCCACATGGGAGGGCGGCGGCCGGTGCCGGTCTCGTGGACGTGGGCGGCCCCGTCGGCGTCGGGCACCCCGGAGTCGATGAGATGCAGCGGCCCGTCCCAGTCCGGCATGCCGTCCTGCTTGACCAGCCCGTGGGCCACGTCAACGCGGAATCCGTCGACCCCGCGCGCCAACTAGAACCGCAGGATCTCGCGGAACTCGGCCCGCACGTCCTCGTTGGTCCAGTCGTAGTCCGGCTGGGTCGTGTCGAAGCTGTGGAG
>JAGOME010000053.1 GCA_017993715.1 Phycicoccus sp.
GGTCGCCCTCTCAGGCCGGCTACCCGTCGTCGCCTTGGTGAGCCATTACCTCACCAACTAGCTGATAGGCCGCGAGTCCATCCCAGACCGAAAAACTTTCCAGACGGTAGAGATGCCTCTCCGTCTCATATCCGGTATTAGCTCCGGTTTCCCGGGGTTATTCCAGAGTCTGGGGCAGGTTACTCACGTGTTACTCACCCGTTCGCCACTGATCAGGAGGAGCAAGCTCCTCCGTCACCGTTCGACTTGCATGTGTTAAGCACGCCGCCAGCGTTCGTCCTGAGCCAGGATCAAACTCTCCGTTGATGTTTTGCTCTCGATCCGAAGATCAAGAAACAGTTACCCTCGAAGGGTTGTTTCACTGGCTGAGCTCGAACAACTAGCTATATTTGCTAGATGTCGTTGTCAACCAAAGGATTTTCGTTCCGAGATGACGACATCATCAGTCGTATGACTGCTGAGCCCCACCTCGTGACGAGGTAATTGGCATCGATTTTTGACACGCTGTTGAGTTCTCAAGGTTCGGACGCGCACCTTCACGCAGCCGGTTGTACCGGCCCCGCTCCGGGGCAACCACTCTAACTTACCGCTTCCATGCTTGGGCGTCAAATCCGCTCCGGCTCTGCGATCCGAGATCGTGAGCCAGCCGACGAGCGCGCTTGGACTTTCGCGGTGATCCCAGCCTAGCAGCCTTTCGGCGGCTTCTTGACTCGGCCTTGGCTCTGTCAAGCGGTGGGAGTCTGCCCCGGGACCGGCCTGCTTGGAACCGGATCGTGATCCGGTCGCTTGGCGTCCGTTCCTCCCTGTCGGGCTGACATCGAAAACATTAGAGGACGTTTCCGCGAATCGCCAAATCGACTGGCGCGCGGCGCGTCCCTTGCGGCCTTCTGATGCCCAACGACGTGTGGCACAGGGGAATCGCCGCATTGGGGGCGCGTTCGAGCGGCCTAACTGGTCGCTAGCCGGCCGGCGGCCATGGCTTTGCGGCCTCGCCGCAGGAGGACGACACCACCGGGCAGGACATCGTCCTCGCTGAGGAGCTGGTCGCTGTCGGTGACCTTGTTCCCGCTGATGATGGCGCCTCCATCGGCGATGGTGCGACGGGCGGCATTCCGGCTGTCAGACAGCCCCACGGCGACCAGGGCCTCCACAACAGGCATCCCGACCGTCACCTCTGCGCCGGGGAGCTCGGCCACGGCATCGCGCAGCGTCGCGGGCTCCAGGGTGCGCAAGTCTCCCTTGCCAAAGAGCGCCTGCGACGCGGCCTGGACCGCCGCGGTGGCCCCCTCCCCATGAACCAGGGTGGTCATCTCGGCGGCCAGCGTGCGTTGAGCCGTGCGGCGGAAGGGCTCGGTCTCCACCTGGTGGGCGAGCTCGCCGATGTCCGCCTGCGAGAGGTCGGTGAAGACCTTGAGCAAGGTGATCACCGAGGCATCCTCGATGTTGAGGAAGTACTGGTAGAAGGCGTACGGGCTCGTCATGTCCGCCGACAGCCAGATCGCGTTGCCCTCGCTCTTGCCGAACTTGGTGCCGGAGGCGTCGGTCAGCAGCGGGGAGGTGAGCGCATGGGCCGAGACCCCCTCGACCCGATGGATGAGGTCGACGCCGGCGGTGAGGTTGCCCCATTGATCCGATCCGCCGATCTGGAGCGTGCAGCCGTGGTGCCGGTAGAGTTCGAGGTAGTCCAGAGCCTGCAGCAATTGGTAGCTGAACTCCGTGTAGGAGATCCCCTCCTGACTCTCCAGCCGAGCCGCGATGGCGTCCTTGCGGATCATCTGGTTGACGCGGAAGTGCTTGCCGATATCGCGCAGGAAGTCCAGAGCCGACATCGGCGCCGTCCAGTCCAGGTTGTCGACCAGGATCGCCGGGTGCGCCACCCCGCTCCCCCCGTCGAAGTCCAGGAACGGCAGGACCAGCTCCTTGATCCGCGCCACATTGGCCGCTGTCTGGTCGTGCGTCTTCATCACCCGTTCACTCGTCGGCTTCGGGTCGCCGATCAGGCCCGTGGATCCGCCCACCAGGCAGATGACGCGATGCCCCGCCCGCTGGAAGCGGCGCAGCGCCACCAACTGGACGAAGTTGCCGAAGTGCAGCGACGGCGCCGTCGGATCGAATCCGCAGTAGACGGTGACCGGGCCGGCAGCCAAGGCCGCGCGCAGCGTGGCCTCGTCGGTGGTCTGCGCCACGGCGCCTCGCCACTGCAGCTCGTCGAGGATGTCGGTCACGTCCGGCCTTCCGATCGATGGGGCACGATCGGTGTCGAATGCCGCGTGCTCGCCCCGCGCGAACGGGGATGCTCCCAGCCTGCCACGCCGCACTCGGTTGCCGTGGGCCCGGGACACGCGATGGAATGCCGCGTGCCCTCGCCCTCGACCGATGCGGCCGCCCGACCCGACATCGTGCGGCACCTCATCGACACCCAGTGCCCCCAGTGGGCGGGGATGCCGCTCACGGCACTCAGGACGTCAGGCACCGAACACCACGCCTGGCGCCTGGGTGACGACTGGATCGTCCGGCTGCCCCGCGATGACGACGCAGCCCAGGGCCTGCTCAAGGAGTTGACCTGGCTCCCCCGCCTCGCGGGACGGCTACCCCTGGCAATCCCCGAGGTGGAGTTCGCCGGGATCGCTGACGAGGGCTTCGCACACCCATGGCTGGTCAGCCGATGGATCGACGGCGAGGACTGTGCCGGGCTCGTCCTCACCGATCGGATCGCCTCGGCCTGGGCCGACGTCCTGGCCGATGTCGTGATCGCCGTGCACGGCGTGGACCTGACGAGCGTCCCGCGGGCCGATTGGCCGTCGGGAGGGCGTGGTGGTCGCGTGCGTTCGCGCATCCAGGACGTCCTCGATAACCCCGCAGTGATGCAGAGCCTGCGTCCCGGTGAAAGGCCAACCATCGAACGCGTGCTCGGCACCGCCGCCGACCTCGAGTCGGCACCCGGCCCGCCGATGCTCCTGCACGCTGACCTCATCCCGGGCAACCTGGTCCAGCGCGCGGGCATCCTCGTGGGCCTACTGGACTTCGGCACGCTCACGACCGGCGCGCCCGCCTGGGACCTCACCCCCGCCTGGTGGATCCTGGACGCGGCCGGGCGGGCGGCATTCCGGGATCGGCTCTGCGTCGATGACGCAGACTGGGCGGTCGGCCGGGCCCTTGCCCTCACCCAGGGGTTGCTCGCCCGCTGGTACTACGAGCCCCGCGGCCATGCACTGGCGCCGCTCGGTGCGCGCGCCGCCGCGCAGGCCCTGTCCCCCGACTGAAACACTGCCCGCCATGACGACACCACTGGGGCAAGAGGCCTTCATCGCGGCTCTGCCCAAGGTCGAACTGCACGTCCATCACGTCGGCTCCGCGGCTCCCGAGACCGTGGCACGCCTGGCCGCCCGCCACCACGACTCCCCTGTCCCGTCAGACCTAGAGGCTTTACGCGAGTTCTACACGTTCACCGACTTCGCGCACTTCATCGACGTCTATCTCGCGGTGGTCGACCTGTTGCGCAGTCCGCAGGACATCCACCTGCTCACCTACGAGGTCATCACCGGGCTTGCGGCACAACGGGTTCGCTACGCCGAGCTGACGATGACGCCGTATACCTCGGTCGTGCGCGGCACTCCGATCCAGGCCTATACCGAGGCCATCGAGGATGCGCGCCTGGCGGCGGAGCGAGACACCGGCACGGTGGTGCGCTGGATCTACGACATCCCGGGAGAGAGCGGCATTCCGGCGGCCGATGCCACGCTGGAGTTCGCCCTGCGGCACGGGCCGCAATCGCTCATCGGATTCGGGCTGGGGGGACCCGAGGTCCCGCGGGCTCAGTTCGCCGGTCATTTTGGCCGGGCGCGGGCCGCGGGGCTGCACTCCGTCCCGCATGCCGGCGAGTCGACGAATGCCGCCTCGGTGTGGGCTGCCCTGGACCTGCTGGGTGCCGAGCGCATCGGCCACGGCATTCGGGCGATTGATGATCCGCGCCTCGTCGAGCGGCTCGTTCGCGACGCGATCCCCCTGGAAGTCTGTCCCACCTCGAACCTGGCCACCCGAGTCGTGGAGCACCTTGAGGAGCATCCGCTGCGCGCCCTGCGCGACGCCGGTGTGGTCGTCACCATCAACAGTGATGACCCGCCCATGTTCGGCACGACGCTCAACCAGGAGTACCGCCTGGCCGCTGAGCTGCTCGAGCTGGACCACGACGGCGTAGCAGATCTGGCCCGGACCGCCCTAGCCGCGTCGTACGCCCCCGACGACGTCCGTCGCCGCATCGCGGCCGAGCTCGACGAGGTGGTGGGCGCCGCAGGTCAGCCACTGGAGCCCGCGGTCTGAGCCGCTGCGGTCCGCGCCCGCAAGCGCGCGGCCAGGTAAGGGAAGACCAGCAGGCTGACCGATCCCGCCGCCACGAGGTTGGCGGCCACAGCGTGAGTCATCAGCTCATTGGTCACGGCCAGCTCCGTGACCGCGACGATGATCGGCAGACCGCTGGCGGCATAGAGCGCGACCTGGGTGTCCTCGCGGGTGTCCAAGCCGGACCCGGTGGGAGCGAAGCGTTCGATCAGGAACACGCCACCGCCTCGAAGTAGCAGGATGCCCGCCAAGGCGCCGAGCATGATCTGGGGTGCCTCGGCGACTGCGCTGATACTCAGGGCCATCCCGGACATGACGAAGAAGACCGGAATGAACAGGCTGTAGGCGATCGCGTCGATCCGCTCTTCCGGGCCGTGATCGCCTTCAGGGACCAGCCGTCTGAGCACGAGTCCGGCAGCGAACGCACCGAGCACGACGTCGATCTGCAGCGCGCTGGCAACAGCCATCAGCCCGGTGAGGAGCAGCACGACAAGGCGCATGCCCATCTGGGTCGTCCCGGAGCTGGCACCGACAATGTGGTGATACACCTCAGGGGCCCGCCGCAACACGCGGCCCGGCACGACTGCAGCCACGATCGCCACGAGGGTGAAGACGCCGAGAATGCCCACCGCGCTTGCGATAGAGACGCCGATCGAGACCGAGTCGCTGTTGAAGAGCACCGCCATCGCGATGACTGGTCCGAGCTCGCCGACAGCGCCGTGAACCATCACCGATCTGCCCAGCGGAGAGGTGAGCAGGCCACGATCCCGCAGGATCGGCACCAAAGCCCCGAGGGCAGTCGAGGTCACGGCGAGTCCGAGGGCCGCCGCCGTCCCGAAACCGCCGGGCAACAGCGCCATAGCGATAGTGGTGGCCGCAACGAAGCTGAGGAGCCAGGCCAGCCAGGCGAAGCGCCCCTGACGTCCTCGCAGCGCCGTCGTGTCGACCTCGTAGCCGGCGAGGAGGAACAGGAAGCCCATCCCGAGGTCGCGCAACATGCTCAACCCGTCGGCGTGCGCCCAGCCCAGCACCTCGGGACCCACGATGACGCCGAGGACGATGAGGACGACGGTGGCTGGCACCAGGCCGCGCGAAGTCCGCGCCAAGAGCGGGGCCAGGACGGCACAGGCTGCGATGACGAAGAGCGAGACCGCGGGACCACTTTCGGTGGTGGCGGAGGCAAGAACACTGGACCCCATGGGCTGCAGTGTGTCAGGCCCCCGCTGATCGGATCGGACGTTGTCGCCGGGCCCCCGGGCGGTAGCTCGACACCGTCGGTTCTCCATCGAGCCAGAACCGCCACGGGTAGACGGTGCCGTCGCCGCCGGGCCCGCTGACCCCGACCCGCGGGCCAGTGCGGATGAGAGCGGGATCGACAGGCTCGGCCGGGGTGTCGATCCGAGGCAGGCGCGCTCGGCCACACAGGTCGATGCCGTTCTGATCGCGCCCCAAGGCCATCGTGACGGCGAGCCGCGCGGGGCCGCGCGCCCAGTCCCGCTCGCGCACACCAGGTCGACGAACTGCGGCGAGATCATGGCCGTCGACGACCTCGCCGGCTCGCAGCAGAACAGCGCTGGCCCGCCTGTCAGGGCCGGTGACGACATTGGCGCAGAAGTGCATGCCCATATAGTGGAGCCATGCGAGTAACGAAACAGACCGAGGCCCAAGCGCCACGAGCTGTCATCTACGCGCGGATCTCGCTCGACGCTACAGGCGAGAGGGCCGGCGTTGAGCGCCAGCGGGAGACGTGTGCCGCGCTCGCCGAGCGGCGCGGCTGGGAAGTCGTGGAGATCGTCGAGGACAACAGCGTCTCCGCTAAGGCGGAGCGCTCCCGGCCCGGATGGAGCCGCGTCCTGCAGATGGTGGAGAACGGCGCCGTCGAGTATGTGGTGGCGTACCACTTTGACCGCGTGACGCGGTCCATGGTGGACCTAGAAGACCTGATCAAACTCGCCGAGACGCACAACATCGGCATCGCCTTCGCCGAGGGGGACCTGGATCTCACCACCGCAAGCGGGCGCCTGAACGCCCGCATCCTGGCCGCTGTCGCTCGCGACGAGATCGACCGCAAGGGACAGCGGCAGCAGGCGGCACACGCGCAGCGGAGGAAGCAAGGGCGGGGTTGGTGGGGCAGGCGGCCGTTCGGCTACGAGATCGTCACTGGTGAGGGTGGCAAGCGAACCCTGGCCATCAATGCCGACGAGGCGGAGATCCTGCGCCGGTGCTACAGCGACGCTCTTGCGGGCGTGCCCCTGCACGCCATCACGCGAGACCTCAACGATCGCGGCGTCCCGACAACACTCGGAAACGCTTGGCGCACAGCGTCATTGCGGCAGTTGCTCCTCAACCCTCGCAACATTGCTCGCGTCACTGACGGTGGCGAGGAGCAGCGCGGCGTGGCCGCCGACTGGCCTCCTCTCATCGACACCGACTCGTTCCGCCGACTAGCGCGGATGCTTGCGGCGCCAGGGAGGCGCCCCAGTGCCAGCACGCGGCGCAAGGGGTTGCTCACCGGAGTGCTGCACTGCGGCCACGTGGATGCCGAGGGCATCGTCTGTGACGCTCGAATGGGGCTTGCATCCCAGGTTCAGCAGGGGCGGACTTACCGCTATTACGCCTGCCGGACGGGCCACAACTCCTGGCCCGTCGATTGGCTGGACGCCCATGTTCGAGAAACAGTCCTGGCCAGTCTCAAGGCACCCGCTCCCCCGGTCTCTCCTACCGCCGCCGCTGACCTGGAGGCCCTGGAGGCCGACAGGGGGCGCCTGGAGCGCCTACTAGAGGAGTTGTTGGACGATCGCATGGAGGGCGTCTTGACGCGCCCACAGTGGCGCGAGAGGGACGCCGAGGCCAAGCAGCGTCTTGCCCAAGTGCAAGAACAGATTGACCGCGCCACCGTGACGCCCTCACCCCTAGCCGGATACAACCGCCGTGAACAACTGGCGCTGTGGGAGGAAATGGATGCGGACCGCCAGCGGGCGGTCATCCTCACCACGTTCGGCGAGATCCATGCCGCGCCACGGGGGCGCGGACTACGCGCTGAACCGGATCGGCGCCTGTTGACCTTTGAGCGCGGCGACGTGCTTAACAAAGCGGGGATCGTCATGGTCCCCACGACCGAAGGGCAGGACACAGAATGAACCACCATCGAATCGAGAGCGCCGCACACGTCGCCGTACTCGACGCCCTGACGGGCGTCGGAGTGGTGGCCCTACCCCACCCCGACCGCGACGTGTCCCTGGGCACAGAGTCCTTATATGCGGCCGATTGGGACGCCCTGGGGAGGAGGCTGCAAGCCATGGGCTGGAGTCTCGAAGAGGACGATGATGGCGGCTGGGCGGAGGCGGGCCACTCGCGGGATGGCCGGGAACTCGTCGGAATCTATCACCGGGAGTCGATGGATGCCCGTCTGCCCCTGAACGAGGTGGCGCTGGCGTTCAGTGAGGCGGCTGGCGCCGTGTGATGTGAGTCTCACTTAGGCCCCAGGTATGCATAGAACCTCGCGGTCAACCAGCTATTACCCAGTAGGAGAGGAAAACAAGGCCTGACCTGCGCCCCCTCCTCAACCCAAGAGCAAGGCCCGCACACCCTTCGGGGTGGCGGGCCCTTCTCTTTTGCCCTCAATCGTGAAGGAAGTTTCAGATTGCTCAACTCAGACCTGCTCGACACCGCCGACGCGGCCACCCTCACTGGCGTTTCCCAGGGCGTCCTAGCGAACCTCCGCTGGATGGGAACCGGGCCGTTCCATGTCCGCCATCGCGGCCGCATCTTTTACCGACGCGGCGACCTGCTGCGGTGGATGCGGGAGCGAGCCCAGAGCCAGTGAGGCGGGCCATTGAAACCCGCCCGCACCGGGACCACTGTCAGCGGGCGTGCGGACGATGGACACCAACGCCTCAACCGCCAACCACCACTAGGACCAGGAGGTCCACCCAATGTCAATTAGTGACCACTACGTACGCAAGCTGTGCGTCGTCTGCCGGCGCGTGCGACCTGTGGATAACTTCGCCATGAATCGCTGGGGTCGCTATTGGTGGGCGAATCAGTGTTTCGATTGCCGGTGAGGGCAAATGGCGGCCAGTGGGCCGCCAGTCCAAAGCGAATGGCGGCATCACGCCGCAAGACGATGACGATCAAAGGGAACGGATTTGCCGAATCGAAACGAATGGGAGCGCGCCTTTCGTCAGGCTCCAGGACTGAGCCACACCGTCAAGGCGGTCGGCTATTCCTTGGCCACCTACGCGAATTACGACGACGGGTGGAACATTTGGACTTCACACGCAACACTCGCGCTCGCAAGTGGCGCCTCTCGTGAATCCGTTCGACGATCAATCGCCGTTCTCGCTACCGAGGGGTGGATTGAAAATGTCGGAACTAAGCCATCCGGCGTCCTGGAGCGTCGCCTCACAATCCCCGCCGAGTGGGCTCCACAAGCGCCGACAGGGGGCCTCACACTGAGGGGAGAGGGGCCTCACACTGAGGTGGGGGGGCCTCACACTGAGGTGGGGGGGCCTCACACTGATGCCCAACCTATACAAGTACCTGGTCAGAAGACCGACTCAGGGACCCCGACAGGGGTCCCTACATTAGACCCCACTGACCCCTGGGCAGCCGTTGAGAAAGCGCCAAGGCCAAAGCCGCCTCGCGCTAGGGAGCCGGAGCCTATTCCGCCCAGGGTTGACCCCTGGGCCGGTATCGAATGAGCCTTCCCACGGGCACGCCTGAATTGAGCGGCGACGGGACAATGCGGAGGGGCCCCCTCCGGGGGGCCCAATAGCGCAGCTCCAGTTCCTAGGACTTAACCACTCTGGTCGCTGACCCAATGGAGCAATTGGCCCCCTAAGGGGGGCCAACAGCGCCTAGCACTAACGCTTGGCGCAAACACTCGCCGAGGTAATAGGCCTCGGCAATAGGGCGCACCCCTCCGGGGGCGCCCATTCATCCAACCCAAGAAAGGCCAACATCTTGGCTCGCAAGACACCCGCACCAACTCCACCCTCCACCCTCACGGTCGCCGACATTCCGCAGGAAGAGGCTCGCATCCTCTCCCAGGTCACCGCTCAACTGGCCGAGATCGACGAGCTCGTCGCCGAGGGGCATGACGAGGTCAACATCGTCGAGGATGCCAAGGACGCCGTTGACTCAATCGTGGTCGCCTGGGGACGGGGTGAGGACGTGCCCACTTCCAACTACACCGAAGCTGTCGCTCTCGCTGTCCGGGCGGAAGCACGGGCTAACGGTCGCAAGGGTCGCATTGATCGACTCCAGCGAGCGGCTGATCGCATTCCCACCAACCCCGTCCTTGCTCGCGCCGTCGCCGAGGTGATCCAAGAGGCGCTGTCGCCGGAAGTCCGAGTGATCCCGACGTTCGCCCCTGACGTGGTGCCGAGCGAGGCTGAGCGCGCTGGCGGCGCCGTCGTGGTTGTTCAGACGCTCCAGAGCGAGTCGAGGCCTGAGGGTCCGGTCCGTGGCCGTGTCCTGGTCACCGCCTTCCGGCCCGCCTGGGCGGCCGGCATGCTCTCACCGGCCCGCATTGAGGCCGCCGCTGTCGACTTCCCTGACGTCAGCTTCGGCAGTGTCGGCCAGCTCGCCACGCCCACCGCCAACGATTACGAATCGGTGCTCCTGGGCGTCGAGTTCGCGGTTGAGTCCATCCCGTCGATTCTCCACGAGGTGAGTGAGTTCCACCTCAGCCAGTGGGCGAGCGGAGTTGGTACCACGGCATTGAGCCGCCTGTCGGGCGGCGCATCATTGCGCCTCAACTCCGCTACGCAGACCTGGACCGCCGATGTTGCCGACCTGGGCGAGATCGTAGGGAAGGTCATCAGCACGTCCGTGAAGGACGGGCGGCGCACGACGATCGCCACGGCGAAGTTCCCGCTCAAGGGCCAACGCCCGGGCGGCAAGTATGACGCGGCCGGGATTCTCCCACTCGTAATCCAGGACATGCCGGGCAAGTTCGTCCCCGGCCTGGGCCGAATCACCAACGTGCAGGTCGCGTCGAAGTCGGCGGACAATGCGTTCGGGTGGACGAACTGCACGGTCACCGCGACGTTCGTTTCGCGCATCGACTGAGCGAAGCCGTAACGGGCTCCTAAGAGCCCGGAGTGCCCTGGTTGAGGAAATCCCACCAAGGCCACCCATAACGGCGTTAGCGGCCCTTCTGGGCCGCATACAGACGACGCCACCAACCAACTGGCCCCACGCTCCCGGAATTCTGGCCCACAACAAGCCAGTGCAGGGGCGTGGGGCCTCCAAGCGCAACGAGGAAGAAGCAATGGTGCTTGACGATCGACAAGCTTTGCGACAGACATGGATAGTTGGTCAGTTCCAACGTGACGGTTTCTGCTACAGGTGTGCCGCCGAGGCCGCCCACGGAAAGGTCTACGGCTGGCACCTGGCCAAGCCGCCCTGCCCTGGGTGTCTTCGGTACGCCACCCAAGTCGCAGAAGTCGCCGGTTGGATCGACAGGGAGCGGAGTAATGCCCAATGAACGATGAGGCCGTCCTTGACGCTGAACTGCAACGCCCATTCCGATATGGTCCCCGGGCGCTGGAGGATGCCATTGTTGAGGTGCTTACAAATGACTGGGAAGGATGGCGCGGTCCACCGCAACCTGTGTGCGGAGTCGATGGGTGTGCCAGGCGCCTCGTGCATGAGGAGCTCACCGTCTGCGCTCGGCATCGCGGGGACTATCCGCACCCCGAGGCGCCCGGCGATTTCGGGGCCCTAGTCACCTTCATGGTGGAGGAGAAGGGCCACATCTACATGTCACGTGCGGCACGACGGCGGTAACGCCGCATTTGATACCGGGTCCGAAACGGCTCAAAAACGCGTGATCCACGTCACATGATTTGAGGGCCCCAGTAGGCGCCCCTTTCGGGGGGCGCCATACGGGCAAATTCGCAGGTCAGCGACCATGCGACCCCATCGGATGGAGATTTCAAACGACCCTGCAACCTGCGCAGGATTTTTGCGGCTAAGGACCGCCGGGAGCCGGAATCATTCGCAGGGGGTCATACCCCCACCCCGCGCTAGCGCCCGGCTCGCCTACGGATTGCGCTAGCGCGGGCCCTGGCCGGTCCTGCCGGGCCCTTCCTGACCGTGCGTTCCATCACGTCATCCCCGGCGCTTCTCCCGGGCCGCTTAGGCGGCCTTCCGGCGCGCCCTCAAGGGCGCCCGCGACCCGGAACCCCGGAAGTCCCTGGGGTTGATCTCGCGTCGAGAGGGGTACTCCTTCCCGTCCATGCCGGTGGTGGGCTGGGCAGGTGTTGCATTTGCAACAGCTGCCAGGTCCAGATCCCGCTTAACCGTGACGTTGTTCGCCCCCACGATGGGCGCGATCGCCCTCGTGGACATGCCCTCGCCGGACAGGAAGGCGACCAACTCCCACCGCTCCGCTCGGGGCAGGTTGGGCGGGTCACCGCCGAGAGTGTCGGCGAGATAGGCGGGCGCGAGCCTTCCTCGGATACCCCCCAGGGTTGGACCTAGACCCCCAGGGGTATGGACTTACTTGCATCCTGACTTTGCTTGCCGTACGTGAAGTACACGTAGAGGTGCCCCGGCGGGCCGAACATGACGGCTGTGCGGGGCGTCTCGCCGCGAAAGGCGTGGGAACCGGGATCGCCGCGTTCCCCGGCGTACGCCTCGACCTCGGTGAGTCGCAGGGTCACCCCTGCATGCACGAACCGGCAGCCGAGCAGCGCCGGCGCGATCTGCAGCACGTCACCGGCAAGGAAGCGACGGGGTAGTCGGGGCACCCTCGACACGCTAACCAACGGCCCGGGCCGCGTCTGCCCGCCGTTGCCAGATCCGCTGAGCCGGTGGCACGGCAATCATGTCTGCAGGGCCGCCATCCACGCTCGGGCAGGCGCCCGCCGACCTCGTTTGCCGTGCCGAGAGCGCAGGCGGCGACCCGTCAGCGGACGGCGGGGTGCTCCTGGGACCAGGAGCGGGCGGCATTCAGGGTCTGCGTGACACGACCGAGCTGCTCAGCGACCCGGGCGGGTGCTGTCCCGCCCTTGGCCGAGCGCGAGGCCATCGAGCCCTCGACGGACAGCACGGAGCGCACGCCCGCGGTCAGGTGCGGGGAAATCGCCGCGAGATCCGCGTCAGTCAAGTCCCACAGCTCGATCCCCCGGCCCTCAGCGACGCGCACACATGCCCCGGCCACCTCATGCGCGACCCGGAACGGCACACCCTCACGCACAAGCCACTCGGCGATGTCCGTGGCGAGCGAGAACCCCTGCGGTGCAAGGGCTTCCAGGCGCGCGGTGTCGAAGACCATCGTGTCGACCATGCCGGCGAACGCCGGGAGGAGCACCTCCAGGGTGTCGACGGCGTCGAAGACCGGCTCCTTGTCCTCCTGCAGATCGCGGTTGTAGGCCAGCGGCAGTGCCTTAAGGGTCGTGAGCAACCCGGCGAGGTCACCGACGAGCCGGCCCGCCTTGCCGCGCGCCAACTCGGCAACGTCCGGGTTCTTCTTCTGCGGCATGATGCTCGACCCGGTCGAATAGGCATCGTCGAGGGTGACGAACCCGAACTCCTTGGTCGCCCAGAGCACGACCTCCTCGGCGAGTCGGGAGATGTCGACCGCGGTCATGGCCATGACGAAGGCGAACTCGGCCGCGAAGTCCCGCGAGGCCGTGCCGTCGATCGAGTTGTCCACCGATCCGTCGAAGCCCAGATCGGCCGCCACCGCCTCAGGGTCCAGCCCCAGGGACGAGCCGGCGAGCGCTCCTGACCCATACGGCGAGAAGGCCGTGCGCCGATCCCAGTCGCGCAACCGGTCGACGTCGCGCAGCAGCGCCCAGGCATGCGCGAGCAAATGGTGGGACAACAGGACCGGCTGAGCATGTTGCAGGTGGGTCCGGCCGGGCATCGCGACCCCGAGGTGCCGATCGGCCTGCGCCACAAGGGCATCGACCACATCGAGGACGAGCCTGGAGACCACGCGCGCGTGGTCTCGCAGATACATGCGAAAGAGCGTCGCGACCTGGTCGTTACGCGACCGCCCGGCCCGCAGCCGGCCGCCGACCTCAGACCCGGCCCGGTTGATGAGGCCGCGCTCGAGGGCTGTGTGCACGTCCTCGTCATCGTCGGCCGGGAGGAAGGCGCCGGACTCGACGTCGGTGCGCAACTCCTCCAGCGCAGCGAGCATCGCGTCGCGCGTGGGATCGTCGAGCAGACCCGCCGCATGCAGGACCCTGGTGTGGGCACGTGAGCCGGCGAGGTCGTAGGCCGCCAGGCGCCAGTCAAAGTGGGTCGATTTCGACAGCGCAGCCAAGGCGTCGGCAGGACCGCCGGCGAACCGGCCGCCCCACAGGCTCACGCGGCCGGGTGCAGCGCTGGCGGGGGTGGCGTCAGGGGCATCGGACGCAGACGTCACGAGGGGTCCTTTCGGGCATAGCTGAGCAGGCGGTCGGCGACGGACCGGCTCGCGGCCGCGCCCGTCGTGATGATCATGATCGTGTCATCGCCCGCGATCGTCCCAAGGATCCCCGGCACGCTGCCGGTGTCAATGGCGGAGGCGAGGAAGTTCGCGGCTCCCGGTGGGGTGTGCAGCACGACGAGATTGGCCGATACCTCGGCAGAGACGAGCAACTCGTGACACCGCTGGACCAGCCGGGACGACACCTCGTCCGGCGCCAGGGCAGGCCGGACCGTGCGGTCCCCGCCCAGGCCCGGCACGGCATACACCAGGGACTTGCCCTGCCGGACCTTTTCGGCGCCCACCTCGACCAGATCCCGGGACAGAGTGGCCTGCGTGACCTCAATGCCGTCGGCGGCCAAGAGGTCGAGCAACTCGGTCTGGGAACGCACCGGCTGCTGACCGAGGATCTCGACGATCCGCTGCTGGCGAGCCCCCCGCGAGGTCGAGACAGTCATCGGTTGTCGTTTCGGTACTGCTCGACCAGCCAGGACAGCACCGCCTTCTGGGCATGCAGTCGGTTCTCGGTCTCGTCCCACACCACGGACTGTGGCCCGTCGATGACCTCCGGCTGGACCTCCAGTCCCCGATAAGCGGGCAGACAGTGCAGGAAGATCGCCCCCGGCTTGGCATGGCCCATCAGGTCCGACGTCACGGAGTACTTGGTGAAGGGACTGCCCTCGCCTAGGCGGTCGTCCTTCTCGTCCTCCTGGCCCATCGACACCCAGGTGTCGGTCGCCACCGCGTCCACGCCCATCACCGCGGCGACCGGGTCGTCCGTGATCACGATGGACCCGCCCTGCTCCGCAGCCAACTGCCGAGCTCGCGCCAGGATGTCGGCGTCGGGCTGATGGCTGAGTGGGGTGCCGATCCGGACATGCATCCCTGCCAGCGCGGCCCCGAGCAGATAGGAGTGGGCCATGTTGTTCGCGCCGTCGCCCACGTAGGCCAGGGTGAGGCCGGGCAGCGCACCCAAGTGTTCGGTGATCGTCAGCAGATCAGCGAGGATCTGGCAGGGGTGGAACTCATCGGTGAGGGCGTTGATGACCGGGATCTGGGCGTACTGCGCCATCTCCTCGATGCGCTCCTGGCCGTGCGTGCGCCAGACGATGGCGACGGCCTCTCGACCCAGGACTCTGGCGACGTCGGGGATGGACTCACGCACGCCGACCGCCGCGAGCTTGCCGTCGATCACCATGGGGAAGCCCCCCAGGTGCGCGATCGCGGCCGAGAAGGAGACCTGCGTGCGCAGGGTCTGCTTGTCAAAGAGGACCGCGACGACCTCAGGCCCGGCCAGCGACTTGTCGGTGAACGGATGGGCCTTGATCCGGGCGGCTCGCGCGAGGATCTCGGCCTGCTCCTGCGCGGTGACATCGTCATCGCGCAGGAAGTGGCGCACGGTCATGGGGTCTCCTTGGCAGTGACGGTGTCGAGCAGCCCTGGGAGGGCATCGAAGAAGAGGTCGAGCTGGGCGGCGGTGATGATCAGGGGTGGGGCCAGGCGAATCGCCTCGGGCGCAACCGGATTGATCAGGAATCCCGCGTCGCGGGCAGCAGCAGCAAGCTCGACAGAGATGGGCTCGGCCAGGGTGATGGCGCGCAGCAGCCCGACCCCACGAACTCCGGTCACCTGCGGGTGACCCAGTGCGGCGACCCGCTTGGTGATGTGCTCACCCATCGTGCGGACGTGAGGGAGGAGCCCCTCTCGCTCGATGGTGTCCAGAACGGCGAGGCCGGTTGCGCTTGCGAGGGGGTTGCCGCCGAAGGTCGACCCGTGCTGTCCAGCCGTGAGCAGGCTTGTCACCTCCGGTCCGAAGGTCACCAGGGCGCCGATCGGAATGCCGCCGGCCAGGCCTTTGGCAAGGGTCATCGCGTCGGGGGTGACGCCGATCCGCTGGAAGGCGAACCACTCCCCCGTCCGCCCGACTCCCGTTTGAATCTCATCGAAGATGAGCAGCGCGCCAGCCTCGCGGGTGATCTCGCGGGCGGCCCGTAAGTAAGCCGCCTCGGGCTCGAGTACTCCGGCCTCACCCTGGATCGGCTCCAGGACAACGGCTCCTGTGTCGGGCCCGACGGCCGCCCGGAGCGCGTCGATGTCCCCCCAGGGCACGTGGGTAACGCCCGGCAGCAGCGGCTCGAAGGGCTCCTTGTAGGCCGGCTTCCAGGTCAGGGCGAGGGCGCCGGTGCTGCGGCCGTGAAAGGCACCCTGCGCGGCGACCAAGCCCGGGCGTCCGGTCCGGCGCGCCAGCTTGATCGCCGCCTCGACGGCCTCCGTCCCGGAATTCGCGAAGAACACACCCGAGCCTGAGGGCGCCTGGGCGACCTCCAAGAGCCGCTCGGCGAGCTCGATCTGCGCCGTCGAGGTGAAGAAGTTGGAGATGTGCAGGGCCTGGCCCGCTTGCTTGGACACGGCCCCGACGACCGCGGGGTGGTTGTGCCCCAACGTGTTGACGGCGATGCCGCCGAGCAGGTCGAGGTAGCGACGACCGTCGACATCCCAGATCCAGGCTCCGTCACCGTGGTCCAGCACCAGGCTCGGGGTGCCGAACAGTCTGATCAGGGCGGCGTCGTAGCGGTCGAGCCAGCCCTGGGACGTGGTCATGACGCCTCCTCGTCGGGCAGAATCATCGTGCCGATGCCCTCGGTGGTGAACACCTCGAGCAACAGACTGTGCGGCTGTCGGCCGTCGATGACATGGGCCTGCGGGACGCCCGCTTCGACGGCCCTGATGCAGGCAGACAGTTTGGGGATCATGCCCTCGTCCACCCGGGTCAGCAGCTCGCGGGCGCCGCTCACCGAGAGCTGGGAGAGCAGTGAGTCCCGATCCGGCCACGCGGCATACACGCCCTCGACGTCGGTGAGAACGACGAGCTTGCGGGCGCCCAGGGCGGCGGCCAGCGCTGCGGCCGCCGTGTCGGCGTTGACGTTGAGGACCTGGCCGTTGCCGTCCAGATCGGGAGCGATCGTCGACACCACCGGGATCCGGCCGGCATCCAACAGATCCATCACCGCAGACGGGTTGACCTCAACGACGTCGCCGACCAAGCCCAGGTCGTGGATCTGGCCGTCCACCTCTACGCCCGTGCGCCGCGCCCCGAACAGATGAGCGTCCTCGCCAGACAGTCCCACGGCGAGGGGGCCGTGGTTGTTGATCAGACTCACCAACTCACCGCCGACCTGACCGACCAGGACCATCCGGACGACCTCCATGACCTCGGGCGTGGTCACGCGCAGGCCCCCTCGGAACTCGCTCTTGAGGCCCAGCCGCTCGAGCATCGCCTTGATCTGCGGGCCGCCGCCGTGGACGACGACGGGGCGCAGCCCGGCGTAACGCAAGAAGACGATGTCCTCGGCGAAGGCGCGCTTGAGTCCCTCATCGACCATGGCGTTGCCGCCGTACTTGACCACCACCAGGGCCCCGCGGAAACGCTCGAGCCACGGCAGCGCCTCGACCAGCGTGCTCGCCTTGCCCGCCGCCACGCGCAGGGCCGCGGCGTCGATCGCGCCGCGCAGGGTCTGTTCTGTCATGAGGTCGGCGTCTCCTTTAGGAGCTGTAGGCGGAGTTCTCGTGCACGTAGTCGTGGGTGAGGTCATTGGTCCAGATCGTCGCGCTCTGCGTCCCGGCATGCAGGTCGATGAGCACGCGGCATTCGCGCGCCGACAGGTCCACCAAGGCGCGGTCCTCCCCCACCCCTCCGGCGCGGCATACCTGAATGCCGTTGAGCGAGACATCGATCTGATGCGGCTCGAATGCCGCGGACGTGGTGCCCACGGCCGCCAGGATGCGACCCCAGTTGGGATCACCCCCAAAGAAGGCGCACTTGACCAGGTTGTTGCGGGCCACCGAGCGACCGACCTCCAGCGCATCCCTTTCGCTGGCTGCACCGACGACCTCGATGGCGATGTCGTGGGCCGCGCCCTCGGCATCCCCGATGAGTTGGCGAGCCAAGTCGAGACAGACGTCCGTGAGCGCCTCGACCAGGTCATCGACGGTCGGCGTCACACCGGAGGCGCCCGATGCGAGGAGCAACACCGTGTCATTGGTCGACATGCACCCGTCGGAGTCGATCCGATCGAAGGACACCCCGGTGGCGGCCCGCAGGGCCGGGTCGAGCTCCGCGGGGTCGACGACCGCATCGGTCGTCACGACGACGAGCATCGTTGCCAGCGCTGGCGCGAGCATGCCAGCGCCCTTGGCCATCCCACCGACCGACCAGCCGTCACGGTGCGCGACAGCGGTCTTGGGCACCGTGTCGGTCGTCATGATGGCGGTCGCTGCGTCCGGCCCGCCCTGGGGGTCGAGGGCTCCGGCCGCCACCGCAATGCCGGACTCGATCTTGTCCATCGGGAGCAGCTCGCCGATCAGACCGGTCGAGCAGACGGCGACGTCGCCCGCCCCGATCTCCAGCGCCGCCGCGACGAGCTCCGCGCTGCGGTGCGTGTCCTGGAACCCTTGCGGGCCCGTGCAGGCATTGGCGCCGCCGGAGTTGAGCAGGACGGCATCGACCCGGCCATCGGCAACGACCTGCCTGGTCCAGGTCACTGGCGCGGCCTCGATCCGGTTGGTCGTGAAGACTCCGGCAGCGTGCCGGTCGGGTCCGTCGTTGATCACGAGGGCCAGGTCGGGCCGACCCGAGGCCTTGAGCCCCGCGGTGACACCGGCAGCACGAAAGCCGGCAGGGGTGGTCACGGTCATGCGGGGCCTCCGGTCAATGAGGGGGGTGTGACGATCAGGCCGGCCTTGCGCCATGCCTGGGTGGCCTCGCTCCGGCGGTCCGCCGGGATCAGGATCCAGTCGGTGTCGAACGTCGAATAGACCATCACGGTGATCCCGGCGTCAGCCAACGGTGCCAGGATCTCGACGAACACTCCGACGGCACCGAACGTGAGGGGACCAGCGACCTCGACCACGGCATACGGGCCCTGGACTTTGGCGCCGGACGGCACAGCGGACACCGCGCAGACCACCGAGGTCTCGTCGGCCGAGGAGAGCACGGCGCGCAACGGCGCGTCCCCCAGGGGCCAATCGACCGATGCGCCGGGAGCAAGCCGCACAATGCAGACCTCCCGCGGATGCTCCAGGAGGTGGCGGGGCATGGACGTCATGGCGCCACTCCTGCGATGGGCAGTCCGCGCGTCTCGGGCAGGTCGAGGGCCAGGTTCATGCACTGGACGGCGGCGCCTGCTGTGCCTTTGGTGAGGTTGTCGATGGCGGCGACCACGATGGCCCGGCCGGCCTGTGGATCGAGCGTGACCTGGAGATGCACGCTGTTACTCCCCAGGACGCTGGCGGTCGAGGGCCACTGGCCCAGCGGGAGAACGTGCACGAAGGGCTCCTGCGCGTAGGTGTCGGTCCACGCCTGGCGCACGCCTGCTGCGTCGACACCCGGGGTGACCGGGGCGGTGCACGTGGCCAGAATGCCGCGGGCCATGGGGGCCAGAAGCGGCGTGAAAGACACCGTCACCGGAGACCCTGCGGCGAGCGCGAGATTCTGGGCGATCTCCGGGGTGTGGCGATGGACCCCGCCGACGCCGTACGGCGACATCGCGCCCATGACCTCCGCGCCGAGCAGGTGCGGCTTGAGGGACTTGCCCGCTCCCGACGTCCCAGAAGCGGCGACGATGACGATGTCGGTCGGGGCGATGACTCCCGCCCTGAGGCCCGGCGCCAGGGCGAGCGAGATCCCCGTGGGGTAGCAGCCCGGAACGGCGATCCGCCGGGCACCGGTGAGGTGCTGTCGGGCGGTCCCCTGCGCTGTCGGCAGCTCGGGCAGGCCATAGGGCCACGATCCGGCGTAGGGGGTGTCGTAGAACGTTGTCCACGCCTGCTCATCGGTCAGCCGAAAGTCGGCGCCGCAGTCGACGACGACGACCTCGTCCGGCAGGGTCGCCGCCAACGCGGCCGAGTGTCCGTGGGGCAGCGCGAGGAAGACGACGTCGTGCCCAGCCAGGGTGGCGGGCGAGGTGTCCTCCAGCAGCCGATCGGCGACGGGGGTGAGGTGCGGATGAATGTCGCCCAGCCGCGCGCCGGCATTCGCGGACGCCGTCAAGGCGCCCAGTTCGACGTCGGGATGAGCGAGCAGGAGCCGGATGAGCTCACCCCCGGCGTACCCGCTCGCCCCGGCGACGGCAACTCTGACCATGGTGCATGACTATACAGCACAACGCACGTTCATTCAGCATCGGGGTCCATGGCTGAGGCCGCTAGTGTGCCCCTCCATGACGCCTCCCCTGGGCCTGTCGTCCGCCGAGGTCGCTGCCCGCGTGGCCGCCGGGCAGACCAATGCGGCCGCCGCCCCACCGAGCCGCACCCTGTGGCAGATCGCGCGCACCAACCTCTTCACCTTCTTCAACGACATCCTCTTTGCCATCGGGGTGGCCCTGATCGCGCTCGGCCGCTGGAACGACGCCGCGACGAGCGTGGGCCTCGGCCTGGTCAACGCGCTGATCGGCACGGCTCAGGAGATCCGCGCCAAGCGCAAACTCGACGCCATCCAACTGCTCAGCGAGCGCCCGGCTGTCGTCATGCGAGACGGCCGTGAGCAGGAGATCAGCCCCGCCCAGGTGGTCCTCGACGAGATCCTCAGGCTCTCCCCCGGGGAGCAGGTGCTCGTCGACGGCGAGCTGGTCGCTGGCCAGGTCGGCGTCGATGAGTCCATGCTGACCGGCGAAGCGGACGTCATCCCGCGCCGACCCGGCGATGCCCTGCTCTCGGGCAGCTTCGCCGTCACTGGGGACGGCTGGTACCGCGCCACTGCGGTCGGTCACGACACCTTCGCCAGCACGCTGACGGCGAGCGCCCGCGAGTTCACCGTGAGCCAGACCCCCTTGCAACGGCGGATCAACATCGTCGTGCGGGCCGTGACCCTCGTCGTCGCCCTGATGAGCTTCGCCATCCTCGTGCAGGCTGTCCTGGACTCCTTCGACGTCACCCAGATCGTGCAAGTCTCCGCGGTGCTGTCTGGGCAGGTGCCTTACGGCTTGTTCTTTGTCATCGCCCTGGCGTATGCCGGCGGGGCGGCGACGATCGCCCGGCGCGGTGCGCTTGTGCAACAGACCAATGCCATCGAGGCGCTCTCCAACGTCGACACGGTATGCCTGGACAAGACCGGCACCCTCACGGCGGGCCGACTCGAGGTCGCGG
This sequence comes from Phycicoccus sp., assembly GCA_017993715.1. Lineage (GTDB taxonomy): Bacteria > Actinomycetota > Actinomycetes > Actinomycetales > Dermatophilaceae > JAGOME01. Next base: position 20,912 of record JAGOME010000053.1, read on the forward strand.
ATCTGGTGACCTTCGGTGACACGGACCCTGAGCAGGTCCGCCGACTCCTCGGCACCTTCGCCCGGTCGAGCCAAAGCCCCAACGCCACCTCCGGAGCCCTGGCTGCCGGCCTTCCTGGCGAACACGTCCAGGGCGCAGCAGAAGTGCCGTTCCAGTCGGCGACGAAGTGGTCAGCCCAGTCGCTGCCCTCCTGGGTCCTCGGAGAGCATGCCGTCACCTGGCGCACGATCGTCCTCGGCGCCCCCGACATCCTCATGCCTCGGCTGCGGCCGGACGCGGCCGACTTTCTCGCGGTGAGCCCGACCTCGCTCGACGACTGGGCCGACGACGGGCTGCGCGTGCTACTCGTGGCCACCACCAGCGAGGCCATCGGATCCATCGACACCGGGTCCGACGATGCCGGCGTCGGTGAGCGGGCGGCATTCGATCCACAGAACCTGACCCCCCAGGCCCTCATCGCGCTGCGCGACGAGCTCCGGCCCCACGCCCTGACGACCCTGGCCGCCCTCAAGGACGCCCGGATTGATGTCAAGATCATCTCCGGCGACAGCCCACGCACCGTGGCCTCGCTCGCCCGGCAGGCGGGGATCGGGGAGAACATCAGACTGGTCACCGGGGCTGAGCTCGACGCCATGAGCGAGAGCGAGTTCACCGATGCCGCGATCTCGGCCACGATCTTCGGACGTGCCACGCCGCGCCACAAGGAGTTGCTCGTGGCCGCCCTGCAGGCACAGGGCCGCTACGTGGCGATGCTCGGTGACGGCACCAACGATGCGCTCTCGCTCAAGCGATCTGACGTGGGGGTGGCGATGGAGTCCGGGTCCTCCGTCACGCGCAACGTCGCCGACGTCGTCTTGCTCAAGGACTCCTTCGGCGCACTGACTCCCGCCTTCGTCGAGGGTCGGCGGATCAATACGGCGCTGACCAGATCCCTCAACCTCTTCATTGCCCGAGTCGTCACCTCCATCCTCGTCATCGTCTTCGTCTCGATGATCGGGCTGGGATTCCCATACGAACCGGCCCAGGTCGCCCTGACCGTCTTCACCGTCGGCATTCCCAGCCTGCTGCTCACCCGGTGGGCCCGACCCGAGCCGCCGGAACCTGACGTCCTGCGCCGACTGGCCCGGTTCGTCCTGCCCGCGGGGATCGTCACTGCCGTCATGGGCACGCTGGTGTATGCCGGGTTCTATCGACTCATCCAGAACGGCCTGACCAGCCAGCAGGTCCCGCTGCGTGCCGCCGAACGCTGGTCCACGTACACCGGGGTGACGATCGGCGACGCCGACTTCGAGACGGTCACCGCAACGATCGTCGCGCAGTCAGCCCTGTCCGGGTTCGTCTCGTTCGCGGCCTTCGGCCTGCTGCTCTTCCTCGAGCCGCCGTCCCGGTTCTTTACCGGCTGGACCGGCGTGTCCCCCGACAAACGCCCCACGTGGCTCGCCCTCGCCCTCTCCGGGGTCATGGTCGCGGTCCTCAACATCGACGTGGTCGCGAACTACTTCGGCCTGGTCACCCCCGGACACGGCCCGGAGTGGCTCGTCTACGCGATTGCGCTGCCCGTGTGGTTCCTCCTGTTGCGCACCATCTGGCGCCGACGGTGGTTCGACCGCATTCTCGGACTGCAACAGACTTACCCTGCGCGCAGCACCCCCTCGTCAGAATCCGTGCGCGAGGCCACGCCTGCTGGGTAGGTTTCGGGGATGACCGCGGTGGACGAGGCGCAGGTGCCGACCCAGCCCCCGATCCTGCGACCGCGGCAGCGCAACATCGCGTTTGCGGTCATCGCCGGCGGCATGCTGCTCGCCGCCCTCGACGGCACGATCGTCTCCACGGCGCTGCCGACCATCGTCGGCGACCTGGGCGGTGCCGAGCACATGACGTGGGTCGTCACGGCCTACATGCTTACCCAGACAATCGCGACGGTGCTCGCGGGCAAGTTCGGGGACATATACGGCCGCAAGCGGCTCTTCATCGGGTCGATCATCCTGTTCATCGTCGCGTCCGCACTGTGCGGCATGTCCGAGGGCATGACCTGGCTCATCGTCATGCGCGGCTTGCAGGGCATCGGCGGCGGCGGTCTGACCGTGACGGCGACCGCGATGATCGCGGACATCATCCCGCTGCGGGAGCGAGGCAAATACCAAGGCGGGATCGGCGCGGTCTTCGGGGTGGCCACCGTCGTCGGCCCCCTCATCGGTGGCTTGTTCACCGACCATCTGTCCTGGCGCTGGGTGTTCTACGTCAACGTGCCGGTGGCGCTGGTCCTGCTGCCGTTCGCCTTCCGCCTGTTGCCGTCGACCAAGGCGGTCGACAAGCCGGTCATCGACTACTGGGGTGTCGCAACCGTCGCCGTGGCGGCCTCCTCGCTCATCCTGGCCACCAGTTGGGGAGGCACGGAGTATCCCTGGGGATCCCCGATGATCATCGGCCTGTTCATCACCGCCGCCATATTCACGGCCCTGTTCATCGTGGCCGAATCCCGGGCGCAAAGCCCGATGCTCCCGCTGCGTCTGTTCCGGCGCAATGTCTTCAGCGTGTCGACGACGCTGTCGTTCATTGTCGGCTTCGCGCTGATCGGGTCGATGACCTTCCTCCCGACCTACCTGCAGTACGTGCAGGGTGTGTCGGCGACGGCATCGGGACTGCAGACCCTGCCCATGGTGTTCGCGCTGCTCGTCTCCTCGATCACGGCCGGCAACATCGTCAGCACGACCGGTCGCTACAAGATCTTCCCCGTTGTCGGGTCGGCCATCATGGCCGTGGGGATGTGGCTGCTGTCCCGGCTGGACCAGAACAGTTCGAACCTGGACCTGTACGCCGCCATGATCGTGCTCGGCCTCGGCATCGGGCTGGCCATGCAGGTGCTGACGATCATCGCCCAGAACACCGTCGACTATCGCGACCTCGGTGTGGCCACCTCGGGCGTGACGTTCATGCGGACGCTTGGGTCCTCGTTCGGGGCCGCCGTCTTCGGGACCATTTACGCCAACCAGCTCGGACCGGCGCTGCAGCAGGTCGTCACCACGACCGGGGCCGACCCGCGGGCGCTGACGACGCCCCATGCCGTGGCCGAGTTGCCCGCGGCGCAGCACGACGCGGCAGTTGCCGCCTACGCGGACGTCGTCCAGGTCGTCTTCGCGTCAGCGATCCCGGTCGCGGTGCTCGCCTTCTTTGTCGCGTTACTGCTCAAGACGGTCCCGCTGCGTGGCCTGACCAAGCCCGCCGCCAAGGATGTGGGTCAGGGATTCGGCATGCCGGATCAGCGCACCTCCTCCGAAGTGCTCACCGGCCAGATCGCCCGCCTGCTGCGCGAAGGGCTGCCCCTGCGATATCAGGAGTTGCTCGGACGCTCGGGCTTGGATCCGGTGCAGTTGTGGGTCGTCCGCGTCGTTGCGGGAGGGCAGCAGAGTGCGCACGGCTTCGCCGACCTCGGCCAGATCGCCCGCGCCCGATGGATGCCCCTCGGCGTCATTCAGCCGGCCGTCGACGATGCTGCCGAGGCGGGTCTGATCGAGGTGCACCCCGAGGGCGCCGTCCTGACCGAGGCCGGCTTCGCTGCCCTGCGCGTGGTCGTGGAGGACGTGTGGGAGTGGCTGCAGGGCGAGCTGGAGCGCGAGAACGGGGAGCCGCTCTCCGACGCGGATGTGGGCACCGCTCGGCGGATCGCGCGTGAACTCGCGCTCTACGACGGCTCAGCCGACGAGAGTGTCGACCGACCCGCCATCATGGAGGCGTGACTCTCCTCCCCACCCTGGGCAAGCGCGATCTGACCATCGACGCTGCCCGCGGGACCGCTCTGGTGTCGATGTTCATTGCTCACGCGGCCCCGAGCGGTGGGCCTGGGGACGTGCTCAACCTCAGCGAATTTCTCACCGCCGCACTCTTTGCCACCCTGGTGGGAGCGGGCGCCCAGCAGTCGGCCTGGCATCGCACGCCCTGGGCCGTCACCATCGTGCGCGGCGGCAGCCTTATCGGTGTCGGGCTCTTGCTTCACGAGCTGGGCGCGCAGGTCTACATCGTCCTGACCCAACTCGGTGTGCTGACCGTCCTGGCCGCGCTGCTCGCTCGCTGCGGGTCGGCGTTGGTCACTGTCGTTGGCATGGGAGTCGGTTTCAGTGGCTCTTTGGCGCTGCCCTGGTTGCGCGGACTTGAGCTGGCGACGCAGGGTCCGGAGCGACTGCTCTGGTACCTCACGATCGGGGACTCCTACCGGCTGACGACCATGGTGCTCTGGGCCGCCACCGGCATTCTGTTCGCCCGGGCCGAGCCCTGGCTGGCGGCCCGTCGCCGCGTAACGATCGCGTCGGCTGCTGTCCTGGTCGCTCTGGCCGGGGGCTTCCTCATCGCCAAGCGCGTCGGGTGGCTGGTCCTGCATCCGTACAGCGGCACCCCCGACGAGCTGATCTTCAACGCGGCGCTGTCCCATCTCGTGCTGCTCACCGCGCTGCTCGTCGCGACCTCGTCGTGGCGCACGCTGCTGGACCCCCTCGCAGCCGCAGGCCGCATGACGTTGACGTTGTATGCCGCCCACATCGTCTTCCTCGCGGCCTGGGTCGGCCCGTGGGGCCACCCCACCGACAACTCCTGGCTGGTCCTGGCTGCCCTATGCCTCGGGGCTGCGGTCATCGTCGCCCTGTGGGAACCGATCTGGCGCAGGACCGGTTGGCGCGGCCCCATCGAGGGCGTGGTCCACGCCGCGTCTGAGTTGGTCGCCAGTCGGCGTCGTCAGCCCAGCGGATCAGCCGCGTCGTAGGCCCGCAGCGTCAGCGTGCGGTCCAACGCCTCCAAGGGTGTCCCGGCCGCCCGGGCTACTAGGGAGGTGACGGAGTCAGTCCCGGCGCGCACGAGGCGCCCAGCCCACGCGTCGAGGCGTCCGTCGGCCATGGCCAGCGCCAGGTCGGCGACCAGAGTGGGGTCGGTCCAATCGGTGCGTCCCACGTGAGCCTGCATCGCCGCTGTCATGTCGGTGCGGACCACCCCGGGCATGAGATCGAAGGCGTGAATGCTGTGCGCTTCGCCGGCCGCCTGCGTGGACCCGGTGAGGCGGGCCAGGGCCGTCTTGCTCGCGTTGTAGGCGCTGGCTACCGCTCCGGCGCGGGTTGCGGCACCGGAGTTGACATTGATGATCCGGCCGCCGCCGTGTTCGCGCATCCAGCGGCCGACAAGCCAGGTCATGAGGTAGGCACCCTGGACGTTGACCTCGAAGACCGTCCACCACTCGTCGGGGTCGGAATCGAACAGGCCCACCTCGGCGTCGATGACTCCGGCATTGTTGACAAGCACGTCAATCCGGCCGTGCTGATCGATGATCTCGGCCACCCAGGCGGAGACTGCCTGGCGATCGGTGACCAGGGCCACGGCCGTCGAGCCCCGCACCACGGCGTACCCGGCGTCCTCGAGGGCGTCGGCGATGATCGCGCCGATGCCCCGCGAGGCGCCTGTGACGACCGCGACGGGGTTAGCCACGCTGGCTGGCCCCTGTTGCGGTGCTCGCGGCTGTGCTGGCGCGGTCCCGCAGGGTCGAGACCTCGTCGGTCGTCAGGGTCCGAGCCGGGTCTCGGAACGCCAGGCGATAGGCCAGCGACTTCTTGCCCTCGCCGGCTTGCGCCCCGCGGTACACGTCGAAGAGCGTCACCGCCTCGAGGAGCTCCCCGGCGCCCGAGCGCAGGGCAGCTTCGACCTGGGCCGCCGACACCTCGTCATCGACGACGAGGGCCAGGTCGGTCGTCGCCTGGGGGTAGGTGCTCAGTGTCCTCGCGGTCACGGGGGTGCCGCTATGCGCGATGAGGACATCGAGGACGAGCTCACCTGCCACGGTCCTCGCCGGGAGCCCAAGGGCGGCGATCACCTTGGGGTGCAACTCACCGACATGACCGACAAACGTCCCATCGGGCAGGTCGATCCGGGCGCACCGGCCGGGGTGGTACGGCATGGGGTCGTCTGCCACGGGGACAGCCGTGAGCGCCAACGCCTCGGCGAGCTGGTGTGCGGTCTCGAGCACATCCTCGACATCGGCGGGACGACCTGCTCCCCACCAGCCCTTGCGGTCGCGGTCCCCCGCCAGGATGAAGCCGAGGTGCCGCGGCTGGGGCGGCACGGCATTCCGGATCGTCGTGAGGAGGTCCGCCGGGGGGTGCACGCCCACGTCCACGGTGGGGGCGGTCTGCTGCTCCCCCTCGAGGGCGACCACGAGGCCGACCTCGAAGAGCGCCACATCCTTGGCGCCGCGGGCCACGTTCCGGCGCAACGAGTCCACCAGGGTCGACAGGATCGAGATCCGCATGAACGGCGCCTCGTCCGAGAGCGGGTTGGCCAACCGCACCGTGCGCGCGTGGGCTGCGTCCAGGTCGTAGCCGAGAGCCGCGAAGCGGTCGTCCCCGACGAAGGGCGGGTTCCAGACTTCGCTGAAACCCTGGGCCGCGAGCAGGTTCGCCACGAGTCGACGCACCCGCTGGGCGTGGGTGAGGCCCGCACCCACGGGCGCCGTCGGGACCACCGAGGGGATCATGTCGTAGCCGTCGATCCGGGCGACTTCCTCGGCCAGATCGGGCCCACCGCGCAGGTCCGGTCGCCAGGTGGGTGGGGTGACCCTGGCGGCATTCCCGTGGACGGCCACGTCGCAGCCGATCTCCCGGAGGATCTCGACGACTCGGTCGTGGGTGTAGTCGACGCCAACGAGACGGGTGGGCAGGTCCAGGTCCAGGTCGATCGGCTCGGTGGCCAGTGGGCTCCCAACGTCCGTCACACCTGGATCCGCGGTGCCGCCGCCATACGCAAGCAGCAGGTCGACGGCGAGCTGGGCAGCGGCCGGAGCCAGCTGCGGATCAACGCCCCGCTCGAACCGGCGCGATGCCTCGGAGGGCAACTTGTGGCGCCGGGCCGAACGCGCCACGGTGACCGGGTCGAAGTGGGCGGCTTCGATGAGGACGTCGGTCGTGGTGTCCGTGACCTCGCTGTCCTCGCCGCCCATGACGCCAGCGATCGCCAGGGCTGTCTCGCCGTCCTGCGTGATGAGCAGATCGGTGATATCCAGCCCGCGGTCGATGCCGTCGAGGGTGGTCAGCCGCTCCCCAGGTCGGGCCCGGCGCACGACGATCGGCCCGTCGAGGCGGGCGACGTCGAAGGCGTGCAGGGGCTGCCCGAGGGCAAGCATCACGTAGTTCGTCACGTCGACGGCCAGGGAGATGGGCCGCATGCCCGCCTCTGTAAGGCGCGTCGCCATCCAGGTCGGCGTGGGTGCGTGGACGTCAATGCCTCGCACGATGCGCGCGACGTAGCGGTCGCATCCCTCGCGACCTCGAATCGGGGCGTCGTCGGCCAGGCGCACGGCATACCCGGTGTCGTTGGCCGGCGGAGCCGTGTCGGCGAGGGCCGAAACGGGGTCGACGAATGCCGCGCCCGTCGCGTGCCCATACTCGCGGGCGATGCCGCGGATCGAGAAGCAGTAGCCGCGATCGGGGGTGACGTTGACCTCGACGGTCTCGCGATCCAGGCCGAGCAGCGGGATTGCGTCCTGGCCGGGGACCAGAGTTTCGGCGTCGGAGCGATCCGTGAGCGTGAGGATCCCGTCGTGATCGTCGCCGATGCCCAGCTCCTTGACCGAGCAGATCATCCCGGCCGAGACATGCCCGTAGGTCTTGCGAGCGGTGATGGTGAAGCCACCGGGCAGCACGCCACCGGGGAGGATGACGACGACGAGGTCGCCGGGTGCGAAGTTGTGGGCGCCGCAGACGATGCCCTGGGGTTCGCCGGTGCCGTTGGCATCGCCGACATCGACAGTGCACCAGTTGATGGTCTTGCCGTTCTTCTGGGGCTCGGGCTGCATCGTCAGGATGCGCCCAACGACGAGGGGACCGGTGATGTCGCCGCCGTGCAGGGCCTCCTCTTCGAGGCCGACCTTGACCAACGCCGCAGCGATGTCGACACCGGCGGCATCGGCCGGGACCGCGACGTACTCGCGCAGCCAATCGACAGGAACGCGCATCAGATCTCCATCCCGAACTGTGCGTCGAAGCGCACGTCACCTTCGATCATGTCCCGCATGTCCGAGACGCCGGTGCGGAACATCAGGGCCCGGTCGATGCCCATCCCAAAGGCGAAGCCGGTGTAGACGTCGGGGTCGATGCCCGAGGCCGAGAGCACATTGCGGTTGACCATCCCGCAGCCGCCCCATTCGATCCATCCAGTGCCTTTGCAGGTCCGGCAGGCCGGGTCCTCACCGCGGCAGACGAAGCAGCGCAGGTCCATCTCGGCGCTGGGCTCGGTGAAAGGGAAGTAGGACGGGCGCAGGCGGGTCGTGATGCCCTCGCCGAAGAGTTCGGAGGCCAAGGTGTCCAGCGTCCCCTTGAGGTGCGCCATGGTGATGCCCTCGTCGACGCAGAGTCCCTCCACCTGATGGAAGGCCGGCATGTGGGTCGCATCGAGCTCGTCGGTGCGGAACACGCGGCCGATCGCCGCGACCGCGATGGGGACTCCTCGCTCGAGCAGGGCCCGGGCCTGGACCGGGGAGGTGTGGGTGCGCAGGATCAGGCCACCCTCGGGCGGCTCGACATAGAAGGTGTCCTGCATCTGGCGGGCCGGGTGGTCGGCGTCGAAGTTGAGGGCGTCGAAGTTGAACCACTCCGCCTCGACCTCGGGGCCTTCGGCGATCTCCCAACCCATCCCGACGAACAGGTCGGCGATCCGCTCGCTCATCAGCTCGATGGGGTGGCGTCGGCCGAGGGGCCGGCGGCCGGTGGGCAGGGTGACATCGACGGCCTCTTCGACGAGGATGCGTGCGTCGCGTTCGGCCTCCAGCTCGGTTTGGCGGAGCGCGAATGCCGCGTTGACCCGACCGCGGGCTTCGCCGATCCGCTTGCCGGCCTCGGCCTTGGCGCTCGGCGGGAGGGCCCCGATCTCGCGGTTGGCCATGGCCAAGGGGCTCTTGTCGCCCTGGTGCGCGGCCCGAGCCGCCTTGAGGTCGGGCAGGGTCGCCGCGGCGCGCACGGCGACCTCGGCGGCGCTGACCGCGGCGTCGATCATCGCCGGGTCAAGCGCGGCGACCTCGACCGGGTCGTAGTTGGTGTTGGGTCCGGACATCGTCAATCTTCGCTTCCGACGTGTGAGGGACAGGTGGACAGTGCTTGGCCCCTCGGCGGCAGCGACGACGCTGGTCGTCTCGCGGTGTCGACTGCTGACAGGGTCAGCGGCCGACGGGCGCGCCGAAGGGCCCGCTAAATCGCCGCACGGCACGGGCGGTGCACGGGTGCTGGGCGACTGTCACGCGCCCAGAGTAGCGCGGACCTCGGCGGCCGCACGCCGTCGTCGCCGACGCACGGCGGCGCCACTGGCCCCGACCACGGCGATGGCCATCCCGAGCAGCGCCACCGCGAGGAACCCCGCCGCCGGGCCTCCCGAGTCGATGGCCACGCCAGCCAGGGGTGCCCCGAGGGCCGCTCCAGCGGTCATGAAGGACCCGTGCCAACCCATCGCCTCGCCCCGGGCGCCTGGCGGGACGATGCGGGTGGCCTGATCGATCGACGCCGTGATGGTCGGGGCGCATAGCAGGCCGGCGACGAAGGCAACAGCAGCCAGGGCCGTCACGGTGGCGGCGAAGGCCATGGGGATGGTCACCAGTCCTAAGGCCAGGAGCAGCCAGAACGTGGAGATCGACCGGTTCAGCGCGCCGTAGCCGAGCCCGCCGACGAGGGACCCCAGGCCCCAGCTCGCCAGGACGAGCC
>JAGOME010000005.1 GCA_017993715.1 Phycicoccus sp.
CGGTCTCCCCGGCGGCCTGCTGGACCATCCGGACCGCCCGCTCCTTCGTCGCGGCGTCATAGTGCTTACCCATGCTGTGCATCCTCTCTGGTGGGAGACGATGCGGCCACAATCCCCGAACGCTTCACCCCCACCGGACACGAATACCGCACCCGAGCCGCGCCGATAGAGGGGTGGGGAGCGCGAGTGAGCCCGGAGGGCAATCAAGCTGTGGCTGTCGGCGATTCCGCAGTGAGTGCGTAGACATCCATCACCCAGCCGTGCTCCTGACGAAGAGCGGCGCGCACAGCGATCACCTCGTCGATGACGTCAGCGAGCCGTCCTGCGCGTAGTTCCTGCTGCGGCAGACCGAGATACGCGCCCCAATGCAGCATCAAGTCCGGGGCGCGGGAGACCAGCTCACGGCACGCCAGGTGCCCGTCGAGCATGACGACGATGCTGCCGAGGTCGATGCCGGCCGCCACCGCCGCGTCGAACTCGCCGACCAACCGTCGTCCGGTCGTGACGTGCACGGGCTCGCCAACCGCATGCAGGACGACCCCGTGGGCCGCGGCCAACGCCTGGAATGCCGTGATGCCGGGGATGACGTTGACGGACAGGGGCATTCGCTCGCCGATCGCTTCAACAACCCGGATCGTGCTGTCGTAGAACGCCGGATCGCCCCACACGAGGAACCCGACCACCGCGTCAGCGGGCAAGGCCGCGATCGTCGCGGCATAGGCATCAGCCCGGGCCGCGTGCCAGTCCCGAACCCCCTGCTCGTACGCCGCGGTGCCCCGCGCGGCATCCGGGCCGCGCGTCGGGTCCTGCACCGTGACGAAGGCATAGTCCCGATCGGCGTCGATGAACCGGTCACAGATCCCCCGGCGCACCGCAATCAGCTCGTCCTTGGTCTCGCCCTTGTCGGCGACGAGGAAGACGTCGACCGAGTTCAGCGCAGTCGCGGCCTGCGTGGTGACGAACTCCGGCGAGCCCGCCCCGATCCCGATGACCTGGATCCGTCGGGCGGCCTCCGCCGTCATGATGAGACCCCGGTCATCGACAGCAGACGATCGAGGTCGAGGTGCTCCTCGCACGCGTCGGCGAGGGCGTCGATCATCGCCTCTCGGCGATCCGCAAAGGCAGGCGCCGCCGCGTCTGGTCGCCAGGGCGATCCCGCCGAGGCCGCCACCTCGGTCAGCCAGGCCCGCCGGAATCCGTCACTCTCCAGCGTGCCATGCCAGATCGTCCCGTACGCCGCCTCGTCCCGCGTCCCACCCGGGAAGTTGTCCGGCGCGCTGACCACCCCGTGGTGGATCTCGTATCCGGTCACCTGGTGGCCCTCCCAGGACCCCGTCGGGCGCCCGAGCACCTTCGCGTCGTGGAAGACCGTTGTGGCGTCGAGCACCCCGAGGCCGGCCACCGAGCCCGCACAAGACTCGACCCCATCGTCGATGACGCGGCCGAGCATCTCGTAGCCACCGCAGATCCCGAGAATGGGACGAGCCAGGGCAAAGCGTTCTTGGACAACGGCATCCAAACCATGGGAGCGCAACCAGGCGAGGTCCGACACCGTCGCCCGAGACCCGGGCAGGACGAGCAGGTCGGCCTCCCGGCATACGGACGGGTCGGTGGTCACTCGCACGTGGACCCCCGGCTCAGCGGCCAAGGCGTCGACGTCCGTCGCATTCGAGGCCCGGGGGAAGCGGACCACGGCCACCGTCAGCTCGGGACCGTCACCGGGCGCGGTGCTCCAGCGACCCACCGACAGCGCGTCCTCGGAGTCCAGCCACAGGTCCGGCAGCCAGGGCAGGGTGCCGAGCCACGGCATTCCGGTCCGCGACGTCACGACCTCGAGACCGGGCGCGAGTACCGAGTCATCCCCGCGGAACTTGTTGATCACATACCCACGCAGGGCAGCCCGGTCGGCATCCTCGAGCAGACCCCACGTCCCATACAGTGCCGCGAGCGCGCCGCCACGATCGATGTCGGCCACGATGACCGCGGGCAGGTCGAAGCGCCTGGCCAGGCCGAGGTTCACGTAGTCGCCGGCTCGCAGATTGATCTCTGCCGGGGATCCCGCCCCCTCACAAACGACCAGATCGTACGTGGCCGAGAGTTCTTCAAACGCGGCGAATGCCGCCGCGGCCAGGTGGGTGCGTCCCGTCGCGTACTCGCCGGCCGCCAGCTCGCCCGCCGGCTGCCCCCGCAGGACCACGAAGCTGCGCCGATCCGAGCCGGGCTTGAGCAGGACGGGGTTCATCGCGCTGGTCGCCTCGACACGCGCGGCCTGAGCCTGGAGGTACTGGGCCCGCCCAATCTCAGCGCCGTCGGCGCAGACCATCGAGTTGTTCGACATGTTCTGACTCTTGAACGGCGCCACCGAGACGCCGGCCCGCGCCCACGCCCGACACAGCCCGGTCACGATGAGGGACTTGCCCGCATCGGAGCTCGTCCCGGTCACCAGCAGCCCAGCCACGGCGCCGACCCTATCCCGCCGCCACACCACGGCTCGTACAGTGTCGCGGGTGCCCACCGACGCCGTGACCCTCCACCTGGTCCGCCACGGCCAGTCGACGTGGAATGCCGCGGGCCGGCTCCAGGGGCAGACCATCCATCCCGACCTGACCGCGCTGGGCCAGGCGCAGGCCCGTGCCGCGGCCGTCGAGGTCCGCCGCCGGGTGACCGGCCCCGTGGCCCTCTGGAGCAGCGACCTCGTGCGGGCCACCCAGACTGCGACGATCGTGGCGGCAGCCCTGCACGCAACCGTCGAGATCGATGAAGGGCTGCGTGAGCAGGGACTCGGCGCCCTTGAGGGCCAGCTCACCCGGGATCTCCGCGCCCAGCCCACGCCGCCGGGACGAGACGTGGCCGATGTCCGCTGGGGCGGCGGTGAGAGCATCCATGACGTGTGGGTCCGGGTCGGCCGCTTCCTGCGCCGGGAGCTCCCGGATGCCCCACCCCATCTCGTGCTCGTCACCCACGGGGACACGGTGCGCGTCCTGCGGGCGTGGCTGCTCGGGGGTGACTACCGCCGGCTCGACTGGGCGACGCCCCTGCCCAATGGGGCTGTGCTCAGCCTGCCGGGACCCGATCTGGAGAGAACTGACTGAGCAGCCACAGCTCGTCGGTGTGATCGCAGAGGCCATGAGACTGCAAGGTGGCGATCGCGCGTTGCCCCCACGCGTGCTGACTGAGCAGCCCGAGGCGGACCATGCCCTCGGCGAGCTCGGCGCTCTCGTCCTCGGACAACTCCACGAGGGCCGCGGCGCAGGCAACGTCGTAGTGGCGATAGCGCTCCACGACCAGGTCGTAGGCCACGGGCGGAAAGACGGGCAACGGGTGGGCCTGCTGAAGTCCGTCGAGGATGCGCACGACCCGGCGAGAGAGGATCAGTTGAGCCCGCGCGGATTCGATGCGGTCGCTCGCTCCCTGCCCGTTATCGGCGCTGCCCATGCGAGTGGACACCCACGTCACCATGGCATCGAAGACGTCCTTGCGGTCCCGTGAGCGGTGCTCGTCGAGAGCGTCCTGCGCCCGTGAGGTGGCGAACTCGCGCTGCAGCTGGAGTTTGCCGTGCAGGCGCCGGTAGGTCGCTTCCCCGACCTCCTGGTTGACGTACAACTGACGCAGGGCGACCTCTTCGATGGCCAGCGCCTGGAGCCACAGGCTGCGCTCGAAGACCGACGGCCCGGGCCCAGCCAACAGCTCCGCGCGATCGCCTCGCACCTGCTCCAGATCGGCCTCGACGCGCTCCAGGAGGCCCTGGGCCCGATCGTCATGCAGGATCTCCCGGGTCTCGGAGTCCCGGAAGCCGGCGCGCTCGGTCTGCAGGTAGTACGCCGCCAGGGTGTTGCGTCGAGCCTGATCGACGTGCTCGGGCTCGCCGACGTGCAAGCGACGCATGAGCGGCGCAATGAGAGGCGCCTTGAGGAACAGGGTGACCAGGATGCAGGAGATCGTCAGGGCGAGCAGGAAGTCTCGAGGCGAGGTCGCCAGCCCCCAGCCAGGGATCTGGAGGTCCGTCGGGATGAGCAGGACGACGATGATCGCCAGGGCCCCGCGCAGGCTGCCCCACGCCAAGAGGGCCTCCCAGGGGCGCGGGATCCCGCCCTCGATCCGGGCGGCGTTGATGCCCCGGGTGACCACCGCCACGGACACCGCTCGCGAGAACGCGACGACGAGCACGGACAGCACCATCGGGAGCCAGAGCTCTCCAAAGGGCACCTCGATCGAGGCGAAGAGCAGACCGGCGAGGAGGAACACCAGGGAGTTGGCCACGAAAGCCAGATGCTCGACCGCCTTGTCGACATAGTCGTCGGTGGTGGGGGAGAGCGCATGCCGGGCATAGGTGCCGAGGAACAGGGCCGACACCGTGGTGGCGATGATCGAGGACACCCGAATATCGACGGTGCCTAACGCCAGATGAGACTCGTTGATCAGCTCACCGGTGATGAACACCAGGTGAGCCGAGATCATCAGCAAGGTCGCGGCCACGAACTGGTCGGTGCGCGTATGCCGTAGGGCGATCCCGAGGACGGCGGCCGCCGCCAGTCCGAGCCCCACGCCCAGGGCCACCATGATGGCGAACTCCAGGGCCCCGATCAGGACCGTGCTCGTGCCGTCGAAGCCGCCGGTGACCACGCCGAGGACAACAAAGAACAGGGCGACCGCGGTGCCGTCGTTGAACAGGCTCTCGCCCTCGAAGATGATCGTCAGCCGGCGCGGTGCCCCGACGTCTTTGAAGAGCGCGAGGACCGCCACCGGGTCAGTGGCCGAGATGATCGAGCCAAAGAGCAGTAGCACGGTGAACGGCACGGCGACGCCGACCAAACCCAGGACGAGCGCGAGCAGCCCAGCGATGAGGAAGGCCGAGATCAGCAGGCCGACGACGGCGAGCAGGATGACCGTCCACGCGTTGTCCACCAGCAGCCGCATGCTCATGCCATAGCCGGACTCGAAGATCAGGATCGGCAGGAAGATGAGGAACAGCAGCTCGGGGGTCAGGACGAGGTCGTCGAGGAACCCGGTGACCTGCGAGATGCCCGGCAGGTGCACGAGGGGGACCAGCGCGATCCCCACAGCCACCAGCAGCACCGTGTAGGGCACGTGGAAGCGTCGAGCGAGGTAGTAGGTGACCGCCGCGAGCGCCAAGAGGACGAACAACGCCAGGGCAGAGGTGATGGTCAGTTCCACGAAGGTCCCCCTCGATGCCGCGTCGTTCGCCCTCCGGATGCTCCCGAGATGGCACGGCCGTGTCAAACGCCCCGGTAGAATCCTGGACATAGGCGTTTGAGCCGCTATCACCGGCAAGCCTTCGGAAGAACGGTGGGTCCGCCCACCCACTAGACCCGAACGTCTGGGCCACGTCACGGCCTGGTGCAAGAGCGGTCGTCGACCGAGTGCCCGTCAGGGTGGTCGGCCGCGGCAAGCGAGGTGGTACCGCGGAGGCGACCACACGGCATTCCGGATCGCCCTGAATGCCGTCGGAGTCCTTCGTCCTCGTTCGAGAAACGACGACGACCCGCAGGAGCCGATCACCATGACCTACCCCAAGGTCGCCACGAGCCGTGACCACGGAGCCGCCGCGCCCGGAGCTGCCTTCGGGGTGCCCGCCAGCCCGCGCTTCCCCGTGATCGAGGAGGCGGTCCTGAAGTACTGGGAGACCGACGGCACCTTCCAGGCGTCCGTGGACAACCGCGCGGCTGGTGAGAACGGGAGCAACGAGTTCGTCTTCTACGACGGCCCGCCCTTCGCCAACGGCCTGCCCCACTACGGCCACCTCCTCACCGGCTACGTCAAGGACCTGGTGCCGCGGTACGAGACCATGCGCGGGCGCCGCGTCGAGCGCCGGTTCGGCTGGGACACCCATGGCCTGCCCGCGGAGCTGGAGGCGATGAGCCAGCTCGGCATCAAGACCACCGACGAGATCCGCGAGCTCGGGATCGAGGCGTTCAACGACAAGTGTCGCCAGTCGGTCTTTGAGTACACCGACGACTGGCGCAACTACGTGACCCGCCAGGCGCGCTGGGTCGACTTCGACAACGACTACAAGACCCTCGACCTGACCTACATGGAGAGCGTCATCTGGGCGTTCAAGGAGCTCTACAACAAGGGGCTGGTCTACGAGGGCTTCCGCGTCCTGCCCTACTGCTGGAACGACCAGACACCGCTGTCCAACCACGAGCTGCGGATGGATGAGGACGTCTACCAGGTGCGCCAGGACCCGGCCGTCACCGTCGGCTATCGGGTGACCACGCCCGGACCGCTGGAGGGCGCGCGGCTGCTCATCTGGACCACGACTCCCTGGACCCTGACGGCCAACCTCGCCGTCATGGTCGGCGAGGACATCGACTACGTCGTCGTCGAGTCCTCGGTGCCGACGGGTCGGCCCGATCGGTACATCATCGCCGCGGAGCGCGCGGGGGCCTACGCCAAGGAGTTCACCGGCGACACCAAGGGCGATGTGGAGCCGCTGATCGTCGCCCGGTATGCCGGCCGCGACCTGGTCGGCCTGCACTACACGCCCCCGATGACCTACTTCCTCGGCCACGACAAGGCCTTCAGGGTCGTCCCGGCCGAGTTCGTCACGACGACCGATGGCACGGGCCTGGTGCACACGGCCGGTGCCTTCGGTGAGGACGACAAGATCGTCACCGACCGCGAGGGCATCGAGGCGGTCGTCCCGGTGGCCATCGACGGGACGTTCACGTTCCCGGTCACCGACTACGAGGGCCTGCTCGTGTTGGACGCCAATCTGCCGATCATCGATCACCTCAAGGCGCGCACCCACCTGGACGCCGACGGCGCACCCGGTGAGGTCGGGTCGACCAGCGAAGGCACCGTGCTGCTGCGACGGGAGTCGTATGCGCACTCTTACCCGCACTGCTGGCGCTGCCGCAAGCCGTTGATCTACATGGCGGTGTCGTCGTGGTTCGTCTCGACGACGACGATCCGGGACCGGATGCTCGAACTCAACCAGGAGATCACCTGGGTGCCAGGGCACATCAAGGACGGTCAGTTCGGGCGGTGGCTGGAGAACACCCGCGACTGGTCCATCTCGCGGAATCGGTTCTGGGGCAGCCCGATCCCTGTGTGGCGCTCGGACAACCCGCAATTCCCGCGGATCGATGTCTATGGCTCCCTCGACGAGCTCGAGCGGGACTTCGGGGTGCGCCCGGACAACCTGCACCGGCCCTTCATCGACGACCTGACCCGGCCCAACCCCGACGACCCGTCGGGGGAGTCGACCATGCGGCGGGTCACCGACGTCTTCGACTGCTGGTTCGAGTCGGGCTCCATGCCCTTCGCCCAGGTGCACTATCCCTTCGAGAACCGCGACTGGTTCGAGGACCACTTCCCGGGTGACTTCATCGTCGAGTACATCGGCCAGACTCGCGGCTGGTTCTACACGCTGCACATCCTCGCGACCGCTCTGTTCGACCGGCCGGCCTTCGAAACCTGTGTCTCCCACGGGATCGTCCTCGGCTCCGACGGGCTGAAGATGAGCAAGTCCCTGCGCAACTACCCCGACGTCCGCGAGGTCTTCGACCGCGACGGCGCCGACGCGATGCGCTGGTTCCTCATGTCCTCGCCGATCCTGCGCGGCGGCAACCTCATCGTCACCGAACAAGCCATCCGCGAGTCCGTCCGCCAGGTGCTGCTGCCGCTGTGGAACGTCTGGTACTTCTTCAGCCTCTACGCGAATGCCGCGGGGGAGGGTGGATACGACGCGTCGCACTCCACGGCCTCGACCCACCCCATGGACCGCTATCTGCTGGCCAAGCTGCGGGACTTCGTCACCGACATGCAGCACCAGCTGGACCATCAGGAAGTCGCGGCCGCGTGCGACACGACCCGCACGTTCCTCGACATCCTCACCAACTGGTATATCCGCCGCTCACGGGAACGGTTCTGGGATACCGGCGAGTCGACCGCGTCGGAGACCGAGGCGGCATTCGACACGCTGTGGACGGTCCTGGAGACCGTGTGCCGCGTCACTGCGCCGCTGCTGCCCTTGACCACCGAAGAGATCTGGCGAGGCCTGACCGGCGGCCGATCGGTCCACCTGACCGACTGGCCGGACGCCCAGGACCTGCCGGAGGACCCGACTCTCGTGCTGGCCATGGACCGGGTCCGCGAGGTGTGCTCGGTCGCGTCGTCGCTGCGCAAGGCCGCCGGCCTGCGCAACCGGCTGCCGCTGGCCACGCTGACGGTCGTGACCGATCACGCCGACGCGCTGCGTGAGTTCGCCGACATCGTGCGTGACGAGATCAACGTCAAGGAGGTCCGCTTCCTCGACTCCGAGCAGGCCAAGGCCTCTGACTTCGGTGTGTCCCAGCGGTTGACGGTCAATGCCCGCGCAGCCGGGCCACGGCTGGGCAAGCAGGTCCAAGCAGTCATCGCCGGATCCAAGGCGGGCGACTGGTCGGTGAGCGAGACCGGCCAGGTCCTGTGTGCAGGGATCGACCTCATCGATGGTGAGTTCGCGCTTGAGACGGTCGTTGACGACGGCGGTGCTGATGCGCAGTCGACCGCCATGCTCACCGGCGGCGGGTTCGTCGTGCTCGACACGGAGGTCACCGAGAGCCTGGCGCAGGAAGGCGTCGCCCGCGATGTCATCCGGGCGGCGCAGGATGCTCGCAAGCAGGCGGGCCTCGACGTGAGCGACCGGATCGCCCTGACCATCGCCGGGGGCGAGCACGTGACCCGGGCCGTCCTGCAATGGCGCGCCTTGATCGCGGCCGAGACGCTCACCGAGCACCTCAGCGTGCAGTACAACCTCGATGACCTCGCCGTCGGTGACGGCGTGGCCGAAACGACGCTGTCCGACGGGCATCGCGTCCGGATCCAGGTCGCCAAGCGCTGATCCGGTCATCGCGGGCGCTGGGGTGTGTGCGAACGCATCCCAGCGCCCGCGCGCGTGCCTAAGGTGGGGGCATGGCCGACCTCCCCGTCCTCAATGCCGTCCAGCAGCGGATCCTCGGCAGCCTGATGGAGAAGCAGGTCACCGTGCCGGCCAGCTATCCGTTGTCGCTCAACGCCCTGCGGACCGCGTGCAACCAGACGTCGAGTCGTGAGCCGGTCATGGCCCTGGACGAGCAGACCCTCCAGCACGAGAGCCGGGAGCTGCGCGACGCCGAGCTCGTGCGCATCGTCTGGGCGGATAGCGGGCGACGCACTCGCAAGTACCACCAGACGCTGACCGGCCGGCTGGACCTGACCGAGGCGGAGGCCGCGCTGATCACGGTGCTGCTCCTGCGTGGACCGCAGGCCCCCGGTGAGCTCAAGACCCGGACGGAGCGGCTCCATGCCTTTGCCGATCGGGCTGATGTCGAACGCCACCTGGCGGACATGGCCCAGCGGGTGCCGGCGCTCGTGCAGGAGCTGCCCCGCCAGCACGGACAAAAGGACACGCGCTGGCTGCACCTCCTCGGTCCCGTGGATGTCGACAACAGCGGTGCGGTGGCTGCCGCGCTGACCCCCGTGATCGATGTCCTCGCCGAGGGCGGGGAGGTGCGCGACGCCAGGGTGCGCGACACCTATGGCACCGTGGCGGCCACCTATGCCGTCCAGATCGGTGACGAGCTGGACGCGCTGCCTTTTGAGCGCTGGCTGCTCGATCGAGTGGTCGTCGGGGCGGACGGTGACCCGATCCTCGATGCGGGCTGCGGCCCAGGTCACGTTGCGGCGTACCTCAGCAGTCAGGGGGCCACGTCCCGGGGGATCGACCTCACCCCCGAGATGGTCGAACAGGCCCAGCGGGGCCACCCGGGCATCGAGTTCACCGTCGGCGACCTGCGCCGGGCCATGCGCCCGGCGGATGCCGCTGGCTGGGGCGCCGTGCTGGCCTGGTATTCGCTCATCCACCTGGCTCCGAGCGAGCTCCCCGACGCCGTCGCCGGGCTGGCCCGGATCCTGCGACCGGGAGGCCTGCTCGTGCTGGGCCTGCATGTCGGGGGCGAGGTGCGCCATCTCGACACCTGGTGGGAGCACGGCGACCTCGACCTGGACGTCGTGTTGCACGACGCCGGGGCCGTGCTCGCCGCCGTCCAGGCGGCCGGGCTCACCGATCTCGAGTGGTATCTGCGCGGCCCGTTCGACGCCCGCGGAGAGACCACCCAGCGCCTCTATGTCTTCGCGGTTGCCCCCTCATCGTGACCAGGGGTCCGCTCACTATTGTCATTTAACGCGGTAAGTGATGCTAAGTTTGGCGCATGGGGTTCGCCGGTGAGTGAGGCGTCTGGCGAGGCGACCAGTTCCTGGCCGGCCATCGGACATGAGGATGTCGTCTGGGACGCACATCCGGTGTCGGGCATGACCAGGCGCGATGCGCGCTGGCGTGGGCGGACCTACCGCGCGGCCGTTGTGCCAAGGATCGGCACCCTGAGTCCGCTGATCCAGCCCACCGTGCTCGCCGAAGCAGAGGAGGCCGCCACAGCGCTTGCCCGGCTCGACGCCGACATGGGAGCCCGGTTGTTGCCGTATGCGGCCGTGCTGTTGCGCAGCGAAGCGGTCTCGTCATCACAGATCGAAGGCATCACGGCAGGCGCCAGAGCCATTGCCGAGGCCGAACTGACCGGCGGCGGCGGGGGCAACGCGGAGCTCATCGTCGCCAACACCCACGCCATGGTCGGTGCTCTCCGCCCGGCTGGCCCTCTCACCGTTGACCGGATCCTGGCGATGCATGCGGCGCTCCTGGGCAGCCACAACGCCACCATCGCCGGGAGACTGCGTGATGACCAGGTGTGGATTGGGGCGGACCTGGTGCCCCACACGGCCGAATTCGTGGCCCCGGTGGCGCACCGAGTGCCCGGCGCCTTGGATGACCTGACCGAGTTTCTCGACCGCGACGACCTGCCAGCCCTCGTCCAGGCTGCCGTCGGCCACGCGCAGTTCGAGACGATCCACCCCTTCTCAGACGGCAACGGGCGTACCGGGCGAGCGCTTATGCACGCGACTTTGACTGCCAAGGGCCTGGTCGAGAATTCGGCGGTGCCCGTCTCGGCGGGCTTGTTGATCCGACGCGGGCGATACATCGATGCCCTCAGCGCCTACCGGGCCGGCGATCCCAGTCCCATCGTCAGCGAAGTCTCTCGTGCTGTTCTCCTCGCCACAGGTGAGGGTCGGCACCTGGCCCTGGAGGCGCAGCAGGTCCGCCATGTTTGGGAGGAGCGGCTCACGGGCGTGCGGGCTGACTCGGGGGCTCGCCGCCTCGCTGATGGGCTCATTGGCCATCCCGTCGTCAACGTGCATCTCGTGCGAACCATTCTCGGAGTCGACCAGAATGTGCATCGACACATCGACGTCCTCGTGCAGCGGGGGATCCTCACCGCCAAGCAGGACTACCGATCCCGCAACACCATCTGGCGGGCCCAGGACATCCTCGACGTCCTGGATGCCTACGCCGCCCGCATCGGGCGCCGGATCCGCTGACCCAGGGCCCGACTGACCTCTGGGGTTCGATGCGGGAGAATCACCCGGGTGAGCCCTGCACCCGATGCCGCCCAGCGCGAAGCCGCGCGCCGACTCGAGCTGACCAGCCGGATGAATGCCGCCGAGCAAGCAATTCTCTCGCGTGCGCCCGAGCACGAGCTGCAGCCCAGCCTGGACCGCATCCGGGCCGTCATGGAGCTGCTCGGCGACCCTCAGCGCACCTTCCCGGTCGTCCACCTCACCGGGACCAACGGCAAGACGACGACGGCGCGCATGATCGAAGGACTCCTGCGGGAGATGGGCCTGCGGACGGGGCGGTTCACCTCGCCGCACCTGCACTCGATGCGCGAGCGGATTGCGTTGGACGGCAGGCCGATCAGCGAGGAGGCCTTCCTCGCGGCCTATGAGGAGGTGCTGCCGTTCGTCGAGATGGTCGACGCCCAGTCCATCGGGTTGGGGGGGCCGCTCATGACCTACTTCGAGGTGCTGGTTGCCGTGGCCTACGCGGCATTCGCGGATGCCCCGGTCGATGTGGCCGTCATCGAAGTGGGGATGGGTGGGGCGTGGGATGCCACCAATGTGGTCGATGCCCCCGTGTCGGTGATCCTCCCGATCGATGTCGACCATCGGCATTTCCTGGGTGACACCCCGGCCGACATCGCGACCGAGAAGGCCGGGATCATCAAGGCGGACGCCATCGTCGTCGTTGCGGCCCAACCGCATGACGACGTGGCCGTCATCTTGGGTGACCGGGCAGACGAGGTCGGAGCCCGCATCGTGCTCGACGGCCGGGACTTCGGCGTCGAGGAGCGCGAGGTCGCGGTCGGCGGTCAGCAGGTCGCTCTTCAAGGACTCGGCGGGCGTTACGACGATCTGTTCCTGCCGCTGCACGGGGCACATCAAGCGCAGAATGCCGCCGTCGCCGTGGCTGCCGTGGAAGCATTTGTGGGCGGCGGGGAGCGGCGCCTCGACGACGACGTGCTCCGGACGGCCCTGGCCAATATTGCCTCTCCGGGCAGGTTGGAGATCGTGCGCCGCAGCCCCACGGTCATGGTCGATGCTGCGCACAACCCCCATGGGGTCAGGGCGCTGCGCGACGCGCTGCAGGACTCCTTCACCTTCGGGCGGCTCGTGGGCGTGATCGCGGTGATGGGCGACAAGGACGCCGCCGAGATGCTCGAGATCCTGGAGCCGGTCTTCGACGAGATCATCGTCACCCGCACGACGTCACCGCGAGCGATGCGGCCCGCCGCGCTCGGCGAGCTGGCCGGCGAGATCTTTGGTGAGCACCGCGTCACCGTGGTCAACGACTTGCCCGACGCGCTCGACCAGGCGGCCGAGCTGGCCGACGCGGGCGGCGTGGCCGGTGCCGTCCTGGCCACCGGCTCGGTCGTCACTGCGGCGGAGGTGCGCATGCTGCTCGGCCAGACCGAGGTCTGAACGGTCCCGCCGGGGTGCGCCCCCACGTGCGCAGGCGGCATACCCTTGTCGGCATGCAGGTCGTCGGTCGCACAGGGAAGTTCACGTGGCGGATGCTGGCCACGGTGCTCGTGGGCCAGTCCATTCTGCTGTTCTTCGGGGCGCTGGTCGCTCGCGGTTTTGCCCGCGCCGACGGCGGCGAGGGGACGGCTGCGCTGCTCGTCGGGACCGGGATCGCCGCTCTGGCCGTCCTGGCCGCGGGGCTGATGCGAGGCCCTCTCGGACTGCCCCTGGGATGGCTGGTCCAAATCCTGACCTGGGTCGCTGCCTGGTGGGTGCCGATGATGGTGGCCGTCGGCCTGATCTTCACCGGGCTGTGGGTCTGGTGCCTGGCCAAGGGCACCAAGGTCGACCAGGAGTCGACTGCCCGCTCGGACGCGCACGAGACGTCCGCACCCGGCCGCTAGGCTGCCCGGTGTGACTGAAACCCAGCGTTCCCTCGTCCTCGTCAAGCCCGATGGCTTCGCCCGCGGTCTGACTGGTGAGGTCCTGCGCCGCATCGAGAGCAAGGGCTACACCCTGGTCGCGTTGCAGGTGCTGACCCCGACCCCAGAGTTGCTGGCCGTCCATTACGCCGAGCACGAGGGCAAGCCCTTCTTCGAGCCGCTGGTCGCCTTCATGTCGTCCGGACCGGTGACGGCCATCGTCATTGAGGGCCACCGCTGCATCGAGGGATTCCGCGCCCTGGCCGGGGCCACCGATCCGAGCGCCGCAGCGCCGGGCAGCATTCGCGGCGATCTCGGGCGTGACTGGGGCGAGGCCGTGCAAAAGAACATCGTCCACGGATCGGACGGACCCGAGTCTGCCGCCCGCGAGATCGGGATCTGGTTCCCCGGCCTCTGACCCCATCCGGTCGGCCAGAGCCGGTCGCCCCGAGCCGGAGGTCCTCGGGCGGTCGCGGCGTCCCACGCGCATTACTCTGGCCCGGTGAGCACGCAGCCAGGCGCCCCCGAGGTGCCGATCAGTGCTCGCATCCGGTTGGCGCACGCGAGCGCCCAGAGGGTCGCCGAGCGTGCCGGCGTCGACGTGCTCCACATCAAGGGCGCGGCCCTGGATCCCCTGCTGAACGCCGGTCGCCGCGAGTCCTCTGACGCCGATGTCCTCGTGCGACCCGAGCATGTCCGCCGGTTCGTCACTGCGTTGCCGACTGCCGGCTGGGTGATGTGGTGCGATTTCGACGAGGGCTCGCTGTTCGAGCACGCCGCCTCCTTTCACCATGATCAGTTCGGCATGCTCGACGTGCATCGCATCTTTCCTGGCTTGCACCACCACGCCGACCGGGCCTTCGCCGCGCTCTGGAGTGATCGGGTCGCCCGATCGATCGCTGCAGTGCCCTGCCCGGCACCAGGGGCGATGGGCGAGCACCTGATCATGCTGCTCCACGCGGGTCGCACCACTGGTCAGGACCGGGATGTGGCCAATCACTGGAGGGCGTTGGGTCCTGACGAGCAGGACGAGTTGCGTTCGCTGGCCGATCGGCTCGGTGCCGGCGTGGGCCTGGCTGCCGCGCTGGGCGAGCTCGACCAGGTCGACGATGCCGAGGCCGACCTCTGGCGGCTCATGCTGGACAACCGTGATCGTTTGGGCGAGTGGCGAGCGCGGTGGCGGGCCGCCTCGGGCTGGCGCGAACACGCGCGTTTGGGGATGCGGGCTGTCAGGGTCAACCGGTTCCAGCTCGGTCAGAACCTGGGGCGGCAGCCGACGCGACGGGACGTTCGGCGCGAATGGTGGCGCCGGCTTCTCGCCGGTGCCCGTGCGGCGCGTGCCCGGCTACCGCACCGTCCGTGAGGCGCCCCACCGGAGGACGTCCACAGCCCGATAGTCTGGGCGCATGGCTGACTACGATGTCGTTGTTCTCGGTGCCGGTCCTGGTGGGTATGTCGCGGCTATCCGCGCCTCACAGTTGGGCAAGAAGGTCGCGGTTGTCGAGAAGCGCTATTGGGGCGGCGTCTGCCTCAACGTCGGGTGCATCCCGAGCAAGGCCCTGATCAAGAATGCGGAGTTGGCGCACACGCTGACGCACGACAAGGCGCAGTTCGGCATCGAGGGCGACGCCACGATGTCCTACGGTCCGACCCACGCGCGCTCGCGCAAGGTCTCGGCCAACATCGTCAAGGGCGTCCACTTCCTGATGAAGAAGAACAAGATCGAGGAGATCGACGGCTGGGGCACGCTGACCAGCCCGACCTCGATGGACATCGACCTCAACGACGGGGCGAAGCGATCCATCACCTTCGACAACCTCATCATCGCCACTGGGGCCGTGACGCGGATGCTGCCCGGCGTCGTGGTCTCCCAGAACGTCGTCACCTACGAGGAGCAGATCCTCGACCCCAACCTTCCGGGTTCGATCATCATCGCCGGGTCTGGCGCCATCGGCGTCGAGTTCGCCTACGTGCTCAAGAACTTCGGCGTCGACGTCACGATCGTCGAGTTCCTCGACCGCATGGTCCCCACCGAGGACGAAGCGGTGTCCAAGGAGCTGCTCAAGCAGTACAAGAAGCTCGGGGTCACCGTGCTCCTTGGGACCAAGGTCGAGTCCGTGCAGGACACGGGCTCGGGCGTGCGCGTGACCATCTCGCCGGCCGCTGGTGGGGACAGTACGGTGCTCGAAGCCGACAAGCTGCTCTCGGCGATCGGGTTCGCCCCCCGGACCGAGGGATACGGACTGGAGCACACCGGAGTCGCCCTCACCGAGCGTGGCGCGGTCGCCATCGACGACTACATGCGCACCAACGTGCCGGGCGTCTACGCCATCGGCGACTGCACCGCCAAGCTCATGCTCGCCCACGTCGCCGAGGCCCAGGGCATCGTCGCGGCCGAGACGATCGCCGGCGCCGAGACTATGCCGATCGACTATGACTTCATCCCGCGCGCGACCTACTGCCATCCGCAGATCGGCTCGTTCGGCTACTCCGAGGCCCAGGCTCGGGACAAGGGCTACGACGTCAAGGTGGCGTCCTTCCCGTTCTCGGCCAACGGCAAGGCCATGGGTCTTGGGGACCCGGTGGGCTTCGTCAAGGTCGTCGCGGACGCCACCCACAACGAGATCATCGGCGCCCACATGATCGGGCCCGACACCACCGAGCTCCTCCCCGTGTTGACGCTGGCCCAGAAGTGGGACCTGACAGCGGACGAGGTGTCCCGCAACGTCTTTGCTCACCCGACCCTGTCGGAGGCGGTCAAGGAGTCCGTCGAGGGCATCGTCGGGCACATGATCAACATGTGAGGACCCGCTCCAGACGTGGGCCCGCGGCATACCCGAGGTATGCCGCGGGCCCACGTGCGTGCACTCCACGTCCGACGACCCGAGACCTCGTGGTCTCGGGTGGCCCGAGTACGGTCCTGACATGACGCCCGAGGAGTTTCGGACCGCCGGCCACGCCCTGATCGACTGGATCGCGGACCACCGCGAATGGATCCCCACCCTGCCGGTCGGCTCGACCGTCGCGCCCGGCGAGGTCGCGGCTGCCCTGCCGCCAGCTGTCCCGCTCGGTGGCGACAGCATCGAGGATCTGCTGCGGGATCTCGACTCGATCGTTGTCCCTGGGGTGGTCCAGACCCAGCACCCGGCATTCTTCGGGTGGTTCCCGTCCAACGCCTCCTTGTCCAGCGTGCTCGGCGACATCGCCTCCGGGGGGATCGCGGCCCTCGGGATCACCTGGGCCAGCGCCCCGGCGCTCACCGAGGTCGAGCAGGTCGTCACGGATTGGCTGCGGGCCGAGGCGGGACTCTCTGACGCGTGGCGCGGCGCCATTCAAGACACCGCATCGACCGGGACCCTGGTGGCGTTGCTCGCTGCCCGGGAGCGGGCCAGCGAGATGAGCAAGGACCGTGGCGGGCTCCAGGGCATTTCGCGACCGCTCATCGTCTACACCTCGCCGCAGGCGCACAGCAGTGTCGACAAGGCCGCGCTGCTCGCCGGCTACGGGCGCGACAACATCCGCGAGATCGCCGTCGACCCGATCACCTACGCCATGGACGCCGTCGCGCTTGCCCGGGCGATGGCCGACGACGTCGCTGCGGGCGGCATTCCTGCCGTCGTGGTGGCGGCGATCGGGACCACGGGCACCACGGCGATGGACCCCCTCGCCGCTATCGTCGAGGTCGCCGCGGAGTACGGGTCGTGGGTGCACGTCGACGCGGCCATGGCCGGGTCGGCCATGTTGCTGCCCGAATGCCGCCAGCTCTTTGCCGGCATCGAGCACGCCGACTCGTTGGTCTGGAACCCGCACAAGTGGCTGGGCACGATCTTGGACTGCTCCCTGCTGTACGTCCGAGACGTCGACCATCTCGTGGCGGTCATGTCCACCACGCCCTCGTACCTGCGCAGTTCCGCCGACGACTCCGTCGTCCAGTACAAGGACTGGGGGATCCCGCTCGGCCGACGTTTCCGGGCTCTCAAACTCTGGTTCCAGCTGCGCATCGACGGCCTGGACTCCATCCGTGAACGGCTGCGTCGAGACCTCGCCAATGCCCAGTGGCTTGCCGAGCAGGTTGTCGCAGAGCCCGATTGGCGAGTCTTGGCACCCGTTGAGCTCCAGACCGTCTGCATCCGCCACGAACCCCCCGGGCTGGTCGGGGAGGCACTCGATGCCCACACCCTGGCGTGGGCGGATGCTGTCAACCGGTCCGGCGCGGCCTTCGTCAGCCCGAGTGTCCTCGATGGCCGGTGGATGGTGCGGGTCTCGATCGGAGCCGAGGCAACTGAGCGGTCGGACGTCGAGGCGATGTGGGAGCTGGTGCGCGCAAAGGCCGGCCGTCAGGCGGCGTGATCAGGCGTCTGGACCTGTGCGGCCTGCGCGCCCGGCCGCACCGAGATCGCGGAGACCAGACCCGATGAGAGGACGACGACAACGACCATCCACGTCGCGATTGGGAGCGGTGCATCGTCCGGACGGGACAGAGCGAACGCGGTCAGGCCGGCGAGCAGCAACGTCGCTCCGGCGTGGACGCCGGCCCTCAGGGGGGCGATCGAACGCTCCCCGAAGATGTCGAGCATCGTCAGGGCCAGCATCGCGAGCGTCAGGGGAGCGCCGATCAGCCAGCCGGTCCCGCCGTGCCCGAGGCCCGAATCGGCCACGGCGAGTTTGCCCAGTCCCACGGCTGCCCCAATCAGGGCCAGGTGGAGCAGGAAGTGCGACAGCCCCCACGCCGATCGCCGCCGGGGCGATCCGGGGGGCCGGCGCACCGCGTCGCTGAAGTAGTCCCACCAGATCGCAGTCACGAAGACCACCACCAACGCCAGGCCTCCCGAATCAAGGGTGTCAAAGCCCTTCTCGTCGGCCGACAGCGCCATCTTGAGCAGGGTCTCACCGATGAGAATGATGGTCAGTTCGCCGAAGCGGTGGCTGAGGCGATCTGGATCGATCGCGCTGTCCTGGAGCCCAATCGCCGCAGCGACCAGAATCCCAACCAGGGCCACCCACCACACGGTGTTGGCCCATCCGGAGAGAGCATCCGGCAGGATCTCCGACACGACGATCAGGGTCGCTGCCGAAGCCATCAGGACCAGGGTGTTCGTCTGCACGCGAGTTCCTCGCCGCCGGGCCCGCCACCCCAGGATCACGCCAGTACCGAGGGCCATCCCCAAGAGGATGCCGAAGACGTTGTCCGCCGCTGACGAGTCGGCCACCGAGCTCAAGGTGACCAGGAGGATCGTGGCCATCTGGACAGTCAACAGGGCGATGTCGACCGCGCCAGGGGCGGCATCTCGCCCGCTGAAGGTGCCCATGACCAGGCTGGTCACGACCCAGGTCGACCAGATCAGCCCGAAGACCAGGCCCAACCACAACGTGAAGCCAAGCGAGTGGTCCAGCGCCCACGACCCTGACAGGACCACGATGGCGGCGACCAGCGCCAGGTCGTAGTAGAGGTCCGACCAGACCGCAGAGGGGGCGGCGGCAAAACGACGCATGGGGCTCCTGGCCTACTAGGCGGTGGCTGAGGTACCGATTCGGCTGGAGTGTATCGAGCCCAACAGGTCAGGTCGGCTCCATGCGGCTAGCCTGGCCAGGTGCGAGGGGAAGCCGAGGTCCAGGACCGAGGAGTTGCCGCGACGGCGACTCCCCACCGGCTCCCGAGCGTGTTCGCGGGGCTGGTCACCCTGGCCGCCTTCTGGTCGCTGATCTCTATCCCGTTCGATGGCGCAGGGTGGGTTGACAAGGCCAACGACGTCTTCAAGTTCGTCGGGATCCCGGCCTCGCCGAGTCTCTTCCTGGCCGGGGCCTTGGCGATCCTCGGCGGAGCGCTGCGGCGCCGGCTGGCGATCGCCCGCCGGGTCGTGTTGGTCTTCGAGTGGCTCTCGCTGGTGGCTTTTGTGGTGGCCTGGATCGCTGTGGTCCTGTCCGAAACCGGCGACCTCACCGGTGGCGACGCCGTGGACCTGGATACCTGGAGCGCCGTAGTCCTCGGCGCGGGCACGCTGGCCGCCCTGATCCTCGTGGTCCTGTTCACCCGTGCGCGAGCACAGTTCCCCGCGCGGACCCGACCTGGGGCCTGGCGGACGGCCCTCGTGGTGCTCGTCCTCGGCCTGGCGGTGGCCACCGTCGTGGT
The DNA here is from genome assembly GCA_017993715.1 of Phycicoccus sp. Classification (GTDB taxonomy): domain Bacteria; phylum Actinomycetota; class Actinomycetes; order Actinomycetales; family Dermatophilaceae; genus JAGOME01. The sequence continues at coordinate 19,450 of JAGOME010000005.1, forward strand.
GGCGGTGATCGCGTTCATCGTGCCGGGAACGCTCGAAGGCCCCGGCGAGACGCTGGTCTGGGCGGTGCAGGCCACGACTGAGGTCACCTTGCCCATCGACCCACTCCCCGCCGGGCATGACGGCCCGGCATGGCTGGCGGTCCTCGGGGGGCTCCTCGCCGGTGGCGTCCTCCTCGGCGCCGTGGCCACCTATCTCGGGTCCGTGCACCGGGCCGAACTGATGACCGCACCTGACGAGCTCGCGGTGCGCGCCCTGGTCGCTGCCCATGGTGAGGCCGACTCGCTCTCGTACTTCGCCACCCGACGAGACAAGTCGGTGGTGTTCTCGACGGACGGCCAGGCAGCCGTGACCTATCGGGTGATCGGATCGGTCTGTCTGGCATCAGGTGATCCGGTGGGTGATCCGGCGTCCTGGTCCGCGGCGATCAATTCCTGGTTGGGCCAAGCGCGGGGCTTTGCCTTCCACCCGGCCGTCATCGGGGCCTCCGAGTCCGGGGCAGAGGCGTATGTTGCCGCGGGTCTACGTGCCCGGGAGCTCGGCGACGAGGCGGTGCTGATCGTTGAGGACTTCGCCTTGGCGGGGCGGGCGATGCGCCCGGTCAAACGCGCCGTCAGCCGAGTCGCTGGCCAGGGATACACGATCTCGGTGATCCGCCACGGCGACCTCAGCGCCGCGGAGCTGACCGAGCTCGGTGCGCTGGCCGATGGGTGGCGCGGCGATGAGCCTGACCGTGGCTTCTCCATGGCGCTGAACCGGCTTGGCGATCGCGCCGACGGCAGCAGTGTGGCGGTGATCGCCCGCAACCGCGACGGGCACATCACGGCGATCCAGTCGTATGTTCCGTGGGGACGGCGGGGCCTGTCATTGGACCTTATGCGTCGCGACCCGCAGGCTGCCAATGGCGTCAATGAAGCCCTCGTGGTGGGGCTGGTCGAGGCCTGCCCTGACCTTGGGGTGCGACAGATTTCGTTGAACTTCGCGATGTTCAGGTCGGTCTTTGCTGGGGCGGATCGCGTGGGGGCCGGGATCGGGGTCCGGCTGGCCGACCGAGTGCTGACTCTGGCGGATCGCTTCTGGCAGTTGGACTCCCTGTATCGCGCCAACGCCAAGTACCTGCCGGAATGGCGCCCGCGTTACCTGTGCTTCGACTCCGTCGCCGCGCTGCCGCAGGTGGGGTTGGCCATGGGGGTTGCGGAGGGGTTCTTGCCGGGGCGCGCTCCCACGGTGGCCCGCACCGGCGAGGAGCTGATCCCCGACGGCGAGGGTGCGCCCCGGCCCTTTGCCGAGGTCGCCATCGAGCAGGAGCTGCGCCTGTCCGCGCCTGCGGTCGTCGATCGCCGTCGGCCACAGCAGGAGCTGGTTCGCCTGCGCAAGGCAGAGCGGCTGCGCGAGGCGGGGATCGAGCCCTACCCCGTGCAGGTCGCTCGGACGGGATCGCTGGGGGCAGCCGCCTCTGCAGCCCGGAGTGGGGCGACCGATCCCATGTCGGTGACCGGTCGCGTGCGTGCCGTTCGCGACTTCGGCGGTGTGCTGTTCGCGGTTCTGGAGGAGGACGGCCACATCCTGCAGGCGTTGCTCTCCCGCGCTGACGTCGCCGATCAGGGAATGCCGCTGTGGCGCCGCAGCGTGGACCTCGGCGACATCGTCTCGGTGACCGGTCCCCTCGGACGCAGCCGACGCGGCGAGCCCTCGGTGCTGGTCACTACCTGGGCTATGGCGGCCAAGTGCCTGCGGCCGTTGCCGGGGGTCAGGGCCGGGTTCACCGATCCCGAGGCCCGCGTGCGCCAGCGCGCGGTGGACCTGATCGTCAACCGGTCGTCGGTGGAGATGCTGCAGGCTCGGTCTCGAGGGATCGCGGCGATGCGTGCGGCATTCGCGGCCCGGGGGTTCCTCGAGGTGGAGACCCCGATGCTCCAGGCGGTCCACGGCGGGGCGACCGCCCGCCCGTTCCGGACCCATATCAACGCCTACGACGCCGACCTGTATCTGCGGATCGCCCCCGAGCTCTTCCTCAAGCACCTCTGCGTCGGGGGTATGGCGCGGATCTTCGAGCTCAACCGGAACTTCCGCAACGAGGGCGCCGACGCCACCCACAACCCCGAGTTCACCTCAGTGGAGGCGTATGCCGCCTACGAGGACTACACGTCTATGCGGCACCTCACCCGCGATCTCATTCTGGCGGTCGCGACGGCCGTGCACGGTGAGCCGGTTGCTTTGCAACCAGGTCCCGATGGCAGCGTGGAACGGGTCCGGCTCGACGGCGAGTGGCCGGTCATCTCGGTGCATGAGGCGGTGTCGCGGGCCTGCGGGGTGACGCTGACCTCGGCCGCGAGCATCGAGCAGGTGCGGGTCGTCGCAGACACGCACGGCATTCACCTTCCGGCCGGCATGACCAGCGGCGAGGCGGTACTTGAGCTGTACGACGAGCTCGTCGAGGGGCAGACCCGGTTCCCGACCTTCTACACAGACTTCCCGCTGGAGACGTCGCCGCTGACGCGCACCCATCGCACCGATCCGCGCCTGAGTGAGCGATGGGACCTGGTCGCCTTCGGAGCCGAGATCGGCACCGCCTACAGCGAGCTCATCGATCCGCTGGATCAGCGTGCTCGCCTGGTTGCTCAGTCCCTCAAGGCGGCGGCCGGGGATCCCGAGGCGATGGAGGTCGACGAGAACTTCTTGGCCGCCCTCGAGTACGCGATGCCTCCGACGGGTGGTCTGGGGATCGGGGTGGACCGGATGATCATGATGCTGACCGGGGCAAACATTCGGGCCACGCTGGCCTTCCCGTTTGTCCGTCCGGGCGACGAGCGCTGAGGGCGGCTCAGGCCACGCTGCGGTTGCTGCGCGCTAGGAGGACCACGCGCAGCGCGCAGGCCCGACGCACGATGCTTGTGGCGGCGTCGAACGCGTTCTGGCGCAGTCGCGCATCGGTGGCCGAGACCAACGCGTAGTTGAACCCGGAGAAGGCCGCGAGGAAGCCGGCCACCTTGAGGTGCTGCCAAGCGACGAAGTGGGGCTGTCCGCCGATGGTCCAGGAGAACAGGATCTCCGGTTGCTGCTTGGTCCAGGTCTCGATCGGGACCGTGCCGACGGCAATGAAGCCCAGGATGACAAAAACGAAAAAGACGACCACAGCCAGGACTGTCGCGGTGACGAGCCGCGAGACCACCGCGACAAATCGCAAGTTGGCCTCCTGTCGCCAGTCCAGAGGCGTGGTCGTCGGCGCGGCGACGGCGTCCGCATCGGCGGCAAAGTCCGTCTCGCCCAGGGCCGAACGTACCTCGTCGACGTCAGCGAACGTGGCCAACGGATCGACCTGGAACTGGCCGCGGCTGCCCAAGAAGAGGCCCGCCAGCAGCACCAGGAAGCCGACGAGCCCGATGAAGGAGAGGCTGTCCAGGCTCGAGATGGCCAGCCAGACCCCCGGATTGAGAAAGAAGAAGAACGTGAATCCGAGCAGGACCGGGATGACGGCTGCCAGCGCGGTGGTCGTATCGGCGAGGGCCCGGTTGAGCTGACGGACCAGGAGGCTGGCCAGTGACCCGATGCCGGTCATGATGAAGACCCACACCAGCACGAGCAGCAGCGCCTGAATAGCCGCGGCAATCAGGGCCGCGGCGAGGCGACCCTCGGCCCCGGTGAAGACGAGATCCACGTCGAGGTCCACGGTCTGCGGGACGCTGCCGGCCAGGAGCATCGGCACGAGGACGAAGGCCAGAGCCTCGCCGATGCCGATGCGCTTCACCGGCGCGAAGCGGGGAACTCTGTTGACTCGGTTGGAGATCAGCCACGTCACGAGGATGCTCACCAGGGCGAGCAGGACCCCTTGCCAGATCTCCAGATCGGGGCTCGCGACCGCGGTGAGGACCATCATCACCAGGAACAGCAGGGTCAGGACCGGGGCGGCCAAGCGTGCGGTGCTGGCGGCATACCCCGTGCCGCGCATCATGGAAATCAACCCATGCTGGCGAAACCACTTCTCGGCCTGGAGCGCCTCCGCCTTGGTCAGCGCGGCCCGCGTCGTCATCACGAGCCCACACGTTAGCGCGGGCTGGGCGCAGTGGGCGGCGCGCATTCGTGCGCCTGGTCTGCCGATCGCCTACGTTTTTGGGTATGCCGCAGTCCACGCCCTCGCCCGCCGTCGTTCCCCGGGTGACCGCGGTCCCGTCGATCCTGCTGTTTAGTGTTGCGTGTGCTTTGACTATCGCCCTCACCCGCGTCTATTTGGTGTTGACCGGGTACCCGCAGATCGGCGGCGCCGTGTTCCACTTGGCGCACGCGCTGTGGGGCGGACTCGCCCTGATCATTGCCGTCGTCCTGCTGATCAGCGTCTCTGACACCTGGGTGATGACGTGGGGGGCGCTGCTTGGGGGCGTCGGGGCAGGCTTGTTCGTCGATGAGGTCGGCAAGTTCATCACCCAGGAGAACGACTACTTCTTCCCTCTGGCCGCCACGATCGTCTATCTCTTCCTGGTGGCCCTCGCCGGAGCCACGCTCTGGTTGTCCCGGCTGAGTCGGACCTCCGCCCGTGCCCACCTGCATGCCGCGCTCGAACTCGCGGCCTACGCCGCGGATGACCACCTGAGCGCGGCGCGGCGCGCCTCGATCAATGCTCATCTTGATCGGGCCCGTGCATCCAATCCCTCACCGGGGCAGCTGGACCTGATCGACGCGCTGGACCGGACGGTCGGTTTTGGGGTCGACAACGAGCACCGCCAGCTCGTCGAGGACAGTCGGTGGGAGCGGTGGCTGCGGTCCTTGTCCCCCGATCGTGTCCGCAAGCTCGCGCGAGCCTTGCTCAGCATCCAGGTGTACATCGGGCTCCTGGCTTTGGTCCTGGTGCCGCTGGCCCTCTGGGAGGAGTTCCCGATCGTGCCGGACCTCGTCAACGCGGTGGAGGTCGGGGGATTCGGGAAGACGATGACGTACGTCTCGTATGCCGCCATCGTCGTGGCCAGTGCCCTGGCCCTGATCGCGGTCATTCGCCTGCGGCCGAGGCGCGTCCAGCCGGAGTCGGCCATTCGCTACGGGATGACGAGCATGGTCATCCTGCTCGTGGTCGCCAACGCGCTCGGCTCGTATACGAGCCAGTTCCAGGTGTTGGGCGAGGCGATCTTCCAGGCCTGCACCATGGCCGCCCTGTTGCTCTGGCGCGAGCTGCTCCGCGAGGAGGCTTCCGCTGCGGCAGCGAAGCACCAGATGACGGGCCGGTCCTGACCATGACCTGGGAGTTGGTCGTGCCGTCGGGCCGGCTGGCCGTGTTGTGGCTGCTCGTGGCCTTCGTCCTGACGACCATTGCCACTCGGGCGGTCACCCGGCATATTCGCGCCAAGGAGGGCGAGCCCGCGGCGGCCCAGACCGAGCCGGGCGGCGCCGGTCTGATCAAGAATGTCCACATCGGGGGCGTCCATGTCCACCACCAGGTCTGGGGCATCCTGCTCTGCCTGCTGACCGGATTGCTCTTGGTGACGTACCACCCCCAGCCTGGCTGGGGCCTGAACGCGCTGGCCGTCGCCTTCGGGGTCGGAGCGGCCCTGGCCCTGGACGAGTTCGCCATGTGGCTGCACCTTGAGGACGTCTACTGGAGTGCCGAGGGCCGTAAGTCGATCACGGCGCTGATGACGGCCGGGGCGATCGCCCTGGTGCTGGTCCTCGGAGCGGACCCCTTGGACCTGGGCAGCGAGGACAACGCCGGGATCCCGGCCTGGGGCGTGGCCGCGTTCGCCCTGATCAACCTCGGCTTCGCCCTGATCTGCATCCTCAAGGGCAAGAACCTCGTGGCCCTGATCGCCGTGTTCATGCCCTTCGTCGGGCTGGTCGGCGCGATTCGCTTGGCCAAACCCGGGTCATGGTGGGCCCGCCGCCGGTATCAACCTGGTTCGCGCAAGGAACGCCGCGCCGCGCGGCGCTTCGATCAGGCCTATCACGACCGGTGGCGCAAACTGCACGACGCCATCGGCGGCGAACCCACGGTCATCGACCCCGAGGGAGCCGACCGTCCCGGCTAGGTCTGGTTCCGCCGGATGAGGTCACCTAACCGCCCGACGAGCGGGTGGCCGCGGTGTGGTCGTAGTCCTCGTCCAGGAGATGCTCGGCGGCGGACACCAGCAGGGGCGGGATCGTGGTGTCCCCGCGGCGGATGTGGGCCATGAGTTCGTGCCGCATCCGCGGTGGCCAGAACTTTTTGATGTGGGTCGCGATCTCTGCGGCGGCAGCGTCTGGAGCCAGCGGCGAAAAGGCCCGCACGAGATCGGCGCCCATGCGCAACGCGCCCGTCCGCCCGGCGTGCGCGATCCCCTCGTGCAGTGCGGCCGGGGACTCGGGGGCTACCGGCAGGTCCAGGCCGTCCGGATGTGCCGATCCGCTCATCGGTCCGCTCCCACATGCTCGGAAGTCTGGTCCTGCGCCGCCCGCACCTCCGCCGTCACCACGGTGGCCTGGACCGCGGTCACCTTGTACTCCGGACAGTTGGTCGCCCAGTCTGAGTTCTCTGTCGTCACGACATTGGCCCCGCTCACGGGGTGGTGGAAGGTCGTGTAGACCACCCCCGCCGGCATCCGCTCCGAGACCAGCGCGGTCAGCCGGGTCGCCCCCACGCGCGAGGCCAGCTCGACCACGTCGCCAGAGCGAATGCCGCGAACCTCGGCATCGGCGGGGTGAATCTCCAGGACATCCTCGGGGTGCCAGGTCGAGTTGGGGGTGCGCCGGGTCTGAGCGCCGACGTTGTACTGGGAGAGGATGCGACCGGTGGTCAACACGAGCGGGAACCGTCGGTTGGCGCGTTCGGTCGTCGGGACATACACGGTGGGGGTCAAGGCGCCCAGGCCCCGCACGAACGAGCCCACATGCATCGTCGGGGTGCCGTCGGGGGCGGCCTGTGTCACCGGCCATTGCAAGGATCCGTGCTCATCGAGCCGCGCGAATGAGACGCCGGCAAAGGTCGGTGTCGTGGCCGCGATTTCGTCCATGATCTGACTCGCGTCGGCATACTCCATCGGGTATCCCATGGCGGCGGCGAGGTCGCAGGTGATTTGCCACTCGTCCTTGCCCACAAGGCTCGGCATGACGGGACGGACGCGGTTGATCCGGCGCTCGGCGTTGGTGAAGGTGCCGTCCTTCTCCAGGAACGAGGTCCCCGGCAGGAAGACATGGGCAAACCGGGCCGTCTCGTTAAGGAACAGGTCCTGGACGACGACCAGGTCCATGGCGAGCAGCGCGGCCTCGACATGGGCGGTGTTGGGGTCGGACTGGGCGATGTCCTCGCCCTGTACGTACAGACCCTTGAAGGACCCGCCGATCGCGGAGTCGAACATGTTGGGAATGCGCAGTCCCGGGTCGGGCTGGATCGTCACGCCCCACAGTCCGTCGTAGATCGCCCGGACCTCAGGCCTGGACACATGCCGGTACCCCGGCAGCTCGTGGGGGAACGAGCCCATGTCGCACGAGCCCTGCACGTTGTTCTGACCGCGCAGCGGATTGATCCCGACGCCCTCACGGCCCAGGTTGCCGGTCAGCATCGCCAGGTTGGCCATCCCCATGACCATCGTCGAGCCCTGGCTGTGCTCGGTGACGCCCAGGCCGTAGTAGATGGCCGAGTTGGGTCCGGCGGCATACAGCCGAGCGGCGGCGCGCAGGTCGGCGGCAGGGATCCCGGTCTCGCCCTGGGTGGCTTCAGGGGAGTGAGCCGGGTCGGCGATGAAGGCCAGGTACTCGTCAGCGTTCTCGCACCGGTCCCTGATGAAGTCCTCGTCGTGCAGGCCTTCGCTGACGATGACGTGGGCCATCGCGTTGATGAAGGCGACGTTGGTCCCGGGCTGGACAGGCAGGTGGAATGCCGCCTCGATGTGAGGGGACCGGACGAGGTCGATCCGGCGTGGGTCCGCGACGATGATCTGGGCTCCCTCGCGGATCCGCTTCTTCATCCGCGACCCGAAGACGGGATGGGCATCGGTGGGGTTGGCTCCGATGAGCAGGATGACGTCGCACTGCTCGACTGACGCGAAGTCCTGGGTGCCGGCGGACGTCCCGAAGGCATGGTTGAGGCCGTAGCCGGTGGGAGAGTGGCAAACGCGGGCGCAGGTGTCGACGTTGTTGTTGCCGAATGCCGCCCGCACCATGCGCTGGACGACGTAGACCTCCTCGTTGGTGCAGCGCGAGGAGGAGATGCCGCCGATAGCATCGACGCCGTGGCGGGCCTGGATGTCCCGGAAGCCCTGAGCCGCCCGGGAGATCGCCTCGTCCCAGGACACGACCTGCCAGGGCTCGTCGACCGAGTCTCGGACCATCGGCTCGAGCTGGCGGTCCGGGTGGTTGGCGTAGCCGTAGGCGAAGCGGCCCTTGACGCAGGAGTGACCCTCATTGGCCCCGCCGTCCTTCCACGGCACCATCCGGACGACCCGCGTGTGCGAGCCGGTGCCCTGGACCTCGGCCTTGAACGAGCACCCGACGCCGCAGTAGGCGCACGTCGTCAGCACGCTGCGTGACGGCATGCCGAGCTCGACGACGGACTTCTCGGTGAGGGCGTCGGTGGGACAGGCCTGGACACAGGCCCCGCACGACACACACTCCGACGACAGGAAATCTGTCCCGCCCGGGGTGATCCGTGAGTCGAAACCGCGACCCTCGACCGTCAGCGCGAACGTGCCCTGCGTCTGCGCGCAGGCGCGCACGCACCGTGAGCAGGCGATGCAGGCCGAGGGCTCGTAAACGAAATAGGGGTTCGAGGCGTCGGCCTCGTCGGCGAAATGGTTGGCGCCCTCTGCGCCATACCGGACCTCGGCCACGCCGGTACTCACCGCGAGCCCCTGGATCTCGCAGTTGCCGCGGGCGCAGCCGAGACAGTCCTGCGGATGATCGGACAGGTAGAGCTCCATGACGCCGCGGCGCAACTCACGGACCTGATCAGTCTGGGTAGAGACGACCATGCCGTCGGCACAGGGGGTCGTGCAGGACGCTGGGGTGCCCTTGCCGCCCTCGACCTCGACCAGGCAGAGTCGGCACGACCCGAACGCCTTGAGGGAGTCGGTCGCGCACAACTTGGGGATCTCGATGCCCGCCAGCGCCGCCGCGCGCATGACCGAGGTGCCGCTCGGCACGGTCACCGCGCGACCGTCGATGTGGACCGTTGCCTCGGTGTCGGCGGACACGGCGGGTGTCCCCAGGTCGGGTTCGTGGATCAACGTCACGGTCGGGCCTCCTGGCTCATTCCGAAATCCGCGGGGAAGTGGCGCACCGCGCTCTGTACGGGCATGGGGGTGAGCCCGCCCATGGCGCAGAGGGAGCCCTTGGTCATCGTGGTGCAGAGGTCATCGAGCAGGGCCAACTGGGTCCGTCGCACACCGTCGTCCGGAGCCGACCGGATCCGGTCGATGACCTCGACCCCGCGGACGGAGCCGATCCGGCACGGTGTGCACTTGCCACAGGACTCCTTGGAGCAGAACTCCATGGCGAACCTGGCCATCGCCGAGGCATCCATCGTGTCGTCGAAGACGACGATGCCGCCGTGTCCGACCATGGCCCCCGCCGCGGCGAATGCCTCGTAGTCCATGGGCAGGTCGAACTGGTCCGGGGGGAGGTAGGCGCCGAGGGGGCCCCCGACCTGGACGGCTTTGATCGGACGGCCCGAGGCGCTCCCGCCACCCCACTGCTGGACCAGCTCACCCAAGGTGATCCCGAAGTCGGCCTCGACAATGCCGCCTCGCGCGACGTTGCCGGCGAGCTGGAAGACCTGGGTGCCTCGGGACCGCCCCGTGCCCAGCGCGGCATAAGCCGCACCGCCGTCGGCGAGCACCATCGGGACCGTGGCCAGCGTGAGGACGTTGTTGACGACGGTGGGCTGTCCGAACAGACCCTCCAGTGCGGGGATGGGGGGCTTGGCGCGGACCTCGCCGCGCTTGCCCTCGAGCGAGTCGAGCATGGAGGTCTCTTCGCCGCAGATATAGGCGCCGGCCCCGACCCGCACGGCCAGATCGAAGGCGTGCCCACTGCCGAGCACGTCCTGGCCGAGCAGACCCCGGGCGTAGGCGATCTCGATGGCCCGGCGCAGGGTGCGGACTGCCTCGGGATACTCGCTGCGCAGGTACACGAATCCGCGGGTTGCCCCGACGGCATAGGCGGCAATGGTCATGCCCTCGATGAGGCTGAACGGGTCACCCTCGATGAGCATGCGGTCGGCGAACGTGCCGCTGTCACCCTCGTCGGCGTTGCAGCACACCCATTTCTGGTCGCCGGCCGCTGTGCGGACCGTCTCCCACTTGATCCCGGCCGGGAAGCCAGCGCCACCGCGCCCGCGCAGTCCTGACGCGGTCACCTCGGCAACCACGTCCGCGGGGTCCATCGCCAGGGCCCGCTGGAGTCCGGTCAGTCCGCCATGCTGCTGATAGGCCGTGAGGTCGGTCGGCTCGATGCGGCCCACCCTGGTGAAGGTGACCCGGTGCTGGTCGCGCAGCCAGGGGTAGTCCTCGACGGCACCGATCGACGGGTGCCTCCCGGCGAGGACCGCGTCGACGTCGGAGGGGGAGAGGTTGGCATACCCAGTGCGGGTGCCGTCCGGTCCTTCGACTTCAGCGAGAGGCTCGAGCCAGAGCAGGCCGCGTGAGCCGTTGCGGCGCACGGTCGCGCCCGCCGCTGCGAAAGCGTCGGCCACCTCGTCCGCCCCGACCGATCGGGCGGCTGCGTCGATCGGCACCCAGACCGTCGTCATCGCGACCACTCCGCCGTGACCTGCGCGATGCGCTCCGAGGTAAGGCGGCCGTGGAGTCGACCGTCGATCTGGCCCGCTGGACCGAGCGCGCAGTTGCCGAGGCAGAAGACCTCGTGGACCTCGATGATGGTGCTCGCCACGGCCTGGGCTGTGGCGTGGAGCGCGTCCGCTCCGCGGGACTGGCAGGCCTCGCCCCGGCACACGCGGATCTGGTGCGCCGCAGGGGCAGTGGTGCGCAGGTCGTCGTAGAAGCTGACGACCCCGTGGACGTCGGCTCGGCTGAGGAGCAGGACGTCGGCGATGACCGGCACATCATCGGGGTCGATGTGGCCGAACTCGGCCTGGACGGCGTGCAGGACTTCCAGAAGTGGTCCCGGCTCATTCACGCAGGCCTGGGCGACCGCGCGGACCCGATCAGCCCGCTCGATGTCACGCGGTGCGGTCAGGGGCGTGCCACTGGGGTTGTGCGTGGTTCGCACGGGCGTCCTCTCGACGGTGAGGGAGTTCGTCGACCCAGCCTACGACTGGGCTGCTTCAGAAGGGGAGCCCTGGACCCTGGTTTGTTGCGTGTTGCGCTGTCTGTTGCGCAAAATGCAACTCGGAGGGCATGAGTCTCGTGCTGTCGCCCGGACTCGGGGGCCGGTCCTGCCGCGTGCTGCGGTCGCGGGCTAGATTGGGTCTTCCGCCAATTGGGGAGGTCAGTGATGGCTGAGGGCACCGAGTTTCCAGGTCAGAACGTCGATGCCGCGGATGTGCTGAACGAGGCTGTCCGGGACCGTGATCCGGAGTTGGCGGCCGTCCTGCAGCGGGTGGTCACGGTCGATCTGCCCGCGATCGGTACCCTCGACGCCCGCACCCGCGACCTCATCGCCATCACCGTCCTGGTGACCCGTCAGGCGCTACTGCAACTGGCCGAGCACATCCCCGGTGCCCTCGCGCACGGCCTGGCTCCTCTGGAGATCCGCGAGGCGATCTATCAGTGCGCGCCGTTCGTTGGCTTCCCTGCGGTGTGCAGCGCGGTGGAGATCGTCGACGACGTCTTTGAGGCCGCTGGCATCGAGCTCCCGCTTCCCAGCGCCGCGACGACCACCGACGAGAACCGGTTCGAGCGTGGTCGGGAGATCCAGGAGGGTCTCTATGGCAGGGCCATTCGGGCGGTCCTGGACCCGCTGCCCGACGGCTTGGGTCCCGCGATGGCCGATCTGCTGACCGATGCGTTCGGCGACTTCTACACGCGCGACGGGCTGGATGTGGCGACCCGTGAGCTCCTCGTCCTGTGCATGTTCGTCGCCCTGGGTGACATGCCCAACCAGATCCGTTCTCACTCCCTGGGCAACCTCAAGGTGGGCAATAGCAAGGCGCGGATCGTCGCGGCCATGGTTGCCTGCTATCCCTACGTTGGGTTTCCCCGTGTCCTCAATGCCGTGCGCCTGATCCTCGATCTGCCCGACGGCGCGGGCGAGCTGACCCCCTGATCACACCCAGGTCGCAGGAGTTGGGCCCGGTCCTTGGAGTGCGGGCGACGCCAGGCAACGTCCGCGACCGCGCTGTGACTCGATTTCGACGTGGGGCCAGGGTCCGGTAACCTAGGTGGCACTGCCGTTCGATCGGCCGCGGAACCAGAGAGCCCCGGTGAACCAGCCCGGGAGCGCCGCGCAACAAGTCACGAGAAGGAGAGTCGGATCACCTATGCCGCTCAGCACCGACGTCAAGAAGCAGATCATGGCCGAGTACGGCACGTCCGAGGGCGACACCGGCTCCCCTGAGGTGCAGATCGCGATGCTCACCCAGCGCATCAAGGATCTCACCGAGCACTCTCGGACCCACAAGCACGACCACCACAGCCGTCGCGGCCTGCTGCTCCTCGTGGGCCAGCGCCGTCGGCTCCTGCGCTACCTGGAGAGCGTCGACGTGGAGCGTTACCGCTCCTTGATCAAGCGCCTCGGCCTGCGCCGTTGATGATTTGACGAAAGTGCGGTCCCATCCGGGGCCGCACTTTCGGCATGTCGCGGGACGCTCCCTCGGAGTGCACCGAACGACAACCGCCGCGAGCCTTCGCAAGGCCGCACACGGCATTCACAACTTCATAGCGACCAGAAGCACACCCGGACACAACGACGATGTCCGTGGCTGACAAGAAAAGAAAAGGAGGGCCCCACCACATGGAGGGTCCTGAGATCACTTTCGCCGAGGCCGTTATCGATAACGGTTCGTTCGGCACCCGCACGGTCCGGTTCGAGACCGGACGCCTGGCCCGCCAGGCTGGCGGCGCAGTCGTCGCCTACCTCGACGAGGACACCATGCTCCTGTCGACGACAACGGCCGGGAAGCACCCCCGCGAGGGCTTCGACTTCTTCCCGCTGACCGTGGACGTCGAGGAGCGCATGTATGCCGCGGGCAAGATCCCCGGCAGCTTCTTCCGCCGCGAGGGTCGCCCGTCCACCGACGCGATCCTCACCTGCCGCCTCATCGACCGGCCGCTGCGCCCGACCTTCAAGAAGGGTCTGCGCAACGAGGTCCAGGTCGTCATCACCGTGCTCGCGCTCAACCCGGACGTGCAGTACGACGTCTTGGCGATCAACGCGGCGAGCGCCTCGACGCAGATCTCCGGTCTGCCGTTCTCCGGTCCGATCGGTGGCGTGCGCGTTTCGCTCATCGAGGGCCAGTGGGTCGCGTTCCCGAACTTCTCCGACATCGAGCGCTCGACCTTTGACATGGTCGTGGCCGGTCGGGTCGTCGGTGACGACGTCGCGATCATGATGGTGGAGGCCGAGTCCACCGACTCGACCTGGAACCTCGTCAAGCACGAGGGCAAGACCGCGCCGACCGAAGAGGTTGTTGCGCAGGGCCTGGAGGCTTCTAAGAAGTTCATCAAGGTGCTGTGCGAGGCGCAGGCTCAGCTGGCCGCTGAGGCAGCCAAGCCGGTCCAGGAGTTCCCCGTCTTCCTCGACTACACCGACGACGTGTATGCCGCGGTCGAAGCCGAGGCGGCTATCGCTGCCACCGAGGCGATGACCATCGCCGGCAAGCAGGAGCGCGAAGACCGCCTCTCGGAGATCAAGGACGCCGTGCTCGGCGCTCTGGCCGTCGACGGCAAGCAGTTCGAGGGCCGCGACAAGGAGGTCTCCGCCGCCTACCGCAGCCTGCAGAAGGCCCTGGTCCGCCAGCGGATCCTGCGCGACAAGGTCCGCATCGACGGTCGTGGCCTGGCCGACATTCGCGCGCTCTCGGCCGAGGTCGAGGTCATCCCGCGGGTGCACGGCTCGGCGATCTTCGAGCGTGGCGAGACCCAGATCATGGGAGTGACGACGCTGAACATGCTCCGCATGGAGCAGCAGCTCGACACGCTCTCGCCGACCACGCGCAAGCGCTACATGCACAACTACAACTTCCCGCCGTTCTCCACGGGTGAGACCGGCCGCGTGGGCTCGCCCAAGCGTCGCGAGATCGGCCACGGCGCGCTCGCCGAGCGGGCGCTCATGCCGGTGCTGCCGACCCGCGAAGAGTTCCCCTACGCGATCCGTCAGGTCTCCGAGGCGATGGGCTCCAACGGCTCGACGTCGATGGGCTCGGTGTGCGCATCCACCCTGTCGCTGCTGAACGCCGGTGTGCCGCTGCGCGCGCCGGTGGCCGGCATCGCGATGGGGCTGGTCTCCGCGGAGGTCGACGGGCAGATGCAGTATGCCGCCCTCACCGACATCCTCGGCGCTGAGGACGCGTTCGGCGACATGGACTTCAAGGTCGCCGGGACCCGCGAGTTCGTCACGGCCATCCAGCTCGACACCAAGCTCGACGGCATCCCCGCCGACGTGCTGGCCGGCGCGCTGACCCAGGCCCGCGACGCCCGCCTGCACATCCTGGACGTCATGAACGAGGCCATCGACGCGCCCGACGAGATGAGCGTCTTTGCTCCTCGCGTCATCAGCGTCAAGGTCCCGGTTGACAAGATCGGTGAGGTCATCGGCCCCAAGGGCAAGATGATCAACCAGATCCAGGAGGAGACCGGCGCCGACATCTCCATCGAGGACGACGGCACCGTCTACATCGGCGCGACCGACGGTCCGTCGGCCGAGGCAGCTCGGGCCGCGATCAACGCGATCGCCAACCCGCAGATGCCCGAGATCGGCGAGCGCTTCCTGGGCACCGTGGTCAAGACCACGACCTTTGGCGCGTTCATCTCGCTGCTCCCCGGCAAGGACGGCCTGCTGCACATCTCCGAGGTGCGCAAGCTCGTCGGTGGCAAGCGCATCGACGCAGTCGAGGACGTGCTGTCCGTGGGCCAGAAGGTCCAGGTCGAGCTCAAGGAGATCGACCCGCGCGGCAAGCTGTCGCTGGCCGCTGTTCTCCCCGAGGGTGAGGCAGCCCCCGCGGCGCAGGCTCCGGCCGCGGCCGAGGCTCCCGTTGCCGAGGCCGACGACGACACCGATGGTGCCGACGATGGTGCGGCGGACTCCTCCGAGGGTGGCGAGCGTCGTCAGCGCAACCGTCGCCGGGGTGGCGGCCGCGGCCGCAGCCGTGGCGACCGCGACGGCGACCAGGGTGGGCAGGAGGGCTGACGCCTTCCCCGCCTGACCCAAAGCGGGTGGCCCCCACGTTCGAATGCGAACGTGGGGGCCACCCGCTTTGTGCGACTAGCAGGGATGCCCACCGCTGGCCGGTGGCCTCGGATCAGCGACCGAGCAGTCCCATCGCCGCGTCGACGATCGACGGGGTGTCGATGCCGTGCAGCGCATAGGCGTCGGCGAGGTCTGAGGACTGGCCGAACTCGGTGACGCCCAGGCACCGGATCGGGTCCCCGCGCAGCCCGGCGAGGAACGCCAGGGTGTGGGGATGCCCGTCCAGGACGCTGACGATCGGGGCATGTTGGCCCCGCGGGAACAGGATGTCGGCGATGTCGGAGGCGGCGGCATTCGCCGGCGTGGTGGTCGACCCGCGACGCTGGAACGAGCGGTAGACGAGGTCGGGGCTGGTCAGGCACACGACCCCAGCGGTCACGCCCTGAGCTTTGAGCAGGTCCGCGGCGGCGAGAACCTCGGGCATGATGGCGCCCACGCCGACGAGGGTCACCTCCTCCTGGCCGGGATCGAGTGACGTGATGCGGTAGCCCCCGGCGACGGCCAGCCGGCGACGACGTTCCAGGAGAACGGAATCCTCGGGAACTCTCGCCAGCAGGGGATCAACCGGACGGGTCGACAACCGAAAGTACGCCGACGTTCCGCCCGGCACGCCCACCCGGTCCATGGCGTGCAGGAAGCACCATTCGAGATCCTGGGCGAAGGCCGGCTCCCAGGCCACGCAGCCTGGCTGCTCCAGGCCGATCGACGGCGTGACGATCGACTGATGCGCGCCGCCCTCAGGAGCCAGGGTCACTCCCGATGGCGTGCCGACGAGGATGGACTGCCCGCCGGCGTAGATTCCGTAGGACCAGGGCTCCAAGGCGCGCGTGACGAACGGGTCGTAGAGCGTGGCGATGGGGATCAGGCGTTCGCCCCAGCGGGACCACGTTGCCCCCAATTCACCGAGCAGGCTCACGAGATTGACCTCTGCGATACCGAGCTCGATGTGCTGCCCACGGGCTGCCTCGGACCAGCGCAGGATCCGTTCAGGGTCGTCGGCGAACCAGTCACGTCGATCCTCGATGGACCACACGCCGCTCTTGTTGATCCAGCCACCGAGGTTGGTCGAGGAGGCGACGTCGGGCGAACAGGTGACGATCCGGCGCGCGGCCTCGGGGGCTTCGCGGTGCAGATCGGTGAGCAAGCGGCCCAAGGCCGCCTGGGTCGAGACCGGCCGCTGTCGCGGGTGTCCGAGGGAGACCGGAACCGTGATCGGCGCTTGTTCGGGCAGCGGGGTGCGGCGCAGGGCCACGCCCCGCTCGTGACAGAGCTGGGCTGCCGCTGAATGAACGGCGAAGGCACCCCACGGGTCGGCGAGGTCGCGCCCGCAGGCCAAGGCCAACTCCTCCATCTGGGACTGGGTGAGCAACGCGGAGTGGTTAGCCGGATGACCTTCAGTTGGTAGGCCGCGGCCCTTGATGGTGTAGGCGAAGACAATCGAGGGTCGGGTGGGATCGACGGTGGCGAACGTGTCCGTGAGCAGCCCGAGGTCATGACCACCGAGGTCACGAACGGCTGCAGCCAAGTCGTCCGGGGACAGGCTCTCGATCAGGCCCGCAAGGGCCGGGTGGGCATCCTGACCCAGCAGACGTTGTGCGACTTGGTCGGTGGGCGCCCTAAGGAGGCGCTGGAACTCCTCATTGGGCATCTGCTCCATGCGGCTGCGCAGCTCGGCGCCGCCAGGACGGCCGAACAGCTCGGTGATCCGCCGCCCCCACTTCAGCGTGATGACCTGCCAGCCAGCCGAGGCAAACATGCCCTGCAAGCGGGCGATCTGCATGTCGGGAACGACGCGGTCCAGAGACTGGCGATTGAGGTCCACCACCCAGAGCAGCTCGCCGAGGTGGGACACGCTGGGGTCGGCGATCGCCTCCCAGATGGCGCCTTCATCGAGCTCGGCATCACCGAGGAGGCTGATGAATCGCCCTGCTTCAGGAACATCCGGCAGATGGGTGCGGAGGTATCGATGTGACATGGCCGCCCACAAGGGAGCGGTGGCGCCGATGCCGACCGATCCGGTCGAGAAGTCGACCGTGTCGGGGTCTTTGAGTCGCGACGGATACGACTGCAGCCCGCCCTTGGCCCGCAGCGTGGTCAGGTACCGAGGATCGAGGTCGCCGAGCAGGTAGTTGATGGCGTGCAGGACCGGTGAGGCGTGCGGCTTGACACTGACCCGATCGAGCCGAGTCAGCTCGTGGAACCACAGGGCGACCATGATGTCGACCATGGAGGCGCTGGAGGCTTGATGCCCGCCGATCTTGATTCCGCCGGGGTTGGGGCGTCCACGGTTTGCCGCGTCGACAACGCAGGTCGCGAGCCATAGGACGCGGGTCGAGATCTCGCGAAGCACGTCGAGCGTGGCGGCTCCTGCCGGGCCGCCCGGGCCGGTCGGGTCGGTCGGGTCGCTGGGCGGGCGAGGTTCGGCGATCTGGGTCACGGCGATACTCCACAGGCGCAGGTGCGGGGCGAGCCTGCCGGCCCGAGGGGTCGTGCCCCGATCGGGCCGTGCAGGCGTGGCCACGAGGATCGCCCGGGCAGGGGAACACTGACATTCAGGTCGAGATGCAGGCAATACAGTCAGGCGTCATGCTGCGATATTTGCCTGACTCATCGCGAAGAAGGCCCGTTATCACGCATGATATGTGCGGTGAGCACTCAAAACATGCGCAACACGTCTGACCCCATCGACGCCGTAGATCGCGAGATCCTCGCAGTGCTGCGCGCCGATGCCCGCACTCCGGTCAGTGAGATCGCCCGGGCGGTCGGCCTGACGGCCGCCCCGGTCGCCCGCCGCATCGAGAGGTTGGAGCAGCGGGGCGTCATTCGCGGCTATCGCGTCATCATCGACGAGAGTCGCGGTGGCAGTCTGGAGGCGTTCACTGAGGTGCAGCTCTCCGGCGGGTTGGCCACGCAGGACTTCGGTTCCGTCGTCCGCGGCATTCCCGAAGTGACCGAGCTCCTGACGATTGCCGGAGACGTGGATGCGCTGGTCCATTTTCGGGTCGACGACGTCGATCACCTGCAACGGGTCGTCAATGCGCTGCGGCGGACGGGCCAGGTGGCGGGCACCCGTACTCACATCGTTCTGCACCGGTGGTCGCGGGCCGACGACGACCAGGACCGCGACGTCAAACCGTAGGCTGTGTCGGGTGACGAACTCGCAGAGCGATATCCGGGTGGCCGTGCTCGGGGCCTCAGGTCGGATGGGATCGACCGTGTGCCAGGCCGTGGAGCAGGCCAAGGGCCTGACTCTCGTCGGAGGCTTCGACCTCGGCGACGACCTGGGTGACCTGGCCGGCGCCGAGGTCGCGGTGGACTTCACCGTTCCCGATTCCTCGCCGGGCAATGTCGGCCACTGCGTGGCTCAAGGAGTCCATGCGGTCGTCGGGACCACCGGCTGGGACGAGGGGCGCCTGGACGTGCTGCGCAGCCAGGTCGCCAGCGCCCCGGGTGTGGGCGTTCTCATCGCCCCCAACTTCGCGATCGGCGCGATCCTCATGATGAACTTTGCTCGCCAGGCTGCGCGTTTCTACGAGTCGGTCGAGGTCATCGAGCTGCATCACCCGGGCAAGGTGGACGCGCCCAGCGGGACGGCGGCTCGCACTGCGGGCCTCATCGGCCGGGCGCGCGCAGAGGCGGGGCTGGGTGAGGTCCCTGACGCCACCACGCTGGACCCGGACGGCGCCCGCGGAGCTCGTGTGGACGGCATTGCGGTCCACAGCGTCCGGCTGCGCGGGCTCGTGGCCCACCAGGAGGTGCTCTTCGGCGCGGAGGGCGAGATGCTCAGCATCCGGCACGACTCGTTCGACCGGGTGTCGTTCATGCCGGGCGTCATCGAGGCCGTGCGGCAGGTCGGCAGCCACCCGGGGGTGACGATCGGGCTCGAGCACTACTTGGGCCTGTGAGTCCTTGGGCGTCCTGCGCCTTGGGCGTCAGCCGATGCCTAAGGCACGCAACGACGCCGCCACCACCGCTCCAGCCAGGACGACCACGACGAAGTTGGCGCGAGCAAGCAGGAGCGCAATGGCGACCGCCACGGCGGCGATCCGGGCGTCGAGCACGAGAGTGCCTTGCGACCCGCCGAAGGTCTGGGTGACGATCAGGGCCGCGAGGAGGGCCACGGGCAGCAAGGTGGTGATCCGGCTGGTGCGCTCTCCCTCCAGCCAGGATCCAGGCACGAGGTAGCCGACAAGTTTGAGGGCATAGCATGCCGCGCAGCCGAGGAGGACGGCGACCCACATCGTCATGGGATCGGGTCCGATCCGGGTAGTTCGCCGTCGGCGCCCTCCAGGGGGCGCTCGTGCCGCCCGTGGGACCATAGCCCAACCAGGACGGCGGCGGCTGCGGCGAGGATCACCGGGATCCCGGCCGGGAGCAGGGGTGTGGCCGCTAACGCGATGAATGCCGCGAGCACCGCCGTGGCGCGCGCATCACCACTGCGCAGACGGGGCCAGATCAGGGCGCAGAAGGCCGCGCAGGCTGCCCCGTCCAGTCCCCAGCGACGCGGGTCGCCGAGGGCATTGCCGAGGAGGGCCCCGGCGAGGGTGGCCAGGTTCCAAAAGACGAACACCGCGATCCCGGTGTGCCAGAAGCCCAATCGTTTCGCCGAGTCTTCCGGCTGGGCGACGCCCACCGCCGTGGATTCGTCGATGGTCAGCTGGGCAGCGGCCAGCCGCCGCATGCCCCTCACGCGGAGAAAGAGGGCGTCCTGGATGGCGTAGAGACCGTTGCGGATGCCGAGCAGGGCAGCCGTAGCGACGGCGGCGGGCGCGGCCGCCAGGCCACCGGCGGCGATGATGCCGACAAAGGCGAACTGGGAACCGCCGGTGAACATCAGGAAGGACAGCGCCTGGGTCTGCAGGACGGACAGGCCGGCCGCAACACTGAGTGCGCCGAAGCTCACGCCGTAGGCGCCGGTCGCGACGCCGACCGACCAGGACTGGCGCAGGACGTCACTGCGGCGTCCTGCCGGCAGCACAGTGTCGGCGGGAGTGGTCACGACGGCTCCGATGCGGGCGGCCCGATGACCACGACGAGGCGGACCTCGCGCAGGGTCCGTCCGTCGGGGGCAACCACGCGTTCGCGGTGAGCGCCGTCCGGGGAGAAGCCGCTCCCGGCGAGGAAGCGCCGGACGTCGTCGTGATCGGTGAGCACCCAGGTGGACACGGCCGTTGCTCCGGCCTCGCGCAGGACGTCGACGGCGGCGTTGAGCAGCCGGGACCCGTGGCCCTCGCCCCGGGCTCCGGGATGGACACCGATGGCAGTGATCTCGGCCTGGTCGGCGTCTGCATCGGGATCCTGGGCGGGGCCGAGGGCGACGAAGCCGACGATGCGGGCCCCGGTGAGGGCGACAAGGAGCTGATGAATGCCGGCCGGCGGGCGGGTCAGGGAGGCGCGCCAGGCGGTGCCGAAGGCGGCGGGCGTGAAGGCGGCGAGGACCTCATCGGGCAGATGGGTGGCGTAGGCCTGGGTCCACACGGCGGCCTGGACGGCCCCCACCGCGGGCGCGTCGTTCGGGCCGGCCCGCCGCACGGAGGCGTCGGGCGCGGGGACAGCCGTGCTCACCGGCCACCGAACCGGGGTGGGCGCCGCTCGCGGAAGGCGGTCTGGCCCTCGACGAGGTCCTCGCTGGCCCAGGCTCGCTCAAAGGCCGCGGCATAGCGAGCGACCTCGGTTGCATTGTCGACATGGGCGTCGAAGCCGATCTTGGACCCGGCTTGGGTCAGCGGCGCGAGCGCCACCACCTGGGCGGCCAGGTCCTGGGCAGCATCGAGGTCGCCGCGGCGTTGGGCGAAGCCCAGCCGCCACGCGTCGTCGGCGTCAAGTACCTCCCCGGCCAGGATCATCATCCTGGCGGCACCTTCGCCAAAGAGGCGGGTGACCCGATCGACGGTCCAGTGGTCCACCATGAGGCCGAGCTTGCTCACGGGGACGGCGAAGCGGGCCGAGTCGCCGACGACCCGCAGGTCGCTGGCGACGGCGAGCTGCATCCCGAGGCCCATGCACGACCCCTCGATCGCGGCAATGGTCACCAGGGGCAGATCGGCCAGATGATGCAGGACCTCGGCGAGGCGCCGGGTGAATGAGACGTCCTCGAGCTCGGTGAGATCCGCTCCGGCGCAGAAGTGGCCCCCGGCGCCGGTGAGCACGATGGCCCGACTCCCGCCACCAGCGGCCTGGACCACGGCGGCATGCAGCTCCTCGAGGGCGTCGAGGTTCAGCGCATTGCGGCGTTGCTGGCGATCGATGACCAGTGTCGTGATCGGGCCCACGGCGCTCGAGTGAATCGGCATCCGCTCACCCTAATGCGGCTCACGTGTCGACCCTAGGTGCCCCCACCGAGCCGCCCGCCCGTGATCCACTCGCGTTAGGTGCGCTCGTAGGTGACGAACGCAAAGCCGTCGTGCGGCTGGCGATCAGTGACCAGCCAGGCAGCAGGATCCCAGGTGGGAAAGGTGGTGTCGCCGTCTGGCTCGGCCGCGATCTCGGTGAGGACCATGCGGTGTGCCCAGGGCAGGGCCTCGCGATAGATCTCTCCGCCGCCGACGACGAAGACCTCGTCGGCAGGCCCAGCCAGCGCCAGGGCTTCGGAGAACGAGTGGACCGTCTCGACGTCGGAATGGCTCCAGGTCAGGGACCTGGTGATGACGATCGTGCGTCGGCCCGGCAGGACCCGGCCGATCGAGTCGAACGTGCGTCGGCCCATGACGAGCGGGTGTCCCAGGGTGAGGGACTTGAAGTGGCGCAGGTCCTCGGGCAGATGCCAGGGCATGGCCCCCTCCCGGCCGATGACGTTGTTGCGGCCCATGGCCGCGACCAGCGTGATCCGGGTCATGCCGCTTAGACCGCGATCGGGGCTTTGATCGACGGATGCGCCTGGTAGCCGACCAGGTCGAAGTCGTCGAGGTCGTACTCGTCGATGCTGCCGCGCGGCGTGATCCGCATCGTCGGCAAGGGGAAGGGCTCGCGGGTGAGCTGGAGGCGAGCCTGGTCCACGTGATTGCGATAGAGGTGCGCGTCGCCGAGGGTGTGCACGAAATGGCCGGGCCGCAGTCCGGTCAACTGCGCGAACATCATGGTCAGCAGTGCGTAACTGGCGATGTTGAACGGCACGCCGAGGAAGATGTCGGCGCTGCGTTGGTAGAGCTGGCAATCCAGGAATGCCGTGTCGTCGCCGGCGTCCCGCTCGTGGGCGCTGGCCGGGCGGACGTAGAACTGAAACATGGTGTGGCAGGGCGGGAGGGCCATGGCGTCGACGTCCGCGACATTCCAGGCCGACACGATGTGCCGGCGGCTATCCGGGTTGGTCCGCAAGGAGTGCAGGACGCCGGTCAGTTGGTCGATCGTGCGGCCATCCGGGGTGGGCCAGGATCGCCACTGGTAGCCATAGACCGGACCAAGGTCGCCTTGTGCGTCGGCCCACTCGTCCCAGATGGTGATGCCTCGCTCTTGCAACCAGCGGACGTTGGTGTCCCCGCGCAGGAACCACAACAACTCGCCGATGATCGAGCGCAAGTGCAGCCGCTTGGTCGTGACGACCGGGAACCCCGCGCCGAGGTCGTAGCGCATCTGATACCCGAAGACGCTGCGGGTCCCAGTGCCAGTGCGGTCCTCCTTGTCCACGCCGGTCTGCAGGACGTGGTCGAGCAGGTCGAGGTACTGGCGCACGGCCTCACGATAGTGCGTGACACCGACGTCGGTGCCGTGGCCGAGCCAACTACCCTGTGCACATGACGACTTCTCCCTTCGGCCGCGTCCTCACCGCGATGGTGACCCCGATGGCACCCGGAGGCGACATCGACCCCAAGGGTGTCGACGCGCTCGTGGACCATCTCCTGGATACCGGTCACGACGGCATCGTCGTCAACGGCACGACGGGGGAGTCCGCCACCTTGACCTCGGATGAGAGCATCGCGATGGTCGAGCAGGTCGTCCGCAGGGTCCAGGGTCGAGCCGCGATCGTGGCCGGCGTGGGGTCCAATGACACCCGGCATTCGGTCGAGATGGCCCGGCGCGCGGCACACGCCGGGGCGACGGGTCTGCTCCTGGTTTCGCCCTACTACAACAAGCCCACGCAGCCGGGCCTCATCGCGCACTGCCGGGCGGTGGCGGACGCCACCGACCTGCCGGTCATGCTCTATGACATTCCCGCCCGCACCGGCATTCCGTTCACCGTCGAGACGCTGACCGCGCTGGCCGACCACCCGCGGATCCTCGCTGTCAAGGATGCCAAGGGCGACCAGTGGGCGGCGACTCAGGTGATGTCTCAGACCGACCTGCTTTGGTATTCCGGCGCTGACGAGGACAACCTCGCGCTGCTCGCCTTGGGAGCAAACGGCGTGGTGTCCGTCGTCGGGCATGTCGCCGGAGCGGCGTATGCCGCCATGGTCTCGGCCGTGGAACGCGGGGCTGTCGAGGAGGCGCGTCGACTGCATCGCGATCTGGTCCCGCTCGTGGCGGCCATCATGCAGACCTCGCAGGGCGCGATCATGGCCAAGGCGGCCCTGGTCGAACTCGGGGTCATCGACTCCGCGACAGTCCGCTTGCCTCTCGTGGAGTCACCCCCGGAGCACCTGACGGTGCTGCGGGCGGCGATGTTCCCGACCGTGTCGGCATGAGCCACCCGCATCCGGAGCTCCCGGAGCCGCAGCCGCTCACCCCCGGTGGGGTCCGCATCGTCGCGCTCGGCGGCCTGGGCGAGGTCGGCCGCAACATGACGGTCATCGAGCACGCCGGTCAGTTGCTCGTCGTCGACTGTGGCGTGCTGTTCCCGGACGACAACCATCCGGGGATCGATTTGATCCTGCCGGACTTCGGCCCGATTCTTGACCGCCTCGACGCCATCCAGGCCATCGTGCTCACGCACGGGCACGAGGACCACATCGGCGCCGTGCCCTATCTGCTGCGCCTGCGGCCCGACATCCCGCTTGTCGGTTCCCAACTCACTCTGGCCCTGATCGAGGCCAAGCTGCGTGAGCACCGCATCACCCCCTACACGCTCGGGGTGACTGAGGGCCAACGCGAGTCGCTCGGGGTCTTCGATTGCGAGTTCGTGGCCGTGAACCACTCGATCCCCGATGCGCTCGCGGTGGCTATCCGCACTCCCGGTGGGACCCTGTTGCACACCGGCGACTTCAAGATGGACCAGCTCCCGCTCGATGGCCGACTGACAGACCTGCGCGCCTTCGCCCGGCTGGGGGAGGAGGGCGTGGATCTGTTCCTCACCGACTCCACGAATGCCGAGGTGCCGGGCTTCACGACCCCCGAGCGGGAGATCGCGCCCGCCATCGATGCCGTGTTCAGGCACACCCAGGGCCGCATCATCGTTGCGTGCTTCTCCTCGCACGTGCATCGCGTGCAGCAGGTACTCAACGCCGCTCAGAAGGCCGGACGCCGGGTTGCCTTCGTCGGTCGTTCGATGGTGCGCAACATGGGGATCGCGAGCGAGCTGGGATACCTCACCGTTCCTGATGGTCTCCTCGTGGACTTCAAGAAGCTCACCGACCTGCCCGACAACCGGATCGTGCTCATCTGCACCGGCTCCCAGGGGGAGCCGATGGCGGCCCTGTCCCGGATGGCCAACCGCGACCACCGAATCGAGGTCGGCCCCGGGGACACCGTGTTGCTCGCTTCCTCGCTCATTCCCGGCAACGAGAATGCCGTCTATCGGGTGATCAACGGCCTCATGCGGCTCGGAGCGGAGGTCGTCCACCGCGGCAATGCCCGGGTCCATGTCTCCGGCCATGCCTCGGCGGGTGAGCTGCTCTACTGCTACAACATCGTCAAGCCGCGCAACGTGATGCCCGTGCATGGGGAGTGGCGGCACCTGGTTGCCAACTCCGAGTTGGCCATCGCCACGGGACTCCCCCGAGAGCACGTGGTCGTGGTCGAGGACGGCGTGGTTGTCGACCTCGTCAACGGGGCGGTGCGCGTGGCCGGCGCTGTGCCGTGCGGCTACGTCTACGTCGACGGATCCTCCGTGGGCGAGGCCGACGAAACCCTCCTCAAGGACCGTGCGATCTTGCGCGACGAGGGCTTCATCTCGGTCATCGTCGTCGTCGACGCCGCCCGCGGGACGATCGCGGCCGGACCGGAGATCACCGCTCGTGGATTCGTCGAGGGCGAGGACATCTTTGACGAGGTCCTGCCCCAGGTGCGTGAGGCCGTCTCGGCCGCGCTGGCTCGTGGGGTGTCTGATCCTCGGGAATTGCAGCAGGTCGTCCGCCGCACCGTCGGTGGCTGGGTGGGCCGCAAAATCCGCCGCCGCCCGATGATCATCCCCACCGTCATCGAGGCCTAACCCCTCGCTGCCCATCAGGTCGGGTCGGGTCCGCCGGACCCGACCTGATGCGCCGACCCGTCGGCTGTGAGGGGCGCGTCGTTTCAGGTGCTCGGGCTTCGCCGGGCGACGGTGACGTGGGTGCTGCCCGGGTGTGGGCTGCTTGACCCACCCCGGGGATGGGTGGGGTCGGTGGTGCGGACGGTGTCCGGTCGAGCCCCCTGGAGGGCGTCGAGCGGTCGAGCCCCCTGGAGGGCGTCGAGCGGTCGAGCCAGTCAAGACCGACCAGCTGGCGCACGGTCAGCCTTGCCCTCCGGGGCACACCCCACCGAGATGCCGCGCGGGGTTGCTCGATCAGCATGCGTAAACGCTTGCGCTTATCTTGTGAGACAGAGAAGAAAAATATGCGTTTTCAGGCGGCACATTTGCAAAGGAGGAGTAAGTGACAGTAATGTCCGTCCAATCAAGATGTGGCCAGGGAGCACATCGGCTCAGGGGATTAATCCCATGGGTCCTGCCGCGGTCTCGCTCCAGTCACGAACTTGCTGTTCGTCCCCCCCGTGAGTGATAGCGAGAGTCCCCATGTCCAGCGTTGACCAGCAGTCCCCCCGCGTCAGCCGCCGCAATCTCGCCCTGGGGGCGGCCTGGGCCGCCCCGGTGATCGCTCTCGGCGCCCCTGCGCCCGCCCAGGCCGTCACCAACAGTGCCTGCGACCCCGCCACCGGCACGTTCAACTTCTCGTGGGACATCTTCAACAGCGCCACCGCGCCTTCGGATCCCACGGTCGGAGCATCGACGTCGGTGAGTGTGACCAGCCAGGGCTTCGACTCGCTCCAGAACAACTCAAACCCCACGGCCCTCAGCGGTCGCACGATCAACCGTCTGGGGGTCAATGCTGTGCCCTTGGGCCTGATGGCCTGCACCCAACCGGACTTCAATCTGTCGGTGACCACGACGCGCTACGGCCACGCCTTCGACTCCTACACGTGTGTGCCCGGATTTGCCTACCCCGCATCACAGACCTGTGGCAACCCGGGTGCTGGTGGGTATGCGCCGCAGTCACTCACCAAGTCGCAGTGGCGGGACGGCGCGAACTTGAGCCCCGTCAGCGGCTACGACACGCCGGGTCAGCTGCCCGCACCCGGCGTGGCGGGTACCGCATTCGGGCTTTCCCTGGGGTGGAACAACTACGCCCCGGGCGGCACAGGGGCATACACGGGGACCTCGAGCGTTGGCTACCTCAACAGGTCCGAATGGACGTTTACGTTCTCGCAGGCGGTCACCGACCTGTACTTCAACCTCTACGACATCGACTACCGGAACTCTTTGGCCAGCGGCGGCGGCTCCGGCACGGGGGCGCGTGAGTATGTGGCCTTCAGCTCGTCGGCAGGCACCCTGCCGACGAGCTTCGGCACCCGCGGTGCGTCCGTTGCCGGGAGCGGGACCATCGCCACCCCGTGGGTCTCGACCCTGAACGGTGATGCGAGCCGGAATGCCGCGGCCAGCGGGATCACCAATATCTACTTCTCCACGGTGACGACCTTCACCATCGTGGCGTGGAGCGAGGACACGACCTACCGTACGTCCGAGAACATCTTCATGTCCGATCTCAAGTTCAAGTGCCCCACCGGCTGCTGACTGCGTGACCTGCTCTGCTGGCCCGGAACCCTCGCGGTTCCGGGGCAGCCGTGTGCTGCGGGCGATCTGCCTGGGTATTGCCGCTGATCTGGTCGGCCTCGTGCGCGTAGACACGCGTGTGCTCCAAGTGACGGGTGTGACGTTCGCGTAGGCTCGCCGACATGGCAAACCGTCCCACCCCGACGACGCGGCCCCGTGCCGGTGCAGCCCGTCCGGCCGCAACCTCGGCGCGCCGGCCGGCGACCCGAAAGCCCGCACCCAAGGGGCGCGCTAGTGGCTCGCCCAAAAAGGGCGGACTGCCGCTGCCACTGCGTGCGCTGCGGTCGACATGGATGGGTATGGCGTCCGTGGCGGGGGGCACCGTGCGCAGGGTGCATTCGGCGGGTGCGGACCTCGAGCCCGAGCACAAGCGCGACGGGCTGGGCTTCGCCCTCATTGCCGCGGCCATCCTGGTCGCCGCCCGCGAGTGGTGGGGCATGCCCGGCATCGTCGGGGATGCCTCGCACGCCGTCGTGGCCGGGACCGTGGGACGCCTGGCCTATGCGGCGCCGATCGTCCTGTTGGCCTTCGGTCTGCACCTCTTGCGGGGACCCGATCGCCGCGAGGAGAGCAACCGACTGGCCGTCGGCACGATCCTGCTCGCCTGTGCCGCGGCCGGCCTGGTCCACCTCTCCGCCGGGATTCCTCAGCCACCCGGAGGCGCCAACGCCATGCGCGCAGCCGGCGGCATCATCGGCTTCCTGGCCGCGAGCCCGCTCGATGCGGCTGTCGGCTCCGCCGGTGCCACGCTTGTGCTCATCCTTCTCGGGATCTTCGGCCTGCTCGTCCTGACCGCCACCCCGGTCCACCAGATTCCGGACCGCGCGCGGGCCGTGCGGGCCTACTTCGTCGGACCCACTCCGGAGGAGTCCGACGGCGCCGACGCCGCGGACGACGCCATCAAGAAGAAGCGCCCCTCGCGCACCAAGACCGGCCCCGGCGCCGGAGAACTCGACGGCGACACGGCATTCGATCAGGCCGCCGTGGTGGATCCGGTGACCGGCAAGCGACTGCGCCCCGGTCAGAAGCGACCCAAGCCCACCCCCGAACGGGACATCACGGTGCCTGTCACCGTGCCCAGCGCCCCAGCCGTCGCTGTGGCCGAGAAGACCCCCCTCGAGGCGCCCCCGACCGCTCAGCTCCCGCCCCGAGTCGAGCAGTTGGCTTTGGCCGGGGATATCACCTATACGCTGCCGGACTCAGCCCTCCTGGAGCCGGGCTCGCCGCACAAGGAACGCAGTGCGGCCAACGACGCCGTGGTCCACTCGCTCACCCAGGTCTTTGAGCAGTTCGACATCGACGCGGCCGTGACCGGCTTCTCTCGCGGCCCGACGGTCACGCGCTACGAGGTCGAGCTGGGCCACGGCACCAAGGTCGAGCGGGTGACCGCGTTGTCCAAGAACATCGCGTATGCCGTCGCCTCCGCCGATGTGCGGATCCTCAGCCCCATCCCCGGCAAGTCGGCGATCGGCATCGAGATCCCCAACACTGACCGCGAGAAGGTCAGCCTCGGTGACGTGCTGCGCAGCCAGGTGGCTCGCTCCAACGAGCACCCGATGGTCATGGGCGTCGGCAAGGACGTCGAAGGCGGTTACGTCATCGCCAACCTCGCCAAGATGCCGCACTTGCTGGTCGCCGGCGCGACCGGCTCAGGTAAGAGCAGTTTTGTGAACTCGATGATCACCTCGATCCTCATGCGATCCACGCCTGACGAGGTGCGGATGATCCTGGTCGACCCTAAGCGCGTCGAGCTGACGGGCTATGAGGGGATTCCGCACCTCATCACCCCGATCATCACCAACCCCAAGAAGGCCGCCGAGGCCCTCCAGTGGGTCGTGCGGGAGATGGATGCGCGCTACGACGACCTGGCCAACTACGGCTACAAGCACGTCGATGACTTCAACAAGGCGGTCCGCGCAGGCACGGTCACCCCGCCCGCCGGCAGCCAGCGGGTCATCCAGCCTTACCCCTATCTCCTTGTCGTCGTCGACGAGCTCGCCGACTTGATGATGGTTGCTCCTCGCGACGTCGAGGAGTCGATCGTCCGCATCACCCAGCTCGCGCGCGCCGCCGGCATTCACCTGGTGTTGGCAACCCAGCGGCCGAGCGTGGACGTCGTGACCGGGCTGATCAAGGCCAACGTGCCCTCACGGATGGCCTTCGCCACCTCCTCGCTGGCCGACTCTCGGGTCGTCCTCGACCAGCCCGGCGCCGAGAAGCTCATCGGCCAGGGTGATGCCCTCTTCCTCCCCATGGGCGCCAGCAAGCCCATGCGGGTCCAGGGTGCCTGGGTCACCGAGTCCGAGATCGCGAACGTGGTCAAGGTCGTGACCGAGCAGCTGAAACCGGCCTATCGCGACGACGTCGCCGTCGCAGCCGAGAAGAAGGTCATCGATGACGACATCGGCGACGACCTCGACCTCCTACTCCAAGCCGCCGAGCTCGTGGTCACCACGCAGTTCGGCTCCACCTCAATGCTCCAGCGCAAGCTGCGGGTCGGGTTTGCCAAGGCCGGTCGGCTGATGGACCTGCTCGAGTCTCGGGGCATCGTCGGCCCGTCCGAGGGCTCGAAGGCCCGCGATGTGCTCGTCCGCCCCGACGACCTCCCGACGACCCTTGCCCTTCTGCGTGGTGAGGACCCGCCCGAGGTCGACGCCCCCTACGACGACGAGCGTCCGCCCGCCAAGCCGTATGCCGCCGCGGCGCCGTCCGGCCCCGGGTCGCCGGAGTGGGACGCGGCCACGGAGATCGTGCAGGAGTGGGACGAGCCCGAGGAGGGCGAGGACGCCTGGGAACTCACCGGCCGGCGCTGAGTCCGGGGGCGAACACGTCGCCCTGTTGAGGTCAGTCCTTGGTGACGAGTTCGCCTTCGACCACCGTGTCCGCGGTGGGATCGTCGACCTCGACGTCGCCGTCCGAGAGCGCATCGGCGATGTCGTCGACGAAGGCGCGGATCTCTTCGATGCCGCTGACCGGTCCGCCGGCCAGCATGCCGTCGGCGCCCAGCAGGACTGCTGCCGGGCTGGCCTCCAACTGGAGGGCCTGCCAGGCGAGCCCCGCGTGGTCTCGCCACCCTGGCGCGGGCTGGCGCGAGTGGACGTCGAGGGGGGGCACCCCGGAGAAGATGTAGCGCACGTCGATGGCCGGGACCCGCTCCGCCCAGCCCTCGGTCTCGGTCAAGGCCATGATCGTCGAGCCGCAGTAGCAGTTGCCAAAGACCAGCAACTGGGCGCGCTGCTGGGCGAGCTCGGTGAGGAGCACCGGCTCGCCCTCCGGGGTGACCAGCAGCGACCTCGGGATCGGCGCGCGAATGTAGTCATCGTCGTCGGACGATGCGTCATGGTCACCTCTGTCGCTGCGGGTGGCGGTCGTGGCGTGCGCACTGTGGTCATGTCGATCCGACGCGGGCGCCGCACCCGTCGCCTCGAAGGTGCCGCCGGACATGAACACGGCCACTGCGGCGAGCCCGATCGCCATGAGGACCCACACCCAGCCGATCGTCCCGAACGTCGCCAACTCGCCCGGAACGGTGTGACCGGTGAACGCCAGGCCGACGAAGACCAGAGCCAGCGCGACAAAGAGGACGTTGCGCGCCACCGTGCGACCGTTGACTCGCTGGTCACCGATATTGCCGAAGCAGCCGCAGGTCGGGCGAGGTGAGAAGCCCATGGCTCGGACGATCACGGCCAGGTAGGCGACGAACAGCGCCAACGAGGCCACGGACGCAGCGCGCACCAAGAGGGTGAACGGGGAGGTCATGACGATGGCCAACACGAGCTCGCCGGTCGGCAAGGCGCGAGCGAACCAGTCCGTGCGCAGGAATGCTGGGAGTCGCAGGAGGGTGATGCTGCTCGTCGTCGACTCGGGGGCGCGGACTTTGGCGATGGCGCTGACCACCAGGACAGCCGCAAGGATCAGCGGTGCCATGGTCAAAGGGGAGGCAATCGTCATGGCTCCATGGTAGGGCGACCGTCGCCAGCCCTACGCTGTCCAACCATGACGAGCCTGTGGGACGACCTGCGCGAAGAACCGACCCGGATGCAGCGGTGGCGCGCGGTGCTGCGGCGTCAGCCCTCGGCATTCCTGCTCGCTGTTCAACTCCTCGTCATCCTCCTGCTGCCGTGGATCGAGGGGCCCACCTGGGGGCGGGCCGTCCTGATCGTGCTGAGCTTGACGGCCCTGACCGTGGCGGTCCTCACGGTGCGCAGCACTCCCGCGCTGACCTGGCTGGCGGTCGGCCTCGCGCTACCGGCCGGCACTCTCGAGGTGGCCGGCGTGGCCTACCAGGGCAATGGGGTGCTGGCGGCAGTCGCGCACACTGCTCTTGCCATCTTTTATGCCTACACCGCGTTCGCGCTCATTTCCTACATGTTCGAGGATGCCTGGGTCACCAAGGACGAGCTGTTTGCGGTGGGAGCGTGCTTCACCGTGCTCGTCTTCGCCTTCGCCTACCTCTATCTCGGGATTCAGGAGGTCTATCCCCACTCGTTCACCTCGGTGGACGGGCCGGGGCAGCGCACCTTCCTCGAGCTCGTGTACTTCTCCGGCGCAAACCTGACCAGCGTGGGGCTCTCGGATGTCGGTTCCATCCGTCCAGTCGCACGCTCGGTGACGACCATCGAGCAGCTCGGCGGCGTGTTGTACGTGGCCATGGTGATCAGCCGACTCGTCGCCCTCACAGTGTTGCGCAACCGCTAAAGCCGGACGCATACCTCGGGTCCCGGTGACGCAGGGGTCGGCCCATCGAGGTCCTCGATGCGTGCGAGGCTGGCTCCGCGTTGCGCGCAGACCTCCTTCGCCACGCGTTCGGCCTCGCCGACGACTCGCAGCACGTTGCCGCTGGTCAGCTTGCCCAGATCAGCGTCCGACCACCCACGGTCGGCCAGAGCTCGCAGCAGGCGGGGATACCCGCTGACGTCTTCCAGGCCGACCGGGCCTCCCGGCATTCCGTCGTAATCACCGCCCACGCCCACGTGGTCGATTCCCGCGACCTCTCGGACGTGCTCGACATGTGCGACCACGTCGTCCAGGGTCGCCAGGGGAGCGGGGGTCCTGCGGCCGCGCTCGGAGAGGAATGCCGAGAAGGCCACGTGGTCGCGAGGGTCGACCCCCCTGTCCCGGGCGTCCTGGCGGCCCGCCTCCACCCATTCGTGGACGGGAGGGCTGACGAAGTAGGGCACGAACGTGACCATGCAGACTCCACCGTTGCCGGCCAGGATGCCGAGCACGTCATCGGGCACATTGCGCACCGACGGACACACGGCATACGCGCTGGAGTGGGAGAACATCACCGGTGCCTCGGTGGTGGCGAGGGCATCCCGCATGGTGTCCGCCGAGACGTGGCTGAGGTCGACGAGCATCCCGATCCGGTTCATTTCCCGGACCACCTCGCGGCCGAACGAACTCAGCCCGCCCAGCCGCGGTTCGTCGGTTGCCGAGTCGGCCCACGGCACGTTCTGGTTGTGGGTCAGGGTCAAGTACCGCACGCCGAGCGACCCGAGCATGCGCAGCACGCCGAGGGAGGAGTCGATGCTATGCCCGCCTTCGGCGCCGAGGAAGGAGGCGATCCGGCCGCGGCCCATCGCGGCCCGGGCCTGCTCGGCGGTCGTGGTCAGGGTGAGGTCGGCGGGATACCGTCGCGTCATCTCCCACACGGCATCGACTTGCTCCAACGTCGCGGTCACCGCGTCGGCGCCGGGCAAGGTCGCCGGCACGAAGACCGACCAGAACTGGCCGCCCACACCACCGCGCCGGAGCCGGGGCAGGTCCGTGTGGGTCGGCAGCCCATCGGTGGCCAGATCTAGCCTGGACCAGTCGTAGCCGACGCGTTCGCGCGCCTCCCAGGCCAGGTCGTTGTGCCCGTCGATAACCGGCGCGGTGGCGAGGAGGCGGGTGATCCGGTCGTCCGACATGCACCCCACCGTATGCCGCGCGCGCCAGGACGGAGAGGACGGCCACCAGGAAACTAGAGTGGCGTCATGACGTCCCCTGGCACTTCCGCGCGCACAGTTGCGCTGGTCACGTTGGGGTGCACCCGCAACGAAGTCGACTCCGAGGAGCTGGCCGGCCGGCTGGCTCGCGAGGGCTGGATCCTCGTCGACGATGCCGGGGAGGCCGACGTGGCCGTGGTCAACACCTGCGGATTCGTCGAGCAGGCCAAGAAGGACTCGATCGACGCGCTGCTGGAGGCTGCCGACCTCAAGGAAACGGGACGGACCCAGGCCGTCGTTGCCGTCGGCTGTCTCGCCGAACGCTACGGGCAGACCCTGGCCGACGAGCTACCCGAAGCCGACGCCGTCCTCGGTTTCGACTCGTATGCCGACATGTCCGGTCAGCTGCGCCGCATCCTTGCCGGGGAGCGGCCCGCGTCGCACCGCCCGACGGATCGGCGGGCGCTCTTGCCGCTCACGCCCGTGGACCGGGGGGCTGCGGCGGCCGGGGTGGCGCTCCCGGGACATGGGGGGTCGGTGCTGCGGGCCCGACTGGACTCCCGACCCTGGGCGCCGCTGAAGATCGCCAGCGGTTGCGACAGGCGCTGCGCGTTCTGCGCCATTCCCTCCTTTCGCGGGTCATTCGTGTCGCGCCGCCCAACCGAGATCATCGACGAGGCACGGTGGCTGGCCGAGTCTGGCGTGCGTGAGCTGCTCCTGGTCAGTGAGAACTCGACCTCCTACGGCAAGGACCTGGGGGACCTCGCCCTCCTGGAGAAGCTGCTCCCGGAGCTGGCCGAGGTCGAGGGGATCGAGCGGGTCCGCGTTTCCTATCTGCAGCCCGCGGAGGTCCGCCCCGGCCTCGTTGCCGCCATGGCCTCCATCCCGGCGGTGATGCCGTGGTACGACCTGTCCTTCCAGCACGCGTCATCGTCGGTCCTGCGCAGGATGCGCCGCTTCGGCGGGACTGAGGCGTTCCTCGAGCTCATCGGTCGGGTGCGGGCGGTGCGTCCGGATGCGGGAGTGCGCACCAACGTCATTGTCGGCTTCCCGGGGGAGACCGATGACGACGTTGACGAGCTTGAGCGCTTCCTCATCGCCGCGGAGCTCGACGTCGTCGGAGTGTTCGCCTACTCCGATGAGGACGGAACTGAGGCTGTGGACCTGGACGGCAAGCTGCCCGACGATGTCGTGGCGCAGCGGCATTCCCGCGTGACTGACCTCGTCGAGGCCCTCACCACCCAACGGGCCGCCGATCGCGTGGGCGAGTCAGTCATCGTCCTCATTGAGGAGGTCGACGAGGACACCGGGGACCTGGTCGGCCGCGCCGAGCATCAGGGGCCGGACGTCGATGGCGTCACGATCGTGCACGGCGCCCCGGACGCCGGGATCGGCTCCTTCGTCACGGCAGAGGTGACCGGATCCCTGGGGGTCGACCTTGTCGCGCGGGCAGCGCCGTGACACCTGAGCCGGTCGCGCGTCGGGTGAGTGCGTGGAACATCGCCAACTACCTCACCGTGCTCAGGCTGGCGCTGGTGCCTGTGTTCGGATATCTCCTCCTCGCCCATGATGGCGCCCCGGACGCTTTCCGGTGGGCTGCGTGGCTGACCTTTGCGATCGCCATGCTCACCGATCGCATCGATGGGGATCTGGCCCGCAGCCGCGGACTGGTCACGGACTTCGGCAAGGTCGTCGACCCGATCGCGGACAAGGCCCTGGTGACGATGGCCCTGGTCGGGCTCTCGTTGCTCGCCGAAGTGCCGTGGTGGGTGACCGTGGTTGTGCTGGTGCGCGAGTGGGGCATCACGCTGCTGCGCCTGTGGGTGATCCGCCATGGTGTCATCGCCGCCGATCGGGGAGGCAAACTCAAGACGCTCCTCCAGGCCGTCGCCCTCCTGCTGTTGTTGCTACCCCGCGAGGTACTCCCGCTGTCGGCGCTGTGGACGGGGGCCGCGTGGATCGCCCTGGTGCTTGCGGTCATCGTCACGGTGGTCACCGGGGTCAATTACGTCATCGCTGCCTTGCGCCTGCGCGCGACGAGCGATCGCACCCGGGCCAAGCGGGGAGTCGGGGAGTCCTGACCGCGCCCCGCCCTGTCGACAGGGTCCGGGAATGCCGCGCACGACCCTGGGTGTTCCCCACAGGTTCCACGGCCGTCCACGCCCCGCCGACGTTTCCTGGGTGCCGGGCACAGGACCGCACGGTACGGTTGGACGAGGCGCGATATCGGTCGCGGCCTGCGACGAGGAAGGAGGCGCCCATGGTGCTGTTGCGCGCCGAACTCGGCGAGGTACTGCGCGATCTCCGGATGGAGCAAGGGCGCACTCTGCGCGAGATCTCGCGGGCATCATCGGTCTCCCTCGGCTACCTCAGCGAGATCGAACGCGGCGCTAAAGAAGCCTCGTCTGAGTTGCTCACGGCGATCTGCGTGGGCCTGGACGTGCCGCTCTCTGTCGTGTTGTCGGAGGTGGCAAGCCGGGTGGCGCAGACGGAGGCCTTGACGGCCCCGGTGGCCTTGCGGCTCCCCATGGCCCCCGACGTGTCGGCGTCTGCCGCCTGACCTCTGCTCCGCTGCGGGTCTGTCATCGCCGGCGGCCACCGCCGCTGCCCAGCGGGGACTGCGGGCGACGATTGTCGGTGGGTGCCCAGCCGCCCTGGCACGTCGCGCAGCTGAAGATGGTCCGTTGTCGGGGTGCCGTCCCGGTGAGGGCTACGCGGATGAGATCACCGCATCGTCGGCAGGGTCGGCCGGAACGGGCGTGCACCCAGGCTGCTTCCCGAGCCCCGGATCGGCCGCCCACAGTTGGGCTGCTGGGGCTGATGGCATCGGTGAGCAACTGGCGGAGGCGGCTGGTCAGCGCCACCAGTCGATCCGCTGAGACGTCGCTGGTCCGGGTCCAGGGGAGGAGCCGCTCGAGGAAGAGCGCCTCGCTGGCCCAGTAGGTGCCGACTCCGGCCAGCACGCGCTGGTCCAGCAGCGCGTCGACGACGAACCCGTCGAATGCCGTAAGCCGTCGCCCCGTCTCGTCGTGGTCCCACTGAGGACCCAGGACGTCGGGACCCAAATGGCCCACCAGCGTGTGCTCCTGCGAGGTCGTGACCAGGTCGAGCCGACCCAGCCGGACCCCGATGGCGGTGCACTGCGCAGTGCCGATTGCCGCGCGCAGGTCGTGGCGTCGCAGGGCTCGGGCGACCTCGGGCTCGGCGGGGGCGATGGCCCACCTGCCTTCCATGCGCAGATGCGAGTGCAGGGTCCAGCCGTCCGAGAAGCGATGCAGGAGGTGCTTGCCGACGCTGACCACCCCCACCGTCGTCGACCCGACGAGGCGGTGGGGTGATACCCGTGGCCAGCGGAGGTCGACAAGGGTGATGGGCTGGTCGGCGAGGGCCGCGTGCAGGCGGGCGGCCGTCCGCCAGACGGTATCGCCCTCAGGCATGACCTGACCGCCGGACCCGCGCTGGGGCGACAGGAGCCTCTGACGGTGCCTCCTGTGTGGGTCGGCCCAGGTTGGGGTCGAGCTCGGAACGGTGCTCTGATCGGTCCAGTTCGTCAAGGCAGGCCAGCGCCCATTGTCGCTGAGCGGCCACGATCTGCTCTCCGTAGGCCAGGGTCATGGTGCGGTAGCGCTGTGCGGCCGTGTCTGGACGCGGCATCCCGGAGCGTTCTTCGGCATAGCGCGCCAGCGCTGCCTCCGTCTCGCGCAACACGTCCTGGAGGAGGCGACGATCCGCCCCCTCCGGGAGCTCGGAGCCGAAAAACAGGCGCAGGAGTAGTCCATTGCGTGGGGGCGCCGGTCGCCAGGGCTCGGCGAGCAGGGTCCGTAACTGCATCTGCCCGGCCGAGGTGATCGCGTATCGCCTCCGGGAGGTGCCTCCCGCACGGGAAGGCCGGTCATCGGGAG
This sequence comes from Phycicoccus sp., assembly GCA_017993715.1. Taxonomy (GTDB): domain Bacteria; phylum Actinomycetota; class Actinomycetes; order Actinomycetales; family Dermatophilaceae; genus JAGOME01. The sequence continues at coordinate 56,557 of JAGOME010000005.1, forward strand.
ATGCATCGGCCGGGCGGATCGCCCCGCTCGCCTCGAGTCGGCTCAGGGTGGGATAGATCTGGCCGAAGCTCTCGTGCCAGAACGCACCCAAGGTCTGAGTGATCGCCGCTCGGACCTCATAGCCCGTCATGGCTCCCGTGCTCAGCGCGCCAAGGACGGCCAACTCAGTCTGCGATGTTCTGGCCATGCGCTCAGTATATCTGTTAGATATATGTCATGGGACATATCCAGGGAGATCGGGTCCGGCTCGTGCTGGCGGCGTCGACGGCCACCATCGCGGCGTTCCAGATCGGGTTGGCCGCCGGCGCACCTTGGGGTGCGTTGGCTTGGGGTGGAAGCCATCCTGGGACGCTGCCCCCGAGCCTGCGGGCGGCCAGCGCGGGCGCGGCCCTGACGTGGGGTGCGGTGACCTGGGCTGTGGCCCGGATGGACCTGCCGCCGACGGTGGCGAGTCGCCCGTGGCTCATGAGTCTGTCGGCGATTGGTGGCATCGGCACGCTGCTCAATCTCATCTCGCCCAGTGGTGCTGAACGGATCTGGGCGCCGGTCAGCCTCGTGGTGGCCCTGTGCGCGTGGCGCCTGCGCCGGGTCCCCGCGGCGGAAACGGCCGGACCCCGCCCCTGAGCCTTGCCCTCACGATGCGGACTGCCGATGCAGCGGGTCAGCGGCGCAGTCGCAGCCCTCGCGGGGTGAGGTGGAAACCTGCCTCGGCGAGTGCTAGGGCCACGGGGTGGTCGCTGCCAAGGACCGGGATGCCGTCCGCCTTTTCCACGGTGAGTCTGCCGAGCGTGCCGTCCCGGACCGTGGTGGCCAGGGCCACCGAGGCTGGTCGCAGGACGGAGGGCTCCGTGCTGAACGAGAGCATCGTGCGTCCGCCGCGCTCCACGTACAGGGCGAGGGCGCCGTCGACCAGGACGACGAGCGAACCGGCCTTGCGGCCCGGCTGGTGCTTGGACTCGCCCGTGACCCGGGCCGGCCATGGCAGAGCGGCCCCGTAGGGATTGGCCGGGTCACACGCCGCCAGGACTTGGGCTCGGTCCTGGTCGGGGCGGGTGGCTCTGAGGCGGTCCACGGCGCCGGTCGTGCCGAACTGTGCCGCACCCAACCCCTCGACGAAGTAGCCGCGGCGGACCCTCCCGGACTCCTCCGCGGTGGCCAGCACGCGATAGACCGCAGCGAATCCGCCGACGACCTCCTCGGCCTGGACCGCGCCACGCGTCACGATGCCGTAGCGGTCGAGCAGGACCTCGGTCGTGGCCAGAGTCCGTGTCGTGGGGTCAGTGTCGACCCACGGCAGGACCGACCAGCGACCGATGGCGGTCGGCGGCCCCGTCCGAGCGGGGAACGCGGGTCGCGTTGAGGCGCTGCCCAGGCCTCGCAGCGGGCTGCGCCGGGAGGCATACCGGCTTGCGGCCGGCCCGGGTCGACTCCGGCGATGGGCGGTGCGGCCCCCGCCCAACAAGGCCCGGACCGGGGCAAAAGTGTCACCGGTGATCTGCCCCGACCAGACCAGGTCCCAGAGGGCAGCAAGCACGTCGGGATCGTCGCAGGACCCGACCCGCTCGGCGATGGATCGAAAGAACCAGGACCCTCCTGCGCCGAGCGCGGCGAGCACCTCCGTCGCCAGGTCGGACAGCGGCGTGGTCGACGGTGGCGCCATGGTCAGGTGTGCGGTATCCGCCAGGTGCAGGCTGATCCAGCCGTCGTCCCCGGGCAGGGAGCCGTGGCCGCGCCAGAGGATCTCGCCGGTGCTCATCGCCTCGTCGAGCAGCGCGGGCGCATAGTCGCCAACTCGGGCCGGCAGGATGAGCGACTCCAGGGCACTGGCGGGCAGGACCACGCCAGAGAGCTGCTCGATGGCCCGGGTCAGGCCGGCGGGGCCACGGTGCGCGCCGCCGATGCCTTGCCAGCCCAGCGTGAACCGGGCCAGATCGGCGGGGGTGACCGGCTCGACCTCGGCCCGCAGCGCGGCCAGCGACCGCCGCCGCAGCAACCGCAGAACCTGGACATCGCAGAACTCGCGGCCCCCAGTGGGGACCGGGAGGAACTCGCCTTCGGCCACTCGCCCAGCGGTGACGAGCCGGGCCAGGCCCGCGGTGACGACGGCGATTCCGAGGCCGTAGTGGGCGGCCACATCGGCGGCGTGAAAGGCTGTGTGGGTCCGGGCGTATCGCGACAGCAGGTCACCCAGGGGGTCCGGCACCGGGTCGAGGAACGTGTACGGCACACCGGGCGGCAGAGCGGTCCCCAGGGCATCGCGCAGTCGGCCGGCATCCTCGATGGCGGCCCATCGGTCCTCGTCGGCCATCCGCACAGCGATCGCCTGACGGCTGCCCCGCAGGGACTCGAGCCAGTCGGTGACCTGGTCCGAGGAAACCTCCGGGCGGGTGCGTGCGCGAAGGGCGGTGAGCGACAACGGTCCAAGGGTGCGCAGCAGATCGGCGACATCATCGGCGTCGCGTGCCGCCCGCTCGCTGGTGAGGCGTTGCAGCTCGGCCTCGGTGCGGCTGATCGCGTCGGCGTCGAGGAGATCGCGCAGGGCCAGACCCTCGGATCCCCCGAGGAGCTCGGCCAAGAGATCGGGATCAAGGGCGAGGGCGGCGGCGCGGCGCTCCGCCAGCGGTGTGTCGCCCTCGTAGAGGAACTGGGCGACGTAGCCAAACAGCAGAGATCGGGCGAAGGGGGACGGCTGCGCGGTCTCGACGTCGACCACGGTGATCGTGCGGGCGGCCAGATCGCGCATGATGCTCGCCAGCGCCGGCACGTCGAAGACGTCCTGGATGCACTCGCGCACGGCCTCGAGCGTGATGGGGAACGACGGATACTCGCTGGCGACCTCGAGCAGCTGAGCGGCGCGCTGGCGTTGCTGCCACAGGGGTTGGCGGCGATCGGGACGGCGCCGGGGGAGGAGCAGGGCGCGGGCCGCGCACTCTCGGAATCGCGCCGCGAACAAGGCGGATCCACCGATCTCCGCGGTGACGATCCCGGGCACCTCATCGGCGTCGAGGGTGACCAGATCCAGGATCTCGGCACCGATGGATTGGTGCCCGGCGCGTGCCGTGCCACCATCGTCAGCAGCGCCGAGAAACTCATCGAGCTCGATGTCGGGAAGCCGCAAGACGATCCCGTCGTCGCCGTGCATGGCCTGCACGTCGACCCCGAATCGCTCCCGCATGCGTGCACTGACGGCCAGGGCCCAGGGCGCGTGGACCTGAGCACCGAAGGGGGAGTGGATCGCCACGCGCCAATCCCCGAGCTCGTCGCGGAAACGCTCGACAACAATGGTGCGGTCGTCGGGGAGATGTCCGGTGGCGTCGCGTTGTTCGCGCAGATAGGTCAGCAGGTTGTCGGCGGCCCAGGCATCGAGCCCGGCGGCCTGGACCCGCGCCAAGGCTGGCTCCGCAGCCAGCCCACCGACCTCGCGGACGAACGCCCCCACGGCTCGGCCCAGCTCGACAGGCCGCCCGATCGTGTCGCCCTTCCAGAACGGCAGCCTGCCCGGGAGCCCCGGCGCTGGAGTGACGAGCACCCGGTCGTGGGTGATGTCCTCGATCCGCCAGGTGCTGGTCCCAAGAGTGAACAGGTCACCGACGCGCGACTCGTAGACCATCTCCTCGTCGAGCTCACCGACACGCCGGCCCGGACCCTGCGCCCCCGCAAGGAAGACGGCGAACAACCCGCGATCGGGAATGGTGCCCCCCGAGGTCACCGCCAGGTGCTGGGCGCCCCTGCGGCCGCTGAGCACCCCTGTCAGCCGATCCCAGGTGATCCGTGCCCGTAACTCGGCGAACTCCTCGCTGGGGTATCGACCAGCGAGCATGTCCAGGACGGAGTCCAAAACGGTGGGGGACAACGTCGCCCAACTCGCGGTCCGGCGGGCCAGGGCCAGGACGTCCTCGACAGTCCAGTCGTCCATGGCGCACATGGCGACAATCTGTTGGGCGAGAACGTCGAGTGGATTGCTCGGGACATGCAGCGCCTCGATCTGCCCGCCCACCATCCGCTCGACGACGACGGCGGTCTGGACCAAGTCCCCCCGGAACTTGGGGAAGAGGACGCCGCGGCTGACGGCCCCGACTTGGTGACCGGCACGCCCGACACGCTGCAGGCCGCTGGCGACCGAGGGCGGCGACTCGACCTGGACGACCAGGTCGATGGCGCCCATGTCGATGCCCAGCTCCAGGCTGCTCGTGGCGACGACTGCCGGTAAGCGGCCAGCCTTGAGGTCCTCCTCGATCTGGGCGCGCTGCTCCTTGCTGACCGAGCCGTGGTGGGCCCGCGCGATGAGGGGAGCGGCACCGTAGGCCGTCCCCGACTGGGCCATGACCTGGGCCGGGGGAGCGGAGGCGGCGTGGCGTTGGCGGGCCGGAATCGACGACCCGGCATTCGCCGTCGTGTCCGAATGCCGCGCGCCGACCAGGGGCGCACCTGGATCCGCGTCGAGGCGCTCCTCCCACACCTCGTTGAGGCGGTTGGTGAGGCGCTCGGCGAGCCGACGACTGTTGGCGAACACGAGCGTCGAGGTATGAGCGGCCACCAAGTCGACGATCCGCTCCTCGACGTGGGGCCAGATCGACGTGTGGGGCTCCGCCCCGGTGGCGGACAATTCGCCGGGGCCTTGGCCGAGGTCGGCGAGATCCGGGACAGGGACGACGACCTGGAGATCCCACTGCTTGGTCGAGGGCGGCTGGACGATCTCGACCGGTCGACCCCCGGCGAGATAGCGCGCCACTTCGTCGACCGGCCGGACGGTGGCGGACAGGCCGATCCGCTGCGCAGGCTGGTCCAGGATCGCATCGAGCCGCTCGAGGCTGAGTGCGAGGTGGGCCCCCCGTTTGGTGCCGGCCAGGGCATGGATCTCGTCGATGATGACCGTCTCGACTCCGGCGAGAGCCTCTCGGGCCTGACTGGTGAGCAGCAGGAAGAGCGACTCCGGGGTCGTGATCAGGACATCGCTCGGACGCCGTGCGAACAGCCGCCTCTCGTCAGCGGGTGTGTCGCCCGACCGGACCGCCACGGTGATCTCGGGCTCGGGGAGCCCGAGGCGGCTCGCGGCGTGCCGAATGCCGATGAGCGGGCTGCGCAGGTTGCGCTCGACGTCGACGGCCAGCGCCTTCATCGGTGAGACGTAAAGGACCCGGCAGCGCCGCAGCCGCTCATGCGGGACGGGGGCGGCGCCGATCCGGTCCAGGGCCCACAGGAACGCGCTCAGGGTCTTGCCGGACCCCGTCGGAGCGACGACCAGAGCGTGCTGACCGCTGCTGATGGCCGTCCAGGCACCCTCCTGAGCCAGGGTGGGCGCGCTGAAACTGCCCCGGAACCAGGCTTGGGTCGCGGGGGAGAACCGGTCCAGCACCGGGATCGGCGACTGGTCCGGTGAGTCCGGGGCGCTGGGTGGATCGGTCATCGCGGTGACAGCCTCTCACCCGCCACTGACACCGCGGGCTGCCAAGATCAGGGGTATGCCCGCGACCCGCCAGCTGCTCGAGGCTGAGCGTGCGCAAGCGCGCCGGCTCCTGGCCTCTCTCACCGGGGACTTTGATGCGATCGTCGAAGCCTCGCGCGGCTCGAACGCCGACGACGAGCACGACCCCGAGGGCGCCACGATCGCCTACGAGAGGGCGCAGGTGTCAGCCCTGGTGCGCCAGGTGCAGGCACATGTGTTCGAGGTCGAGGCGGCCCTAGCGCGGCTGGCGCAGGGCCGGTATGGCACGTGTGAGCGGTGCGGCACGACGATCTCCTCGGGGCGGCTCGAGGCCAGACCCACGGCCCGCACCTGTATCGCGTGTGCGTCTCTGAGTCAGTGAGTCATCGCCGGGGTCAGCGCCTACAGTGCTCGCGTGACCTGCGACCCGCCCGAGCCACCCATCGCCGCTGTCCCCCCGGCGCAGGCCGACGACGCACGGGGCGCCTCGAGTCCGGAGGTGGCCCGGTGCGCCTGAGTCGATTCTGGGATCTCATGGATGAGGAGTTCGGCGAGGGATACTCACGATCGCTGGCTGGACGCCACGTCCTGGGGAGCCTCGGCGGGCGCACCGCGTTGCAGGCGCTTGACGACAACGTCGCCCCCCGGGAGGTCTGGCTCGCCCTGTGCGACGACATGGACGTCCCCGAAGAGCGCCGATTCGGCAAGGACGTCCGGGGCTCCAGCCGTGGGTGACTGGGGCACCTGGGAGTTCGACGCGCCCTTGTGGCGCTGGGAGGTCGTCAAGGACGGATCGTGGCACTTCGTCACCGTGCCACCGGAGATCAGCGACGAGATCGACGAGATGGTGGGTGGGCGCAAGGGTGGCTTTGGTTCCGTGCGTGTCGAAGTGCGGTGTGGCGCAACGACCTGGCGAACATCCGTCTTCCCGAGCACGGCGCAGGAGGCCTTCGTCCTGCCGGTCAAGCTCGCCGTGCGCAAGGCAGAGGGCCTCTCAGCGGGCGCGGCGGCCACCTTCGTTGTCACGGTGCTGTCGTAGGCACGCGACGGCATTCCCCGAAAACGGGGTGAGGCGTGTCAGGGTCGTTCGGTAACGTCACGAAGGATGGTGACTCAAGCGATGGTGAGCAATCAGGGGGGGCGCGGCGCCGAGGCCGACGTCCTGATTCGGGCGCGCGGGCTGACCAAGTCGTTCGGTGCCTTTACCGCCGTGGACGGCATCGATGTGGATGTGCAGCGCGGCGAGGCGTTCGGCTTCCTTGGGCCCAACGGGGCGGGCAAGTCCTCCACGATGAGGATGATCGGCTGTGTCTCGCCGGTGTCGTCGGGTGAGCTGCGCATCTTCGGGTCCGATCCCGCCACCAGTGGGTCGGCAATTCGAGCCCGGCTCGGCGTCTGCCCGCAGGACGACATGCTGGATGAGGATCTCTCGGTCGAGGAGAACCTGTGGGTCTACGGGCGGTTCTTCGGACTGTCGCGCCGCGAGGTCCGCGCTCGGGCCGACGAGCTGCTCGAGTTCGCCCAGCTGACCGAGCGCCGACGGGACCGTGTCGAGCCCCTGTCCGGCGGCATGAAACGCCGGCTGACGATCGCCCGGGCGCTGGTGAACAATCCCGAGGTGCTGCTCCTCGACGAGCCGACGACCGGACTGGACCCCCAGGCCCGACACATCCTCTGGGACCGGCTCTACCGCCTCAAGCGCGAGGGGGTCACCCTCGTGATCACGACCCACTACATGGACGAGGCCGAGCAGCTGTGTGACCGCCTCGTCGTGATGGATCGCGGGCGGATCGTCGCGCACGGCAGCCCGGCAGCCCTGATCGCTGAGCACGCGACGCGGGAAGTCGTGGAGTTGCGGTTCGCCGTCGACGAGCAGCAGCGACACGTCGAGACGATCACGGCCCTTGCCGAGCGCGTCGAGGTGCTGCCGGACCGGTTGCTGCTCTACACCCAGTCCGGGGATGACGCGCTCGCGGCGGTGCATGATCGTGGGGTCCGGCCACTGGCCGCGCTGGTGCGGCGAGCCACGCTCGAGGACGTCTTCCTCCACCTGACCGGCCGGACGCTGGTCGACTGATGTCCACCTCGACGGCGCCGACGCCCCTCGACACCGGACGCCTGGTCCCAGGACCGCGCCCGGCCATGTCGTTCGGACAGCGGCTGTCCGCCGCGATGACCCATCACTGGGCGGTCTATCGCCGGACCTGGCGGGGCACTCTCATCGAGCGCTTCCTCTCCCCGCTGCTGTTTCTTGGCTCCCTCGGGTTGGGCCTGGGCGCCCTGGTCGACCGCGGTTCGGGCGGGGTGGGCGGGGTGCCTTACCTGCAGTTCGTCGTGCCCGGAATCATCGCCTATCAGGGCGCCATGCTGGGCTTCGCTGAGTCGGCCTGGCCGGTGCTCGGGTACTTCAAGTGGACCAAGATGTATGCCGCCAAGGCCGCGACGCCCTTGCACGTGGGCGACATCCTGCTGGGACATGTCGCGGTGCTGGCGTTCCAGGTCGCGGTCGCCACGGCCGTCTTTGTTGCGGTCGCGGCGGTGTTCGGGGCTTTTGCGTCCTGGTGGATCGTGCTCGCCGTCCCGATCGGGCTGCTGGTCGGGTTGGCCTTTGCCACCCCAATGTTCGCTGTCAGCGCGCGCGTGCAGGACGACAGCATCTACGGCATCCTCGGCCGGTTCGTGCTGACCCCCATCCTGCTGTTCTCGGGCACGTTCTTCCCGATCAGTCAGCTGCCGCCCTGGCTCGAACCGTTGGCCTGGGTGACCCCGCTCTGGCACGGTGTCGTGCTGATGCGCTCGGCCGCTGCCGGGGTCTGGCCGGGGCCGACCGCGTGGCTGCATCTGGCCGCCCTGCTCATCTTCATCGTCGGCGGCTATCTGTTGGCCCTGCGGGGATTTCGCCGCAGGTTGCGGTCATGAGTGCGGTGACGGCGACCCGCAGGTCGCGCTCGATTCCGGCTCCTCCCGGCCTGGGGCTGGCTCGCTACGTCGTGCTGCGCAACGCCACGGCATTCCGGCGGGCCTGGCTCCTTCTGCTCAGCGGCGTCGCGGAGCCGGTCTTTTACCTCTTCTCGCTCGGCGTGGGCCTGGGTGCCCTGATCGGAGATGTCCGCACCGACTCCGGGGCGGAGGTGCCCTATGCCGTGTTCGTGGCGCCGGCCCTGCTCGCCTCCTCGGCTATGAACGGCGCCATCATGGACGCGACCTACAACGTCTACTTCAAGATGCGGTTCGCCCACCTGTATGACGCCATGCTCGCGACTCCGATCCGGCCTCGGGACATCGCTGTGGGCGAGATCGTCTGGTCGCTGCTGCGCGGATCGCTGTACTCGGCGATGTTCCTCGGCATTACCGTGGCGACTGGCCTGGTGCCGTCCTGGTGGGCGGTCCTGGCCGTGCCGGCGGCGACCGTGATCGGTCTGGTGTTCGGGGCACTCGGGATGTGTGCAACGACGTTCATCCGGTCCTGGCAGGACTTCCAGTACATCACCCTGGCGATTCAGCCGATGTTCTTGTTCTCTGCGACGTTCTTCCCGCTGTCGACGTATCCGCCAGCGCTGCAATGGGTGGTCCAGGCCACCCCGCTCTATCACGGGGTGGCGCTGGAGCGGGGCTTGATGCTGGGCGAGGTCGGGTGGGGCCTGGTGGGTCACGCGGCGTACCTGCTGGTGCTCGGAATCCTCGGGATCGTGGGCACCTCGCGGCGGATCGCGTCGTTGCTCCTGCGCTGACCGTTCGACATGTCGGTCGCGTGGGATCCAGGTCGCGATGGCCGGGCTGCCGATCCTCGGCGTGTCGCATCGGGATGGCCCATCATCGAACGATTGTTCGCCTATGGTTGTCCACAGGTGCTCACACCGACTGCCACTCGTCCACAGATCGACGGCGACTGCGGACGGCTGTCGGTGGGGGCTCCTAGCGTCTGACCAGGACATCGCGACGAGACCGACGGCGATGACCGGTCGCCGGTGGGCGCGTTCACGACGTAATCAGGAAGCAGGTGTCAGATGGCAGCCACGGCCAACGGAGCCGACAAGTCCAAGACCGCAGAGGTCAAGCTCAAGACGCTTGGAGTTGCTCTCCAGCAGATCGAGAAGCAGCACGGCAAGGGTGCGGTCATGCGTCTGGGCGACGACGTTCGTCCCCCCATCGAGGTCATCCCGACCGGCTCGATCGCGCTCGATGTGGCCCTCGGGATTGGCGGCCTGCCCCGCGGACGCGTCGTGGAGATCTACGGCCCGGAGTCCTCGGGTAAGACGACGGTGGCCCTCCACGCGGTCGCCAGCGCCCAGCGGGCCGGTGGCATCGCCGCCTTCATCGACGCCGAGCACGCCCTGGACCCCGAGTACGCCAAGAAGTTGGGCGTCGACACCGACAACCTCCTAGTCAGCCAGCCCGACACCGGTGAGCAGGCGCTCGAGATCGCGGACATGCTGATCCGCTCCGGCAGCTTGGACATCATCGTCATCGACTCCGTGGCGGCTCTGGTGCCCCGCGCTGAGATCGAGGGTGAGATGGGGGACAGCCACGTCGGACTTCAGGCACGCCTGATGAGCCAGGCGCTGCGCAAGATCACCGGGGCCCTCAACCAGACGGGCACGACCGCGATCTTCATCAACCAGCTCCGCGAGAAGATCGGCGTGATGTTCGGGTCTCCCGAGACCACGACCGGTGGCAAGGCTCTGAAGTTCTACGCCTCGGTTCGACTGGACGTTCGCCGCATCGAGACCCTCAAGGACGGCTCGGACGCGGTGGGCAACCGCACTCGGGTCAAGGTCGTCAAAAACAAGGTCTCGCCGCCGTTCAAGCAGGCCGAGTTCGACATCCTCTATGGCCACGGCATCTCCCGCGAGGGCGGCCTGATCGACATGGGCGTTGACCAGGGGTTCGTGCGCAAGGCCGGCGCTTGGTACACCTACGACGGCGACCAGCTCGGGCAGGGCAAGGAGAATGCGCGCAACTTCCTCAAGGACAACCCCGAGCTCGCCGACGAGCTCGAGCGCAAGATCAAGGACAAGCTCGGGATCGGCGTGCGCCCCGCCGACAAGTCCGCCGAGGTCCCCGAGGTCCCGGTCGACTTCTGACCGAGACCGGCCACCCCTGGACATTGCCATGACGTTCGCCGACCCGTCGCTCCCGCCGCCCTCGTGGGCTGCGGGAGCGGACGGGGACCCCGCCTCGTCCGGCGATATCCTGCGATCCCACCGCGGCCTGGGGCGGAGTGCGGACCGCCGGCCCCCTTTGGTCGCTGCCCCGCCCGTTCCGCCCGAACCGGAGGGCGACCCACGCAGCGCAGGACGGGAGCCCGACCCGATCGACTGGGCCCGTCAAATCGTCCTGCGTGCCCTCACGGCGGCGCCCCGCTCGCGCGCCCAGCTAGAGGACCTGCTCCGGCGCAAAGACTGTCCCGACCCTGTTGCTGCCACGGTGCTGGACCGGCTCACAGAGGTCGGTCTCGTTGACGATGCCGCCTACGCGGGGATGCTCGTGCGCTCCCGCCAGGCCGGCCGCGGGCTCGCGCGCCGCGCCCTGGCTCAGGAGCTGCGTCGCAAGGGGGTCGATGACGACACCGCCCGTGCCGCACTCGATGAGGTCGATCCCGTCGGCGAGGAAGAGCGTGCCCGCGAGTTGGTCGCCAAGAAGCTGCGCACCATGACCGGACTTGACCCCAATGTCCAGACCCGTCGGCTGGCCGGCATGCTGGCTCGCAAGGGCTACGCGGCCGACGTCACCCTGCGCGTCGTCCGCGACGCGGTGCGAGAGGCCCCAGAGCACGCGCGCGACTGACGCCACCCTCGTCTGAGGGTGCTTGGCGGGTTAGGGCCGCAGACAACGATCTGCGCTCCAGGTCACTCAGGATGGTGATGATCCCGGGCAACATGCCGTCGGGCGTGCGCGATCGCCGTTGGGGTGTGAGCAAACACGTGTCGCTGCGCCAGCAACTCATCGAGCACTCCGGTTGCCCGCAGCGGTCGTTCGTGCTGGGGCTGCATGCCAGACAGCAGGACGGTGACTCCCCGCCCGCGCAGGTCGTGGATCGTCTCGGTGAGCACGGCCGCACCAGTCGCATCCAGGGTGCTGAGCCGGGACAGTCGCAAGATGACCACCTTGACCTGGTCGACCTGCGCCAGGGCCATGAGGGCGGCGTGGGCCGCACCGAAGAACAGCGGCCCATCCAAGCGGTAGGCCACGATATTGGCGTCGAGCAAGGTGTGCTCGAGATCTCCGGGGCTCGTGCTGTCACCCCCGGAGCTCGAGTTCTCACCTCCGGAGTCGGTGCGACCCAACGTCCCTGGACCCGCGGTCCCATCCTCGCGGATAGCGTCCTCCAGGGTCGTCTCGTGCAGTTGGCTCGTCATGGCCAGATGGCGCAAGGCCAACGCGCCGGCGGTCAACATGCCGAGGATGACGGCGGTGGCCAGATCCAGGGCGACCGTGGCCACGAAGGTCAAGGTGAGGACGAGGGCGTCGCTGCGGCCAGATCGGACCAGGCGGCGGATCGTGTGCGTCTCGACCATCCGGATGGCTGTGGCGAGCAGGACTCCGGCCAGGGCCGCAATGGGCACCAGGGCGACGACACCCCCGAGGGCAAGGACGACGGCCAGGAGGGCCGCCGCATGAACGACGGCGGCCAGCCGCGAGCGAGCGCCAGTGCGCACGTTCACCGCAGTGCGGGCGATGGCGGCAGTCGCGGGCAGGCCGCCGAAAAGGGGGCTGGCGAGGTTGGCCAGCCCCTGGCCGAACAGTTCGCGATCCGGATCGTGGCGGTCGGACACGCTCATGGCGTCGGCGACGGTCGCCGACAGCAGGCTCTCCAGGGCTGCGAGCGCCGCGACGGCGAACGCCGGCGCCGCGAGGGTGCGCAGGTCGGCCCAGGAGGCCTCGGGCAACCTCGGGGCGGGCAAAGAGGTCGGCAGCGCGCCCACCTGGGTCACCTGGATGTGGGCCGTGACCGCCACGATGGTCGCTGCGGCGACGGCGATCAGGGCCACAGGGATCGCGGGCCGGACCCGCACGAGCAGGATCATGGCGGCGACGGCCAAGGCGAGCAGGACCGGCGCCAACTGGGGGGCCTGGACCCACGCGGCCACGGCTCGCCCGGCCACGACGACGACCTGCTCGCCGTCAGCGGGCACTCCGAGGGCGGCCGGGATTTGCTGCAGGCCGATGATGACGGCGATGCCCAGGGTGAAGCCTTCGATGACCGGGAGCGGGATGTAGCGCACATAACGACCCGCCCCGGCCAGCGCCATGAGCACGAGGATCAGCCCGGCCATCAGGCCGACCACGACGACTCCTCGGGTCCCAAACTGCGCCACGATGGGCACCAGAACCACGGTCATGGCGCCGGTCGGACCGGAGACCTGGACTGGGCTGCCACCGAAGAGGGCCGCGACCGTGCCGGCGACCACGGCCGTGACCAGTCCCGCTGTCGCGCCGACACCTGAGGTGATGCCGAACGCCAGGGCGAGCGGCAGAGCCACGATGCCCACCGTCAGTCCAGCGAGGACGTCCTGTCGTGGGGTGTGGCCCATCGCGCGCAGGTCGGCAGCTCGAGGCAACACCGCCCGCAGCCGTCGACTTAGCCACGAGGTGAATGCCGTAAGCGCCGAACCGAACGGGGATGCCTGAGGGGGGGTGCTCACGGCAATTCGGTGGCAGGGGAGTTCACGACCGAAGTATGGGCCGGAACAGGTCGCGACCGCGCGAACGATCCAAAACGAGACTGCCGGCGGTGGGAGTCGCTCGCCGAACGGCGCTCAGGGCCTGAATGACGCTGCGCGCACCCCGTGACGGTCCCGGGATGCGCGCAGCGTGTGGGCTGACAGGATCAGTACTGCCGCGGGCTCGCCGGGGCCGGATACCTCGGTGCGGCATACACCAAGTGCATGCCCGCCGTCACTTGATCGGTGGGGACGATGTCCTTGCCGTAGGGCATGAGGGACACGGGGATCATCTTGAGGTTGGCGATGGCCAGCGGGATCCCGATGATCGTGATGGCCTGGGCGACGGCGGTGACCACGTGGCCGAGGGCGATCCACCAGCCAGCAAGGACAATCCAGACGATGTTGAGGATCAGCGCGCCACCGCCAGCACCGGGCTTGTCGACGATGGTGCGACCGAAGGGCCACAGGGCGTAGCTCCCCATCCGGAACGCCGCGACTCCAAGCGGGATCGTGACGATGAGAATGCAGAAGAGCACACCAGCGGCGAAGTAGCCGAGGGCGAGCCAAAAGCCGCCGAAGACCAGCCAAATGATGTTGAGCAGGGTGCGCACAGGGGGACCTGGGCCTTTCGTGAATGGAGCGGCAGATGCCGACACCTCATTGAACTCCCTGGGGCCGCTCCCATGTTCCGGTTTGAGCGTCAGGGACGACCCCGACCAGGCCCGGAGTGCCGGTGCTGTGGCTGGCGCCGGGCCCCTCGCCGACGAGATTCCAGGGCCCGCGCGCGGGCGGCATACCCTTAACGGGTTATGTCGACACATCCCCGCCTGTACGACGTGCGTACCCACGGTTGTCAGATGAACGTTCACGATTCCGAGCGCCTTGCCGGACTGCTTGAGACCGCTGGCTACGTGGACATTGCCAGCATCCCCGCCGCCCAGCGGCCCGAGGTCGCGGACGTCGTGGTTTTCAACACCTGCGCCGTGCGCGAGAACGCTGACAACAAGCTCTACGGCAATCTGGGTCAACTGCGTCCTGCCAAAACCGCCAACCCGGACCTACAGATCGCCGTTGGTGGCTGCATGGCCCAAAAAGACCGCGACACGATCGTCAAGCGGGCCCCATGGGTCGACGTCGTGTTCGGGACGCACAACATCGGCTCCCTCCCTGCCCTGCTGGACCGGGCCCGGCACAACAAGCGGGCCGAGGTCGAGATCCTGGAGTCTTTGGAGACCTTCCCGTCCACCTTGCCAACTCGGCGCGACAGCGCGTATGCCGCGTGGGTGTCAATCTCGGTGGGCTGCAACAACACCTGCACGTTCTGCATCGTGCCCAGTTTGCGCGGCAAGGAGCAGGACCGACGTCCCGGCGACATCCTCGCCGAGGTACAGGCCTTGGTCGACCAGGGCGTGGTCGAGGTGACTCTGCTCGGTCAGAACGTCAACACCTACGGGGTCGAGTTCGGCGACAAGCAGGCGTTCGGCAAGCTCCTGCGCGCCTGCGGCGAGATCGAGGGGCTGCGGCGGGTGCGGTTCACCAGCCCGCACCCGGCGGCATTCACCGATGACGTCATCGACGTCATGGCGGCCACGCCCAACGTCATGCCATCACTGCACATGCCCCTGCAATCCGGCTCCGATCGGGTCCTGCGGGCGATGCGTCGGTCGTACCGCAGCGAGCGCTTCCTGCGGATCATCGACACCGTGCGCGAGCGCATTCCGCAGGCCGCCATCACCACCGACATCATCGTCGGTTTCCCCGGCGAGACCGATGCCGACTTCGACGAGACCCTGCGGGTGGTCGAGCGAGCCCGGTTCAGCAGCGCCTTTACGTTCCAGTACTCCATTCGGGCTGGGACCCCGGCGGCAACCATGGCGGATCAGATCCCCAAGGCCGTTGTCCAAGAACGGTTTGATCGCCTCATTGCGCTGCAGGACGAGATCTCCTGGAGGGAGAACCGTGCTCTGGAGGGCACGGATGTCGAGGTCCTCGTCGCTCCCTTCGAAGGCCGCAAGGACGGCGAGACGGCCCGCCTCTCCGGTCGGGCCCAAGACAACCGCCTCGTGCACTTCAGCGTCCCACCGGGCGCGCAGCGGCCCCGACCTGGGGACCTCGTCACCGTCGGCGTCACCTATGGGGCCCCACATCACCTCGTGGCCGACGGCCCGCTGGCCGGTGGCGCCTATGTCGTCGTGCCGACGGCCGGAGGCCAGGCCTGGGAGCGGCTGCAGGATGCGGCCGTGCCCGGCAAGCCCGCCGTGAGCCCGGGGGCACCAGTCACACTGGGAATGCCGCGAGTCGGCGCCCCGCAGGTCGAGGACGGACAGGCAGCTTCACCTGCCTGCCACTCGTCCTGATCGTCGGCCTGACGCGATCGGGAGACGCGAAAGCCCCCAAGCCGCGATCAGGCGGCTCGGGGGCTTTGGTCGCGTGAGCGCGTGGTCACTCGCCGATCTGGCCGTCGGCGAGGGACTTGCCCTGCTCAACCATGTCGGCGGAGATGCCCTTGGACTCGGCGAGCTCGCCGGCCTTGTCGAGGGCCTGGTCGGAGTACTCCTCGACCTGGTCCTTGTGCTCGTCGAGGAGCTCGCCGACCTTGGCCTTGGCGTCGTCCAGGAAACCCATGGTGTTGTCCTTTGTGCGTGGTGAGGCGTCCGGCCAGGTGGCCGGCCAGGACTACTGTCGCATTTGGCGCGGTCAACGGGCGACACCCGTCCGCTGGGAACCGGCTGTGAGTTGCGGTGTCCGGCCGCTCCAGACACGGATGACACAATCTGGGCATGCCGACGATCCGCCCGGTGGTCATCACCGGTGAGCCAGTCCTGCACCGCCGCGCCGCGCCGGTCACCGTCATTGATGACGAGATTCGCGAGATCGTGCAGGACATGTTCGTCACGATGGACGCGGCCCGGGGCGTCGGCCTGGCCGCCCCCCAGATCGGCGTCGGCCTGCGCATCTTTACGTGGCAGCTCGGCAACAAGGACGGCATTCCCTCCCGCGGAGTGGTCATCAACCCCTACGTCACGGCTGCCAAACCTCCCGTCGGGGACCCCGACCCGCATGACGAGACCGAGGGCTGTCTCTCGGTGCCTGGGGAGTCGTTTCCCCTGAAGCGGGGCCTGACGGCGGTCTTGACCGGACTTGACATCGAGGGCAACGAGCTGCGCTACGAGGCCTCGGGATGGTTCGCCCGGATGTTGCAGCACGAGTACGACCACCTCAACGGCTTCCTCTACGTCGACCGGCTCGAAGGCAAGTGGGCGCGCAAGGCCAAGAAGGCCGTCAAGGCGCAGGGCTGGGGCGTCCCCGGGCTCACGTGGCAACCCGGTGAGGACCAGGATCCCTTCGGTCACGACGACGAGACTGCTGAGGAGGAGCTCGCCGAGTGAGTGAGCGCCCTCTCGTTCTCGCGGTCGTCGGGGCGACGGGCACGGGGAAGTCCGACCTCGGGGTGCGGCTTGCTCTCGACCTCGAGGGCGAGGTCGTCAACGCCGACGCGATGCAGCTGTATCGCGGGATGGATATCGGCACCGCCAAGCTCACGGTCGAGCAACGGCGAGGCGTGGCGCATCACCAGCTCGACGTCCTCGATATCCGCGATGAGGCCAGTGTGGCCGGCTATCAGCAGGCGGCAAGGGCAGCGATCGCCGACATTCAGGCGCGGGGGCGACACCCGATCCTCGTGGGAGGCAGCGGCCTCTACCTGCGGGCCGCCCTCGATCGACTCGACATCCCCCCGACCGACCCCCTGGTGCGAGCCACGTGGGAGGAGTACGCGCATCGCCATGGGCCCCAGGCAGCCTTCGCCGTCCTCGCCGACCGCGATCCGGTCGCGGCGCAAGCGATTGAGCCGGGCAACGTCCGTCGGATCGTGCGGGCCCTGGAAGTCATCGAGCTGACCGGGCGTCCGTTCTCGGCGACCATGCCGTCCCGCGAGTTCATCCAACCCTCGCTGATGATCGGCTTGACCGTGCCGCGTCCCGCGTTGGATGCCCGCCTGGCCACGCGGGTCGAGCAGATGTGGGTGGCCGGGCTCCTCGAGGAGGTTCGGAGCTTGTCCGGCCTTGGGCTGCGTGATGGCCGGACCAGTTCGCGCGCCTTGGGCTATGCCCAGGCGCTCGCCGAACTCGATGGCGCGATGACGACGAGCCAGGCCCAGGAGGCCACCATCACCGCGACCCGGCGGTTCGTCCGCCGGCAGGAATCGTGGTTCCGCCCGGACTCACGCATCGCGTGGCTGGGGGCCCAGGGCGATCCCACGGCAAGCG
Source organism: Phycicoccus sp. (assembly GCA_017993715.1). GTDB lineage: Bacteria > Actinomycetota > Actinomycetes > Actinomycetales > Dermatophilaceae > JAGOME01. The sequence goes on from JAGOME010000005.1 coordinate 73,917, forward strand.
CGTTGGCCCTGGCCCGGGCAGCGATCGCGGAGAATGTCCGGTATGACTGAGCCGCTGCGCTTCACCAAGGGTCATGGCACCCAAAACGACTTCGTCCTGGTCCCGGCCCTGGACGGGCTGCTCGACGTCACCGCAGATCAGGTCGTCGCGCTCACGGACCGGCACGCGGGGATTGGCGGCGACGGGCTCATTCGCGTGGTCCCCACCGCGGCAGCCGTCGAGGACTCCGTGCGGGCGCAGGCTGCCGAGGCCACCTGGTTCATGGACTATCGCAACGCCGATGGGTCTGTGGCTGAGATGTGCGGCAACGGGACGCGGGTCTTCGCTGCGTATCTGCGGCGGGCGGGCCTGGAGGTCGGCGCCGAGTTCGCCATCGCCACCCGGGCCGGCCTGCGCGTGGTCCGAGTGGAGGACGACGACCACTTCGCGGTCGACCTTGGACCGTGGCGGCTGGCTCACGGGGAGCAGGCCCACGACGCCGGGTTCGACGCGCTGGTCAAGGTGGACGGGTCGGACCCTCTATCGGCCCTCTCCGTCGACCTCGGCAACCCGCATACCGTCGTCGCCCTGCCCGAGGAGATCGACCTCGGCAGCCTGGACCTCGGCCGAGCCCCGGAGGTCCATCCGCTCCCGCCCGGCGGGACGAACGTGGAGTTCGTGCGTCCCCTCGGACCCGGGCAGGTGGCCATGCGGGTCCACGAGCGCGGCGTCGGCGAGACCCGCTCGTGCGGCACCGGAGCCTGCGCCGCCGCCATTGCGACCGGCTTTTGGGCAGGATCCACGCAGCCCGGAGATGCCTGGGTCGTCGACGTCCCTGGCGGGCGGCTGCGCGTGCGCCTCCTCCCGGGGCAGCGGGTGGAGTTGAGTGGGCCGGCGCAGTTGGTCGCCGAAGGCGAGGTCGACCTGGCCGCGCTGTCGCGAGAGCTCCCCGCGCTCAGGTAGCCGCCCGGTCGGCGTCGGCGGCGCGGCAGTCAGCCCGAATGCCGCAGTGCCGCGGCCAGGATCCGTCCGGCCTCGGGAAAGCGGGCCGGGTCCTCGGCGCAGAAGTTCAGGCGCACGAACGGCCCGGCGGGCTCGGCGGGAAACCACTCATGCCCTGGGGCAACGCTCAAGCCCCGAGCCTCGCACTCGCGGACCAGCGCCATGACATCGGTCGCGTCCGGAAGTCGAATCCACAGGTTGAGGCCACCGCTGGGGACATGAGAAACGTGGAGGTCTGCGTCGGCCGACCGCAGGCTCTGCACGAGCAGGTCGCGCCGCGCTCGCAGCTCGTGGCGCAGGGCCCGTCGGTGCGTGTTCCACCCGGGTTGGGTGACGACCATCCAGGGCGGCCGCCTGGAGCACTGGCGCAGGTCAGTCAGGTCCAACTCGCCCAGCCGGTGTTCACCATTGGGTGGGCCGTCATTCTCCTGGGTGAGCCGTTGACCTGGCCCACCGCGGTCGGGGGAGCCGCGGTCATGGCGTGCGCCGGTTTCGCCGTGCGGACCCGGCATGGTCGGGTGGGCGCGACGGCACCGAGTGAGCCACGAGGCCCACGACTTAGTCCAGTAGACTAAGTCCCATGACAGCCCAGCCACACCGTCCCGATCGTCATCGACAGGGCGGCACAGTCGTGGGCGTGCACGAGGCCAAGACCCACCTGTCCAAGCTGCTCGCCCGGGTCGCCAACGGCGAGGTCATCACCATTTCCCGCAACGGCACACCGGTTGCTCAATTGTCCCCAGCAGTCCGCCCCGGGATCACCTTGGGGACGATGTCCGGGCTCATCTCGTGGGACCCCAACACGTTCGACGAGCCAGATCCCCTCTTGGTGGCGTCGATGGAAAACGGGCCTATCTGATGCTCCTGGACTCCCACGTTGTGCTGGACCTTTTGGAGGGCGGGGATCGCACCGGTCCCCGGACGCGCGCAGAGGTTCAGGAGCGACAGGTCTTCGTTTCGGCGGCCACCACGTGGGAACTCAGCATCAAGTCCCGGGCTGGGCGCCTCCGCATCAATGGTGATCTCGCGGTGGGGATCGATCGCGCCGGCTTCTCGCAACTCCCGATTCTTCAGGAGCACACCCTGCGCATCGGTGACATCGAGGGCCTGCCGCACGCGGACCCGTTCGATCGACTCCTCCTCACCCAGGCGCGGGTCGAGGGCCTGGACTTCGTCACCTGGGATCGGGCGATCCTTGCCGCCGGGCTGCCCTTTGTCAGGGACGCGCGGGACTGACCCGCAGCACCCGGAAACCCTTGCTGGTGGCGTGGCGGGCACACGGCATTCCCAGTTCGGTGTCGATCCAGCGTTGCAGGGAGTCCGAGCCGAGGTTCTTTTGGACCACGAGGAATGCCGTGCCGCCCGGGGCGAGTCGCGAGAGCCAGGTTGCCAACAGGTCGTGCAAGGCGGTCTTGCCGATCCGGATCGGTGGGTTGCTCCAGATCAGGTCATAGGCCGTGTCAGCAGGAACGGCGTCCGGGCGAAGCGCCTGGATCCCGGTCAGCCCCAACGATTGGGCATTGCGCGCTGTCAGATCGAGGCTGCGCTCATTGACATCGACCGCGTCGATCGTGGCCGCCGGGGCGAGGAGCCCGAGCGTGATCGCGATCGGCCCCCAGCCGCAGCCCAGATCGAGGAACTTCCCCGTCCCCGGAGGCGGTGGCACGTGGTCAAGCAGGACCGCCGTGCCTTTGTCCACACCGCCGGGGGAGAAGATGCCGGGAGCCACCTGCACCGTGACCGTGCGACCGGCAAGGTGGACCACGCGCCCGGTGCGTTCGTCGGCACTGGCCGGGTGGGCCGAGAAGTAGTGATCGGAGTCGCTCATCGGCGCCCACGGTAGTGGCGCCCGATCACGAGCGGGAATTCGGTTGGGCCCGGTGGCGCTCAATGGGAAGATGAACAGCACGATGACTGAACGACACCACCTCGCCACCACGGCCCAGGCCCTGTCCGACGACCGCTTCGACGCCGACGGCTTCGTCGTTGACGACGAGGTCCTGCCGCTGTATCAGGGTGAGCAACTCGAGCGCGACGAGCGCGCGGCCCTGCGCCGGGTCGCCGGTCTGTCCACCGAGTTGCAGGACGTCACCGAGGTCGAGTACCGCCAACTGCGACTTGAGCGCGTCGTCCTCGCGGCGGTCTGGTCCGAGGGCACGCTGACCGATGCGGAGAACTCACTACGCGAGTTGGCCGCGCTCGCCGAGACCGCTGGTGCGGAGGTGCTCGATGGGGTGATGCAGCGTCGCCAAAAGCCGGACACCGCGACCTACCTGGGCAAGGGCAAGGCACAGGAGCTGCGTGACATCGTCATCGCCGAGGGCGCCGACACCGTCATCGCCGACACCGAGTTGGCGCCCTCGCAGCGCCGAGCCCTGGAGGACGTCGTCAAGGTCAAGGTCATCGACCGCACCGCCCTCATCCTCGACATCTTCGCCCAGCACGCAAAGTCCAAAGAGGGCAAGGCCCAGGTCGAGTTGGCCCAGCTCCAGTACTTGCTGCCGCGACTGCGCGGTTGGGGTGAGTCGATGAGTCGGCAGGCCGGTGGTCAAGTCGGCGGCGCCGGCCAAGGGATGGGTTCGCGCGGTCCTGGTGAGACCAAGATCGAGCTCGACCGGCGACGGATCAACACCCGCATCGCCAAGCTGCGCCGCGAGATCAAAGACATGAAGGTCGTGCGCGACACCAAACGCGGCAGCCGCCATGCCCGCCAGATCCCGAGCGTCGCCATTGCGGGCTACACCAATGCCGGGAAGTCCTCGCTGCTCAACCGCCTCACTGGGGCCGGCGTCCTGGTCCAGAACCAGCTCTTCGCCACCTTGGACCCCACGGTGCGGCGGGCCGAAACGGGCGATGGTCGTCTGTACACGCTCGCCGACACGGTGGGGTTTGTCCGTCACCTGCCCCATCAGCTAGTCGAGGCCTTCAGGTCCACCTTGGAAGAGGTCGGTGAGTCGGACCTGCTCCTGCATGTGGTCGACGGTTCCCACCCCGACCCCGAAGGCCAGATCTCGGCGGTGAGGAGTGTCCTGGCCGATGTCGACGCGGGCGACGTCAAAGAGGTCATCGTCGTCAACAAGTGCGACATCGCCGACCCGGAAGTGCTCGATCGCCTGCGGCGCAACGAGAAGCACACCATCTTTGTCTCGGCCCGCACCGGTGAGGGCATCGAGGAGCTGCGTGCCCTCATCGCCGATGAGCTCCCGGCACCGGACATCATGGTCGACGTCCTCGTGCCGTACTCGCGCGGAGATCTGGTCTCCCGGATCCACGAGAGTGGTGAGATCCAGACCAGCGAGCATGAGGGCGGAGGGACGCACATCATCGCGCGCGTCGGGGCCGAGTTGGCGGGCGAGCTCACGGACTACGCGATCCGATGATCGAGATCAGGGCGCAGGGAGCCGGAGAGTTGGCTGCCGCGCTCGAGGTGAGTCGGTCCGCTTTCGGCGATGACGGCGTGGCTATCTCCGCGCTCATCGATGATCTCCAGGCCTCGCCTGCCTTCTGCGGGCAGTCTTGGATCGCGTGGGACGGTGACCAACCGGTCGGGCACGTGATGCTCTCGCGCGGCTGGATCGACGCGGTGCGCCGCCTCGTCGAGTGCCCGGTGCTCAGTCCGCTGTCGGTGGCGCCCTCGGCCCAGGGCCGGGGCATCGGGCGTGCCTTGGTCGCCCATGCCGTGGCATCTGCCGGTGCTGGAGGCGCTCCTGCCGTTGTCCTGGAGGGAGATCCGCAGTACTACGGGCGGTTGGGCTTCGAGCCGGCCGAGGCCCGAGGGGTACTGCGACCCTCGACAGCCATCCCTGAATCTGCCTTCCAATGGGTGCGCTGCGAGGCCTATGAGCCCTGGATGCGCGGACGATTTGTCTATCCCGACGTCTTCTGGCGTCATGATGCGGTGGGGCTGCGCGACTGGCGACGCGAGCACGAGACGGGTGCGGAGATCTCGACCGTCACACTGGGCGCACGTGACCCGGTCGGGCTGGCCCGGTTCTACGGGGAGCTGCTCGGGATCTCCGTGGCCCCAGACCTGGACCCGGGTGACGACTGGATCGCGTTGCGCGAGACCAACGGCTGGAGCCTGGCCATCCAGCTCGAGCCGGATCAGGTGGCGCCGGTGTGGCCGGCCAGGGCTGCAGACCAACATATGCAGGCGCACCTGGAGATCCGGGTCGACGATCTCCAGGCCGGGATGCTTCATGCGCTGGCATGTGGTGCGCGACGTGCCGAGCACCAGCCGCAGGACGACGTTCGGGTCATGCTCGACCCGGAGGGGCATCCCTTCTGCCTTTGGGTCGAGGATTGATGACCGGCACCGTGCAGGCGGTACGCCGATCCGGATTCACCGCACAGGATCGCGAGCGCGTCCTTGACCTGTGGTCCGCGGTGACCGAGGCGGGCGGGGCGGTGGGGTTCGTGCCTGGGGCGGCTCGCGCCGACATCGAGACGGCTCTGCGGGCTCACGAGGATTCCATGCGCGCGGGATACACCGTTGCCGTGCTTGTGCGCATCGACGCCGAGATCGTCGCCATGGCCTTCCTCGAACAGGTCCGCAATGTCTTGCTCGCACATGGACGCTGGGTGTACCGGGTCATGGTCGACCCTGCCCGCCAGCGATCCGGACTAGGCCGCCACCTGATGCACGGGGTCCACGACGTCGCTCGCAGCGATGGGGTGGAGATCATCTCCCTAGGGGTCCGCGGCGGCTACGGCACGGAAGCGTTCTACGCCTCGGTCGGCTATTTGGAGGTGGGTCGGATCGTCGGCGCCATCAGGGTGGCTCCGGGTGACGACCGTGATGACATCACGATGAGCCGCCGCCTGGATCGTCACGCGGACCCCGGCGCACGCTGAGACCCGGTCCAGGTGAGCGGCCGTCAGAGTCGTCGCAGTGCGCTGGTGTGCAACACGAGCTCGCCGATCTCGTCGCTGGCGTCGAGGTCGACGTCGGCCTCGATGACCCAGTCGTGATCGGCTGCCGGGTCGGCCAGCGTCTGCCGGACCAACCAGTGCCGCCCACCGTCAGGGTGATCGAGAATCGTGAAGAGCTGGGGTCCGCGGGCATCGGCGTCCAAGCCGACGGTGGCGTGCTCGGCGAAGTAGTCCTCGAGCGCGTCGTCCCACGCGGCAGCCTTCATGATCACCTGGCGAGGCGGATCCGTGAGGTTCGCGCGAGCGGCCTCTGCGGCATTGAGCGCCGGGACATCATCACGGGCCACGAGCTCGACCGTGCGCCACATGGCCTTGCGGATCAGGGTGCGGAACACCGTGTCATTGGCGGTGAGCGGTCGGGGTGGGCGCGGAGCATCGTCATCGACAACTTCGCGGCGAGCATGGTCGGGGTCGCCCAGGGCCTCCCACTCGTCGACGAGGCTGGAGTCGGTTTGCCGCACGGTCTCCCCGAGCCAGTCGACGAGCTCGTCGAAGCCGGCTGACTGATGCGATTCCGGAACCGTTTGGCGCAGCGTGCGGTAGGCGTCACTGAGATAGCGCAGCACGACGCCTTCGGATCGGCTGAGTCCGTAGCGGCCGATGAGGTCGGTGAAGCTCATCGCCTGCTCCCACATCTGGCGCACCACGGATTTGGCGGACAGCGCGTCGTCGGGCAGCCACGGATGCGCCCTCCGGTACTGCTCGAATGCCGCCTCCAGCAACTCGCCAAGGGGCTTGGGCCAGCTGACGTCCTCGAGGAGCTCGACGCGTTCCTCGTACTCGATGCCGTCAGCCTTCATCTGCGCGACAGCCTCGCCCCGGGCCGCCCACTGCTGAGCCATGAGCACCGGACGGGGGTCGTCCAGAACGGACTCGACGACCGAGACGACGTCGAGGTAGTGCTCGGGACTGTCCGCGTCCAGCAGCTCCAGCGCCGCGAGCGCGAAGTGCGCGAGCGGCTGGTTCAGCGCGAAGTCCTCCGGCAGATCCACGGCCAAGTCCACCCTGCGACCATCGGGCCCTGGCGTCGCGAGGCGCACGAGCACCCCGGAGTCCAGCAGGCTGCGCCCAAGCCGGATCGCTCGCCGCGCGAGCCTGGCCTGGCCCGCCGGGGTCTCATGGCTGTGCCGGATGAGCGCGCTCAATGCGGCGACGGGATCACCGGGCCGGGCGACGAGGTTGAGGATCATCGCATTGTCGATCCGCATCCGGCTCTGGAGTGACTCCGGGGATGCGGAGACGAGTTTGTCGAAGGTCTGCTCGGTCCACACAACCGTGCCTGGCTCCGGCTTGACCCGCTGAACCCGCTTGATCTTGACCGGGTCATCCCCCGCCTTGGCCAGCCGCCGGGCATTCTCGATGAGGTGGTCGGGGGCCTGCACGACGATCTCGCCGCTGGTGTCGAACCCGGCGCGGCCGGCGCGGCCAGCGATCTGGTGGAACTCCCGCGCTTTGAAAACACGTTCGCGCTGGCCATCGAACTTGACCAGTTGAGTGAACAGCACGGTCCTGATGGGCACGTTGATGCCCACGCCCAACGTGTCCGTCCCCGCAATGACCTTGAGCAGGCCCGCCTGCGCCAGTTGCTCGACTACGCGACGGTAGCGAGGCAGCATTCCGGCATGGTGGACGCCAATACCCCTGCGTAGCAACGCAACCAGGGTGCGTCCGAAGCCCGCAGCGAAGCGAACTCCCGCCAGTCGGCGTGCGACGTCGTCCTTCTCGGCGGGCGTGAGGACGGTCAGGGTCCGCAATGACTGGGCGTGTTCGGCTGCGGCGGCCTGGGATGGGTGGACGACGTAGACCGGAGCCCGACGGGTCGCGATGATCTCCTCGACCACCTCCTGCATCGGCTCGACCGACCACTGCCAGGTCAGGGGGACCGGCCGCTGAGTGGCGGTCACTTCGGCCACGAGGCGACGGGTGCGCCTGGTGAGGTCCGTCGCGATGGCGCTGACATCGCCGAGGGTCGCGGACATTAAGAGGAACTGGGCCTGCGGGAGCTCCAGGAGCGGCACCTGCCACGCCCACCCGCGTTGGGGGTCTGCGTAGTAGTGGAACTCGTCCATGATGACCAGGCCCACATCGGCCTGCGCCCCCTCGCGCAGCGCGATGTTGGCCAGCACCTCGGCTGTGCAACAGATGATGGGTGCATCGGCGTTGACGGCGGCGTCGCCCGTCAGCAGCCCGACGTCTGCGGCGCCGAAGGCCTCGACGAGAGCGAAGAACTTCTCGTTGACCAGGGCCTTGATCGGCGCGGTGTAGAAGCTGACCTGACCGGACGCCTGGGCGATGAGGTGGGCTGCGGTCGCGACGAGCGACTTGCCGGATCCCGTGGGCGTGGCCAGAACCACATGACTGCCCGAGAGCAGCTCCAGGATTGCCTCGTCCTGGTGGGGATAGAGGTCGAGCCCCTGGTGAGTAACCCACTCCACGAATGCCGCGTAGACGGCATCGGGGTCGTTGGAGCCCAGGTCGGGGACGAGCCCAACAGATCGGGATGACGAGGCGGGGGTTGGCATTGAGTCCATCCTCGCAGGGGTCGGCGGGAGAGTTCGCCGACCGGTCGTGCATCGCGCCGAGGTGGGCACGCCCGGCTAGGGCGATGCGGGGATCTGTGCAGACTCCATCGGGCCCGCCTGAGCACTGGGCTCTGGGCCAGCCGCCGACGCCGCTGCGCGTCGGTGCCGACGCCGCCGACCGCGCCGGCCGCGCCACCCGTTGGTGCGCATGAGTCGCTCGACGGTCGACTTGCCGATCGGGTACCCCAGCTCCTTAAGGTGCGCCCACATTCGCGCCGAGCCGAAGGCGGCCTCGGGGGAAAGCCGGCCCTGCTCGTCCGGTTCGTAGTACTGCCCGAGAATCTGCGTGTACCGAGCATCCGAGAGCGAGCGCGGCGAGGGGGGCCGGGCGGCCCAGGCGTGATACGTCCGGGGGGCGACCTTGACTCCGTGCTCGGTCAGCACGTGGCAGATCGGGGCGATCCCGAAACGTTCCTTGTTGGCATCGATGAACGTGAGCACCTGTTGCGTGGTCACGGTCCGGTCAGCGGGTCGCCCTCCCGCGGGAAAAAAATCCGAGGCCGCCGAGAGGATCTCGATGCGTTCCTGGAGCTTCTGGTTTCGGCGTCGCAGCGCTCGGATCTCTTGGGCGGCTTCCGCGCTCAGGGTGGTTTGTCCTAGGGCGGCGACATCATCGGCCCGCAGCCACGTGCGCAAGGTCTCGGGGTTGAGACCGAGCTCGGCGGCCACGGTGGTGATGGCGCTCCATTCGCTGCGATGTGCAGCTCGCCCTTGACGCACCAATTGAACCGCGTGGGCGCGGGTTGTGGCGTCGTACTTTTTCGGCATGGCGGCACTGTGACCCAATTCTTCCTTGTGGACAACACGCCCAATTGGAAAATAGTGCACGAAACTCTGGAATGAGGATTTCTCGCGCCTGCTGAAGGCGATCCCCGGAGAATCCGCAGATCTTGACTAATCGGCTGAATCTCGTGCGGCGACGCTTGCCACGACGGGCTGCACTCGTCCTCTATATCCGTTCGGGTTGCTGAATTGCGGGGCGAGTCCACCATTCTTGAGGTCCACGTGGGCTGCCCCGGTCTTTGGGTCGAGGCGGGGTCAGAGAGGACATCGCGCCTATCCTCACGGGATGGGCGCGACCTCGCAGGAGCATGAGCGGTTGAGCGAGTCTCCCGGTGATGGCGACCCGTGGCGCTTCTGGGGGCCCTATGTGAGCGCGCGGCAGTGGGGGACCGTCCGCGAGGACTACTCCGCCGACGGCGACGCCTGGTCGTTCTTCCCGTTCAACCACGCCCATGCCAGGGCGTACCGGTGGGGGGAGGACGGCATCGCCGGGATCTGTGACCGGTTCGGGTTCCTCAACCTTGCCGTCGCGTTGTGGAATCGCAGCGACGATCGACTCAAGGAGCGGCTGTTCGGCCTGACCAACGCCGAAGGCAACCACGGGGAGGACGTCAAGGAGTACTGGTGGCATCTGGACGCCACCCCGACGCATTCCTGGGCGCAGCACCTCTACCGGTATCCCCAGGCGGCCTTCCCGTATGCAGCACTGCGCGAGGGCAACGTCCTGCGCCCCCTCGACCAGTCCGAGTTCGAGCTCGCTGACACCGGCGTCCTGCACGACAACCGCTTCTTCGACATCGTGACCACGCACGCCAAGGCCGCTCCGGACGACCTGCTCATCGTGATCGAGGCCACCAACCACGGGCCGGACGCTGCTCCCGTGGACCTCGTGCCACAGCTGTGGTTCCGCAACACGTGGTCGTGGGGGCGTGACGATCGTCGGCCCGCCCTGGTCCGCGTGGCGGACCGCGACACGATTGCGGCCGGGACGGTCGTCGTCCAGGCCTGGCACGGATACCTCGGTCGCCAGGTCCTCATCGCCGAAGGAGACCCGGAGCTTCTGTTCTGCGACAACGAAACCCATGCATCCGCCGTCTTCGGTACGCCGGCCGGGGATGACCCTTCGCCGTTTCCCAAGGACGGGGTGGATCGCGCGATCGTCCACGAGGACCGCGCGGGCCTGAACCCGGCCCAGACGGGGACCAAGGTCGCCTTGCGCTATCGCTTCGACAGCGTGGCACCCGGAGCCACGGTCCGGGTCCGTCTGCGGCTCCGCGCAGATACCCAGGTCTCCGAGCCGTTCGGCACGGCATTCGAGGTCATCCTGGCGGATCGTCAGGCCGAGGCCGATGAGTTCTACAACGCGGTGATCCCCACCGCGACGGACGGCGTCGACCGGCTCACCGCGAGACGGGCCTTCGCCGGACTGTGCTGGAGCAAGCAGCTGTACCGATACCGGGTGCAGGAATGGCTCGACGGCGACCCCGCCGGGCCGCCCCCGCCAGCCGGCCGCCGGGCGCCGGAACCGTTGGGTCGCAACACGTCGTGGCGATCACTGGCGCTTTCCGATGTCATCTCCATGCCCGATGAGTGGGAGTACCCGTGGTTCGCCAGCTGGGACCTGGCCTTCCACTGCGTGACGTTCGCGCATATTGATCCGACCTTCGCCAAGAACCAGCTGCTGTTGATGTGCCGCGAGCGGGCGCAGCATCCCAACGGACAATTGCCGGCCTACGAGTGGGCCTTCTCCGACGTCAATCCGCCCGTGCACGCCTGGGCCGCCTGGCAGGTCTACCAGCTCGACGGCCACCGGGACGCGGCATTCCTCATCCGGATCACCACCAAGCTCCTGCTCAACTTCGCCTGGTGGCTCAACCGCAAGGACGCCGACGGCTCGAATCTGTTCGAGGGTGGCTTCCTCGGGATGGACAACATCTCGGTATTCGACCGCTCCCGGGTCCCCGACGGGTTCCGTCTGGAGCAGTCCGATGCGACGAGCTGGATGGCCTTCTTCTGCCTCAACCTGCTGCAGATCGTCCTCGAGCTGAGCCGCCTGGATCGGGCCTGGGACGGGCTCGCGTCGACGTTCCTGGAGCACTTCTTTGCCATCGCCGAGGCCCTGGAGTCGTTCGGCACCGATCAGGTGGCCCTCTGGGATGAGGACGACGGCTTCTTTTACGACGTCCTGGTCGACCACCAGGGCCGCTCGCACCCAGTGCGGGTGCGATCCCTGGTGGGGTTGCTGCCCCTCATCGCAGTCGCGAACAGCCCGGACTGGGTCACCGACGAGCTGCCGGACGTCACCGCGCGACTGCGCTGGCTCCAACGCCATCGCCCGGAGCTCACCGAGTCGTTGGTGCACGAGGCGACCGCGAGCGCGACCTACACATCGCTCACGCCCATCCCTCGTGATCGGCTCCTGCGCATCTTGCGCCGACTCTTCGACCAGGACGAGTTCCTCTCGCCCTGTGGGGTGCGCTCGCTGTCGGCGGCCTATCGCGCCGGAGCTGACATCGTGGTCGCGGGGCAGACCCTGCCGATCCGCTATGACCCCGGCGAAGGCACGACCCGGATGTTCGGGGGCAACTCGAACTGGCGCGGACCGGTCTGGTTCCCGGTGAACACGCTGATCGTGTCGGCGCTGCGCCGGTACGCCGAGGGCTCCGGCCATGACATTGAGCTCGAGGTGCCGACCGGTTCCGGCACGGTGATGGGGCTGGCGCAGGCAGCCGACCTGCTCGACGACCGGCTCATCGCCCTGTTCCGGCCGGCCCGCGATGGTCGGCGCCCGAGTGCCCCGGCCACCTATCCGGACGGCCCGCTGTGGGACCACCCGACGTTCTCGGAGTACTTCCACGCCGACACCGGCATCGGGCTTGGTGCCAGCCACCAGACCGGGTGGACCGCCCTCGTGGCCCATCTCATCTGCCTGCGGGGTGATCGCGAGGGGTGATCGGCGGGCACCAGGCGCCAGAACACGCAGCAGGTCGGGCCGTGGGGGGCACCGCCATGGATGGCGGGTGGGGCGAGCCCACCATCACGTGCAGCCCCTAAGCGCCGGCCTCTGTGAGCCGGCCAACCGCTGAGGTCCGCCGAACGGCCCGTCGAGCGGAGCCTGCCGCCGCCGGTCGCCGGGCGCTGCGCGGGGTCGGGATTCGGCATACTGACCGACTATGCAATGGTCCACCACGCAGATCGGCGACTTGAGCGGGACCCGAGCCGTGGTCACTGGGGCCAACTCCGGGATCGGGCTGGAGACGGCCCGGGCGCTGGCCGCGCATGGAGCGGAGGTGACTCTCGCCGTCCGCGATCGAGCCAAGGGCGAGGCTGCAGCGGCCTCACTCGACGGCCGGGTCCAGGTGGCCGAGCTCGATCTGGCGTCCCTGGACTCCGTGCGAGCGTTCGCCGCGCGTGAGGACGCGCCGTTAGACCTGCTGGTCAACAATGCTGGCGTGATGGCACCCCCTCGGCGCCAGTTGACCGCCGACGGTTGGGAGCTGCAGTTTGGGACCAATCACCTCGGCCATTTCGCGCTCACCGGACTCCTGCTCCCGCGCCTGCTGGAGGCGCCCGCGGCTCGGGTGACGACGGTGTCGTCGCTCGCCCATCGGCAGGGCAATGGGGACGTCGTCCAGGCCAACCCTGTCGCCGGATACAGCCCTTCGACGTCCTACGGACAGTCCAAGCTGGCGAACCTCTTGTTTGCGCTGGAGTTGCAGCGGCGGGCCGGCGCGGCGGGCCTCCCGCTGACCTCGACCGCGGCTCACCCTGGCGTGGCCAACACCAACCTCTTCGTCAGCCCGGACGGGATCGGCTCCCTGTGGGTCGTGCGCACCCTGGGGCCTGCGCTCCTGCGCCTGGTGCTGCCCGGTCCCGAATCGGCGGCGCAGGCGGTCCTGTATGCCGCGACGACGGCGCCGCCGGGCTCCTACACGGGGCCGCAGCGCCTGGGTGAGTCACGCGGACCCATCGGGCCGGCGGCGATGTCGGCATTCGCCCAGGACGCGGGGCTTGCCGAGCGCCTCTGGGAACGCAGTGAGGAGCTGACAGGGGTCTGCTACCAGCTCTAACCCGGGTCGTCAGCTCAGGCCGACCACTGTCCCGTGCTCGTCGATATCGATGAAATCGCTAGCCGGCACCTTGGGCAGGCCAGGCATCGTCATGATGTCGCCGGTGACCATGACGACGAAACCCGCACCCGCGTTGAGGCGGACCTCGCGGACGTTGACGATGTGACCGGTCGGAGCGCCGCGCAGCGTCGGGTCGGTCGAGAACGACGACTGGGTCTTGGCCATGCAGATCGGCAAGTGACCGTAGCCGTCGGCCTCGATCTGCTCGATCCGTTTGCGCGCCTTGGTGTCGAAGGTGACCTCGGCGGCGCCGTATACCTGGGTGGCCACAGCCTTGGCCTTGTCCATCAGGGTCGCGTCGTCCTCATAGACGAACCGCATCGCGCTGCGACCCTCCTCGATGGCCTCCAGGACCCCTCGGGCCAGGGGGAGCGCGCCGGCGCCACCGTCGACGAAGTGGGTCGCGGCATACGCCCGCACGCCCTTGGTCCGCGTCAACTCCACAAGCCGCTCGACCTCGGCGTCGGTGTCGCTTGGGAACCGGTTGATCGCGACGACCGGAGTCAGGCCGTAGACGTCCCGCACATTGTTGATGTGTCGGGTGAGGTTGGCCATCCCGCGATCGAGGGCAGCCAGGTCCTCGGTCTTGAGGTCGGCCACGGCTACGCCGCCGTGGTACTTCAGGGCGCGAATCGTCGCGACGATGACGACGACCTCCGGGTGCAGACCTGCGGCGCGACACTTGATGTCGATGAACTTCTCGGCCCCGAGGTCCGCGCCGAACCCGGCCTCGGTGACGACGTAGTCCGCGAGCTGCAGGGCGGTCTTGGTGGCGATGACCGAGTTGCAGCCATGGGCGATATTCGCGAACGGTCCGCCGTGGATCATTGCCGGCGTGTGCTCGAGAGTCTGCACAAGGTTGGGCGCCAACGCATCGCGCAGGATGACCGTCATGGCGCCGTTGGCCTTGAGCTCTCGAGCCGTGACCGGCTTCTTGTCGCGGGTGTAGCCGATGACGATGTTGCCCAGGCGTTCTTTGAGATCGGGGATCGAGGTCGCCAGGCAGAGGATCGCCATGACCTCGGAGGCCACGACGATGTCGAACCCGTCCTCGCGCGGGAACCCATTGGCCACCCCGCCCAGGGCAACGACGATCTGCCGCAGGGCTCGGTCGTTGAGGTCGACCACGCGCTTCCAGGAGATTGTGCGGGCGTCGATGTTCAGGGCGTTGCCGTGATGGATGTGGTTGTCGATGAGCGCCGCGAGCAGGTTGTTAGCCGCGGCAATTGCCGCGAAGTCCCCCGTGAAGTTGAGGTTGATATCGATCATCGGCACGACCTGGCTGTAGCCGCCTCCTGCGGCGCCACCCTTCATGCCGAAGACCGGGCCCATCGAGGGCTCCCGCAATGCGACGACGGCATTCTTGCCCAACCTGGACAGCCCGTCAGCGAGCCCGACCGAGGTCGTCGTCTTGCCCTCGCCGGCGGGCGTGGGGGAGATGGCCGAGACCAGGATCAGCGTGCCCGGCTCTCGGTCGACCAAACCATCGATGTAGTCCAGTGCCACCTTGGCCTTGTGATGGCCATAGGGCACGAGATGGTCAGCCTCTACCCCGAGCGCGTCGTGAGCCAAGGTGAGGATGGGCGTGAGGTCGGCGGCTTCGGCGATCTCGAGGTCGGTCGGGAACGTGGGCGTGCTGGCGCCCTCGGCGGTGGGGGTCACACCACGGAGTCTGGCACTTCTGGGACCCGATTGGCGAGCATTTGTCGCTTATCGCGCACACAGTTGCGCAATAAGCATCAAGCGAGGGTGGGGGACGGGTGCTTGAACCCGCCCTGGGGATGAATGCCGCCGTCCCCCAGAGCGCGGCATACAGTCTCCACGTGCCTCGCCCGACCCTCGATGAGCTACTGCACGCGGCCGTTGCCGGCGTGGGAGGACAAGAACGTCCCGGGCAGGTCACCATGGCGCAGTCCATAGCCGACGCCATCGACACCGGGGATCACCTGCTGGTTCAGGCCGGGACTGGCACCGGCAAATCCCTGGCCTACCTGGTGCCGGCAATCCAGCACGCGACCGTGTCGGGCCAGTGCGCCGTGGTCGCGACCGCCACGCTCGCCCTGCAGGCCCAGATCATCGATCGAGACCTGCCCCGGCTGGCCGATGCCCTCGAGCCGCTGCTTGAGCGGCGCCCGACCTTCGCGATGATCAAGGGGCGGCGCAACTACGTCTGTGTTCACAAGCTGGCCGGCGGCTTCCCGGACGAGGATGAGAGCAGCCTGCTGTCCGTCGGCACCGTCGATGCCCAGGCCGGCCGGCTAGGCCAGGAGGTCGTCCGGCTTCGCGCGTGGGCGGACGAGACGGACTCCGGTGATCGCGACGAACTCGTGCCCGGTGTCTCCGAACGGGCCTGGCGGCAGGTCTCGGTCAGTGCCCACGAGTGCCTCGGGAGCAAGTGCCCAGAGTTCGGGGAGTGCTTCGTCGAGCGGTCCCGGGCGCACGCCAAGGACGTCGACGTGGTCGTCACCAACCACTCCTTTATGGCGATCGACGCGTTTGAGGGCCGTCAGATGCTCCCCGAGCACGATCTCCTCATCGTCGATGAGGCGCACGAACTGGTCGACCGGGTCACCGCCACGATCACGGACGAGATCAGCCCCGGCATGGTCGCGACGGCGGCCAAGCGGGCCCGCAAGGCGGACTCCAGTGACGACGTGGACGAGGCGGGGGTGCTCCTCGCCGACGCCCTCGCGCCGATCCCCGAAGGCCGCCTCACCGCTGGCCTCCCCGACACCCTCGCCCTGGCGCTGGCCCGCGTCCGGGACACAACCCGCCAGGCCCTGACCGACCTCAAGCCGACCAAGGACCAGCCCGCGGACGGGGCCGCCCAGGTGGCGCTGGCGGCGATCGAGGAGATGCACGAGGTCGCCGCGCGGGTCTTGGAGGAGCGTGAGCTCGACGTGCTCTGGGTCAGCCATGACGAGCGACGGGGCAGTGTGCTGCGGGTGGCGCCCATGAGCGTGGCCTTGTTGGTCCGCGACAAAGTCTTTAGCGAGCGGACCGTCGTCCTGACGTCAGCGACCCTCGAGCTCGGTGGCACCTTCGACGCTGTCGCGGGCACGATCGGGCTGCGCGGCGAGGGGTCTCCGACGTGGCACGGCCTGGACGTGGGCAGCCCCTTCGACTACCCCTCACAAGGGATCGCCTACGTGGCCACCCATCTGCCGGCACCCGGTCGGGACGGCACGAGCCCCCTGGTGATGGACGAGATCGAGGCCCTGGTGCGCGCCGCCGGTGGGCGCACTCTCGGGTTGTTTTCGTCGATGAGGGCGGCCCGGGCCGCGACCGACGAGCTGCGCGCCCGCCTGGAGAAGTCCGGAGATGCGGGGGATCTCGCAGTCCTCTGCCAGGGGGAGGACCAGATCGGCACGCTCGTGCGGCAGTTCGCGACCGATCCGCGCACGTGCCTGTTTGGCACGCTGAGCCTCTGGCAAGGGGTGGATGTGCCCGGCTCGGCCTGCCAGCTCGTGCTCATCGACCGGATCCCGTTTCCCCGGCCCGACGACCCGCTCGCCTCAGCGCGCACCCAGGCGATCCAGCAGCGCGGCGGCAACGGCTTCATGGCGGTGTCCGCGACCCACGCGGCGTTGCGGTTGGCTCAAGGCGCGGGGCGGCTGATCCGACGCGGGGATGACCGAGGCGTGGTGGCCTTCCTGGACTCGCGGATGACGACGGCCAGATACGCGGGATTCCTGCAGCGTTCGCTGCCCCCGTTTTGGCCGACAACGGATCGCGATCTGGTCCTGGGTGCGTTGCGCCGACTCGATGCGAATGCCGCACCGCCGGTGCCCGTGGCGGCTCCAGCCAAGCGGGGGGCCGGCAGGGCGACAACCTCAGGGGGAGCACGCCGACCTGTGGCGGCCGTGACGACCCGACCCGACCCGCTTCTCCCGGTCGCCGACCCACCCCCTGTCGCGTCGTCCTCGCGGACCGCCGTGGTGCAGGGCCACGCCTGGACGACCGAGCAGGACGAGGAACTGCGTGATGGGATTGAGGTGGGGGCCACTCTCGACGAGATCGCCGATCAGCTGGAGTTGCCACCAGAGATCGTCGCAGCCCGTCTGCTCGCCTTGGATCTGCACCTCACCGCCGAGGACTAAGGCTCCGCGCGAGGTGCCGGCCCCGGCGGGCGCCGGCAGGAGCGCGGCGGGCGCCGGCACGTGCGTTCAGGCAGGCCGGGCCCACACCACCCAGTTGCCCAGGAAGTGTCCCGACACAAGCGGGGTCTGCGGGTCACACGTGATCAGCCGCAGTTCAGAGGTCGTGGCCGGCGCCCAGATGCTGGCGTCCTGAGGGACCTGCTCCTTGCTGACCGGGTCCGATCGCGTCACGACGTACTGGCGCACGGTCCCGGAGACGGTGGTGATATCGATGGTGTCGCCGGGCTGGGCCTGCGGGAGCCGCGCGAAGACCCCGGGCCCAGAGTCCGCGGCCCCGACATGCCCGGCGAGAACGGCGGTGCCGGTGGCTCCAGGTGCCACCCAGCCCGGCGCGGCATACCACCCGACGAGGTCGGCCGGGGGAGACCATATTCCGTCGGCATCAGCCATCGATGGTGCCATCGGAGCATCCACGATGAGGCCACCGGCAGCGGAGCGGACGCTGATTCGGGCTGGAGCCTGGACCGCGAGGCTCGGGGGTGTGAGGACAGCCGCAGTGGTGGAGGCCGGGTGTGGCGGCCAGCCGAGAGGAGGGATCGCCCAGTCGGTCTGGACCACGGTGGGAGGCGAACCCGCGGGCGTCGGGGCCGATGCCGAGGACGTCCCCTCGGTGCCAGCTGGTTCGACAGGAGAGATCGGTGCGCGCTCGGCGGGGGTGGCGACGGGCGGCCCGGTCACCTCGAACACCTCGATGGTGATGTCCTGGCTGGGGTCGGTCACACAGACGATATCGAGCGGTGCTTCAAAGGCGGCGTTGTTCAGGCGCAGGACCACGGTGCCGAGGGACAAGGTGTGCGGTCCTGCGACGAGCGGCGTAAAGGTACTTTCCGTCGTCAACGCGAGCGGGACCCTGATGTCGCCTGCGGCTCCGACGGATCCGCTGCCCGAGGCCTCCCACACGAGCTCCTTGACCAGGCTGCCTTCGGGTCCGATGCCCTCGCGGACCTGTCCGAAGACCTGGCCAGTGATGCGCATCGTCGGATCAGCGAACCGCCGTACGTCGTCGCCCAACGAGGCCGGCAACGTGATGACGGCTTTGCCCGTGCCGCCCGAGGATGCCGCCGCGACGGCGGGCGTGGGAGGCGTGGTGAGGGCCGGCAGATCGACCTGCGCTCCGACGGTGAACGTGCCGGCGAACGTGGAGTGGCACACAGAGCGCAGCGGTCCGGTGGCGGCCTGAGCTGTCGACAAGGCGGAGCCAGCCATGACCGCAGCCAGGCCTACCGCGAGGATGCGGGCGGCCCAGCGACTGGGTGCGGTGCTCATGTCAGTCCCCTCGGAAGCGCGCGGGCGCGACCAGGTCATCGGCGTCGCCCCACTGTAGAGCCTGGTGCAGGTCGTGCCCGTCGGTGGTGCGTGGCAGGCTGACCGCGTGAGCGAGCCGCGACGCGTCCCACCTCTGGTCCTCATCCAGGGGCCCGAGGAGGTCCTGGTTGAGCGGGCGGTGACGTCGACGCTCGATGAGATCCGGGTGGGCGCCCCGGATCTGGAGGTGACGCACATCGAGCCGGTCGGCTACG
Source organism: Phycicoccus sp. (assembly GCA_017993715.1). GTDB lineage: Bacteria > Actinomycetota > Actinomycetes > Actinomycetales > Dermatophilaceae > JAGOME01. Next base: position 93,005 of record JAGOME010000005.1, read on the forward strand.
TCGCGGGTCAGCTCGCCATCGAGGCGAGCCCCTCCCTGTTCGGGGGGCCGCGGGCACTCATCGTGCACGACCTGGATGAGGCCGACGACCCCCTGCTCAACGACGTCGCGGCTGTGGTGGCCGACCATGACGACGACCTCACGCTGCTCGTCTTGCACAAGTCCGGCCAGCGCGGCAAGCGGGTCCTGGACGCGCTCAAGGCCGCCCACTGTCGGCTCATCCAGGCTCCTGCCCTCAAGAGCGACAAGGACAAGGCCGAGTTCGCGAGCAACGAGTTCCGCCGGCAGCACCGGCGCGCGACACCCCAGGCGGTCCATGCCCTCGTGGAGGCAGTGGGCAAGGACGTGCGCGAGCTGGCCGCCGCGTGCCAACAGCTCGTCGAGGACACCACGGGCACGATCGATGAGGACGTGGTCCTCACCTATCACGGTGGCAAGGTCGAGGCGACCGGCTTCCGGGTGGCCGACGCAGCCCTTGCGGGCAACGGCGCCGAGGCCCTGCGTCTGCTCCGCCACGCCCTCGCGGTGGGAGTGGACCCGGTGCCCATCGTCGCCGTGCTCGCCCAGCAGGTCCGTCAACTCATCAAGGTCGGGGCAGCCGGTCACGGGCGCAGCGCCGACCTGGCCAGAGGCTTAGGCATGGCCCCGTGGCAGGTCGATCGGGCGCGACGCACCCTGCACGGCTGGACCCCCGACGGGCTCGCGCGCAGCCTGCAGGCCCTGGCCGCCGCCGACCATGCCGTCAAAGGGGGAGATTTCGGGGCTGGGGTGAGTCGCGATCCTGTCTACGCGGTCGAGAAGGCGATCTTGACGATCACCGGCTCCCGAGGGTCCTGACGTGCGCTTCGTTTTGGTCGGCCCCGTCTCTCGCTGGTAAGTTTGTCCCTTGCGTGCGCGCTCAGGTCGTGCGCGCGACGCATGCACCACCCAGCGCAGCTCAACCACGGGTGCCCCACGCCCGGTCCCGAGCCGCGACTGCCGCCCTCTAACGGCATACCGACCAACAGAAAGCACCAATACCAGTGGCGAACATCAAGTCCCAGCTCAAGCGGATCAAGACCAACCGCACGGCGACCGAGCGCAACAAGGCGGTCAAGAGCGAGTTCAAGACCGCGATCCGCCGGTTCCGCGAGGCCGCCGATTCGGGCAACGTCGAGCAGGCGCAGGCCGCCCTTAAGGTCGCCTCGACCAAGCTCGACAAGGCCGTGAGCAAGGGCGTCATCCACAAGAACCAGGCCGCCAACAAGAAGTCGGCGATGGGCCAGCGCGCGGCCAGTCTCTGACCGCTCCGCCCGCACGAAGGGCCGGTGACCTCGCACGAGGTGACCGGCCCTTCGCGTTGCGTCCGACCCGGGGGCGATGGGGTGCCCGCGCGGCGTCGAACGTTATGCCGGGCGTCGCAGGGCGACAGCGACCTGCAGGAAAATCTCCTCGCGCAGGACCGCACCCTCTCGGCGAATGCCGTCGGGGTCGACCCGGATGATGCGGTTGACGCGGACCTCACTTGGCCGGCGCTGGGGGTCCCAGGCGCCGCTGCCGATATCAAGCCAGATCCGGCCAGCCTCCCGCTCCTGGACGGTGTCGCGATCGTGGTCCTGGCTCGTCAGCTGCAGGCCGAGCAGCCATCGGCCGTCCCGCCCGACCAGGAGCACGGGGCGGTCCTTACCCTGGCGGTGGTCCTCCTCGTAGGGGACCCAGGTCCAGACGATCTCGCCCGGGTCAGGCGCGCCATCGGGGTGGGGGTCGTACAGGGGTTGCACCCGACCGGTGAAGTCACCCGGATAGTTCGCCGCCGAGGCGGGTGCCGCCGCGGGGCGCTGCTCAGTCTGCGTGGACCCGGGGACGGTCGGGGTGGCGCGGGAACGGGATCGTCGCCGCTCGGAGTCCAGATAGGCCTTGGCCGCCTCGCGGCACACGCGGGCCAGGCGGGAGAGCAGGGTCTCGGGCATGGTGCACACCGTAGGCGACCCGGCGGCGCGCGAGGATAGGGGCGTGACCCCGACTCCCGTCTCCCGCCGCGGCGCCGTCGAACCGTTCCATGTGATGGAGATCCTCAAGGCCGCCAACCTGCGGGCTCGCACCCACGGTGATGCGCTCATCATGTGTGCCGGCCAGCCTTCGACTCCCGCCCCGCGGGCAGTGCGGGAGGCGGCCGCGCAGGCCTTGGCGACGCAAGCGCCCTTTGGGTACACCGATGCCATGGGGGTGGCGGCCTTGCGCGACACGATCGCCGTTCACTATGGGGCCACCTACGGGGTCGCGGTCGACCCGGCAAACATTGCGGTGACAACGGGCTCGTCCGCGGCCTTCACGGCAGTGTTCCTCGCGGCATTCGACATCGGTGACACGGTGCTGATGACCCGACCCGGATATCCCGCCTACCGCAATACCCTGCAGGCGTTGGGCTGTCGGCCCGTCGAGCTCGACTGCGGACCCGAGGTCCGTTTCCAACCGACCGTGCAGCTGCTTCAGGACTGGACTCAGGCCAATGGGGCACCGCCCTCGGGGCTGATCATCGCGTCGCCGGCCAACCCGACGGGGACGGTCATCGCCGACACCGAGCTGGCGGCCATCGCCCGCTGGTGCGAGGAGCATGACGTCCTGCTCATCAGCGATGAGATCTACCACGGCGTCACCTACGGCCACCATGCCGCGTGTGCCTGGGAGTCCTCGCGCAGCGGGGTCGTCGTCGGCTCCCTGTCGAAGTACTACTCGATGACGGGGTGGCGGGTCGGGTGGGCGGTGCTGCCCGATGCCCTCGTGCGCCCGGTCGAGTTGTTGCTCGGGAACCTCAACATCTGCGCGCCCGCCCTCGCACAGGTCGCGGCCGTCGAAGCTTTCGGTGCCTCGGCCCGCGCCGAGCTGGATGGTCACGTGGAGAGGTACGCCGTCAACCGAGACCTCGTCCTGGCGCGCCTGCCCGAGCTGGGCGTGAGCACGTGGGCACCGGCCGACGGTGCCTTCTATGCCTATGCGGACATCTCGCACCTGACGTCGGATTCGCAGCGCTGGTGCCTCGACGCGCTCGATGCCACCGGCGTAGCGGTCACCCCGGGCGTGGACTTCGCCCCCCATCGGCCCGGTGTGCAGAGCCCGCTGGACGGCTCGGGGTGGTTCCGGTTGTCGTTCGCTGGGGCGACCGCCGATGTTGATGACGCGATGACCCGGCTCGCAGCATTCACCTCGCGCTGACCAGCATGCAGGCCCTCACCGGGAGTGGGCCCGCAACTCCCGGGAGATCAGCGAGATTCGGCCCGAGCGGTGAGCCCCGCTGCTTCCATGGCGAGGTATCGATCGGTGAGGCCCCGATACATCCGACCGACGACCGAGCCAATCGGCCCTTCTTGCGCGACTGACAGCCGCACGTGGCAGCGGTCCACGCCGTCGGGTGTCACCTGGTGCACGGCGGTGGTCCTTGCCAGGGCACTGCCGGAGGTCCAGGTGAACGACGTGCCCTCGACCAGCTCGCCGACCTCCCAGACGACGGTCGGGATCTTGGGCTGGACGATCCGGGCGCGGCTCCCGACCCGCAGGGGCCCCTTGTCGAGTCGTTCGACGGCCGTCACGGATGCGGTCCACGTGGGCCAGGCCTGTACATCGGTCATCACCTCCCACACGACAGCCGCGCAGGCATCGACGGTGAACGTGATCTCCTGCAACATGTCCCTCATCCTGCCGGATGTTCAAGGCGCCGACGTGGCGACCCGGCTCGAGATCGAAGAACGAGCATGGCGCCGACGACGCCGGCGACGACCAGAATGCCGCCGCAGACTGCGGTGGCCAGGCGCTGCGGCCAGGGGAAGATCGGGTCCATCGTGAACATGCCCAGCAAGAACGGCTCGATCAGGGCTCCCAGGGGGAGCGCGAGCGCGGCAGCCGTGCCGAGCGCGCCGGCCCGACGGGCCAGGGAGCCGATCACGCCGAGCACCGGCCCGACGATCAGTGCCGCGATGAACCAGTGGACATTGGACAGCCAGACGGTGTCGTCGTACATGCCGACGGCCTCCCCGACGGCGTAATGGACGGCCAGGGCGGTCTCGCTGGCCACCACCGCCCCGAGGATGGCCCAGGTCCAGCGGCCGACCCACCAGCCCGCGACGATGCCGATCCCGGCCCAGACCGTGCCGGAGTTCACCAGCTTGCTGACGATGAGTCTGGCCGCCAGCACGTCGTTGGCCTCGCCGGACAGCTGGGCGGTCGTCGTGACGTTGCTGGCCAGGGCGAGCAAGCCCAGCGCGGCCGAGGCCATGAGCAGCACGAGCCCACGTCGACGGTCCACGCGGACATCATCGCCGCGGAGGCAACTTTTCCCCGGGTACCCGCGCCGACACCGCCACGGCCCACCGAAGCGGGCGGCATTCGCAACTCGTGGGAGACTGGACGCCGATCCCTGACCCGACGACGTCACCGAGGTAATTCACCCCGTGTCCCCCCGTGCCTGCACGGCGCTTGAGCCGCACGCGACGCCGCCGGAGGCGATCCGCAATTTCTGCATCATCGCTCACATTGACCACGGCAAGTCGACCCTGGCCGACCGCATGCTTCAGCTCACGGGCGTCGTCGACGACCGGGCCATGCGGGCGCAGTACCTCGACCGGATGGACATCGAGCGTGAGCGCGGGATCACGATCAAAAGCCAGGCCGTGCGGATGCCGTGGGAGCTGGACGGGACGACCTACGCGCTCAACATGATCGACACGCCTGGTCACGTGGACTTCACCTACGAGGTGAGCCGGAGCCTGGCCGCCTGCGAGGGAGCCGTGCTACTCGTCGATGCCGCCCAGGGCATCGAGGCCCAGACTCTGGCCAACCTCTACCTGGCCATGGAGAACGACCTCCACATCATCCCGGTGCTCAACAAGATCGACCTCCCTGCGGCCCAGCCGGAGAAGTATGCCGAGGAGCTCGCGGGACTCATCGGGGTCGAGCCGGAAGCCTGCATGAAGGTCAGCGGCAAGACCGGGGCCGGCGTGCAGGTGCTCCTGGACGAAATCGTCCGCCAGTTCCCCCACCCGGTTGGTGACCCGGACGCCGCGGCGCGGGCCATGATCTTCGACTCCGTGTACGACACGTACCGCGGGGTGGTCACCTACGTCCGGGTCGTCGACGGCAACCTCAACCCGCGTGAGCGGATCTCGATGATGTCGACCAAGGCGACCCACGAGCTGCTGGAGATCGGCGTCATCAGCCCCGAGCCGGTGCCCTCCAAGGGACTGGGGGTGGGCGAGGTGGGTTACCTCATCACCGGGGTCAAGGACGTGCGCCAGTCGCGGGTCGGGGACACCGTGACGAATGCCGCCAAGCCCGCCACGGTGAGTCTGGGCGGCTACCGGGACCCCAAGCCGATGGTCTTCTCCGGCCTCTACCCGATCGACGGGTCGGACTATCCCGACCTGCGCGAGGCGCTCGACAAGCTCAAGCTGAACGATGCGGCGCTGGCCTACGAGCCAGAGACGTCGGTCGCGCTGGGCTTCGGCTTCCGATGTGGCTTCCTTGGTCTGCTGCACCTGGAGATCGTGCGCGAGCGCCTGGAGCGCGAGTTCGGACTCGACCTGATCTCGACCCAACCCAACGTCGAGTACGACGTGACGATGGAGGACGGCAAGGAGATCCGGGTCACCAACCCCAGCGAGTTCCCCGGCGGCAAGATCGACGAGGTGCGCGAGCCGGTGGTGCGCGCCACGATCCTCGCGCCGAGCGAGTTCATCGGCGCCATCATGGAGCTCTGTCAGGGCAAGCGGGGGACGCTGCGCGGGATGGACTACTTGTCCGAGGAACGCGTGGAGATGCGCTACACGCTGCCGCTGGCCGAGATCGTCTTCGACTTCTTCGACCAGCTCAAGTCCCGCACCCGCGGCTATGCCTCGCTGGACTACGAACCCGACGGTGACCAGGTCGCCGATCTGGTCAAGGTCGACATCTTGCTCCAGGGCCAGACCGTCGATGCGTTTAGCGCGATCGTCCACAAGGACAAGGCCTATGCATACGGCGTCATGATGGCCGGCAAGCTCAAGAACCTCATCCCGCGTCAGCAGTTCGAGGTGCCGATCCAGGCCGCCATCGGGGCCCGGGTCATCGCCCGCGAGAACATCCGTGCCATCCGCAAGGACGTTCTGGCCAAGTGCTATGGCGGCGACATCTCGCGCAAGCGCAAGCTGCTCGAAAAGCAGAAGGAGGGCAAGAAGCGGATGAAGAACATCGGCACCGTCGAGGTCCCGCAGGAGGCCTTCATCGCGGCCCTGACCAGCGATGGATCCGAGCCGAAGAAGAAGTAGCCCGAGGGCGTCGCGCCGCCTCCAGGCACCCGATTACCCTGACTTGACTCAGGCCGGGAGGGAGGACTCTTCGCTGGTGCCGAAGTCGACTGGCCCTGTGCCCCAACGGATTTCGTCGTCGGCGAGCGCAAGGATGTCGAGCAGGTTGCGCGGCCACACGTCGTCCGTGGTGACCGCGAGTTCGGTGATCGGCCACCAGCGGATGTCGTGGACGGTCTGCTGCTCCTGCTGGGTATGGCCGCTGACGTCAACGTCGAAGGAGCCGGTGCGCAGGACGTAGAAGACCTCGTCCTGGTGGACGACCTGGTCGCTGTAGCCGTGGATGACGTGGCGGGCGGCGACGGGGCCGATGAGGTCCTGCGCGAATGCCACGAGCCCGGTCTCCTCGAGGAGCTCGCGCACCGCGGCCTGCAGGTCGGATTCGCCGGGATCCACACCGCCTCCCGGGGTGACCCACCAGTGCAGCACCGGCTCCAACCCGAGATCGGAGTCCTCGAAGAGGAGCACCCGGTCCATCGAATCAACGAGCACGACCCGGACGGCGCGGCGGGCATGGGCGGGTCGATCGGCCGCCGCCGGTGGGACGAAGGTGCGGGGCTCGTGTCGGTCGGGGCTGGGTGCAGGAGTGCGGGCGGCCACATGGCCACGCTAGCGGTGCCGATGGGTGCGCGGTGGGCCAGTTGCGCTGTGGGCGGAAGCCGTTGCAGGGTCACGCCGACTCTCGCGAGGATTCGGCCATGCGACTCCTCATTCTCGGTGGCACGGCATTCCTCGGGCGGGTGATTGCCCGTCAGGCCGTGGCGCGTGGTGACGACGTCACGTGCGTTGCCCGGGGCAGCGAGGAGGTCGCTGAGGGCGCCGTCCTCGTCCGCGTTGACCGGGACCACGACGATGCGCTCGCCCCGCTCGCGGATCAGGTGTGGGACACCGTTATCGACGTCACGCGGCAACCCGGTCACGCACGCCGGGCCATCCGTGATCTGACGTCCCACCACGTCGTGCTGATCTCCACTGCCAGTGTGTACGCGCGTTTCGACCAGCGCGAGCAGCGCGAGGACGCGCCGCTCCTCGAGCCCTTGGCCGACGATGTCCTGGCCGACCTGAGCCAGTACGGCGCGGCCAAGGTCGCTTGCGAGGACGCTATTCGCGCCGGCGCCCGGAGCTGGACGATCATTCGGTCCGGCCTGATCGGCGGGGCGGGGGACTGGTCCGGGCGCAGCGGTTATTACCCCTGGCGGTTCGCTTATCCCACCGGCCCCGATGTCCTCGTGCCGCCCGACCTGGACTTCCCGGTCGCCCTCATCGACGTCGAGGACTTGGCTGCGTGGACGCTGGACTGCGCGCAGCGGCAGACCCAGGGCACGTTCAACGCTGCGGGCCCGACGTCCACGCTCGAGGAGTTCCTCGCCGTCGCCCGCTCGGTTGCGTCCAGCAGCGCGGTGCCCCGGCCGGTGGCGGCGACGGACCTCAGCACGGCGGGGGTCGGCGCCTGGATGGGCCCGATGTCGTTGCCGCTGTGGATCGATGACCCGGACTGGCGCTGGTTCGCGACGCTCGACACGAGCGCCGCCCGGCAGTCTGGACTGAGGACGCGGCCGCTGGACGAGACGCTCGCGGCCGCGCTCGCCTACGAGAACCATCGCGACCAACCCCGAGCCACCGGCCTGACCGATGACGAGGAGCGGAGCCTGCGCGCGCAGCTCGGGTGAGCCTGCGCGCCGCTGTGGCTGCGCCCGCTATGTGGTGAGCCGGTCCCGCAGTCGGTCGATGGCGGCATTCGTCCAGCCCTGACTGGTAAGCCAACCGGCGGCTCCGCCGTACTCCGCCCGCAGGGTGTTCAGGAAGGCGGCCATGGTCTCGGGGCGGGTGTCCTGGTCCGCGAGAGCCTGAGTCGTGAGGGCGGCGCCGTAGAGGTCGCTGCGGGCCAGCCGCTCGCGGATCTGGGGGAGGCGCG
>JAGOME010000054.1 GCA_017993715.1 Phycicoccus sp.
CGCACCGGATGGAGCGGCCACATCAACGGGTCCTTCTTCCCCAAGCAGGACCGCAAGACAGTGGAGTTCCGCAGCTCGGGCTTTCGAGGCGAGTGGAACGATCTCCTGATCGACACTGCAGCTCGGACGGTCGCCGAGAATCTCGCGTCCATCGCTGAGGTGCTCGACTACGCCGTCGTATGGGAGTACCTCCTCGCTGCAGAGCAGATCAACCGCGACATCGCGAGGGACGACTACCCGGCACCCTTTTCTGCGTTCTTCGCTCACGCAAAGGTCGCGGCTCCTGCCGCGTCGATCGCGCTTCTCATCGACGGCACAGCGACCCTCGCCGCGGGCACGCTGGTTCCACGTGATGAGGTCGAGTACGGCGCGGCCGAGCTCCTCACGAGGCTCGGCCTCAAGATTGTCGGCCCATCGATCCGAAGGCAGATCCTCCAGATCACGCGGACCGAGTACGGGATCCAGCAGCTGGGTGCGGCGCACGTGGTCGAGGCACTCCGCGCAGCCGACCTCGTTGAGCCTTGGGGCGACGAAGACAACAAGGCATTGTCGCCCGCCGACGTTGAGGTCGCTCTCCGACTCCTCAGCCACTACGACGACCGTGGGAAGTCCGTCCTCCCGGATGCCGGTGCCCTTACGATTGCGATCGTTCCCTGTCTCGACGGGTCCTTTGCGGCCGCGTCCTCAGTTGCCAGACTCCGTGGCGACGATCGAGCCTTGTTCGAACTCCTGGATCCGGGCTTGAAGATCCTCGACGACCGGCGACTAGACGCGCTTTGTCCGGGGCTCATTTCGCTGTGTGATGACATCACGCCAGAGCGCGCCGTCGAGATCTTCGAGGCCGACGTCGACGCGCTCGCGGTTGCGCCAGATGAGGTCCTCGGTTGGCTTGCAAACCACGGGGCGGCCGTCAGCCAGTCCGATCTGCGTGACCGCGTCAGCGCACTTCCCGTCTTCCCATCGGCGTCCGGTGAGTATCGCAAGCTCACCGATCTCTCTCTCCCGTCAGATTTCGAGGATGTGCTTGAGCTCGCTGATGTCGTGCACCCGGAGAAGGTCTCGGGCTACACCGACCTTCTCCGACGATTGGGTGCGACGGAGCTCGACGCCGTTGAGTACCTCACCCGCCACGTGGCCAAGGTCGCCGATCTGGGGCGGCTCGGCCCAGAGAAGGCGACGGCCGTACTTGGCCTCATCGATCGGCACGGTGCCGAGCTCGCCGGGATTCGTGGCCACCTCGGGCGCCTGCGCCTGGTGCCGTGCGAAGACGGCGTCGTTCGGCCGGCCGTGGACGTGCACCTGCCGAACCATGCGCTCTCGCTGATCGCACCGGATGCGCCGATCGCCGATGTCGGCCAACTTGGAGAGCATCTCCGGGGCACCTTGATCTGGTTGGGCGTCTCCGACCGCCCTAATGACCAGGTCCTGAACGAGGCAGCGCGACGTCTCGGCGAGACAGAGGCGTCACCAGACCCTGAGGTGGTCGCGGCGATCCTCGATGCTCTCCCGAACCCGCCGGAGGAAGATTCCGTTCCGTCTACGCTCAGCCAGCTCCGCTCGGCAGTTTGGCTTCCTTGTGCAGACGGCCGCCGCGGCCGGCCGGCCGAGGTCTACGCCACTTTCCAGCGGTACCTGTTCGCGTCCCAGGGCCTGCAACTTGCCCTCCCGAACCTGGATCAGCAGAGGCTGACGAAGGTCCTTGACTGGCTCGGAGTCCGAAGCTCACCGACAACGGCGATGGTCGTCGCACACCTTCGCCACTGCGCGGACAACAACCAGCCGATGAACGCGGAGGTCTACCGCACCCTCGGCCAGGCGAAGGAGGAGCACCTCGTGTCGGCGCTCCGGGACGGCGACTGCATCCAGATCGCACCGGGCAAGTTCGTCTCCCCTGGAGTGGTCTTCTGGACGAATCCAGGGCTGGGACCCTGGGCTTATGTGCTGCCTGCCACGGCCAGAGAGCAGCAGACGTTCTACGACCGGGTCGGCGTGCACGAGACGCCGACGGCGGACCACATCGAGCAGATTCTTCGGGCAATCAGCCGTGAGGCAGGGAACGACCGTCTCGGTGAAGCGGACAAGTCAGTCGTCCATCGCTGCTGGGAGCTTCTTGACGCCGTTGTCGGCTCGGCGGGCGCGGCCTTCGATCGGCTCGGTGTGATCAAGTCCGCGGTCGGGCCGCGCGACTTGCTTGAGAAGCCGACACTGCTGCTGTTCGCGGATGGTCGGCGGCTTGCAGAAGCAATCCCGCTCATCCGCGACAACCTCATCCGCCGGGACAAGACGACCTGCCGGGCACTCGAGGTCGCTGGGGTCCGACCCGCCGAAGCGGTCATCACGCCACAACTGGACCAGGCGCTGGCGTTCCAGCCTGCCGAGCTACTTCCGCAAACCCTAATCGAACGCAGACCGGCGCTCGAAAGACTCGCCGAGGCTCAGCGTGACGAGGGGGTGGCCGTCGACCTCAGCCGCCTCGACCACATCCGTATCGACGAGATGCCGGAGTTGGCTGTCGAGTACGTGACCCGGTTCGCCCACCAGGTCCACGTCGACGACCCTCGCCCAGCCGAGGCCATTTACTTCGCCGAGGATCACCGGCTGATTGTGAGGTCGGACAGTCCGAGCCGACATGTCGCGCGGGAACTCTCGCTTTGCATCGCTCCCGACGCAGACACGAGTTTGCTCGCCCCCTCTATCACCGAGGTCCTTGCCGCCGCCAACCTCGTGGACGCCATGGAAGCTCTCGACGACTACGGCGTACGGGATCTCGACGCGACGGTGCGAGCCTCCATCGACAGCGAGACCGTTGTCGAGCCAAGTGCCGACGACCAGTCCGCAACTTCTGACGTTGGATCGTCAGCCCAGTCCAGCAGCACCAGCCTCCGGGATCCTGAGGCCTCGTCACCCGACGGGTCCCCAGAGGGCGGTGACCCATCGAGCGGGACCACCTCGGGCAACGGTCGGGGAACCGGTGGAGAGTCAAAGCCCACGGCTCGCATGAGGCAGCCCTCCGGTCATCGCCGAACCCACATGGCGTCATTCGTGTCGTACGACGCCGCGCCGGGAGACGATGACACGGGTGATGCAGCACCGAAACGGTCAGCTATCGACGCGGCTGGTGTGGCGATCGTGCTCGCCTACGAGCGATCATGCTGCCGCGAGCCCCAAGAGCAACTTCACAACAACCCGGGGTTCGACGTCCTGTCAAGGAACCAGCATGGCGATGTTGTCCGACGAATCGAGATCAAGTCGATTGGTGGTGCGTGGACCGGGTTCGGCGTCTGGATGTCGGCGACCCAGATGGAGGACAACCGGGCATCCGGCGATGACTACTGGCTCTACGTCGTCGAACACGCCAACGACCCGGACGCCGCGACGCTTCACCGGATCCATAACCCAGCCGGCCAAGCAACGAAGTTCGGATTCGACGCCGGCTGGCGGGCCATTCGCGAGCCGGACCTGGAGCGGGACAATGTCGGCAAACCCATCATCGGAAGCACCCGACGCCTTCTGGGCTGGAACTGAGGCAGTGACTGATGCAATGTTCGCTCGACATCGACCCCCACCCCGGCACGGTCTGGGCGACCAAGCGAGGGGGATGAGCACTCCATAGGTTGCGGGTTCTCGGGTCACCGTGGAGAACGGATCATCGCCAAGCGACTGTCGCGCGAGCCATATCTCATGGCACGGAGCGAACATCCACGGGCAGTCACGGTTCGTCGGGCGTCTGCTCCGGCGCTAGTTGGGAACCGAGAAACCGCAGGTCAGATGGGCTGCGACCTGCGGTTTCGGATGGTGGCCAGGGGCGGGGTCGAACCGCCGACCTTCCGATTTTCAGTCGGACGCTCGTACCAACTGAGCTACCTGGCCGTGCCCCGAAAACGTCAGACGTAACCGGGCGCAGCGAGCATACCCGAGGTTCGGCCCGCCCCGACAATCCCCTCCTATTGCCGGGACGGGCCGCATGCTCACCCGGTGGAGCCGGGGTGAGCAGCACCGGCGGCAGGACCAGCCGGAGGTTGGGGGGCGGGACCGGGGACTCCTCCGTAGGGGTACGCCACGGGTTGACCGCCGGCGCCAGGCCCGGGGGCTGGTGGCTCCTGGCGGTCGGCGAAGACGCGCGCATACCGGGTCCCCGCGATCAAGAGCAGCAGGCCGATCCCGAGGAAGGCCACCGCCCGCGTCAAGCCGGTCAGGGACGCCAGGTCATAGGTGAGCAACTTGGCCACGGCGGCCGCGATGAGAGTCAGCCCGATCGCCAGGCAGAGCCGCGCCCACGACGGCCGGGCCAACCCGAACGCGAGAATGCCGGCCCCGGTCAGGGCCCACGTGAGCGTCGCGATGAGATGGCCGACATGGAACCCGCCGAGGTCCCCGGTGATCCCGACCGGCACGGCGACACAGATGGCCGTCACGCCGTACAGCGCGAAGAAGACCGGCGCGATCAGCAGCCAGCGCATCCGCTGAGCCGGCCCGGTGACCCACAGCACCGCAACGGCCAGGACGCTGAGCACCATGAGGAGCAGCCCCACGAGGGCCGAGCCATACGTGAGCGCGTCCAGCGCATACGTGCCGCGGGCGAGCATGGCCGGGGAGATGGTTGCCAGGACGATGAGGGCGGCAAACCCGGCGAATGCCGCGGCATACGCCCGGATGAACACCGCCCGGACCTGCAGGGCCAGGGCCATGGTGACGATGGCCACCGCCAGGAACGGGAGGGCGAACAGGGTGGGGTCGTCCGGGCGCGCTGCCACGCAGACGATCGCCAGAATGATGCCCGCCAGCGCCTCGTCGACCGTGCGGATCGCGCTGGCGACGGGTGCCACGGCCCGGGCGCCAAGTAGCGCGGCGGCCAGGGCCAGGCCAACCCCGATGGCCACCGGCCGGGTGCTCCCGACCAACGCCACGAACACCGGGAGGGCGGACAGTCCGGCGGTCAGGGCTGCCAGCGCCGGGATCCGCTGAACCCCGTGGCGCAGGGTGGCCGCGCCCACCCCGACGACGAGGATGGCGACGCCCATGATGAGGTTCCAGTTGGCCGTGCTGATCCAGCCGACCTCCGGGCCGCCCCGAGACAGGTCGATGGCCTGCAGGATCATGGTGGCAAAGACGACGGGCACGGTGCGCACCGGAGCGAGCACGGACCAGCCATCGAGGAGCTCGAGGATCGCGCCGGTGATCTGGAGCAGGAGATAGAAGACCACCAGGGTGCGCGTGACGCCGGAGGTGATAATCGGCGCGGTAAGGACGGCCGCGATCTGGGTGATGATCATGAGTTGCGGGGACGTCCATTGCCGAGCGATGACGACGCCAGCGACGGCCACGAGGGTGGCCAGGACGAGTCCGACGGGCACGTTGACCCAGCCATAGAGCGACGTCATGGCCAGGACGTCGAGGAAGCCGGCGACGATGCCGGTGGCGACGAGGGCGATCCCGCCGACGCGCCCGCCCGGGCGCGACTGCACGTGCAGGCCGGCGCCGACCAGCGCCACCGCCAAGAGCCCACCCAGACCGACCCGGATCTCGGGGCGCAGCAGGCCGGCTCGGGCCGCGAGGACCAAGAGCATGACGATGCCGATGAGGGTGATGGCGACGCCGCCGAGGGCGAGGATCCGACTGACCACGCCGTCGCGCTCCCACCAGGGCTCGCGCTGGGCGACCGGCTGATACGCGTAGGCGGCGGTCGGCTGGGGGAACGCAGGCCGGGCGGGCGCCGGCATCGTGGGCTGGGTGGGCTGCGTGACCGCGGGGGGCCCGAAGGTCTGGGGGCCGAATGCCGCGGGCCGGGCAGGCACAGTCGCCGGGGTCGCCGGGGTCGCCGGGGTCGCCGGGGTCGCCGGGGTCGCCGGGGTCGCCGGGGTCGGCGGGGTCACGGGAGTGATCGGCTGAGTGGCAGCCACCGGCGGGGAGCTCAGGGGCTGGGTCGCTGCCTGTCGGGCGGGCACGGAGGGTGCTGCCGGGGCTGCCGACACGGCGAGCTGCAACGCATACAGATCGGCGCCGAGGCGGTCGATCTCGGTGGCGGCGCTCTTGCACCGTCGAGACAGCTGGTCGAGCAGCGCGGGGTCGATGACGGGCGTGGGCATACGGCCAGCCTCGCGGCATTCGGTCCGTCGGGGATGGGGGTAACTACTCAGAGCCCGTGGGTAGTTGCCGCGCCCGTGCGATGGTCACGCGGCACAGACCCGTCAGTCCTCGGCGTCAAGGCCCTCGGCGATGGCATACCGGGTCAGCTCGACGCGGTTGGCGAGCTGCAGCTTGCGCAAGGTGGCCTGGACGTGGTTCTCGACCGTGCGATGTGACAGCCCGAGGCGCGTCGCGATCTGCTTGGCGGCCAGACCCTTGGCGACGAGGCGCAAGACTTCGGTCTCGCGGGGGGTCAGCACCGGCCCCGGCGACTCCGCGGCGACCGGCGGAGTCGCCGAGAGCCGTCGGAACTCCCCGAGCACCAGACCCGCCAACCCTGGCGTGAAGACCGCGCGACCCGCCGCCGTCTCTCGGACAGCCTCGAACAGCTCGCCTGCGGAGGCGCTCTTGACCAGGTAGCCCATCGCGCCGGCCTTGATCGCCTCCAGGACGTCGTCCCGCTCGGAGGACGCCGAGAGCACGAGCACGTGCGACTGGGGCGACTGTGCAAGGACGAGGGCCGTCGCTTCGATGCCGGAGCCGTCGGGCAGTTGCATGTCCATGAGGACGACATCTGGTCGCGTCGCGGCCGCGCGTGGGACCGCCGCCGCCACCGATTCGGCCGTGGCCACGATGTCGAACCCGGCGGCGGTCAGGTCCCGCGCCACCGCATCCCGCCACATCGGGTGGTCGTCGACGACCATGACGGTGATCGTGTCGGTCATGGTCGTCGGTCTCCTGGGGTCACGGTGGCCGCGGCGGAATGCCGTGGGGCATGCAGCTCCCATTCGGTGCCGTCACCCGGCCCGGTGGTGAGCTCGGCCTGCCCGCCGAGATCGTGAAGGCGACCGCGGATGGACTGGACCACGCCGAGCCGACCCTCGTCCTCCGCGGCGCGCAGCCGCCCGGGAGCAATACCGATCCCATCGTCGCGCACACTCACCACGACCTCATCGGGCAGGTCCTCGACCAGCACGAAGATGTGCGCGCCGGGTCCCGCGTGACGCTGGGCGTTGGCCCAGGCTTCCTTCGTCGCGGCGAGGAGGGGCTCGGCGACGATGCGATCAAGGATCACGGGATGCTGGGGAGCCGACAGGGCCGTGCGCTCGTCGCGCAACGGCTCGAGCGCGGCGCCGATGTCGACGGACTTGACCGCTGCGGGGACGTCTCGGGCGGCGATCTCCGGGGTACGTTGGGCGAGCAGGTCTCGGAGGCGCCGCTCCTGGATGCGCGCCTGCTCAGCCAATGCGGGGTCGATCTGGCCACCTCGTCGGGCCACGAGCGCGAGCACCTGCAGGGCTCCGTCGTGCACTTCACGGGCCAAGCGTTCGCGTTCCTCTGTCGCCGCCCGCAGCTCCACCGCCGCTCGCAGTTGCGTGTTGGCTCGGCTCACGCTGCGCCCCACGGTGCCGGTGGCCAGGGCCATGCAGACGAGCATGGGGATGGTCGCGTTGAGCCACACCTGATGGGGTGAGTCACCTGTCACGACATTGGACTCGATCCCAATGAAGATCGCCACGAGAATGCCGCCGCGGTTGCCCCACTGGACGGCCGCGGACACCACGGCATTCACCGACCAGAGCAGCGTGGGCAGGGTGTCTCGACCGTCCCAGAAGGCCGGCGGCGCGACGAGCCAGCTCGACGCGATGAGCAGCGCTGTGATCAGGACATCTGCGCCCACGATCCGTTGACGGGGGCCTGGCCGGCTGAACAGGGACACCGCCAGTCCGGACCACGCGATCTGGATCGCCATGACCGTCCAGGCGCCGACGAGGCTGGGGAGCTCCGGGGTCTTGGCGACCAGGATGGCGACGGCATAAACCAGCGTCGCCACCCGCAACACCTGCAGGGCGCGCCACAGCGGGAGGAGCGGGTCGGCGTCCGGGCCGGATGATGCAGCCACGCGCGCCAGTGTGCCAGCGCCGGGTCCAGGAAACGACATAGGCACCGGTCTCCCGGTGCCTATGAAGGGTGTCGTCGTGCTGGCGACCCCGACGGGACTCGAACCCGCGACCTCCGCCGTGACAGGGCGGCGCGCTAACCAACTGCGCTACGGGGCCTTGCTGGATGCAAAGCCTACTTGCGTATCCCCAACGGGATTCGAACCCGTGCTACCGCCGTGAAAGGGCGGGGTCCTGGGCCGCTAGACGATGGGGACCCGACTTCGTCGGATCCCAAACGTCACGCAACCCGCAGCGCTCAGATCCGTCGAGGACTCCGAAAGCATAGGGGAGGGCCGGGCCAGTCCCCAAATCGCCGCTGTCGAGTGCGCCGGGAGGCGTGAGGCGCCGTCCCAGCGCACTCGACGCTCGAGGTCAGGAGGTGAGGGTGCCTTCGGAGACCACAGGCCCGCTGGGTGTGATGACCTCGCCGGTCGCGGGGTCGCGATACGTCGACGTGGCATTCTTCAAGACCGTCCCATCGCGCAGGGTGAGGTCATAGGTGACCAGGGACGGCGGGCCGTCCCACTGACCACTTGGGGGCAGCTCGTCCGGCATGTCGAATGCCGCACCTGGCCACCAGGCGGCATACGTGCCGTCCTTGACCGACGCCTCAACGGTGAGATCACCGGCGTGGATGGTGACGCCGACAACGTCGGGGCCGATCTGGCCGTTGGTTGCCGAGGCGGTCTCGCGGCGCCCCGAGCCGAACAGGCCGGTGTCGGGGCCGGCCTGCGACATCGAGCCCTCGATGAGCTCGCTGCCCTGGGGCGGTGCCCAGCCACCACCGCCGGTCAGGCTCGCACTGACATTCCCCGGGTCCTGATCCGATCCCGGGGGAAGCTCCGCCAGGCAGTCGCTGACCCACGACATCGATCCCGGGGCCGTCAGCGTGACGAAGACCCACGACCCGCGGCGTTCGGCGATGCGCACGGCGAGATCCTCGGCCCGGAAACCCTCCTTTGCGGGGGAGAACTCGCCGCTGTCACCTAGGCCGCCGATCTGGTCGCGGCACGCGGCGACGACCTTGTCCAACTCAGCTGGCGCGACAGGGGCCGCCGTCGGGGTCCACGAGGCGTAGGCCGCGTCGTCGCCGCCCAGTCCCGGCAGGACGAGCGCACCCACTGTGACAGCCGCCGCGGCCCCCGCGAGGGCCGTCCACCGCAGGGCGCTGCGGCGGGGTCGGGGCGTGAAGGCCGTCGCAGCGCGGTCGTGGCTGGGCGTGCTGGCGAGAATGCCGTCCAGCATGGCCGCTTGGCGCTCGCGGTCGATGGGGGTCTGGGCAAGGTCGAGCGTGCGCAGTCGGGCATCAGTCTGGGGATCGAGGATGTGGGGGTTCATGTCAGCTCCTTGATGGCAGCGGGGGCGACAGCGTGCAGCGGCGTCGCGGTGGCGGGGGAGAGGAGCGCGCGCAGGCGGCGGCGCGCTCGGGACAGGCGCAGGCGGTAGGCGGACGGCGAGGTGCCGATGACGCGGGCCGCTGCGGTCGAGGTCAGGTCCTCAAAGAGAGCCAGCCCGAGGACCTCCTGGTCCTCTGGGCTCAGCTGTCGCCACGCGTTGGCCAGGTCGACGCGGTCGTCCGCGGCTGCGCCTTCGTCGAAAGCCCTGTCCGAGAGCGCTGTTGGCTCATGGTCCGCCACCTTGACGGCGAGTGAGTGTTGGCGCACGTGGGAGCGGGCGGCATTCAGGAGGCAATTGCGGGCGACCGCATAGAGCCAGGGCAGGGCTTCCCCGGGACCAGTGGGGACGTCCTCGAGACGCCGCCAGGCGACCAGGAAGGTCTCCGCGACGATGTCGTCCACGTCGCTGGGGCTGCCTCGCCGGCGGACAAACCGGCTGACAGCGTCGTAGTGCTCGGCGTATAGCCCGCGGAAGTGGGCTTCCCGGGTCTGCTCTGGGGTGGGTGGCATGTGCGCTCTCACACCCTGTCTATGTCCGCGACCCCGACGTTCGCAACACCCGTGACGGGTCACCGGCCCCCGTGGGCACCGTGGTGGCCCCACTCCCACTCTGCCGGTCCGGACGACAAAAGAGTGGGGCACCCGCGCGGGTTGCGCGGATGCCCCACTCGTGGCGTGGCCGATCAGGGCTGGCTTAGGGGGCCCGGGTGGCTGAGCGGTCAGGGGACCCCAGGCGCCGTGACGGCCGACATGCCCACACCCGGACCGGCATCTGCCAGGGCGACGTTAGTGAGCACCGTCCCGTCCTTGAGGGTCACGTCATAGGTCACGTTCTCCTCGGGATCCATCGACTCCATGGCCTGCCTCGCCGCCGCCTCATCCGAGGGGTCGAAAGAGGGCACGACACGCGAGATCGGCCACCAGGCGGTGTACCGGCCCCCCGAGACGGTGGCCTGAACCGTCTCGGTCCCCGTGTGGATCGTCACTTCGGCCACATCCGCACCCACGAGGCCGGTGTCGATGGTCGAGTAGGGGATGCGCTTCTCCGCGCCGCCGGGACCGTCGTCGATAAGGCTGCCCGTGACTGCCGGAGCCAGGTCGGAGCCGCCCAGGCGGGTGTTCGTGGAGTGCGCCTGAACCATGGTGAGCAGGGAGGGAACCTCGGTCGAGCCGTCCGGCACAACAGCCAGGCACTGCACGATCCAGGGTGGCCCGCTCCCCTCCGGGGTGGCCAGGACCACGGAGACGACGTCACCGCGGCGTTCTGTGGCCACGGGCGCGAAGGCGGCGGTCGGTGCTGTCACCTGGCTGGAGTCAGCATCGGGGAAGTCGGTCGTCAGGTCCGTGACTGCTGAGGAAGTCATCTCTTGACAGGCCTGCGTGACCGCGGCCGCCGTGGCGGGATCGACGGTAGTCGGGCTGGCGCTCCACGCGGCATACGCCTGGTCGGGGTTGCCCAGGCCGGGCACGACCAGGGCGATGGCGGTTAGACCAGCCGCGGCCAGACCTAGGCTCGCCCAGCGGGTGACCGGGCGCTTGCGACGGCGCAAGGGCACCGGGACATGGTCGTTCGCCGACCTGTGAGCGGGATCGGTGGCGGTGATCATGGCGAACAGGTCCTCCTTGCGCTGCAGGTCAGCGCGGGTCGTCGCGGGGGCGGGGTCGAAACTGCGCAGGGTCCGATCGGACTCTTCGTCGATCAGGTAGGTGTTCACGGCGTCTCCTGAAGGTTGAGGTCGGCCGGCGAGGTAGCCGTCGCGGCCGGGTGCAAGTGCGACTTGAGATGGCTGCGGGCACGGAACAGGCGCACGCGATAGGTGGCTGCGCTGATGCCGAGAACCGCGGCCGCCTCGGATGAGGTGAGGTCCTCGAAGATGCCGAGCGCGAGGACCTCTTGGTCGGCATCGCTCAGCGACGCCCAGGCGGAGGTGAGGTCCAGCCGGGTCTCGACGGCGCCGAGGGTGTTTGTGTCCTGAGCCGGGAGGCCGCTGGGTTGGCTGCCCAGTCGCACGGCGATCCCCGCTTGGCGGGCGTGGTGGCGGTGAGCCGTCAGCAGGCAGTTGCGTGCCACGGCGTACAGCCAGGGCAGTCGTTCGCCGTCCGCCTCCGGCAGCGCGTCGAGGCGCCGCCACGCGACCATAAAGGTCTCGGAGACAACGTCATCGGCGACGTCGGGGGTGGAACGACGGCGAGCGAAGCGCAGCACTGCTTCGTAGTGGGCGTCGTAGATGGCCCGGAAACGGGCTTCCCTGGTCAGGGGCTGCATACCTGTATATGTCGGATCCGCGCAGGGTATTACCGGAGTCTTCGCAGAATCCTGCTGCGGCGACGGTGATCCGGGGCTGTCGAGCAACCCTCGATGCTCACGTTGCGGTGGCCCAGTCACGGAGCCGGTCGGCATCCCAGGTGGTGATGATCCGGTCAGCCGGAATGCCGAGTCGGGCCGCGCGCTCGCAGCCGTAGGCCTTCATGTCGAGCTGGCCAGGCGCGTGGGCGTCGCTGTCGATGGCGAACAGGCAGCCGAGCTCGAGCGCCAAGAGGATGAGGTCCTCGGGAGGGTCGCGGCGTTCGGGGCGCGAGTTGATCTCGACCGCGGTATTGCCTGCGGCACAGGCCTCGAAGACGGCGCGGGCATCGAACTCCGACTGCGGTCGCGTGCCACGGGATCCTTGGACGAGACGGCCGGTGCAGTGCCCGAGGACATTGACGCGCGGGTTGCTGGCGGCGGCGACCATCCGCTTGGTCATGGGGGCGGCATTCATCCGCAGCTTGGAGTGGACCGAGGCCGTCACCAGGTCCAGTCGGTCGAGCAACTCCGGGGTCTGGTCGAGGCTGCCGTCGTCGAGGATGTCGACCTCGATGCCGGCGAAGAAGGTGAAGGCGTCGCCGAGCGAGGCGTCGATGGCATGGACGAGGCTGAGCTGTTTGGTGAGGCGCTCGGGGGACAGCCCATTGGCGACCCGCAGCTGGGGGCTGTGGTCGGTCAGGACCATCCAGTCATGGTCGAGCTCGATCGCGGTGAGGACCATCTCCTCGATCGGTGAGCCGCCATCGGACCAGTTGGAGTGCAGGTGGCAGTCGCCGCGCAGCGCGGCATACAGCTCCTCCCCGCCCGTGACGAGCGGGCCGCCGGTCTTGTCCTGCAACGTGGCCAGATAGTCCGGGAGGTCGCCGCGCACGGCTTCGTCGATGACGGCGGCCGTCGACTTCCCGATCCCAGGAACCTCCTGGAGGGTGCCCGCGGCCGCCCGGTCGGCGACCTCCTGGGGGCCGAGGTCTTTGAGGGTCGTGGCCGCCTTGCGAAAGGCTTCGACCCGGTAGGAGCCGGCGCGGCTGCGCTCGAGGAGGAACGCGATCCGGCGCAAGGCGTCGATGGGCTCGACCGGCGCCTGCAAGGCAGGCAGGAGGGCGACCATGGTCAGCCCGCGATGTCGGTGAGGGCGGTCAGGAGTCGGTCGACGTCAGTGTCGTCGGTGTAGGGGGCCAGACCCACGCGGATCGCTCCGGTGTCTCCCAGCCCGAGGTGCCGTGAGCACTCGATGGCATAGAAGGAGCCGGCGGGGGCGTTGATGCCGCGCTGGGCGAGGGTGGCGCGCACGTCCTGGTCGTCGTGGCCCTCGAGGGTGAACAGCAGGGTCGGGGTGCGTGAGGCGGCATTCGAAAAGACTCGGGCTCCGGGCAGCGCGCGAATGCCGTCCTCCATGCGGGTCTGCAGGGCCCGCTCGTGAGCGTGTAGCGCGGAGAAGGAGGCGAGGATCCGCTCGCGCCGCGACCGTGGTGGGCCCGCGTCGTCGGCGGGGGGCGCGGCGAGTCCGGCGAGGAAGTCGACGGCAGCGGTGGCGCCGGCCATGAGTTCGTAGGGGAGGGTGCCGAGCTCGAACCGCTCTGGGACCTCGTCGGTGGCGGGGAGCAGCTTGTCCGGGCGCAGCGTCTCCAGGAGGGTGGGCGCCGCGGCGACGACTCCGCAGTGCGGCCCGAGGAACTTGTAGGGCGAGCACGACCAGAAATCGACGCCGAGGGCGGGCAGGTCGACCGATTCGTGGGCGGTGGCGTGGACCCCGTCGGCCCAGACGAGGGCGCCCACCTCGTGGGCCAGGCGGGCGATCTTGCAGATCGGGGGTTTGGTGCCGATGAGGTTGGAGGCGGCGGTGACGGCAACCAGCCGGGTCCGCTCGGAGATGAGCCCCGCGACGTCCTCGGCGGCCAACGTGCCGGTCGCTGGGTCGAAGTCGGCCCACCGGATCGTGGCTCCCGCCGCGTGGGCGGCCTGCACCCAGGGACGGATATTGGCGTCGTGATCAAGCCGGGTGACGATCACCTCGTCACCGGGCTGCCAGGTCTTGGCCAGCGCCCGTGACAGGTCGTAGGTCAAGGCGGTGGCGCTGCGTCCGAAGACCACGCCGCGGGGGTCGGCGCCGAGGAGATCGGCGAGAGCGGCACGGCATTCGCGGACGACGTCTTCGGCTTTGCGCTCGGCCGCGGTGACGCTGCCGCGGTTGGCAATCGGCGCGGTCAGCGTGTCGGCGACGGCCTTGGCGACCACGTCCGGGGTCTGGGTCCCGCCCGGCGCGTCGAAGTGAGCGGCCCCCGCTGCCAGGGCGGGGAAATGGGCGCGGACGGCGCCGACGTCGTAGATCATGGCGCCCATGATGCCGCGCCCTACCAGGAGGTGTGCAGTGGGCGCCCCTCGGCGTAGCCCGCGCTCGACTGAATGCCGACCAGCGCCCGCTCGTGGAACTGCTCGAGGGTGCGGGCTCCGGCGTAGGTGCAGGAGGACCGCAGCCCGCTGATGATCTGGTCGATAACGTCCTCGACACTGGGGCGTTCGGGGTCGACATACATGCGGGCCGACGAGATTCCTTCCTCGAACATCGCCTTGCGCGCGCGGTCGTAGGCGGTGTCCTGGGCGGTCCGGTTGCGCACCGCGCGCGAGGACGCCATCCCGAAGCTCTCCTTGAACTGGCGGCCCTTCTCGTCGGTGTAGAGATCGCCGGGCGACTCCAGAGTCCCGGCGAACCAGGAGCCGATCATGACGTTGGATGCGCCGGCGGCCAGGGCCAGGGCGACGTCACGGGGATGGCGGACACCACCATCAGCCCAGACGTTCTTGCCGAGATCCCTTGCGGCAGAGGCGCATTCGAGGACTGCAGAGAACTGAGGCCGGCCCACGGCCGTCATCATGCGGGTCGTGCACATCGCGCCCGGCCCGACACCGACTTTGACGATGTCGGCGCCTGCGTCGATAAGGTCACGGGTGCCCTCGGCGGTCACGACGTTGCCGGCGACGACAGGGACCTGCGGATCCAGCGCCCGGACGGCGCGCAGGGCGGCCATCATCTTGGCCTGGTGGCCGTGGGCGGTGTCGACGACGAGGACGTCGGCGCCAGCGTCGAGCACGGCGGCGGCCTTGGCGGCGACATCGCCGTTGATGCCGATGGCGGCGGCGACCCGCAACCGTCCCTGGGCGTCGACAGCGGGGGAGTAGAGGCTCGCCCGCAGGGCACCGGTGCGAGTGAGGAGGCCGGCGAGCCTGCCGTCGGCGGTGACAACGGGGGCGAGGCGACGCCGAGCCGTGTTGAGGACGTCGAATGCCGCGTCGACCGAGACGCTGTCCGGCAGGGTGAGGACGTCGGTGGCCATGACCTCGCGGACTTGGGCGAACCGGTCGACCCCGGTGAGGTCGGCTTCGGTGATGATCCCGATCGGTCGATCGTCCTCGACGACGACGGCCGCTCCGTGCGCGCGCTTGTGCAGCAGGATGAGGGCTTCGCCGACGGTGCCGCCGGGGGTGAGCATGACGGGGGTGTCGAAGACGAGGTGGCGGGACTTGACCCAGCAGATGACGTCGGCGACGACGTCGAGCGGGATGTCCTGGGGGATGACCGTGAGCGCGCCGCGCCGAGCGGTGGTCTCGGCCATCCGGCGGCCCGCGATGGCCGTCATGTTCGCGACGATGAGCGGGATGGTGGTCCCTGACCCGTCGACCGCGGACAGGTCCACGTCAAGCCGGCTGGCCACGTCCGAGTCGCGCGGCGCCATAAAGACGTCGTCGTAGGTCAAGTCGTGCTGGGGCATGAGGCCACCGAGGAAGCGCATGTCGGCCAAGTCTAGGTTTGCCCGCTGCCGGTCCGCGGGGAGCGCGGGTGTGAAGTTTCCGCGGGGGGCGCGGGTTGTTCACGTGCGCGGGTGTTATAGCCGGCGCCCCCGTGAAGTTTCCGCGGGGGGCGCGGGTTGTTCACGGGCGCGGCTGTTGTAGCCGGCGCGGGTGTGAAGTTTCCGCGGGGGGCGCGGGTTGTTCACGTGCGCGGGTGTTATAGCCGGCGCCCCCGTGAAGTTTCCGCGGGGGGCGCGGGATCACCGCGGGTCGGCGCGACGTTGGGAGTGGCGGAAGTGCCCCTCACCCGCGCCGAGCGGGACCCCTCAGGCAGGATCGTCGACATGAGTCTCTTGGTCGCCTCGCCGGCAGACGTCGAACGGCGGCGTCGGCTGCGCACGATGCGCGGAGTCGCCCTCGGCCTGCTCCTGTTGGCTGCCGTCATCTTTATCGCCACGCTCGGGGTCGCGCAGACCACGACGTGGGGTGGCTACGTCAACACCGCCGCCGAGGCTGCGATGGTCGGGGCGCTCGCCGACTGGTTCGCCGTGACCGCGCTGTTCCGTCACCCTCTCGGCCTGCCGATCCCCCACACGGCGATCATCCCCAAACGCAAGAACGAGATCGGCCGCAACCTCCAGGAGTTCGTCACCGAGAACTTCCTCACCGAGGACAACGCTCGCGAGCGCCTGGCCGCGGCCCAGATCGGGCTCCGGGTGGGGCGATGGCTCGAGAACCCCGGGCATCGGGCGCGCGTGATGACCGAGGTCGTCCGGATCTCCCGCGCCGGCATGGGTCGGCTCACCGACGACGAGGTCCGCGAACTCGTGGTGGACTTCCTCCTCCCGCGACTCGTCGAGGAGCCGCTGGCCCCCATCGCCGGCTCGCTCCTCGAAGGCGTCATCGACCAGCGCACGCACGTGGGCCTGGTTGACCTGACCCTGGAGCACTTCCAGGCGTGGCTCAAGGAGAACCCCGGCACGTATGCCGCTGTGCTCGGCGAGCGGGCCCCCTGGTGGTCGCCGCCGTGGGTCGACGACCGGGTCATCACCTGGAGTTACGGCCAGGTGCTGACCTGGATCGACGACATCCGTGAGGACCCCGGACACCCGGCGCGGGCGGCATTCGACAATCTCCTGCGCCGTCTGGCCAGCGACCTGCAAACCGACCCCGAGGTCATGGCCAAGGCCGAGGAACTCAAGACCCGGCTCCTCACCCACCCACAGGTGCCAGGCACCGCCGTCGGGCTGTGGCATTCGTTCAAGGCCGCGTTGGAGCGCGCGATGGACGACGAGGACTCCTACTTCCATCGGCGAGGGGACGAGTTGCTGCTCCACGTCGGCCAACACCTCGTGCAGGACGAGGTGTGGCGCGGCCGCCTCGAAGCCCGGCTCGGCGAAGCGGTGACGTTCTTCATCAACACATATGGCGCCGAGGTGGCCGAGGTCATCTCGGTCACGGTCGACCGGTGGGACGCCAAGGAGGCGTCGGAGCGGATTGAGCTCCACGTGGGGCGCGACCTGCAGTTCATCCGGATCAACGGCACCATCGTCGGCGCCCTCGCCGGCCTGCTCATCCATACGGCTGCTCAGGTCCTTCACTGACCGGGCGCCATTCCGGAATGCCGTCACCACCGTCCCCGCCGGACGGAGTCGCGGCTGACTGAGCGTTCCCTCGGACTGACCACTGCGGCAGGATGAATGCCGTGACCGCACCGCTGCCCACGTGGCTGACCCTGCCGAGCCACCACGAGTGGCTCGACCGCGACTTTGCCTCCGTCATGGCCTTCAACCTGGCCTCGATCCTTCCCGAGGGAGGCTTCGCGTGGCTGGGCGCCGACGGGCAACCCCTGCCCGGGAAGCGACCGCAGCTGTTCCTCACGGCCCGGATGACGCACGTGGCCGCCATGGCCGTGGCGCGCGGCATTCCGGGTAGTGGTGAGTTGCTCGACCACGGGATCGACTCGATCCTGAGCATCCACCGGGACGCCGAGTACGGCGGCTGGTTCACCGAGCCGGGGACGCCGACCCGCAAGCAGGCCTACGACCACGTGCACGTGGGCCTCGCCGCGTCCAGCGCCCGGCGCGTGGGTCACCCGCGGGCCATGCAGTTGTGGGATGCGGCGGTGGCAGGCATCGACCACTTCTGGGATGACTCCACCCGCACGCTGCGTGAGTCCTTTGCTCGGGACTGGAGCGACGAAGAGGACTACCGCGGAGCCAACGCCAACATGCATGGAGTCGAGGCCTTCCTGGCGATGGGCGACGCCAGCGGCGAAAGGGTCTGGCACGAGCGGGCCTATGCGATGGCCGACCGGCTCATCAACGGGGCCGCCCGCGAGCTGGATTGGTTTCTCCCGGAACACTTCACGACGCAGTGGGTGCCCGTCCCTGCCTACAACCGGGATGAGCCCAACCACCCCTTCCGGCCCTATGGCGCGACACCCGGCCACCTGCTGGAGTGGTCACGCTTCGTCGCGGACCTGCATGCCTCACCGGCAGCTCCCGATGAGCCCTGGCTTCTGGAGTCAGCGATTGCGCTGTCTCGCAAGGCTCTCGACGATCTCTGGGCGGTTGATGGCCTCCCAGGGCTGGTCTATACGACAGACTTCGCCGGCATGCCGGTCTCGACATTGCGTCTGCATTGGCCTGTCTGCGAGGCCATTCAAGCCTCTGCCACCCTGTATGCCGTCACGGGTGACGAGCACTGGGCGCGCTGGTATGAGCGGGCATTCGATCATGCGGCCCGCTATTTCATCGACGAACGTCGGACATGGATCAACGAGCTCGATGAATCCATGGCGCCCGGCGAGATCGTGTGGCCAGGCCGGCCAGACGTGTATCACTGTGGCGGAGCGTTGACCGCTGCGCTACAACCCATTTGGCCGACGCCGTCTGCCTTGCTCCGCGTGGGCTGATGCCGTTGGTCGCCCGTGTCTAAGGAGGAGACGATGAGGCGACGTAGTGCGTTGGGACTATTGGCAGGGATGACCGCGGCCGGGGTCGCGGGATGCACGGTGACGACGAACGGGATGGACACGGGGTCCGCCGCTCGCGCGTCGTCGCCGGTGAATCGGGATGATCCGGCTGCGGACTCGTTGGCCGCGGTGACCCCGGAGTTCGTCGCTGCGGCCGTGGCTGATCTGCCGGACTCGGTGGCCCTGGCGATGGAGCAGGTGGGCACGCCCGGAGTGGCCGTCGCGGTGATCCACGAAGGGAAGACGGTCTACGCCAAGGGATTCGGGGTCCGCAGCGTCGACACCAAGGCACCCATCGACGAGCACACGGTCTTCCAGCTGGCCTCGGTGTCCAAGTGTGTCGGCGCCACGGTGGTCGCCCGGGTGATCGATCAGGGCACGGTTTCCTGGACCACGCCAGTGGTGCAGCATCTCCCCGGGTTCACCCTCTCCGATCCGTGGGTCGGCTCGCACGCGACCATCGCGGACATGTATGCCCACCGCTCAGGGCTCTACGAACATGCGGGCGACGAGCTCGAGGAGATTGGTTACGACCGCGCTGAGGTGATCCGACGCCTGTCGCTCATCCCGTTGGCGCCGTTCCGTTCGACCTATGCCTACGCCAACTTCGACATCACGACGGCCGCGGAGTCGGTGGCTCAGGCTGCCGGGGTCGACTGGGCCGACCTGTCCGAGCAGGAGCTCTATGGCCCACTGGGAATGGCCGACACCAGCTCTCGCTACGCCGACCTAGAGGCGCGAGACAACCGAGCCCTGGGCCACGTGGAGGTCGACGGAGTCTGGGTCGTCACGCCCGATCAGCGTCAGCCCGATGCTCAGTCACCCGCGGGTGGGGTCAGCTCGAGCATCACGGACCTGGCGACGTGGATGACGATGCTGCTGGCCAATGGCCAGGTTGACGGCGGTGAGTTCATCGCTGCCGAGACCCTGCGGGCCGCGATGTCGCCCAAGATTGTCAGTGGTCAGAACGCGGCCACCGGCGACCGGGTCGGCACCTATGGCTACGGCTTCAACGTGACGACCTCGGCTGGGGGCTATGTCGATGTCAACCACTCGGGTGCCTTCGCCCTCGGGGCGGGCACCATCATCAAGATGCTCCCGCAGGCCGGCCTCGGCATCATCGTCCTGACCAACGGGGCTCCCACGGGCGTCGCCGAGGGTATTGCGGGTCGCTTCATGGACCTGGCCCAGTTCGGCGAGAAGCGACAGGACTGGCTGACCTTCTTCCGGGCGGTCTTTGCCTCCCAGTCCCTGCCGTTCGGGACACTCGTCGGCGCCACTGCGCCCGCGAGCCCGACGCCCGCCCAGCCCCTCACGGCCTACGCGGGTGCCTACGCGAACGACTACTTCGGCCCGGCAACAATCGTGCAGGACGGGGACGGGCTCACCCTGACCCTGGGGCCGACCGGACGGTGGCCGCTGACCCATTGGGACGGTGACACCTTTACGTTCACGCCGAGTGGCGAGAATGCCGAGCCCGGCTCGATTTCCCAGGCCATCTTCGGTGCGGGCCGCCTCGTGCTCGAGTACTTCGACCAGGAGCAGCTGGGCACCTTCACCCGCGCACCAGGCTGACCCTCATCCCGCTGAGGTCGGGGCTGTCGGGACACGGATCTAGGGTGTGCCCATGCCTTCTGCTCCCGTGTCGGTGCTGGCGGCGACCGGAGAGGTTTTCGGTCTGCCGTTGCACCCCCTTGTCGTCCACGCCGTGGTCGTCCTCATCCCCCTGTCGGCCCTCGGACTCCTCGCGATCGTGTTCGTGCGCAGGTGGCGCGCGGCCTACGGTCCGCTCGTGCTCGCGGGCCTCTTCCTTGCCGCCGTGTTCGCGTTCCTCGCCGAGTCCTCGGGGGAAGCGTTGGCTCACAGCGTCGGTGAGCCCCGCAACCACGCCGAATGGGGTGAGCGGTTGCCCGCGGCGACCGCGGCGGCATTCATCGTGACGTTGGTGTGGTGGCTGCTGCAGCGGCGGGCGACCGACCGGTCATCGTGGGGTGTGCGGGCCCTCGGCGGGATCGCCCTGGTCGTCGGCCTGGGGCTGACGACCTTGGCGGGGATCGTCGGGCACACCGGCGCGATGGCTGCGTGGGGTGGCGCCGGGGACGAGCCCGCGACCTCGGCGAGTCCCTCCGCAACTGCCTCGGAGTCCGCGTCGACCAGCGCCCCAGCCGGCTACACCCTGGATCAGGTTGCCGAGCACGCGACGGCCGTGTCGTGTTGGGCGACGATCAACGGCGACGTCTATGACCTGACCACGTGGATCCAGCAGCATCCCGGCGGCGAGAACGCCATCCGGTCCATCTGCGGGCTGGACGCGAGCGTCGCCTTCAACAACGAGCACGGCCACCAGGACGAGCCCAACGAGGAGCTGACGCAGTTCTGGATCGGCCCGCTGCTGCGCTGAGGGCCACGCCCCAGACCTGACGCGCGGGCGCTAGCTCAGGCGGGGTTGGTGGGGGCGGCTGGTCTGGCCGCCTCATCGTCGGCGATGTCCTCTGAGGCCCTGCGGATGTCCGCGCCCGTCGTGCCGTCGTTGTTGACCAAGGCGGCGACGGCCGCCTTGGTCTCGTCGGTGAGCGGGTAGCGCCGCTTGTAGATCTCAAGCATCGCCATGACCGTTGCGGCGACCGGGACGCCGAGCAAGGCGCCGGAGATCCCGAACAGCTGGGCCCCGAGCAGCGCGGCGGCAAACGAGACAGCCGGGTGGAGGTTGACGGCTCGGGCGGAAATCCGCGGCTCGACGAAGATGTTCTCGACCTGCTGGTAGAGGACCGCCCAGATCAGGACGTAGATGCCGATCATCGGGTTGGTCGAGGTCAGGCCGACGATCACCGGCAGGGCGATCGAGATATACGTCCCCACGTTGGGGATGAACTGGGCGATCACGCCGGTCCACAGAGCGAGGGGCAGCCAATACGGCAAGCCGACGAGGGCGAAGGCGATGGCGCTGAAACCGGCATTCAGGGCGGCGAGGACGACGCGGGCGGCGATATAGCCACCGACCTTGACCTGGCTGAGATCCCATGCGGTGAGGAACGGGACCTGCGCGGAGGGCACCATCCGCTGGGCCAACCACTCGCGCAGCCGCGGCATGCTCGCCGAGATGTAGAAGACGAAGAAGACCAGGACGAACGCGCCGAAAAGCCCAGACACCACGGAGGAGAGCACGCTGAAGATGCCCGACGCGACGGTCGAGGCATAGCCCGCCAGGTCGTCCGCCCCGATCCCGAGGCTGGAGAGCAGCGAGGGGTAGGTGTAGGACGAGTCGGTCTTGTCGTTGATGAACTTGAGCACCGACTCGGCCATATCGGGAACGGCGGTGATCAGCTGGACCAACTGGGTGACGAAGAGATTGCCGAACAGGGCGATGAAGACGATGACAAAGAGCGCAATGAGCAGCATGACCAGCCCGGTCGCGGCCCCGCGGGACATCCTCTTGGAGAATCTTGCGACCGCTGGCTCCATCGCCATGGCCGCGAACCAGGCCATGATCACGTAGTAGACCGTGCCGCCGCCGTTATAGAAGACGAACGCGACCATCAGTGCCAGCGTGATCACCCACACGACGATCCACGACCGCCGCCAGAACGGCCGGTCGCCCAGCGAGAAGGTCGGGCTGACGGTTGGGGTGGGCGCTGCGGCCGGGGTGTTTCCCTCCATGGCGCTCAATCTATTGCTCTCACAGCTCTGCGCGGCGCCAAAGCGCCTATCAGCAGAACTGTGGCGGATTCACACCGTGGGGCCGCGGGTGCCTAGCCTGACGCCCATGTGGATCTTGGGCCTTGCCGGCGTGCTGGCGCTCTGGTTCGGTTGGCGGGTCTATCGCTCGCCAGGTCGGGCCTACAACGGGGTCGTGCTGCTGGCGGCCGTCGCGGTGGCGTGGCTGGGCACCGTTATTGCGTTGGAGAGCTGGGGGCACGTCGGGATCGCGCAGGTGCTGGCGCTGTCGGTGATCTTCCTCGGTCCGGTCGCGCTCCTTGTCGCCACGCTCTGGCTTGTCGTCAACGGGATCATCGTGATCCGCAAGGAGGGGCTGCGGGTCAGCACGCTCCTGCCGCTGGTTTTCGGGGTGGGCTCGTTGCTCGTGGTCGGACTCCTGATCGGGGTCCCGAATGCCGTGGGCGGGCGTGACCTGCCGACCTGGGTCTCGGCACTGGCCTGGCTGCTGTTCCTCCTCTACGCCTACGTGGGGTTCCATCTCGTGGCCTATACGGCGTATGCGGTGACGTACTCGAAGTTCACCCCGATCAGCGGGGTCGACGCGGTGGTCGTGCTCGGGGGCGGACTCTCTCGCGGCTGGGCCGTGACGCCCCTGCTCATCGGTCGGCTGCGGCGCGGTCTGGAGGTCTTCGAGGCGGCGGCCGCGGAGGGGCGTGCGCCGGTGTTGGTGACCTCGGGTGGGCAGGGGCCGGACGAGCGGCGCTCGGAGGCCGCGGCGATGGCGGAATGGGTTGTTGCGCAGGGGATTCCTGTCGATGAGGTGCTGTTGGAGGACCGGTCGCGCACGACGGCGGAGAATCTGGCGTTCTCGCGTGACCTGCTCGCGCCGCGCTCACCTGAGCAGGTCGTCGTCGCGACGAGCAACTATCACGTGCTGCGCACGGCGTCGCTGGTGCGCAAGGCCGGACTGGACTGGAAGGTCGTCGGTGCGCCGACCGCCTCGTACTACACGCCCACGGCATTCCTGCGGGAGTTCATTGCCCACCTGACGTATGCGTGGAAGTGGCACGCGGCGATCGCGGCTTTCATCGTGCTGGCCATCGTGGCGCTGTGGGTCGTGTCGATCCAGACCCCGCCGATGTAGCTCGGGCGCTTTCACGCCGGGGTCGCAGGAGTTCCGTGAGGTCGCAAGACCTCTTGCGACCTCACGGAACTTCCGCGACAGGGCTGGGTTTAGAGGTCGGCGGCGGGGTCAGGAGGCTGCGGCGGCGGTGTCGCGACGCTGCAGGATGGTCATCCAGGCACCAAAGAGCAGCAGCCCGGGTGGCAGGGCGGCGGCATTCGGCGTCTCGATGGTGACCTTGCGTCCCCAGCCGTCGACGCGGAAGTGTGCAAGCTCCTCGCCGTACCGGAGCAGGACCATGCTGCCCTTCCACTGGCTCTGGGTGCCGAAGTCATAGGCCACCCCATCCCAGCTGATCGGTCCGCGTCGCTCGAAGAAGCCCTGGTGATCGCGCTCCCCGACGACATGACCGGTGGCGTCCAGGGCGCGGTACCGGCGGCCCCAACCGCTCCGGTGGAACGTCAGGGCGGCGCCCCCCAGTGGCGCGACCTCGAAGTCCGAGGTGAACCAAGATCGCTGGTTCATCGATCCGAGCTCGGCAGCGGCGAATCGGCTGCCTCGTTCCTTGGTGAGCACGATCGTTGTCATGCCTTCATCCTCACGCGACGGCCGCCGGATGGGCTCCCTCCTGGGGGGGAATGCCGCCCGCCTTGAGGTGGATTCACAGGCACACCGCGCATCTTTGGTGCTGTTCTTCCACGACGCACGAGATAGGCCCGGCTTCTTCCAGCACGTCGGCGTGTACGACAGGCGCGGCAATATCATCCACGCGCCCACGACCGGTCGCACCGTCGAGGTGGAGCCGATCGACCTGACCGTTGCTCACCCCTGGGGGGACACCGTCGTCGCAGGTCGCCCGGTTTGCCTGATCGTGAGCCCTCATGTCATCCGGTGGAAACCGCAAGGGAAGGCCAGCGCGTAGCGTCGTGCCTCATGAGGACGGCTGACGCTCGGCGACTCCCGGAGGGCTGCTGGGCAACGTCTCATCCCGAGCGATGGCGTCATGTGCAGGGCGTCGCTGCGGGGGCCAACGATCTGTCGCGGTCCGACGAAGCCGAAGACCCGGGATCAGCGCGGCCTGGCTCCACGACGTGGGCTACGCCGCGGTGGCCCAGGACACGGGTCTCCACGCTCTCGACGCGGCGAGGTACCTGATGGGTATCCGAGTTTCCCCTGACGTCGTCTCCTTGGTCGCGTTTCACACAGGGGCGGAGTTCGAGGGGATGGAGCGGGGGCTGACGGTCGAATTGGCAGCGGTCTCGCGACCCCATCAGAAACTTGTTGGATGCCATGATCCTGTGCGACCTCACCGTCTCACCGGCCGGTGATCCAGTAGCTGTCGGGACACGCTTGGACGAGAGCGTCTCCAGGTACCCCCCTGGCGACCCGGTCCATCGAGCTGTGCTTAGGTCGCGGCCATACCTGGAGGCGTGTCGCGGCCGTGCGGAGAGGATGCTGTCAGCCTAGAAACGGGACGTTGCGTTCCTCGAGGGCGTGCTGGATGCGCATGGAGGGGTGCATGTCCAGGTCCTGAAGTTCTTCCGGACCCATCCACACGACCTCGATGCTCTCGCTGCTCGTGCGAGCCTCCCCGCCAACGAGCCGACAGCGAAAGGCGATCGAGAACTGCTGGCGCACTTCGCCGTCGTCGTAGGCCATGACGTGCCGGGGATCGTGTACGTCCCGGTGATGGTCTCGACTTTTCCACGTAGTCGATCCTCCCCATGCTTCGACGATGCGCGCTCCGTGCGCCGGCCTCTTTGTCGGCGCGGATCGCCGGCCAAGGGCCGAAAGTCATGGAGTCCCGCGGAGACGCCGATCTCCGCTCACTGATCAAGCCGCGGCTGTGGCTCACGTGCCCTCTCAGAGATCCGACCTGGGACCTGCTCTTCTTCCACGACCCTCGGGACCCGATCGGCGTCTATCACCACGTCGGTCTCTACGTCGGCGACGGCCAGAACATCCACGCGCCAACAACCGGGCGAACGGTCGAGGTCAAGCCCATCGACCTCACGGTTGCACGCCCGTGGGGCGATGACATCGTCGCGGGCCGGCCGGGTGCTTCGGTCTGATCCAGGCCCGAGTCCGTGCTCGGGCCCTGGGGCACCACGTAGCGTGGGGTGATGCGGACGGATGACGCGCGGCAGCTCGCTGAGGCGTGCCTGGCCGCTACCCACCCGCAGCGGTGGCGCCACGTCGAGGGGGTGGCCGCACGAGCCGTAAAGGTGCGAGGCCATGCGGAAGACGACCCGGTCGTGGCCGCCTCATGGCTCCACGATGTCGGGTACAGCCCAACGCTGAAGGACACTGGCCTGCATGCGCTCGATGGTGCTGTGTTCTTAGCGGCCCGAGGTGTGCAGCCCCTCGTCGTGTCGCTTGTCGCTTTCCACACTGGCGCGGAGTTCGAAGCAGAGGAGCGAGGACTGCTTGAGTCGCTTGGTCACTTCGCGAGACCCCCGCAGGTACTGCTGGATGCGCTTATCCTGTGTGACCTCACGGTGTCGCCGACAGGTGAAGACATGGCGGTGCCAGTGCGGATCGACGAGATCGTGGCCCGCTACCCAGGTGCTCACCCGGTCCACCGCGCAGTCCTTCGGTCCTCGGGGTATCGCCGGGCCTGTTGCGAGCGAGCCGCCTTGCTCCTGTCAGCCGAGAAACGGGGTGTTTCGGTCTTCCAGAGCATGCTGGATGCGCATGCGCATCGACGGGTGCATGTCCAGGGCGCCAAGGTCCTGTTGCTCTACCCACTCGACTTCGCTGCTCTCGTCGCTCGTGCGCGCCTCTCCGCCAAGGAGCCGCGCGCTGAAGGCGATCGAGAACTGCTGTCGAATCTCGCCATCGTCATAGGCCATGACATGCCGAGGGTTCGTGTAGGTGCCGGTGATGGTCTCGACCTTGACGTCGTAGCCGGTCTCCTCCTTCACCTCGCGTATGACTGTGTCCACGATGGACTCACCGATCTCGTGACCGCCACCCGGAAGGGCCCAGAGGTTGTTGT
Organism: Phycicoccus sp.; assembly: GCA_017993715.1. Classification (GTDB taxonomy): domain Bacteria; phylum Actinomycetota; class Actinomycetes; order Actinomycetales; family Dermatophilaceae; genus JAGOME01. Next base: position 26,316 of record JAGOME010000054.1, read on the forward strand.
CGGTCTTGTGGATTAGGAGGACGCGCCCGCGCCCGTCGCGCACGATGGCGACGACGGATGGCACGACGCTGTTCGCGGCCGGTGCGTCCGGGTCGTCGACATAGTCGATCCTCGCCATGTTGCGACCATAGCGCGCCGGTCTTCTACTCTGCCCGGCCATGGCGCGACGCGAGGAGCATTCTGGTTCTCGCTTGTAGCCGGCACTACTATTGTAGTCACCGGCCCCTTTCGAGGCGGGCGTACCGTTCCGCGGCAGCCGGCTCTCGGACCGAGACCGCCCAGACGTGTGCCCTGAACGACGCTCGAATTGGCTCACTGTGGGTCGGCGTAACAGAGGCACCGCTTGTGTGTCTCCGGGCATGACTCCGCGCTCGCAAGGGTCGAAGTTTCCGGGCTTAACGGGGCCTGTCCAGGATCCACCTTGAGCGTCCGCAAGGCTCGGGCCGTCCTGCCGCCGCTAGGGTACGAATGTCCCAGGTAGGCGACCAATGAGGATTAGCCACTTGAAAGCTCGAATGCACGCACGTCGAGCCGCCCTCGCGGTGACCGTGATCCTGACGGCTTTCGCCGTGAATCAAGCGACCAAGAACCTCTTTGAGTCTTGGCCGTGGTGGGTTTGCGCTCTCGCGGCATACGTGGCATCTTCCCGGATTTCGACCAGAGACCGGCTTGTCGAAGAAACGGTATTCAACGTTATTGACTCTGACGGAAACCTCCCGGTCTTGGCAGACCTGAAGCGCACGGACGTCGGCGTCCATAGATCAACGAGCGGGCATGGAACGATTCGTAGGATCTCCTCTTGGTCCGGCCGTGCAGACTCCGCAGCATTAGAGTCAGCCCTAGAGACCGCGCCAGCCGTAGTAATTTCCGGACCTAGGTTGGCTGGCGCCTCCACGGCCCTGTTTGAGGCCTTGCTAGCAACAACCTCTCCGGCCTCCAAGGTGGCCATCCTGCTCGACCCTTCTCCGACTGAGGTGCGTCAGGGGATTCGTGAGTTGAAGGCACGACGTCGGTCCCGCGGCAGCCAGACGATTCTGTGGCTTGAACGACTGACGCCAGCAGGTCTTGACGTACTCGTTAGCGAACGGCTGCACACAGATCCAATGAACAACGTCCTAATCGCGGCAACTACCCAGGAGTGCGAACTGCCGGACGGTATTTCGGCCTCAATAGTGCAGTTCCACCTTGGGAGGATGTCAGCTCAAGAGGAGAAGATTCTTCGCAGTCACCCCGATTTCAGCCCCTTCGTCGCCGCACTAGATGAGGGCGAGCTCTTGCTAGGCCGGCTGCTTGTTGGGCTGCGTGACGCACGCGATTGGCTCTCAGAGGCAGGCTCAAGCCAAGTCAGATGGAGCGTGTTGTCGCCTCTCCTCGACTGGAGTGCGGCCGGATTTGGCGCCAAAGTTCCGATCGATGCTCTGGAATCACTTTACGCTTCCTACCTCGCCATGTCGGCTTCGGACGCCCATGAGCCGAAGACTCCTCATGTTGAGCTGGACAAGCAAATTCCTTTCGGTACTGCCATCGAACTGTTTGAAAACGAGCGTGATCCGTCTGGAGTGCCTTGGGTTCGGGTCGATCAGGCGGCGAGGGCGGTTAGTGCCAACCCGATCCTTGTAGAGGTTCCTCGAGGTTCTGGCTGGGACTCGGTTCGCGCACCGATGGTCCTTTGGGCCGTGGCAGGGGGTGTCTTAGAGCGCGATGAGGCAGGCATTTTGGCACGCACGGAGGTGGCGCGCGGCGAGTCTGGACGTGCCTACGCCCTGTTGGAGAGGCACGATCTCCAAGATCGCGAACTTTGGCTCGACATTGCCCAAGGGCTTGAGAGCGACGGCGACTACGACAACGCCCGCGAGTGTCTCCTGCGGGCGCTTGAATGGAGAGGCGACCCCGGGGCGGCGTCCGTTCTTATCCGCTTGGCGGACTTTGACCTCAAACGAGGAGGCACTGCTGATGCGCGATCTTCCTATGAGCGGGCGGCGCGAACGCAAGATCCAGAGTTCGCGCCCTACGCTGAAGCGCAATTGGGAGATCTTGAGTGGTCGACCCAGCGCATTGCGCCGGCCCGGGCAGCGTTCATGCGGGCAGTCGAATTTCGTCACCCTCGACATTCGGCGCGGGCCGCCGTGAGCCTGGCTAAGCTTGAGGAGTCTGTTGATCGCCTGAAGGTAGCGAGATCCGTCCTGCGCTCGGTGGTGGAACTTGCTGACGACGAATACAGTGCCTATGTCCTAGTGTCTTTGGGCGACCTCGAGGTGCGGGCTGGTCGGGTCGGCCCTGCACGACGCGCGTTTCATCTTGCGCTGAAATGCTCCGACGCCGCGCAGGTGTCGTATGCGGCAAACCAACTCGGGAAACTTGAGGGAGAGGCAAGGAAGATTGGAAAGGCGCGGCTCTCTCACCAGCGGGCTATGAGGCTTGGGCACAAGGATCAAGCACCGAGAGCGGCTGTATTGCTTGGGGACCTTGAACTTGGCCAGGATCGGCTCGTGGAGGCGAAAGATGCCTATGAGTGGGCTGCTCGATCGGGTCACCCGCGACATGCCGCGTGTGCACAGTGGAAGATGGGCAACCTGTTTGCGGAGCAGCAAGACTTCGTCTCGGCAGAAGCCTCCTTCGCTGCCAGCATCTCCCACTCCCACCCTAGGGAATCTGCAATCGCCGTGGTGAACCTCGCAGAGATGTATGCACAATTGAACTTGCCCACCGAAGCCGTGTCTGTTCTAAGGGATGGCTTGCAGTTTTCTGACGACGATTATACGGCACGGATATATTATGCGCTCGGTGCTATCTATTTAGACTACGGCTTGCCAGCCCAAGCAAAGGAGGCGTTATGGAAAGCGGTGGAGACAGACAGTTCTGGGGTCGCGGGGAGCGCCTACTGCAAGTTGGGGACACTGGAGATGCGTCTGGGAAAGTGGGAACTGGCGCGCAGTGCCTTCCGCGAGGCGATTGAGAATGGGGATGATGACCACCAGGACTTCGCGTCGGTACATCTCGGCCTGGTCGAGAGGTACTCGGGCAACGTTGACGCTGCGAGGCGAATTCTTGCTGCCGCAGCGGCTTCAGTGGATGCAACGCGTTCAAGCCATGCCTTGCTGCACCTCGGTGAACTCGAGATGCTAGAGGGTGAACGTGCCACTGCTATCGCCCACTGGCGAGACGGCTTAGCCAAAAGGACCTCGTACTCGGAACGATGCTCCCGTTCCCTAATTGAGGCTGGCGACTTGGCCGAAGTCGAGGTTCCCCGGCGATTGTGGCGCTATGGCGATCCTAAGACGACAGAGTCTGAAGAGACCAGAAGAAAAGCGCAAGAAGCTCGTAGAGTTGAGAGAGTCTCGCAGGATCGAGTTTCAAGATCGAGGCTCCATGCCATCTATTGGAAGTTACGGAATTTAATTAGCAGAAGGCGGGTGGCGCTCCGCCTGAAGGATGCTAGTCGCTCGGTTCCTGAGGACTTAGGGCTTTAGTGAATAAGTGGTGAAACGCGGCGCTAACCTAGACGGGAGATACCGCGGGTACAGGTAGCGCTCGGTTCCGACCGTCCAGCAGCAGGCACTTCGTGTCTTTCAAAGGTGGGCTTGGACCCAATGCCGGGAACGTGTCACCCCCCGGCTCCTTTGACCTGACTTGCGCCACTTTTCGCGATTTTGCTTGAGGGCGTGATGTTTGCGCTGGTCAGGGGGCTGCGGGTGAGTGTGTTGACACACTAATCGGGCCGGTAGGGTCGGCTTCGTGGCGTTCGTGCGGA
>JAGOME010000055.1 GCA_017993715.1 Phycicoccus sp.
GCCAGGTTTGGATCGTGCCGGCGATCCCCCGAGGCGGGTCTCGATCTGCAGCAGTGAACCACCGATACCGCCCAGGATGAGCGCGCCGAGAACGATGAGGATGGCGCCACCGCTGCCGACCGCCGCAATGAGGCTGGGGTCGAGCACGGCAGCCGCGGAGAGCGCCGCGAGCAGCAGCGTGATCAGTCCCAGGGCGTCGGTGACGACCTCCCGGGTGCGCTGCGGGAGACGGTGCCCGATGGCCATCCCCGCCAGGGAGCCGATGACGATGGCAGCGACGTTGAGGACCGTGCCCAGCCCGACGAATCCACTTGTCACGGCGGCAGCGTACGGACTGACGGCCGCCGCGGGGTGGAAGTGTCCGCCGTGAGTGCCACCCTGTGCAGGCTTTCAGGTCCTGGCGGCCGACCCCCTACCGCCGTCGCGGGAGGCGAGCGTACTGTTCCGGATGTGAGTCAAAGCCGTCTACGTCCCGTGACCCGCGGCAACGTGGATGTCGTCCCGTACACGCAGGACCGGCGCGCCGAGCTCCTCGGGTTGTGGCTGGCGGCGCGCGTCGAGTCCGGTGTCAGCCCGGAGAATGCCGCCCGCTCGGTCAACGAGAGCCGGTTCCTGGACGCCCTGGCTCGTTCCGATGTGCGGGCCAAGCTGGCCCGGATCGACGGCGTGACGGTGGGCTACGTGGTCACCGCAGAGAACCCGTTCGGTCTGGGCACCCACCCGGAGGTGTCGATCGAGCAGATGTGGGTGGATCCGCGGGTGCGCCGGCACGGGGTGGCGCGGGCGTTGCTCGCGGCCGTGGTCAGCCAGGCCGACCAGTCCCGCAGTGAGTTCATCGCCACCAACGTCCCAGTCCAGATCAAGGACGCCAACCGCTTCTTCGCGCGGCTGGGGTTCACGTCCGTCGTGACCCGTCGGGTCGTGGCCACGTCCGCGCTGCGCCGCCGCCTCGCGCCCGTGCAGGGTTTTGAGCTGCAGATGCTGCGCCGTCGCCGCCTGCTCGGTGCGCCGGTGCGCCGCACCGGCTGAGCAACCCTCCTGACCGACCAGCGCCGAGCCTTCGCCTCCGCCGCTGGACCCTCGTGGCTGGCGTCGCCCGCGCCGCTGGCACGGCACTGCCGACCGGCGGCGTCCGGCCCGTGCTCGGCACGGCATTCGCAATGCCGTCTGCCCCGCCTTTGCCGTGCCGACTGCTCGCCCTAGAGGGCGGCGGCGACAACCCAGGAGGTCAGGCGCCCGGCGGCTGGTCGCGCAGCAGGCACGTGATCCGGGAGGTGCAGATGCGGCGGCCCTCCTCGTCGGAGATGACGATCTCCCAGGCTGCGAGGGTCCGGCCCAAGGAGAGCGGCGTCGCGACGCCTGTGACCAGACCTGAGCGGGCGGCGCGGTGGTGGGTCGCGTTAATGTCGAGGCCGACCACCGCCCGGTGGGGTCCGGCGTGCAGCGCCGACCCGACGGACCCGAGAGTCTCGGCGAGGACGACCGAGGCGCCCCCGTGCAGGAGCCCGTGCGGCTGCGTATTGCCCTCGACCGGCATCGTCGCGACGATCCGCTCTGGGCCCACCTCGATGACCTCGATCCCCATGCGCTGGTTGAGGGACGTGGGGTTCATTGCATTCATCGCGCGCAGGAACTCGGCGGCATCAAAGCTCTCAGACATGGCCGCACTGTACGACGCTGTCGGAGCCGAGCAATAGGCTGCCCCTCGTGGCACGACTGCTCCTCCTCGACGGACACTCCCTGGCCTACCGGGCGTTCTTCGCCCTGCCCGCCGAGAACTTCTCGACCTCGACCGGGCAGCACACCAACGGGGTCTATGGCTTCACGGCCATGCTCATCAACCTGCTGAGGGACGAGGACCCGACCCACCTGGCCGTCGCGTTCGACGTGTCCCGCCAGACCTTCCGCACCACCGAGTACGCCGAGTACAAGGCGGGTCGATCGGCCACCCCGCGTGAGTTCGAGGGCCAGATCTCGCTCGTCAAGGAGGTGCTCGATGCCCTGTCGATCACGCACCTAGAGAGCGAGGGATTCGAGGCCGATGACATCATCGCGACGGTCACCGGCCAGGCGCGTGAGGCGGGCCTGCAGGTGCTCATCTGCTCCGGCGACCGCGACGCCATCCAACTGGTCGACGACCACGTCACGCTGCTCTACCCCATGCGAGGTGTGTCCGAGTTGGCCCGCCTAACGCCAGATGCCGTGGAGGCCCGCTATGGGGTCCGTCCCGAGCGATACAGCGATCTCGCCGCCCTGGTCGGGGAGAGCAGCGACAACCTCCCCGGGGTCCCGGGAGTGGGTCCCAAGACGGCCGCTAAGTGGCTCGGCCAGTACGGCGATCTGCCGGGCATCGTCGCCCATGTCAACGAGATTGGTGGCAAGGCCGGCGAGAGCCTGCGGGCTCACCTGGACGGGGTGTTGCGCAACCGGCGACTCAACCACCTGCTGCGCGACGTCGTGCTTCCCGTGGGTGTCAACGACCTGGCCCGGCGCACGTGGGACCGCGAGGAGGTCCACCGGGTCTTCGACGGGCTGGAGTTCCGAGTCCTGCGCGACCGGCTCTTTGAGTACCTGGAGCCGGTGGAGGAGGAGTCCCAGGGCGGCTTCGATCTCGACGGCAACGTCCTGTTCTCCGAGGACGTCCCCGGTTGGCTCGAGCACCACGCGCCAGGCGGGATCACCGTGGGGGTGCACGTGACTGGGTCTTGGGGCGGCGGGACGGGGGACGTGACGGCGCTGGCCCTGGCCACGGCCGACGGGCAGGCGGCATTCATCGATCTCACCGCCCTCGATCCGGCAGCCGAGACGGCCGTGAGGGACTGGCTCGCCGACCCGCACCGCTCCAAGGTCATGCACGATGCCAAGGGGCCCCGCCATGGGTTGCGTGGCCGTGGCTGGGAGCTGCGGGGCCTGGTCGCCGACACGGCCCTGGCCGCGTATCTGGTGCGCCCCGACCAGCGTTCCTACGACCTGGCCGACCTGGCCCTGCGGCATCTGGGGCGGGAGCTCTCGGCCCAGACAGACACCTCCGGCCAGGGCGTCATGCAGTTCGACGACGAGGACGATGCGCGTGCCGAGGACGCGATGATCCGAGCACGGGCGGTCCTCGACCTTGCCGACTCCCTCGCTGAGCAACTCGAGGCCACCGGGGGCGCGGAGCTGCTCCAGGAGGTCGAGCTGCCCCTGCAGGGCCTGCTGCTTGACATGGAGACCACGGGGATCGCGGCCGACGTCGCGGCCCTGACCTCATTGGAGGCCGACTTCGCCGGGAAAATGGCTGCAGCACAGGCCGATGCGTATGCCGCGATCGGTGGCGAGCAGATCAACCTGGGCTCGCCCAAGCAGCTCCAGGTCGTCCTGTTCGACCAGCTCGGCATGCCCAAGACCAAGCGAACCAAGACGGGCTACACGACGGACGCGGATGCCCTGACCGACCTGTTCGCCAAGACCGAACATCCCTTCCTCGAGGCCTTGCTGCGCCACCGCGACACCGCCCGGCTGCGGGTCACGGTCGAGGGCCTGCTCAAGTCGGTGGCCGACGACACCCGGATCCACACCACCTACGTCCAGACGATCGCGGCGACGGGGCGGCTGTCCTCAACGGACCCCAATCTCCAAAACGTGCCGATCCGCACCGAGGAGGGGCGGCGCATCCGGGAGGCGTTCGTCGTCGGTCCCGGCTACGAGAGCCTGATGTCCGCGGACTACAGCCAGATCGAGATGCGGATCATGGCCCACCTGTCCGAGGATGCCGGCCTGATCGAGGCGTTCCGCTCCGGCGAGGACCTGCACCGGTTTGTCGGCGCTCGCGTGTTCGGTGTCGCCGAGGCCGACGTCACGCTGGAGATGCGCAGCAAGATCAAGGCCATGTCCTACGGCCTGGCCTATGGACTGTCCGCCTTCGGGCTGTCCAAGCAGCTGGCCATCGGCGTCGACGAGGCCCGCGGTCTCATGGATGACTATTTCGAGCGCTTCGGGGGAGTGAGCCGCTATCTGCATGAGGTGGTCGAGGAGGCCCGCAAGGTGGGCTACACGCAGACGATGCTCGGCCGGCGCCGCTATCTCCCGGACCTGACCAGCGACAACCGACAGCGCCGCGAGATGGCCGAGCGGATGGCCCTCAACGCTCCCATCCAGGGCTCGGCGGCCGACATCATGAAGGTCGCCATGCTCGGTGTCGCCGCCGAGCTGGCGACCTCGCAGGCGCGCTCGCGGATCCTGCTCCAGGTGCATGACGAGCTCGTCCTCGAGATCGCGCCCGGAGAGCAGGCCGAGGTGGAGGCCCTCGTCCGGTCCCAGATGGGCAGCGCTGTGGACATCGATGTGCCCCTGGAGGTCAACGTCGGGGTCGGCGAGACGTGGCACTCCGCCGCGCACTGACCCATCTCACTCGGCGATCCGCATCACCTCTACACCAGCCACACACGGACACTCCGGACCCGCCACCACGCTCACCCCCGCCACCACGCTCACCCCGCGGATCAGGTCTGCAGATCCTGTCCCGTGATGTGATCCTTGCGCGTGACCAGCACCAGGGCTGCCAGGACGACGAGGTCGACGCCGAGGACGATATGCAGGAGGGCATCCCAGGTCGTGGCCAGCAGCGCCGCCCCGGTCAGCACGGCCACCGCGAGCCACAGCACCCAGACCGCGCGGGTGTGTCGTCGGGCCAGGGCCGTGGTGACCAGGAGCTGGATGCCGGCGAGGACCGCACCCAAGGCCGCGAACTCCCACAGACGGTTGCTGGTCTGGGCGTACTGCGCGCCGCCGACGAAGACCAGGGCCAGAGCAGGCAGGAGCGCGGTCATCGCGACCCCGACGGCCCCCATTCCCAGGACCACCGCCAGGCCGAGCAGATGCAACCGGTCGCGCCCCCCGCGGGCAAGCCGGGGGAAGGCGACGACCGAGACGAAGGATGGGAGGAAGAGCACCGACTTGGCGAGGATCTGGCCTGAGGCGTAGAGACCCGCGTCGTGCTCATCCAGCACCGCCCGGGCCAGGAGCACGTCGATGCTGGACAGGGCGAAGAAGGCCAGCAGCAGCGTCATCGCGTGCCCCGACTCGATCAGGAAGCTCTTGGTCGCCCGCCCACTCGGAGGCGGTTGGTGGTCCGGGACCGCAACAGCCCGCCGATCGAACAGCACGCCGGCAACCATGGTGAGAACGAGTCCCACGGTGACACCGGCAAAGGCCCCCACCGGGTCCGGTCGAAGCACGACGCCGAGCCACCCGCAGGCCAGCCGCGTCAGGCCGAAAACGACGTAGGTGACAGCGAAGCCGCGCCAGTGCTCCGTGCCCTGAAGTGTGCCCAGCCGTCCTCCGAGCACTGCCAACGCGCAGGCACTGAGTGCGAGCAGGCCGACCAGCCCGAGCGAACCCAACCGGAGCCACCGGTCCAGCAGGGGGGCCAGCACCGCGACCCCGACCGCGACCCCGGCGCCAGCCCACCATGCCGTCCGCCGGACGACCAGGGCGGTGCTCTCTTGGCGGACCGGCTCGACCGCAATCCGGCGCGCCGCGACGGCCTGCAGACCCATGGCGACGACGTTGACGATGAGCAGGAGGTTCATCATCGAGGCGAGCACGCCGTACTGCGCCGGGCCGAGGGCGCGCGCCGCCAGCACGCTGAACACGAAGCTGAGCCCGTTGAGGATCACGAAGGAACCCGCGACGAGCAGCCCGGCGCTCGCCGCGCGCCTGGAAAGGACTCGGCTGCGAGGCACGACGGACACCATAGGTGCTCTGGGTAGTCTCGGCACTCATGGCGACTCAGGACCGGCCATCCTCGACGGCCTCGGCCCCGTCGCCTCGGCGGTGGCGTCCGCGCCCGGCCGACGGTGTGGCGCTGGCGGCCGCGCTCATCGTCCTCGGACCGGCCCTGCAGCCTGGCTATGTCCTCCTGCGGGACATGATGTTCGTACCCGACCCGGTCTGGTCCCCCCGCCTGCTCGGTCTTACCGGCGAAACGCCCCGAGGCGTCCCCAGCGACCTTGCCGTCTATCTGGCGGCGCTCGTGGTGCCTGCGTGGGTCGTTCAGAAGGTGGCGCTGCTCGGTGCTCTTGTCCTGGCCGGCAGCGGGGCCGCACGGCTCGCCGGATCCGCGGGTCGGCTAGCTGCCGTCACGGCCGCAATCGCCGCCATCTGGAACCCCTGGGTGGGCGAGCGGCTGCTCATGGGTCACTGGGCGGTGTTGCTCGGCTATGCCGCAGTACCGTGGATTGCGCTGCTGGCAGTGCGCCGGCTCCGCGACGGTGGTCCGTGGCCCGGTCTGGCAGCGGCCATCTCGCTCGCGGGTCTGATGGGCGCGTCCGCCCAGGTCTTGGCGACCTTGGTGCTGGGTGGAGCCGTGGTGGCCGCCGGTCTGGGCCCTGACCGGGTCGGCGCGCGCATCCTCTGGCGCCGTGCCTGGGGCCCGCTGATGCTGCATGGCTTGTGGGCGGTGCCATGGGCGGCCCCTTCGTTGTTGGGGACGGCACAGGGGAGCGACCCGGCCGGATTCGGCGCCTTCACGCCGTCCTCGGACACCCCGTTCGGCGTCATCGTCAGCGTCCTGACCGGGGGCGGGATCTGGAATGCCGCCGCCGTCCCGGCGGGCCGGGATTCCGTCGCAGCGGTGGGGGCCGTGATGATGACCCTGCTGGCCGGTTGGGCCTTGCTGACGCTCGGACGACGCACTCCGGAGGTGATCGCTCTGGTCGTCGCGGCAGGGATGGGCCTCTTCCTGGTCGGCCTGACCGCCGGGGGGCCGGCCCAGGCCCTGCTGGCTGGGTTGCCGGGGGGCGGGCTGTTGCGGGACGCGACTCGGCAGTCCGGCCCGTGGGTGCTCGCCGTCGCCGTCGGACTCGGGCTGGCGGCGGGACGCGTGGGGGCGCCAGCGTGGGGCCATGTGCGGTGGCTCCTTCCTGCCCTGCCGATCCTCACTCTGCCCCTCCTTGCCGGCGGCGTCGGGGGTGCCCTGCGACCTGTCGACGTTCCCGGCGGGCTTTCCGTTGTCGCCCAGGCAGTCGCCTGCACCCCTGCGGCAGGGCCGGCCTGCGCGTCGGATCCGCGGGTCGTCGTCCTGCCGTTTCGGACAACGCGCAACTACGCATGGAATGCCGACCGCCCGAGCCTGAGCCCGTGGTCTCGCCTGGTCCGGGGCGAGGTCATTGAGTCCGGCGCACTCGTCATCGACGTGGGCTTGGACCAGGTAGTCGTCGCGGCGGAGGACCCGCGAAACGTGCCCGTGCAGGCGGCCTTGGGATCCACAGATCCGGTGTCGGCGCTGGCCCGCCTCGGGGTGGGTTGGGTGATCATTGACGACCCCGATCTCGCCGCCCCCACCGGTGCCGTGCTGGTTAAGCAAACCGCCCAGGCTCGAGCCTTTCGACTGACCCCGGAGCGCGCCCCGACGCAGGGGCTACCCGAGCCGTTAACCCCGCAGGAGCGCCGAGTCGTCCTCGTTCTTGACGGTGCGGTACTCCTCGGCATTCTGGTCCTCGCGGGCGGGGCTTTTCGGGGTGCGAAGTCCCACCGCAAAAGGTGAACTATCCGGTAACATAGGCCCGACCCCGCCTCCCTGCTTTTGCTCTGCCTCCAAGGAGCCTTCTTCATGCAATCTTCGTCGGTGAGTACGAGCGTCGTCGTTACCCTCGTCGCGGCTGGGGTGCTCGCGCTGCTCGGGAGCTTTGGCATCTACTCTGCCGCCCAGCCCGATGCCTTGGTCGGTCAGAGCGCACAGTTCAACTACGGCCAGAAGTAATTCGGCCCTGACGCGGCGCCCTTAGGCGTCTGCTGTCGTTTCCAACTCCGCCTGCCGGACAGGTTCGCCCGCCGTGTGCCGGCGTGGTCGACGAGGGTCGGATACCAGGCCTTCCATCATGTCTTCGACGTCGTCGACGGTCTGGGTCCAGGTAAAGCCCGACGCGAACTGACGGGCCGCAGTGCCCATCGCGGCCCGCAGATCGGGATCGATGATCAGGGCATGCACGTGGGCCGTGAAGTGATCAAGGTCGTCCGGACGCGCTAACAGGCCCGTGCGGCCGTGCACGATCGACTCGGTCACCCCACCGGTCCCCTCGAACGCCACCGTGGGTGTGGCGTGCAGGCCAGCCTCGACGACGACCAGTCCCCAGCCCTCCTTAAGCGAGGGCACCAAGGAGACCCAGCTCGTCGCGTAGAGGCGATGGCGCTCCTCATCACTGACAAAGCCGGCGAGCTCGACGTGTTCCTCGAGTCCGAGCCTGCTGACCTCGGCACGGATCTCGTCCTCCCACCACCCGCGTCCGGCGATGATGAGCCGGGCCTCAGGCACGAGAGGGAGCAGCCGGGCCAGGGTCTGCAGGGCCAACTCGACCCGCTTATGGGGGACCAGTCTGCCCAGAACGAGCAGCTGCGGCACGGCAGCGCGGGCGTGGTCCTGGGCGGGCGGGGCGATCGTGCCGTTGTGGATGACCCGCACGCGCGCCGGGTCGATGCCCTGCTCGCCGAGCTCGGTGCGGGTCACCTCGGAAACCGCAATGTACGGCCGCCGTCGGTTCACCCAGGGAGCGAGCCGCGACTCGACCCACCAGCCCACGCGCGCAGCCCTCGGCCCGAACACCACGGGCCACTGCTCGCGGTGCACGTGATGGACCAGCACCACATGAGGTGTTCTCGGGGCCCAAAGAGCCGCCAGGTAGGGAACGCCGTTCTGAGTCTCGATGATGAACTCCGGACGGCCAGTGCGCCGAGTCCAATGCGCCAAAGCCGCCTGCAGATACACGGTGAGCCGACCACCCCGACGGAGCACCCGCACCCCGCTGGAACGCCGGTCCTCGCGGTGTGCCCCCGGGTGGCGGGCGGTCAACAAGACCACCTCATGTCCACGCTGGGCCAGACCGTCGGCGACGCTCTCGGCATACACCTCGGAGCCGCCAGCCTCCGGATGTCCGGTGTCCCGCCAGTTCAGCACCAGGATCCGTCGCGTGTCTGGACGTGAGGGGCAAGGGCTGGGGGGCACGGTCTGCTCTCCAAGAGGCGGCGGAGTCGCGTTATCCTACCTGCCGGTAAGGTTTATCCCCGCGTTGCCTGAGGAGCCCCACGTGAGTTCGGCCATGGAGTCCGTCCGGGCGCCGGACATGACCCACGCCGCGTCCGCGACGGCATTCCTCCCCCCGCTTGCTCCGGTCGGGAGCACACGCCGCTCCCTGCAGTTGTTCCAGGCGTTCCGAGTCGAGCAGAGCGACCCCGACCGGTTCTATGGGCTGCTCGCCGTCGACTCCGTCCGCGAGGTTCAGCGCTTCGCCGACCTCAGCGATGCCGTCGTCCTGGACGTGGGTGGTGGGCCGGGGTACTTTGCGGATGCCTTCACCGCTGCTGGCGCCCGCTACGCGGCCCTTGACGCCGATGCCGGAGAGCTCAGAGCGGCCGGGCTGCCGCGGCACAATGTCATCATGGGATCGGGCCTGCGACTCCCGATCGCCGACGCCAGCGTCGACGTGGCGTACTCCTCGAACGTGCTCGAGCACGTCCCTGACCCCAAGGCGATGATCGCGGAGCTCGTGCGGATCACCCGACCTGGGGGCGTCGCCGTCGTGTCCTGGACGACGTGGTACTCGTTGTGGGGTGGGCATGAGACCTCGCCCTGGCACTACCTCGGCGGCCACTACGCTGCGCGGCGCTACGAACGCCGGCACGGCCGCCGGCCCAAGAACGACTTCGGTCGGACACTGTTTGCCGCCCATGTAGGTCCGACCCTCCGCTTCGCCCGCACCCTCCCGGATGCCCAGGTAATCGCGGCGTATCCGCGCTACCACCCCCGCTGGGCGCATTTTGTGGCGCGGATCCCGCTGGTGCGGGAGCCGGCCGTCTGGAATCTCATGATGGTCCTGCGCCGGACGTCGATGTGAGTGTTTCGGCTGCGGGGGAGGCCACCGACAGCATGGACGCGGGGCCGGGTTCCAGCCCTGCCTGGCTCTGGCGCCTGCGCCACGCTCTCGTCCTGGTGCTGTTCGGGGCGGTCGCGCTCAACACCGACACCGGCCGCATCCTCGGGGACACCAAGATCGACCTGGTGCTTGACCCGGGGGCCTTTCTGGCCCGGGCCCTGCACCTGTGGGATCCGCTGGGCAGCGGTGGTCAGCTGCAGAACCAGGCGTACGGGTATCTCTTCCCGATGGGTCCGTTCTTCTGGCTCGGCGAGCAGGTGGGGCTGTCCAGCTGGGTGACCCAGCGACTGTGGTGGGCTCTGCTCCTCGGGGTCTCGTACGCCGGGTTCGTGCTGCTCGCACGTCGTCTGGAGATCGGGGCCAACTGGTCGCAGCTCATTGGCGGCGTCGCCTTTGCCCTGTCCCCGCACGTCCTCACGGTCCTGGGTCGCAGCTCCATCGAGGTGTGGCCCCCGGCGCTGGCGCCATGGATCCTGCTGCCCCTCGTCGGGCGGGGCGCCCTGGACCGGCCCCTGCGAGCGGCCGCCCTGTCTGGGGTGGCCATCGGCTGCACCGGTGGGGTCAATGCTGCCGTCAACCTGGCCGCGGTCCTGCCCGCCGCACTCTGGCTGCTGACCCGCGCCTGGTCACGGGCCCTGGTCCGGCTCATCGGCGCCTGGGTGGCCGCTGCCCTCCTGGCCACGGTGTGGTGGGCTGTCCCGCTGGTCGCGCTGGGTCAGTACAGCCCGCCGTTCCTCAACTTCATCGAGTCGGCATCGTTCACCACGAGCACGACGGCGCTGGTCCAGGTGCTGCGCGGCACGGGGAACTGGGTGGCCTACGTCTGGGGCTCGGGATCGCAGGCGGGCTTCGCGATGCTGACCACCCGGGTGCTGATCCTGTTGACCGTCGTGGTCACCGCCGCCGGCCTGGCGGGGGTCGGCCTGCGCCGGACCCCGCACCGGCGATTCCTGGCGACCCTGCTGTTCGTCGGCGTCCTCCTGGTCACCCTCGGACACGCAGGAGCCGTCGAGGGCTTCTTCGCTGCCGACGTGCGCAATGCCCTCGACGCGGCGCTGGCGCCGATCCGCAATGTGCACAAGTTCGACATCCTGATCCGGCTGAGCCTCATGCTCGGCCTGGTGAGCTTGCTCCACACCGTTGCCGCGGGCCGCAACCCCGCCCAGGCCCGATTCCAGCGCACGGTCGTGGCTGTCGCCGGCGTATCGGCGGTCGCCGGGGCGGCCTCGTCCTTCTTCGGGCTGGCTGCGGCGCCGGCGCGTTCATTCGAGGCCGTCCCGACCTACTGGACGGCAGCGACGCAATGGTTGGCCGACCATCAGGCGCAGGGCAGGACGCTGTTGCTACCCGGGTCGAGATTTGCCGACTACACCTGGGGCTACCCCGCTGACGAACCCATCCAGGCCACCGACACTGTCGCCTGGGACGTGCGTAACGCCGTCCCGTTGACCGAGCCGGACCATGTGCGATGGCTCGATGCTGTCGAGCAGCGAGTTGCCGATGGAGTCGGAGGAGGCGACCTTGCACCGGCCCTGGCCGACGCTGGCGTCGGCTACGTCCTCATCCGCTCCGACCTCAACTTCGGCCCCCAAGGGGCGACCCGCCCTTCGGTGGCCCGCACCGTGCTGGCAGCAAGCCCAGGACTGCAGTTGGTCGCCCAGTTCGGACCCGAGACCGGAGGGGCGGGTTCCAGCGCACTGGTCTTCGACGCTGGACTCTCCGCGTCCGCACCAGCCATCGAGATCTGGGCGGTCCAGGACCCCACCGATTCTGCCGTCCTGACGGCCGCGGCTGACATCCCTCGCGTCATCGGCGGCGCCGAAACAGCAGCGATGCCACCCACGGCCACGAGCGGGACCGTGCTCGTGGGTGTCGGTCGTCCGTCCGCCCCGGATCAGGTGACCGGTCCGGTCGTGCTCACCGACACCCCACGACGTCGTGAGGTCAACGTCGGAGTAGGGGCGTTCGGAACGTCCTTCACCCTGAGCTACGAGGATCCGCGACGCTTGGCCACCCCCACGCGGGACTACAGCGCCGACGACCGCCTCGGGGCCGAGGCGACAGCGACCAGCGATGTCGGCATCACGGCCAGCTCCTCCGCGGGGGACGCGGGCGCGGGTCCGCGCCCCGATCGGGCAGCCCAACCGTATGCCGCCTTCGATGCCTCGTTGGTCACGGCCTGGCGCCCCGACCCGGGCGACCCCGTGGTCGGGTCGTGGGTGCAAGCAGACTTCCCTCGGGCCGTCGACCTGCGCGGTGGCACGATCCTGTTCGATCCCGCGACGAGTATTCGCAGGGTCACCCTCTCGACCACGCAGGGGCAGACGTCGCTGGACGTCCGCGACGACCGGGCCGAGCTGCCCGCGGTCTCGACCGCCATGATCCGGATCACGGTCTCGCAGGTGGCGTCGCAGGGGCGCACATCGCAGGTCGGTATTCGGACGGTGGCCATCCCTGGCCTCGCGGTCGCGCGACCCATCATGCTCCCGGCCGTACCTGAGGGGCTCGGTGTCGACCGGATCAGCCTGAATGCCGACACGGGGCGCCCTGGCTGCCTGCTCACCGGGGATGCGCTGCGGTGCAGTGCCGGTCTGGAACGGACCGGGGAGGAGGCTGCGGGCCTCGATCGGATCATGACTCTCGGGGCATCCGGCACCTACAGCGTCGCCGCCGCAGCGCGCCCCGTGACCGATCCCGCGCTTGTGGAGCGGGTCTCCTCAGCCCTGGACCTTCCCTTGCGAGCGACCGCTTCGTCGGCCGCCGTCTCCGATCTCGCCGGCCACGCGGTTGCCGCCGTCGATGGTGACCCAACCACCACGTGGGTCGCTGGCCCCGACGACCTCGACCCGACCCTGACGGTGGCCTGGACGCGACCCACGCAGGTCTCCGGGTTCTCGCTCTCGGTCGATCCCGACGCCGCGGCCACCCCGCCGACCCGAGTCCGGGTGGTCACGGACGGCGGGAGTCAAGACGCCGACGTCGCTGCTGACGGGTCGGTGGCCATTGCGTCGGTGACCACCACGTCCATGGAGATCCACCTGGGCGCTGAAACCCTGCGGCGGTCCCTTGACCCGTATCTGCTCACTGAGGTCGACCTCGGAATCGGGGTGAGTGAGATCAGCGTCGACGGCGTGGCCCAGTCCGGTGCCCACCGGCTCCTGGACGACCCGACCGTCATCGACTTCACCTGCGGCACGGGGCCGACGCTCCATCTCGGAGACAGCGCGGTGCAGACGTCCGCGCGCGCCACGGTCGGTGCGCTGCTGCGTTCTGAACCCCTGACCCTCACCGCCTGTGACGCGGCGCCCATTACCCTGCCTGCCGGTGCCGTCCACGTCCAGGCTGCCGATCCGGATCACTGGCTGGTCTCCAGCCTGCAGCTGTCCGGTGTCGGGGCGGCTGCCATGGCCCCGCGCACCTGGCCGGTGCAGGCCGCCGAGTGGTCCGCGGCGCACCGCGTCGTCGCTCTGCCGGCTCGCGACGTCGCCACCGTCTTACGGATCCGGGAGAACACCAATGCGGGGTGGTCGGCGACGCTGGACGGCAAGCCCTTGGTGGCCGTGACGATCTCCGGGTGGCAGCAGGGGTGGGTTGTTCCCGCGGGCGCGGCGACCGAGGTGGAGCTGGTCTTCGGTCCCGATGCCCCGGTGCGCACGGGCATGATGGTCGGGGCCTTGGTCCTGCTCGTCATGCTCGCGATGGCGCTCGTCCCAAGACCACGACCGTCGCTGGACGTTGGCCGGCCGATCGCCCAGGGATCGGCGGCAGTGCCGCTCGCCGTGGGCGGCCTCTCGATCATCTCCGCGGCGGGCCCTGTCGGTATGGCGATCGTCGTCCTGGTCGGGGTGCTTTGGTTGGGGTTGCTGCCGACGTCCCGGCTGCGGTCAATGTCCGTGGGGTGGGCCCGAGATCGGGGCCCGCGCTGGGCACCAGGACGCGTCGCTGAACCACAGGCCGTCGTCGCGGCCGTGGCCTATCTTCTGGCGGGGCTGACCATCGTGTGGCGGCCGTACGGAATGCCGGGATACCTCGGCAACAGCGTCGTGGCGCAGGTGCTCTGCGTGATCTCGCTCGGGGCACTGCTCAGTGGGCTGCTTCCGCGGTCGACGACGGACGCCAGCGATGTGCCCAGCGCAGAATTGGCCGTTCCACCCAGCGCAGGCTCGCGGCCGCGACCAACCCGGTGAGGGCGAGCGTCAGCGGCAGCACCATCATCAGGTCACCGGTGAAGGTGTTCAGGTCGAGCATGGCCATGACCGCGTCCAGCACCAGGAGGTGGTAGAGGAAGACGCCGTAGGAGATTTCTCCGAGGTAGCGCATGACTCGGTTCCCGAGGAGGGCCTGGACGGCCGGGGAGTCGCCGGCGACGGCCGGGAGCACCAGAGCGAGCGCGGCAACCAGGTACAGGGCGTGCTTGGTCACGGTCATGGCCGCGGTCCCGGGCTCCAGCGAGCGCGGGCCGGCGAGCGGGGTGAGGGCGACGAACCACGCCAAGCCGGCAATCGCCCAACAGGTCAGCGGGTAACGGCCCAATTCGGTCAATCGTCTCGTCCAGGGATAAGCGCGGTCACCGTCGCGGTCGAGTTCCACCCGCAGCACCGCGAGGGCCATGCCCCCGGCGAACCACCCCAGATACGCCGGCAACCACAATCCGGCGGACGCCAACGCAGGCGCGGCGCGCACCACCAGCAGTTCCCAGGGCACGGGGATCAGGGCCAGAACTGCCAGCACCAGGAGAATGCCGCCCGGGCGCCATCGGCGCACGCACACCCAGGCGATCGCCGCGGCGATGGCGGGCAGGCAGAGGTAGAAGCTCCATTCGACCGCGAGGCTCCAGGTCTGGGTCAGCCCGGCCCGAAGGTGACCTGGTTGGTAGATCTGGACCAGCAACACGTGGCGCACCCAATCGCCGATCCCCGCGCTCCGGTTGGCCGGAAGCAGCAGGAAGGCGGCAACCACGGCCAGCAGATAGGCCGGGTAGATCCGGGCAAAGCGACGCACGAAGTAGACCCGCAGCGAGGGTCCCTGTCGGCCCGTGGCCAGGGCCGTCAACCAGGGGCGGAGCAGGAGAAAGCCGGACAGGACGAAGAAGATGGCCACTCCGCTGTCCAGGCGGGCGAAGGCGCTGCCGCCGAGGCCCCGCTCATAGCGTCCGGTCGTGAAGGCCGTGTGGGTGAGGACCACGGCAAACACGGCCAGCGCACGCAGCCCATCCAGCGCCGGGAAGCGCCGCGGCGGCAGGGGTGTGGGACCTGGCGTTTCGGGATCTGGTGCCGCGGGATCTGGCGGCGCGGGATCTGGCGGTGCGGCGGACGGGACAGGTCCGGACGGGGAGGATCCGGATGGTGCACTGGCCGACCCGGGCGTCGCCGACGTCGGGACGGGCGGTGTTGGCTGACTTGTGCGGTGGGCGTTGGGGGCCTCCTTCGGGGCTGTCACGGCGTGGTACCCGCGATGGGGACAACAGTGCCCACCGTGATGTCGTTGGTGCACATCGTGGCGCCGGTCGGCGAGGGGTGGAACGTCACCGAGTCCACCCCCGGAGGAACTTGCACAAAGACCGCTCCCAGGCCGGGTTCGATCGTGAGCACGCTGTTCTGGTCGCCGGCGGTCAGGGGGAGGCGGAGGCTGGAGCCGGAGACGGTGCCCAGTCGCAGCACGGGGGCGGCGCCACCGGGTGCCTGCGACAAGGTGATGGTCGTCTCCGCGTCCCCGAGTCGCCAGCCGCAGCCGTCATCGGGTGCCCCGGTGCCGCGCGCTCCGAAGACGCCGGCGAGCCGCAACGTCCCGCTGTCGTCCAGAGCCACGAGGCGGCCCGTCGTGCTCCCCGGAGCGAAGATCTGCTCGCTCGACAGGACTGGCGCCAAGATTCGTGTGGTCTCGTTGGCGGGGTAGAGCAGCCCGGACACCACCGCTTCGGGGACGTAGGTCGAACCCAGAAGGGTTCCCGCCGGGAGGTTCTGTACGGCAGGAATGGCCTGCTGTGCCCATGCTTTCGCCGGGTTGTGCGTCCACCACGGGTCGTATCTCACATGGCTCCAGAGCATGCTCGGCACGAGCAGGCCCAGCGCCAGCGCGGGAACGACCCACTGCAACGAGGTCTCGCCCAGGGCGCCGGCGGCCCGCAGGGGGGCCACGACCGCCCGGTCCAGCGTCGCGGCAGCCGTGCTGCGTTCGTGGGGCGCGTCCACCTGGGGAGCTGCCCACCGGCCGGCGAGCGGGATCGTGGCGAACGCCAGGAGCACGCCGGTCAGGACGGGTAGCTCGCCGAAATAGCGCAGGTCGCGGGCCACGACCGGACCCAGAGCCAAGGCTCCATGGAGGACCGGCCAGGACATTCCCAGAGCCGCGCAAACCCCGAGCAATGCCCAGGCACGCCCGGTGCGTTCTCGGGTCCAGATGGTCAGGGTGATCACCGCCGACGCCAGAGCGGCACAGACGGTCATGACGAAGGGACTGGGGTCCGCCAGCGCACCTGCCGTGCCCACGGGCAGCCAGCCGAAGGGGCCACCCACCAATCCGGGCAGGATCGAGCGGAAGATCGCGTCGGTGGCGAAAGCGACGAGGTCAGCCGCGGGTACGTCGGGCGGGCCCAGAGGGCGCGCCCAGCGCAGAACGAGCACGGCATACCCGCCCAGGACCACCGCGTAGGTGAGCGTGGGCCATCGATGCTGCGTCACCAGGTGTCGCAGGCGCGCGGGGATGGGGCCGGTGGTGAACCAGCACAGGAGAATTCCGAGGGCGAGCAGGACGAAGACGAGCGCACGCTCGGAGAACAGCAGGGCGGTCGCCAGCCAGACACCTGAGACCACGGCGGACCGCCGCCCTCCAGTGCGGAGGTGGTCGACCAGCGCGACCAGCGCGAGCGTGCCCCCTAAGACCGCGGGGAGGAACGCCAGCGCCGTGCTCCACCACACCGTCCCCGGCAGGCTCAAACTGGAGAGGGAGGCGATGGCGACCGACGGCAGGATCAGCGGGTGCCGCCCGAACAGCCGGAGGATCAGCGTGAGGAATGCCGCCAGGGTGGCAACCTGGAGAAGCAGGCCGATGACGACGGTCGGCGCCCACTGAAGGGGCAGCAGGTGGGCGGCCACCCAGGCGCCGACGAGCGCACCGGGGGAGTGCGGGGTCCCGTCGGGGCCGGAGTAGTAGTTCGGATCCAGGAGGGTGTGCTCACGGGCGGAGCCGAGCAGGAGGAAGTCGTCGGCATAGAAGTAGCCACGTGCGGCCGTCCAGCCGCGCAGCAGGGTCGCGACCGCGATCAGGGCGAGCGCAGCGGGCACCACGACGTCCCGGCCTGCCGACGTGGTCAGGCCGGAGGGAGCCGTGGCCACGTCAGTTGACGACACCGTAGGTGCTCGCAACCGTGGTGTCCGGCGTGGGCTGCAGGCCGCCCACCGTGATGGCGTCGGTACAGACCGTGCCGATGGGAACGGGTCCGAAGTCGATGCGGGACACCTCGCCCTCGGCGACGAAGAAGACCGTATTGGCCCCAGCCTTGAGGTGCAACGTCGTGGTCGTCTTGCCGGCCGTCACCGTGACGTCGTTGTCGTAGGTTGCCAGGTAACTCATCTGGGCGGTCCACACCCAGGGCATCGTCGTCGCGGTGAGGGGCACCGTGACCGGGGCGTCGGCGAGTCGCCAGCCGCAGCCCTCTTCCGGGCCGGGCGTGCTGACGAAGCCGTTGACTTTGCCACGGCGCAGCACGCCGTTGTCGTCGGGCACGAAGACAATGTCGGCTGAGGCACCCTTGGTAAGGAAGTGCGGGCGAGGCTGGAACGCACTGAACAACTTCGAGCTTTCGCTGTAGCCGACGAACTCGACCGGGAAGTCGATCATGGTGATGGGGTGGTCGACGGCAGCGATTGACGCTCCGATGTTGGCGAAGTATGTGTCGCGGGTGTTCTTGCGCCACAGGGGGTCGTAGGTCACCGTCGACACGAGGGCGGACAAGCTCAACGCGACGACGATGCCGCCGACCACCCCGGGGCCCAGGTGCTGAGTGAATCGTTCACGATGGCGAGCCCGCAGGGCTTGGTACGTGCCCTTGCGGAAGGTCCCCTGCAAGGGCAGGAACGCCATCGGCGCGAACACGGCGATGATGACGGCAAGGTCGGTTTGATACCGGTATTCGGCGCCCATCAGGGATCCGATGAAGGTCGCCCGGGTGGCTCCGAGGATGCCCGTGTTGATGACGGCGTAACCGACCATCACCCACCAGGCGAAGGAGGCCCGGGCGTTGAGCCAGATGGACAGCCAAACGACGAGCGCTGTGACGACCAGGAGGATGACGGTGACGGGCAGGGGGGTCGCGGCAAAGCCACCCAGGTTCAAACCGGCCCACACGTAGGGGCCACCGAACACCGCGGGAATGACGGCCGTGAACAGTCCCCGCCCGACCGTCTCGACCACGATCTCGCCGGTGTCCCCCTGGCTCAAGGGCGCCACGACCAGCAGTCGGTAGGTCACCGCGTACAGAACGATAAGGGTGCCGTATGCCGCCCAGAGGCGCCAGTTCTCGACGATCGCCCGGCGGATCCGCCGTAGGGGAGGGCCTGGCGTGAACCAGAGCAGGGTGAAGGCGGCAACGACCGGCGCCATCAGCAGGAGTTTCTCGGAGAAGAGCAGCCCGAACGCCATCGCGGCGACACCGAGGAGCCCGTCGCGCAGCCGGCCGGTCCGGTGATAGCGCAGCTGGGCCAGCAGCATGAGCACCATGGCGAGCAGGCCCCACAGCTGGTTGAGCGCCGCAGCCCACCAGAGGAAGGCCGGAAGCGTCATAGGAGTGAAAACAAAGAAGGCCAGCGGGATGAGGATCTCGACGCGGGCCCCGAAGAGGCTGATCAGCAGGCGCAGCATGAGCATTGACACGGCAGCCTGCAACGCGATGTCGACCATCGCGACGGGGACGTAGTTATACGGCCACAGGGTCGCCAGGATCTTGACCTGGACGAACGCCCCCGGCATGAAGTGGCCGTGCCAGCCAGCCAGCAGATACTCCGAGCTCCAGAACGGCATGGTGAACGCGCGTGACATGAAAGAGAAGTCGTCGCTGGTGAACCACCCACCGAACTTGCTCCAGGACCGCACGATGAGCTGGAGGACAACCAAACTGATCCCGGCGGCGACGACCGGCCGTCCAGGAGCTGCCTCGAGCCACCCTTTGAAGGGGTAGGTCAACTCGTCATCGGGCTGTTCGGGTTGGGGCGAGTCGGTCTGCTCGACCGTCAGCCCGGTGACCTCGACCCCATCAACTTGCTCGTCGGGGTGAGCCATCGGTCAGCCCACCTTTCGCGGGGTTTCTGGAGCACAGGATGTGACGAAGGATCGGCCGCACAGAGTGTCGCACGGGTGAAGGCGAATTGCCGTACTGGCTGGTAAGGTACCCGCCAGTACGCTCCTGCTCTCCCCACAACTCTTCAACGTAAAGGTTGGCTGAGCCTCAACATGCGCCGCACCTTCGGTCTGGTCCTCATGGGCCTGTTCAGCTTCCTGTTGGTCACCGCACTCATGGGCTGGTTCTACGCTCCCGGTGCCGTCAAGCGGACCCCCTTGAACGTGAACTCCACGACGAGCCTGTCCGGCATGGCGACCTATCTCGGATCCGGTCCGGACCCCGTCGTCGCGGTCAGCCGCAACGTCACGGACGGGGACAAGAGTGATGGCGACGTGGCGGTCTTCACGTCGGTGACGTGCCTGGTCTGGGACGAAGGAAACCCGCCCCCGTGCGTGGGTGCCGACGACTCGGACAAGCGCCTGGTCAATGCCTCTGAGGACATCTTCGCGACCGACCGCCGCACGGGCCTGGCCGTGGCCGATGAGGCGTATACGACCGCCAACGACCCGCACGAGGGACTGATCAACAAGTTCCCGTTCGACGTGGAGCAGAAGACTTACCCGTTCTGGGACGGAGTGTTGGGTCAGGCCGTCGATGCCGTCTATCAGGGTGAGGAGGATTTGGATGGATTCACGACCTACGTCTTCCAGATCGACGTCCCCGTCACCGAGACCGAGATCGCCAGCGGCGTGACCGGGACCTACAAGGACCAGAAGCGGATGTGGATCGACCCGGGCACGGGCTCGATCCTCAAGCAGGAGGACCGTCAGGAGCGGCTGCTGGACACCGGCGACACGGCCTTGGCTCTGGAGCTGGCGTTCACCGACGAGCAGGTGGCGGCCAACATCGCGGACGCCAAGAGCAACGCGACTCGCCTGGGCCTGGTCGGCCGACTCCCGCTCTTCGCCCTGGCTTTGGCCATCCCGGCTCTCATCGGGGGCCTGATCCTGCTGCGCCGCTCTCCAGGGGCGACGGATGCGGACACCCGCGTCGACGACCCGAGCCTGGTGCCGGGCTTCGACGCCGAGTCCGCCAGCCGACGCGCTCGGCGCTGATTGGCTGAACCGCGAGGTTCCCTATTCGGGGCGGTGCGCCACAAAGATGGCCGTCCCGGGGACGAGGGCACCGCGCAGCGGTGACCAGCCGCCCCAGGTCTCGGTGTTGGCCGGCCGCCAGGTCGGTTCGATCAGGTCGACCAGGGTCAAGCCCGCGGCGACGATCTCGCGGACGCGGTCTCCCACGGTGCGGTGGTGCTCCACGTAGGTCGCGGCGGCCCCGTCACTCTCGACATACGGTGTGGTGTCGAAGTAGGAGTGCACGACCCTGAGCCCTTCAGGGCCGGGATCGTCGGGCAGTGCCCACCGCAGCGGGTGGGTCGTGGAGAACACGAATCGGCCACCGGGTCGCAGCACTCGGGCCACCTCGCGCATGAGTGCGCCGGAGTCGGCGACGAACGGGACCGCGCCGTAGGCGGTGAAGACCGTGTCGAACGACCCGTCAGCGAAGGGCAGCGCGAGGGCGTCGCATTGGGCAAGGGGCAGCGCCGCCCCCGTCCGCGTATTGATGTCGCGACCCACCCCAAGCATGCCCGCCGACAGATCGGTCGAGACGACGCGCACGCCCTGGGCGTCGAGCCATCGGCCGCATTGCCCCGCCCCGGCCCCGATCTCGAGGACGTACTGCCCGGCCTGCGCCGCGAGCAGCCCCAGCTCGGCCTCGGTCCAGCCTTCCGGCCCCCAGATGAAGTCCGCGTCCCCGAGGAAGGCACCGTGCTCGATGTAGTACGACGTTGCTTCCCCATCCCACCAGGAGCGGTTGGCGCTCTGGGTCTCCGCCGGGGAGGCGGGTCGGCGCTCCACGTGCGCGCTCACGGCATTCCTCCCCGATTTCCCCGACCCACAGGGCGCGGGTAGACTTCAAAGGTTCCTGTGCCATTTTGTGCTGCCATGGGAATGCCGCGGGGGTCTGCCCCCGCGAACGTCCATCCATCCGCTCGAGTTTTCCAGTCCACAATCGGAGTTCCTACTACATGACTGCTAGCACGGTCGACACGACCGCCCCTCAGGTTGCCATCAACGACATCGGCACCGAGGAAGACCTCCTGGCCGCGATCGACGCGACCATCAAGCACTTCAATGACGGCGACATCGTCGAAGGTCGCATCGTCAAGGTCGACCGGGACGAGGTCCTGCTCGACATCGGTTACAAGACCGAGGGTGTCATCCCGTCCCGCGAGCTCTCCATCAAGCACGACGTCGACCCCAATGAGGTCGTTTCCGTGGGCGACGAGGTCGAGGCCCTGGTCCTCCAGAAGGAGGACAAGGAAGGTCGGCTGATCCTGTCCAAGAAGCGTGCGCAGTACGAGCGCGCCTGGGGCACGATCGAGAAGATCAAGGAGGAGGACGGCGTCGTCACCGGCACCGTCATCGAGGTCGTCAAGGGTGGACTCATCCTCGACATCGGCCTGCGCGGCTTCCTCCCGGCGTCGTTGGTGGAGATGCGCCGCGTGCGCGACCTCCAGCCGTATGTCGGCAAGGAGATCGAGGCCAAGATCATCGAGCTCGACAAGAACCGCAACAACGTGGTCCTGTCGCGTCGTGCGTGGCTCGAGCAGACGCAGTCCGAGGTCCGTACGACCTTCCTGCGTGAGCTCCAGAAGGGTCAGGTCCGGCCCGGTGTCGTCAGCAGCATCGTCAACTTCGGTGCCTTCGTCGACCTCGGTGGGGTCGACGGCCTGGTGCACGTCTCCGAGCTGTCCTGGAAGCACATCGACCACCCGTCCGAGGTTGTCGAGGTCGGCGATGAGGTCACCGTTGAGGTGCTCGATGTCGACATGGACCGTGAGCGCGTCTCGCTGTCGCTGAAGGCGACCCAGGAGGACCCGTGGCAGCACTTCGCCCGGACGCACGCGATCGGTCAGGTCGTCCCGGGTAAGGTCACCAAGCTCGTTCCGTTCGGTGCGTTCGTGCGCGTCGAGGACGGCATCGAGGGTCTGGTCCACATCTCCGAGCTGGCCGAGCGTCACGTCGAGCTGCCCGAGCAGGTCGTCACGGTTGGCCAGGACATCTTTGTCAAGGTCATCGACATCGACCTCGAGCGTCGCCGGATCTCGCTGTCCCTCAAGCAGGCCAACGAGGACGGTGCCAACCAGGTCGAGTTCGACCCGACCCTCTACGGCATGGCTGCGGAGTACGACGAGAACGGCAACTACAAGTACCCCGAGGGCTTCGACTCCGAGACCAACGAGTGGCTCGAGGGCTACGAGAAGCAGCGGGAGGCCTGGGAGCGTCAGTACGCCGAGGCGCACGCCCGCTGGGAGGCGCACCGTGCTCAGGTCGAGGCGGCCCTCAAGGCCGACGCCGACGCTGCAGCCGGGGCCGAGGTTCCGGCCTCGTACTCCTCGGACAGCTACGCCGCCGACAACGGTGGCGCGGTTCGTCCGGCTGCACCGCAGAGCACCGGCACCCTGGCCTCCGATGAGGCCCTGGCTGCGCTTCGCGAGAAGCTCACCGGTAACTGATCCCGGCGGCATTCCCGAGAGGAATGCCGCCCTCGGCTCGGCACTCGGCCCGGTCACCCCTCACGGGGTGACCGGGCCGCTGCGCAGCCACCTCCTTGCCACGACCCGCAGGCCGCTCTGAGCGGCGGCTAGGCTCGCCGACATGTTGCGCGTGGGCCTGACTGGAGGCATCGGCTCGGGCAAGTCGACCGTGTCAGCGCGACTGACCCAGCGCGGTGCCGCTGTCATCGACGCGGACCGGATCGCGCGCGAGGTTGTCCAGCCAGGCACCCCCGGGCTGGCCGCGATCGAGGACCGCTTCGGGGCACAGGTTCTCCTGCCTGACGGGGCCTTGGATCGGCCCACGCTCGGGCGCCTGGTCTTCGGCGAGCCGGAGGCGTTGCGAGCCTTGGAGGCGATCACGCACCCGGCGATCTGGGCGCAGACTGCCACCGAGTTCGCCGCCGCGAAGGCCGGGGGCGCGGCGGTCGCGGTGCACGATATGCCGCTGCTCGTCGAGAAGGCGATGTCGGCGGACTACCACCTCGTCGCCGTCGTCGGGGCGAGCGAGCAGACCCGGGTCGGGCGTCTAGTCACCCAACGCGGGATGCTGGAGGGCGACGCGTGGGCCCGGATCCGCAGTCAGGCCAGCGATGCCGAGCGGGTGGCTGCTGCGGACGTCTGGCTCGACAACGAGGGTACTCCGGAGCATCTGCTCGAGCAGGTCGATCAGCTCTGGGACGGGCGACTGGTCCCGTTCTCGGACAACGCAGCTCACGGCATTCGGTCCAGGCTCCTCACCCCGACCATCAGTCCACCTGACCCGACCTGGCCAGCCCAGGCGGCCAGGCTGGCGGCCCGCATCGGTGCCGCCCTGGGGGAACGGGCCGAGTCCGTGGAGCACATCGGGTCCACGGCGGTGCCGGGCCTGCCCGCCAAGGATGTCATCGACCTCCAGGTGGGCGTTCGTTCTCTGGGCGATGCCGACGACCCTGAGTTCGTCGCGGCGATGCGGGCAGCGGCCTACCTGTTGGTCCCGGACAACACCCAGGACACGCCTCACGGTCCTGGCGACTGGAGCAAGCGCTACTACGGGGGCTGCGATCCCGGCCGGGTCGTCCATGTCCATGTCCGGGTCGTCGGGTCGCCTGGCTGGCAGTGGGCCCTGGAGTTTCGTGACCGACTGCGTGCGGACGCCAACGTGCGGGCGGACTACCTCGCCGAGAAGCGGCGCCTGGCCGCGACGCACGCGACAAGTGAGGCGTATGCCGTCGCCAAGGAAGCGTGGTTCGCGCGATATGCCCAGGGCCGGCTCTGATCGGCTAGGAGACGGTGACCGCCCCCAAGTGGACCGCCCCGTCGGGAGCAACGTCGGTGTTGGCCAACGTCAGGGGCCGTAGGTACCCGCAGGGATCCGTGGCGATGAGGGTGAGTTGATAGGTCCCTTTCGGGATGGTCACCGGCGGTGTGAGAGAGGCAGACAGGACGGTGGTGCCGGGCAGGATGCGGCGTAGATCGATGGTCGTCGGCGCCGACGCCACGTTGGTGCCCGCGCTCGAGCGCAGCTGGAGAGTGACGGTCCAGGGCTGATAGGTCGGCGCGGAGCCGTCGTTGCGCAGGGTCAGGGCAATCGAGGTGGAGCCGCCACGGGTCAGTCGAGGAACGACGGCGCGGACGACGACATAGCGGTATCCGGCGGCCTTGGTAGCTCCGGCGACAGCCAGCTGTTGGGCCTGCGTCAGGGTGGACGGGTCTGCTGGGGCGATGGTCGAGACGTGCCAGCGGCGAACCTGGTCCGACGCGAGGGCGAAGTCCGGCTCGGCGGTCCATTCGCTCAGGATGGGACGGGTGGTCCAGTAAGCCTGGAGAGGCGGGCTGAGGGGCGACTCGGAAGCCAGGTCAGTGGCGCCGAGCTGGTCGATCCGCATCCCCGTATGGGGATAGGTGTCCAGGACCCATCGGGTGAAGTCGGCGTCGAGCGTGACGTTGATCAGGACCCAGGTGTGGGGGAATGCCGTGGCGACAGCCGTCACGAGGCGCTGGCGGTTCGCCTCGGTCATGGCGGGTCCGTCGGTGGCTGGGTCGATCTGCCAGGCGCCGGCGCGGCCGTATCCACCGACGTCGATGTAGCCGAGGCGCGGGTCGTCCCCGTAGCGCTGACCGAGCTGCCCCATGAGCTGCTCCCAGGCCGAGAGGAACGTCTCGCTGTTCCAGTCGGGGACCGGAGTCCCCAGGCCTGGCTGCTGCGGTACCCAGGGTGGGAGCGCGGAGTCCGTCGCGCAGGCAGGACAGAAGGCCATCACCCGTAGGCCTGCTTTCCCATGGGCCTGACCCGCCTGCGCCATGAGATCGTCCAGGCGCGTGAAGTCGTAGATCCCGCGGACCTGTTCGATCTGCCCCCAGGAGACCTGGTCGCGCGCGTACACGTCGGTGACCGGCGAGTCAGGGGGCGTGGCTGTCGAGGGTTCCCAGCGGAAGACTCCCCGCATCGAGCCGCCGATGTCGCTGTCGGACACGGGCCGAATGCCCGGCGTCAGAGTCACTGTCGACGTGATGGGCGTCGGCCGGGCGGAGGCCGCCGTACCGATGCTGGCGTGCCCGGGCGTTCCGGCGAGCGCCGCGCACGCGGCCACGATGACCGCGAGCGCGAGTCGGGACAGCATGAGGGAGACACGAGTGGACACGGCAGGGGCTCTCACGGTCACGGGTCGAGGCGTCGGCGGCGCCGGAGATCGGGGCCGGGCCGGGGAGCCGACACCCCCGGATCCGGGTCGCCGACGCGGTGCATGGGGGACCACCGCGTACGGCCTTGAAACAGTGAGGAAAAGACACGTGCCGCCGCGGTGACGAATCCTCGTCCCCGGGGCGGCGCCTGGCCAGCGGTCGCCAGCACCGCCGTCTCACCACCGTAGATCTCGTGGCCCACGTCCGCATCTTCAGGAGTCGGTCGCGGGGCCGAATCAGCCCATTCGCGTCGCGGATCGCGCGGTGGCTGCCCACTAAGGTGTCCTCGGCAGCTGTGGTCGGGAGCCGCGGCCCAAAACGGGAAGGACACGCCCGTGACAGTGGAATCTGCACCTGACGCTCGTCGCGTCAGCCTCATCGGAGCACCGACGGACATCGGTGCCAGCGTGATCGGCGCGCGCCTCGGCCCAGGCGCACTTCGCGTGGCCGGCATCGAGCGGGCCCTCGCGGCATTCGGCAATGATGTCGTCGATCGTGGCGACCTGGTGGGCCCGGACAATCCCATGCTCCCGCCGGTCAACGGTTACCGGCACCTGCCCGAGGTTGTTGCCTGGAACCAGAGCTTGCACGACGCTGTCTACGCCGAGCTCGCCGGCGACCGGTTGCCCATCACCCTGGGTGGGGACCATTGCCTCGCTGTCGGCTCCATCAGCGCCGTCGCCCGCTACAACCGTGAGCGGGACCGCCCCGTGCGGGTGCTCTGGTTCGATGCTCACGCCGACTTCAACACGGCGACGATTACGCCAAGCGGCAACATGCATGGCATGCCGGTCGCGTGCCTCCTCGGCCACGGCCCCGAAGGCTTGATCGACATGTCCGGCGCCACTCCTGCCCTCCCGCACGATGCGGTGCGGCAGATCGGGCTGCGTTCGGTGGATCGCGGTGAGAAGGAGTTGCTCTTCGACGTGGGTGTGCAGTGTTTCGACATGCGCTACATCGATGAAGTGACGATGCGCAAGGTCATGAAGCGCGCGTTGGACGGCCTCTCCGAGGACACCCACCTGCATGTGAGCCTCGATCTGGACTTCATCGACCCCCAGGTGGCGCCCGGAGTCGGCACGCCCGTCGTGGGCGGCCCAACCTATCGGGAGGCCCAGCTCTGCATGGAGATGATCGCGGACACCGGGCTCCTCGGCTCGATCGACATCGTCGAGCTCAACCCGGCACTGGACACTCGCAACGTCACCGCCGAGCTGGCCGTGGATCTCCTGGAGAGCCTTTTCGGCAAGTCCACCTTGGTGCGCATGCCCCACTGAGTCCGGCCGCTGAGGCCGGGTTGCCTTCGCACAGGTCAGCAGGGACCTTGTCCGGTCGGCCACCGCTAGCGTGGTGGCTGTGACACGTGTGTGGTGGGTTCAGGCATCCGGCGTGTGCTCCTCGGTGACGACCGCCGAGGTGCCAGCCCTGCTCGCGGGCTCGGACGGCTTCGTGTGGATCGACGTTGAGGACGTCGGCGAGGACACCCGTTCGCTGCTCGTGGGTACCTTGCAGGTGCCCGAACGCGCCGTGCCGGACTTCCTCGAGCGCAATCACATTGCGCGGATTCACCGCTGGCCCATGGGGATGTTCGTCGGCCTGCATCGGCCGCTGCGCGGGGAATCTGGGCATGTGCATTTCCTCGAGCTGGATCTGCTCGTGGGGCAGCGCTTCGTGCTGACCACGCATGGTCCTCGCAATGCCGCAGTCCCCCTGGAGGCCATGCTCACGGAGACCACTGAGGTTTCCGCGCGGCTGGTCGGCGGGCGCCTGACGCCGCGCAGCCCGTGGGCGCTCGCCTACGCGGTGATCAGCTCGGTGACCAACGCGATGGAACGGATGGTCAACGGATTCGCGCGAGACGTGGGCCTCCTTGAGCAACGGGTGATGGCGTCGCCAGACACCGAGCCGCCCCAGGAGTTCCTCGACGAGCTGTTCATCACCCGTCACGCCCTGCTGACCGTGCAGACGATGGCATCGCAGGGAGCCGAGGTTTTCGCCCGCGCCATCCGCCTCTCCGATGGGGAGCTGGACACCACAGATCACCAACACGTCGACGACCTCGAGGACCAGTACCACCGACTCTGGCGGATCGCCCATTCGCAGTTGGCGTTCCTCCAGGGCGTGACGGACTTCTACCGTGCCCGCAATGACACCCGGATGACCATTGCCGGGGAGAGGTTGGCCGTGATCGCCGCCGTCACTCTCCCTGTGACGGCGATCTCGTCCATCGTGGGCATGAATGTCATCGTCGGTGACCAGACCCACTGGGGGCTGTTGATCACCTTGTTGGCCCTGATGGGTGGTCTGTCGGCCTGGTTGCTGCGCTGGGCGCATCGTCAGGGATGGTGGTAACCGCCCCCGACGCGGCTCGCGTCACTCGCCCGGGAACGACACCCCGACCTGTCGGCGCACGTCGTCCAGCGTCGCCATGATCGCGACGGTCTCGTCGAGGGGGAGGAGTGGGCTCTCCAGCAGGCCGGCGGTGATGCACCGAGCCGCTTCGGCGGCCTGGAAGTGCAGTCCGGTCTCGTCGTCGGGCACCCACTGCGTCGGGTCCTCGCTGTCACGTCCTTGGAACCGGATGACGGTCGGGGCATACCAGCGGCCCAGCCATTGCTCGCGCTCGCTCAGGTCGAGTCGTCCGCGAGGACCGGCGATGCTGGCGATCGTGGCGGTGCGCGCCGTCATTGTCGCGTGCAGGACGCCGAGGCCACCCCGGGCGCCGCGCACGATCATCGCCTCGCGGGCATCCACACCCTGCGCGGTCGCGTCGCCGACCGCAACGACGGACGTGAGTCCGGCGAGGGCGAAGGACGCGAATGACACCGGGTAGATGCCCAGGTCGAGCAGGGCTCCGCCGGCCAGCGCCGGGTCGCTGAGCCGTTGCGGGCCATCGGGGTACAGGGGTTGGCCGTGATCGGCGAACACTGCCTCGACCTCACCGAGGAGTCCGTCCTCCAGCACCTGTCGGATCACGTCGGTGCCGGGCAGGAAGCGCGTCCACATCGCCTCCATGCAGAACAGTCCGCGGGCGCGCGCCGTCGCGACGATCTCGCTCGCCTCGTGAGCGTTGCGGGCAAAGGCCTTCTCGACCAGGACGTGTTTGCCCGCTTCGAGCGCGAGCAGGGCGTGCTCGCGATGCTCGCTGTGAGGGGTGGCGACGTAGATGATGTCGACGTCGGGATCCGCGACCAGGTCCTCATAACTGCCATGAGCGCGGGGAATGCCGTGCGTGTCTGCGAACCCCTGGGCGCGGCTGAGGGTCCGCGAGCCGACGGCCGTGATCCGCTGTCGGGTGTGGGAACGCAGGGCACCGACGGTTTCCCCGGCGATCCAGCCGGGACCCAGGACACCCCACCGCAGCGGGGGAGCAGCCATCGGGTCAGGAGTGCGGGGCAGTGGCAATGAGGTCACCGGCCCATCCTTGCGTACCGGTGTCCGAGGAGGAATGCCGCCGCGGCTGGGGCCGGCTGTCGGTGGGTCGGCATACGGTTGCTCTTATGCGTCCCGTCACCGACCTCCAGCGCCGTGTTGCCCCATTCGAGGTGGTCTCCGAGTTCTCCCCGGCAGGTGACCAGCCCGCGGCCATCGCCGAGCTGACGCAACGGCTCCAGGCGGGTGAGCAGGACATCGTTCTGCTCGGTGCTACGGGCACGGGCAAGTCGGCCACGACCGCGTGGCTGATCGAGCAGATGCAGCGGCCCACCCTGGTCATGGCCCCCAACAAGACCTTGGCCGCCCAGCTGGCCAACGAGTTCCGCGAGCTCCTGCCCAACAATGCCGTCGAGTACTTCGTCAGCTACTACGACTACTACCAGCCCGAGGCCTACGTACCCCAGACGGACACCTATATCGAAAAGGACTCGTCCATCAACGACGAGGTGGAGCGGCTCCGGCACAGTGCGACCAACTCACTGCTCACCCGCCGGGACGTCGTCGTCGTGGCCTCGGTGTCGTGCATCTATGGCCTGGGGACGCCCCAGGAGTACGTCAACACCATGATGCCGCTGCACGTCGGCGACCGCCTCGACCGGGACGAGCTCCTGCGCCGGTTTGTCGCGATGCAGTACACCCGTAACGACCTGGCCTTCACCCGCGGCACCTTCCGCGTGCGCGGCGACACCGTCGAGATCATCCCGATGTACGAGGAGCTCGCCCTGCGGATCGAGTTCTTCGGTGATGAGGTCGACAAGCTCTACACCCTGCATCCGCTGACCGGCGAGGTGATCCGGGAGGAGCAGGAGATGTATGTCTTCCCGGCCTCGCACTACATCGCCGGCCCCGAGCGGATGGAGCGGGCGGTCGCCGGGATCGAGGCCGAGCTGGCCGCCCGGCTCAGTGAGCTGGAGTCCCAGAACAAGCTGCTCGAGGCCCAGCGATTGCGGATGCGCACCACCTACGACCTGGAGATGATG
>JAGOME010000056.1 GCA_017993715.1 Phycicoccus sp.
GGGTCGCAGGGAGGGGGGGCAGGGAGGGGGGTCAGCGCTTGATCAGGGGTGAGTTGACCCCGCCGGCCTTGTCGCCCTCGTTGAAGAACTCCTCGCGGTGGATGTCCCGGGGGAAGAGCCGGCGGGACATCAGGGTCTTCAGCGCGGCCTCGACCATGGGTGGCGGACCGCACAGATAGCCCTTGCAGCCCGACAGGGACGCGTGGTCGGCCGCGATGACGTCGGTCACCATGCCATAGCCGTAGGCCGCGGGATCGTCGCCGCTGTCGGCCACCTGCTCCGGCGTCTCCTCGGACAGGCAGGGCCGGTAGGTGAACTGGGGGAACTGGACGGCCAGGGCGCGGAAGACGTCCACGTCGTACAGCCACTCACGGGTGCGCCCGCCCTGATAGAGCGTGAGGTCTCCGCTGTAGGCCTCGCTCTCGAGCCCATGCCGGATCATCGCCTTGATCGGCGCCAGACCGGTACCCCCGGCGACAAATACGGCGTGCTGGTCGTCCCCGGTGTGGAGGACGAACCGGCCGTATGGCCCCGAGAGTTGCACGGGCGAGCCCACCTCGAGATCTTTGAAGACCCAGCCCTCGGTCCCACGCCCACCGGGCACGAGCCGGATGTGGAACTCGAGCTCGCGCGGGGTGCTCGGGGGAGAGGCGATCGACCAGGTGCGGTCACACGCGGGGCCGTCGGCGGTGGCCGGGACCACGAACTTCAGGTACTGGCCGGCGTTGAAGGAGAGGTCGCGGTCGACCTCGATGACGAGCCGGACGGTGTCGCGCGCGATGGTCTCTTTGACGCGCACCGTGCCGGTGAAGTCCTCGACCGGGAACATGTCCAGGTCCTCGTCAACATCGAGGTCGGCCTCGATCGTCAGGTCCGACCGCGGTCGGGCACAGCAGGTCAGCAGTTTGCCCTCGTCGCGCTCGAAGTCCATGAGCGCAAAGGAGCTCGCCTCGCCGTGGTCGACGTCCCCCTCGAGGACGTCGACCTTGCAGGTGGCGCAGGTGCCATGAGTACAGGAATGCGGCAACCAGACACCGGCCCGCAGGCAGGCGTCGAGGATCGGCTGGTCCTCACGGCATTCGACCTCACGGCCGATCGGCTCGATGGTGACCGTCCAGGTCTGGCTCATGGCACCTGCCCCTGTTCAGCGCGTGGTGAAGCCGAGGACGGCCTTGTGCGTCAGACCATGCCCGGACAGCGAACGCTCCGGGTCGATGGCAATCGGCGTGCCCTCACGGCCGGCTCCGATGAACCAGTCGAACTGCTCCCAGCCCTTACTCGCATCGAAGTCTGGGTCCTCCTCGTGGTAAGGCACGAAGAGGGCATTCCAGAAGTCTCCGAACGACATCGCCTCGGGAGCGCGGAAGCAGGCGGCCGCGACGAACCACGGGTTGCCCTTCCACCAGACCATGAGCAGCATGTCGTCGCCGTAGAGCTCCTTGGCGGATCGAGACGGGATGTTGTACTCACCGATCGAGCGAGTCTCGGGACGGGTGATGGTGTCCTGCAACGTCATCGTGCTCAGCCTTCCGCTACTGCCGGTGCTTCGCCGTGCCAGGCGAGCCAGTTCTGATGGTCGATGGAGCCGAGGTACTCGCCGCCGTCACCGGGCTGCATGCCGTACCACTGGAGCACTCCAGGCAGGTCGGCCGCGCCGCAGTTGCCCTGGTAGATCTGGTGGACGGGCAGCCAGGCCTGCCGGTACTTCACCGGCTCGTGGTCGAAGATGTACTGGCAGCCGTCGGAGCAGAAGTTGTAGCGCTCGCCCTCGAAGATCGTCTCGCGCTGCGCCTGGATGAACGGCTCGTCGGCCTCGGTGAACCCCATGGGGATCTGGCACACCTGGCACAGCTGCGGCAGACCCCGGATGAAGTGCCGTCCGCCGTTCGCGAGGTTGCGCTTCTCCTTGTCCCACAGGGCCCGGTAGGCGGGGAAGGTCTCGGGGTACTTGGACTCCAGCCAGTCCAGGTGCTCATCGGTCGGGACGGTCGTGGTGAATGCCGCCGCGTGGCTGAACTGGTAGAGGATCCAGTAAGCCTGGTGGGAGACGTGCTCCTTCTCCTGGATCGCCTTGTCCACATGCATCGGGGGCCGAATGCCGTAGTAGGCGAGGTCCTGGAACAGGCCCTCCATCATCTGCTGCTCGAAGTAGAGCTCGAAGGCTTCCTTCCAGCTCATGAACTCCCGCGGGAGCATGTAGTCGAGCATCTGGGCGACCAGGGCCAGCAGGCGGTAGCCGCGCCAGAACCACTTGTCGAGCCAGTACTGAACGATCGGGACGTTCTTCTCGTCCTGCTCGAGGAGGAACTTGATCGCCTCGAGGCCGAGGGTCATGTGGCGGGACTCGTCGGACTGCGCGGAGAAGCCGAAGGTCATCGTCGGCAGGTCACCGTTGAAGGAGGCGCCGGACATGAACGGCACGAACAGCAGGTTGGTCAGCAGGTACTCGAAGGAGAACCCGATGGAGATAAGCCACTCGAACGGGCCGGCCGACAGTGCGTCCTCGAAGAAGGACTTGGGCACCGAGAGGTACCAGACCCGGTCGTGCATGTGGGGGAAGGAGTGGAAGCCGCTGTAGTACTTGTTGTAGTTGGCCAGGGTGTGGATCTCGGTCTGCGCGTGGCGCATCTCGTCCAGGCACTGGCACAGCGCCGCGAACCGAGGCCCCCCGCCATTGAGATGCCGGGCGAGCATGGCGAAGTTGCGGTGTGCGTTGTACTCGTTGGGAGCGATGCCCTGGATGAACAGTTTCATCGCATTGAGGTAGCTGGCGTCGGTCAGCGAGAGGTGCCCCTGCGATTGGGCGAACCCATCGAGGACGGCATACAGGCGCTTGTCCTTCTCGGCCTGGTACTTCGTGTAGGCGTCGACGGTCAGGCGGAAGGGGTCCTCCCACTTGCTCCAGTCGTGGATGGTGATGCCCTCGAAGGTGGTGAGCGGGAAGAGGTCATCCTTGGAGACGTAGCTCGGGTCCCAGTCCAGGTCGCGGGTCAGGGCGCTGTAGCGGTCTTTCATGCTCAGCTTGCGCGGAGCCTTCGGTGCAATGGTCATCGCAGCATTCCTTCTCAGTGGTCCCAGGCAATGAGGATTTGGTCGTCGTCCCACTCTTTGATGTGGCCGAAGTAGGAGATGATCGCGAGCTGGAACTCGTGGGTCTCCCAGTCACGCCCGAGCCGCTCCTCGACGGACTCCCGGTTGATGACGAGCCGGCCGGGGGACTGGACCCTGACCAGGCCGGGCATGTGCAGGACCGTGGCGTCGGGGTTGTCGGCCTCGATGGCTTCGATGACGCCGCGGTTCTGCTCGCTCTCCTGGATGTCGACGCCGACGGGACGGACGGGACGGTCTGTGGCGGGGGTGGTCATCGCTTAGGCCTCCGATCCGAGGGAGCCGACACCGAGGGTGACGTAGGCCGCGCGAGCGCGGTCGAGGGAAGCGGCCAGCGCGTCCGTGGTGCCGGCGCCCACGAGGGTGTCGATAGCGGCGACGACCGGAGCGAGCGCCTCACGGGCGGCGGCCAGGTTCGCGTCGACGACAGCGGCGAGGGTCGCCGCGTTGTCGGCGCCGTGGACCGGGTCGGCAGCCCAGGCCTTGTAGAGGGCGTCGAGCCATTTGCGCTGGTCAGCGAACCAGGCCGAGAAGTGCTGGGCGACCAGGGAGTAGGACCCGGCACCGTCGCCGATGGCGGCATCGTCGAGGTGGGACCACAGCAGGTCGTAGAGCACCCGGTCGGTGACGTCGAGGGCAACCAAGCCCTTGCCCCAGTCCCTCTCGACGAGCATCGTCTCGACGTGGCGGCGCATCGGCTGCCACGTCTCGTCCTCGACCCAGGCGGTCTTGGCGAGGGTGAGCGGCTCGGCCGTGCCGCCGCCGAAGGAAATCCCGACGCGCGAGAGCATCTGCGCGTTGCCGATCCGGTCGAACGAGGCATAGGCACAGCACTGGGTGACCGAGGTTCCCCAGCCATACCGGGCGGCATTCGCCGAGATCATCTGGGCGGCGCCCTCGTAGTGGCGCAGGGGGAGCGCAACGCTCTGGACCAGGTTGGCCCAGCCGTCCGGGAGCCGGTCGAACAGGCCACGCTTCTCCAGGTAGGTCAGCGTCGAGGCGAAGGCCTCATTCAGGTCGGCGCGAGCGGACACGTAGGGGGCGTAGTAGTACTGGCGCGGGTCCATGAAGGAATACGGGTCGTCCAGTTTGAGGACGCTGAACTCGGGGGAGTAGATCTCCTTGTCCGGAGCCCACAGTGGCCGGTAGTGGAAGTTGACCATGCCCTGCAGGTCGACCGTGCCCTCCTCGTAGCGGGAGGCCGGGCGGTCGCCGTAGCGGTCGATGAGGTGTTGGAAGGTCTTGCGACGCGGTTCGATGACCTGCGTGCGGAGCTCGATCTGCACGAGCGTCCTCCTTGGTCGAGCGGGATGGGTGAGGTGGTCAGTGCACCGGGTGGTGGCCGACTCCGGACTCGACGAGGAGTCGGATCAAGAGGTCGGGGAGGGCATCGGGCCCCTCCAGTTCATGGGGGGTCTCGGACTCAAATCCGTCACCGACGAGGCGTCCGAATGCCGTGCCGTCCCGGAAGGTCGTCGACACCCGCGCGCCGCGGCCGCGGTAGCCCAGGGTGAAGGCGAGCTCGTCGGGCAGAACCTCGTCGACGAGAGTGAGGTGCTCGTCGCCCACGGGGAGGACGGCGTTGGCCTCGCACATGAGCTGCTCGGCCAGGGCCCGGATGGCGACCTGGCGGTCGGCTCCGGTGCTGGTCGCGATCTTCTGGCTGATCCGGGTCAGCGGCATTGGCGCGAGGTCGACGTCGACGTCGTCGGGGTCGGCGCCGACAAGGTCGGCGACGCGCATCATGAAGGGAGTCATGCGGATCCATCCGTGGTCGTGATGGCGGCCGCGCCCGCGGTGGCCACGTCCTTGTCCTGCGCCGCGCTGCCACCGGAGGCGCCGATCGCCCCCACGAGCTGACCGGCCACGGTGATCGCGACGCCACCGGCAAAGGCGGCAATCCCGTCGCGCAGGGAGATCCCGTCGCGTACGGGGGGCTCACCCTCGATGGCCGCGTAGAGGTCATCGGTGGCCAGTCCACCGAAACTCGTGACCGTGGCCGCCTTGTCCCGGGCGATCGCCCCGGAGCCGACGAAGGCCCCGTCCATCCGCGCAAACGCGAGCAGATGTCCGCCCGCGTCGGTGACCGCGATGTTGAAGGCGCCCCCGATCTCGCCGGCTCGGGCGAGCGCCGCGTCGAGCGCGAGCTGCGCACCCGCGAGGGTGAGCGACGAGGTCGGACGGGTGAGCACGGCATTCACTCCTGGTCGGTGCGTGGCGGCGTTTTTGGGCGCGGTGAACCGGCGTTGGGTGCGCGAGACCGGGTCAGGGCACGGGTGCGCGCACCCAACGTCGAGAGGGGGAGATCAGGTGGAGACGGTGGTGAAGCGCTCGTTGATCTCGCGGGCGTGGTAGAAGATGCCCTTGGCGATCTGGTCCGGGGTCCACTTGTTGATCGGGCGGTCACGGTAGGCCAGGTAGCCGCCGGCGAAGACCTCGTTGCGGTTGCCCGACGGGTCGAAGAAGTAGATCGTCTGGCCGCGGGTGATGCCGTGACGGGTCGGGCCGATGTCGATCGGCACGTCGTCCATGGCCATGAGGTCGCCGGCTCGACCGATCTCGTTCCAGTCGTTGAGCTTGAACGCGAAGTGGTGCAGCTTGGCCTGCGGTCCCTCGAGGACGGCGATCTGGTGGATCTGGTTGTTGCTCGTCATCCACGTCGCGATGTAGTGCGCGTCGTCGTCGTTGAGGTCAGTCTGGACCCGCTCGGTGGGGAAGAAGTCGAAGACCTCACGGAACATGTTCTCCATGGTCCGCACGTCCTCGGCGAGGATCAGCGAGTGGTCCAGGCCGGGGGCGCCGATGCCGACGAGGTGCCGCGGGAAGGCTTCAGGGTTATGGGTGCCGACCTCGGTGCCGATAAGGGTCTGGGAGTGGTAGACCTCGAAGACGTGCTCGGAGGGCGCGGTGAAGCGGATGCCGTCGCTCACCTCGGGGTTCTCGCCAGCGCTCATCCGCTCGACGGTGAGGCCGAACTGGCGGGCCTTCTTCTCGATGAGGTCGATGTCCGCCTCGTACTCGACCTTGAAGCCGTACTTGACGACGCCGACGCCCCCCTCTTCGAGCACGACGCTGTGGTGGTCCCACTCGTCCCAGCCCTTGAAGTAGACCTTTCCGTCGGTGCTCAGGGTCTCGTAGAGGCCCAGCGTGTTCGCGTAGTGGTGCTTGGCCTCGGCCAGGTCGGTGACCCGGGCGTGGACATAGCCCATGCGCATGACTGCCATGACTTACTCCTTCTCGACGGTGGCCAGCTGGTGACGGGCCGTTTCTTGGGCCCGCAGCCGGGCCTTCTCGTTGATCTGCTTGAGGAACGGGTTGACCAAGCGCACGTTCTCGCCGCGCAGCTCGATGACGACATCGCTATCGGGGACCGCGCGACAGGACAGGCAGGTGCCGTCGGATCGCTCGTCGTCGCTGATGACGCTGTCGGCGACCGGCCGGTTGTACGAGAACTCCCCGGCCCGGCAGTCGACCTTGCAGATGGCACATCCGCCGCGTCGGCACCCGATCGTGTACGCATACCCCGCCTTGTACAGGCCGGAAAGGACGGTCTCCTCAGGTTCGAGGTAGATCACCTCACCTGTGGGGTGGATGGTCACGGTGGGCACCGACGCTCCCTTGCGCAGATCCGAACGGCGACTCGTGCACCGCTTATGACATGAGGGTCCTGTCCGCGGGGCATGCGAGCCAGATGCGTTCCTCACTCTGGAACATGCCTGAGAGCGGCATTCTCAGGTGGAATGCCGTGTGCGCCGGGGTGCCGGCGCCGCCGGGCCGGTCACCCCGCGTCCACCTGACCGGTGCACACCCGGCGGTGGGGTTGTGGTGGGTCCCGGCCCTCGTCCCTACAGTGGCCTCATGTCCGACGGTGTCGACCCGGCCTGGTACCGCGAGGTCATGGGGCACTACCCGACTGGGGTGGCCGTCGTCACGGGCACCGACCCTGACGGGTTACCCGTGGGCATGGTGATCGGGACCTTCGCCTCGGTCAGCATGGAACCGCCGCTGGTGTCGTTCATGCCCGCCCGGACGGCGGCGCGATTCGCGCGAATGCGTGAGTCAGCGGCATTCTGCGTCAACGTCCTCGCCCACGACCAGCTCGACCTTTGCCGGGCCATGACCGTCCCGGCAGCCCAGGCCTTTGACCGGGTTTCCTGGCAGCCGTCACTGTACGGTGCCCCCCAGATCGAGAATGCCGTCGCGCACATCCACTGCCGACTGCACGACGTGATCCCGGCCGGCGACCACGACATCGTGCTGTGCGAGGTCCTTGACATGGAGGTCACCCGGCCGGTGACGCCGCTGCTGTTCTTCCAGGGTGGGTACGGAGGATTCAACCCTCAAGGCCTCTCGGCTCAGGCCGACGGCGACCTCATCGCCGCGGTGCGCCTCGCCGAGGTGGCGCGACCTGAGGCGCAGAGCCTGGCGCACGAGCTCGGTGGCGAGGTGAGCGTGCTCGTTGCGGTCAACGACCGCGACCTGACGACGGCGGTCAGCGCTATCGGCGACGCCGTGGAGATGGAGGAGTCGTTGGGGGAGCGGGTTCCGCTCATCCCCCCGATCGGGGAGGGCTATGTGGCCTTCCGGCCGGCGGCGGAACGGGAGGCTTGGGTCGCGCGCAGTGCCTCGGCGGACCCACGCGTGCTCGACATGTACCGGCAGCGGCTCGCGCTGGTGCGCCAGCGCGGCTATGCCCTGTCGACGCTGGCCGATGATGCGCCCTACAGCTACCAGGACCTGCGCGACGCCATGCGGGAGTATGGCGGTGGCCCGCTCACCCCGGCTCGCGAGCGCGAGGTCATGGGGGTGCTGGCGCAGGCGGGGGCGTTCTTCGCGCCGGTGCAGATCACCCCGGACGGGCGCTACGACCTCGGGTCGATCGTCGTCCCGGTCTTCGGGCCGGACGAGGCCCTGGCGATGTGCCTGCGCGTGCGCCAGGTGCCAGCGGGGATATCCGGCGAGGTCGTGGTGCGGTGGGTTTCGCTGTTGCAGGCTGCTGCCGCGAATGTCCACGACGCCCTGGTGGCCGCAGCTGCGGATAGCGAGGGGTCACGAGGGCGCCCTGGTGCACCTGTGGCCCCCCACTCTGATCAGCCGTAGGTGTCGCGTGGGCCCCGGCCGCCAGGGGCACGCAGATAGCCGCGCGACCACGAGGGGGCACTCGGTCCGACGATCCGCAACTCGGCAACGACGCCCTCACCCACCTCGCCTGCCAGCCGGGTAAGCAGAGTGGACGTCAGCAGTCGTAGCTGGGTCGCCCAGGCCGTCGAATCCGCCCGAATGGTCAGGATGCCGTCGGTGAAGTCGGTGGCCGCCGTGTGCTGTGCGATCTCCGGGCCGACGATCTGGGCCCAGCGGCCGACGACCGCACCCACGGCGACCTCGGCCTGCCAGGCCCGCTCCGCGACGAGGGCCTCGAGCTGATCGCCGAGCAGGACCGGATCCCGCCCACCGTCCCGGGACTTTGGGTCGACCCGGTTGCGGCGCCGCGGCTTCATCCCCGGCCGCAGCCCTCTGCCCCGGGCCACGGCGCGCACCCGAGCCAGGGCTTCCGTCGGGGCGTTGCGAGCGGGTTCGACGTCGGGGGCAGGGATCGCCGTCTGCCCCGTTTCCTCACCGCGGGTCAACGGGCCAGCGTCATCCCCGATGCCGCCCGCGCTAGGGAGCTGCTCGTCGGAACTCTCAATCATCGGCACGATCTCCCGCTGCCTGCCCTGCCTCGGTCGCCACGCTACCCAAGGTCACGGCATAGGTGCGCCCCCGCAGGGCCTCGGGAACGTCGGCCGGCACGGCGGCGGTGACCAGCACCTGCTCGCAGTCCTCGACCAGCGCGGCCAAGCGTTCCCGACGCCCTGAGTCCAACTCGGCGAAGACATCGTCCAGGACGAGGACTGGATCATCGTGCAGATCGTTGCGCAACAACTGATAGGCAGCGAGTCGCAGGGCCAGGGCGAACGACCACGACTCGCCGTGACTCGCATAGCCCTTGGCGGGCAGCTCACCGAGCCCGAGGATGAGGTCGTCGCGGTGAGGACCG
The DNA here is from genome assembly GCA_017993715.1 of Phycicoccus sp. GTDB lineage: Bacteria > Actinomycetota > Actinomycetes > Actinomycetales > Dermatophilaceae > JAGOME01. Next base: position 9,146 of record JAGOME010000056.1, read on the forward strand.
ACGAGGGTGACGCCGCGCTCGGCCTCCTGAGCGCGGACCTCGTCGAATGTGCTGAGCAGCGCGGCATGGAGGTCCTCGATCTCGGGCACCTCGCCGCCGGCGATCGCCGTGGCGACCTCCTCGCGCAGGCTGCTGCGATACGTCAACCGGGCATCGGACTGTCCGGCACTCACCGCGTCATAGGCCGTGCTCACCCGCGGTCCCAGATCACGCAGCAGCCGCAGCCGCGCGTACAGCAGTGGTGCGGCCACGTCGGCGAGCTGACTGTTCCAGACCTCGAGGGTGTGCAGCGCCGCCTCCCGTTCGCTGACTTCGTCGACGCCCTCCGGGCGGCGGCTTCGGCGGCGGCGCGCGCCGAGCTGCGGAGCGGCCGACTTGAGCAAGGCGTTGCGCTGCTTGAGAATCCGGTCGTAGTCGCTGCGGATCCCCGCCCACCTCGGCTGTCGCGCCACGAGCAGGTCGTCGAGGAATCGGCGGCGCTCGCTTGGATCGCCCTTGACCAGCGCGAGGTCCTCCGGCGCGAACAAGACCGTGCGCAAGGTGCCGAGCAGGTCTCGGGGCCGCGTGAGCGGAGACCGGCCCAGGCGGGCGCGGTTAGCGCGACCAGGGTTGAGCTCGAGCTCCACCAGGGATTCGCGGCCATCGCGCACGACGGCAGCCCGGATGATCGCCCGTTCGGCGCCGAACCGGACCAGCGGGGCATCGGTGGCCACCCGGTGGCTGCCCAAGGTCGCGACATAACCGATCGCCTCGACCAGGTTGGTCTTGCCCTGTCCGTTGAGGCCGACCAGGGTCGTCACGCCAGGCTCGAGCGGCAACTCGGCCCGCTCGTAGCTGCGAAAGTCCCCCAGGGACAGGTGCCTGACGTACACCCCGTGAGCCTATGCCGCGAGCGCGCGGCATTCGGACTGCGCGGCCGGCCAGGAGGACGACCGGACAGATGGCCGCGATCGGGCCGAGTCCGGCCGGTCCGGAGTCCAGGAGCGGCCGGCATTCCGGATCACGACCCGGGACCCAGCGCGCAAGGTGAGGGTTCGCAAGGGAAAACAACCCCTGCGAACCCTCACCAACGCGCTTCAGGCGGGAAAGGTGGGGTTCAGGAGGTGGACTTGGAAGCCCGCTTGGCCGCGGCTTTCTTGGCAGGAGCCTTCTTGGCGGCGGACTTCTTGGCGGCAGCCTTGCGGGGCGCAGCGGTATCCGCCACAGAGCCACCCGCGAGCCCGGCGGCCTTCTGCTCCCGCAGCGCCTGGCCCTCGGCCACCGTCATGACCTGGTGCCCACCGAAGCCCCCGCGCAACGCGGCGACGGCCTGCATGGTCGGGCTGGTCTGCTGACGTGAGGCGAACCGGGCGAACAACGACGCCGAGATGACCGGGAGCGGGACGTCGAGCGCGATCGCCTCCTCGACAGTCCACTTGCCCTCCCCGGAGTCGGCGGTGTAGTCGCTGACGTCCGCCAACCTGGGGTTCTTCTCGAGCGCCTCGACGAGCAGATCGAGCAGCCAGGAGCGCACGACGGTCCCGCGGGTCCACGCCTTGAAGGCACCCGGCACGTCCTCGACGATGTCCTTGCGCTCGAGCAGCTCATAGCCCTCGGCGTAGGCGGCCATGAGGCCGTACTCGATGCCGTTGTGCACCATCTTGGTGTAGTGGCCGGCGCCGACCTTGCCAGCGTGGACGAAGCCCTCTTCGCGCGGACCCTCGGGCCGCAACGCGTCGAAGATCGGCATCGCGCGCTTCACGTGAGCGGCCGACCCACCGACCATGAGGCCGTAGCCGTTGTCCAGGCCCCAGATACCGCCGGACACACCACAGTCGAGGTAGCCGATGCCGTGGGCCTTGAGCAGCTTCTCGTTCTCGAAGTCGTCCGTGAAGCGACTGTTGCCGCCGTCGATGATGAGGTCGCCCTTGTCGAGCAAGGTCGCGAGCTTGGCGACAGTCTCGCGGGTCGGTGCACCGGCCGGCACCATGACCCAGACGATCCGCGGCCCCTGCAGCTTCTTGACCAGCGCGGCCATCGACCCGACATCGGAGACGGCCTTGTTGCGGTCGTAGCCGATGACCTCGTGGCCGGCGCGACGCAGCCGCTCGCGCATGTTGCCGCCCATTTTGCCCAGGCCGACAAGTCCCAACTGCATGGTGGAGTCCTTTACCTCAGAGGGTGGTGTTCGGTGCGGGCCAGGCTACGCGGATTGGTGTGGCCTACGTCACGTCACGACGCAAAACGGACAGGCATGAGGACGTAGCGGTAGGTCGCGTCGGGCTCGCCGTCGAGCTCGGCCTGCCCCGTGAGCATTGCGGCGCGCGTCGGCTGCGTGAAGGAGAGCCGGGTGAAGGCGGTGTTCATGGCGCCCAGGCCATCGATGAGGAAGCCGGGGTTGAAGGCCACCTCGATCTCCGGACCGGTCAAGGTCGCCTCGACCGCCTCGGAGGCCTGGGCGTCGTCGCCGGCCCCCGCCTCGATGGCGACCTGGCCGTCGGTGAAGCGCAGCCGCACCGGAGTCGTGCGCTCGGCAACCAGGGCCACACGCTTGACGGCCTCAATGAGGTCATGGGTGTCCACAACCGCCTCGGACTCGCTGGACGTCGGGATGATCGAGGAGACCTTGGGGTAATCCCCGTCCAGGAGCCGGGTCGTCGAGCGCCGCTGGCCTGCCTCGAAGCCGACCAGCCCGTCGCCGCCGGCCCGGCTGCCGAGCGCGAGGCTCACCGAACCCGCCGCCCCAAGAGACTTGGCCGTGTCGGTGAGGGTGCGGGCGGGCACGAGCAGGATGGTGCTGGTCGTGGTGTCGATGGGGTTCCAGTGCAGCTCACGGATGGCCAGCCGGTAACGGTCGGTGGCCAGGAGGGTCATCTGGTCACCCTCGACCTCGATGCGCACACCGGTGAGGATCGGCAGGGTGTCGCCGCGGTCGGCGGCCACCGAGACCTGGGCGACAGCCTTGGTGAACGCGTCGCCGTCCACCGTGCCGCTGCCCTCGGGTGCGGTCGGCAAGGTCGGGTACTCGTTGTCGGGCATCTGCATGAGCGAGAAGCGCGAGGAGCCGCAGACGACCTGGACCTTGTTGCCGATCGTCTCCACCTCGACGGGCCGGTCGGGCAGGTTGCGGGAGATGTCCGCGAGGAGTCGCCCGAGGACCAGGATGGTGCCGGCCTCGCTGACCTCGGCCGCAACGGTGATCCGGGCGGAGACCTCGTAGTCGAAGGCGGACAGCGTCACGGTGCCGTCATCGGACGCCTCAATGAGAATGCCGGCCAGGACCGGCACCGACGGTCGTGACGGGACCCCGCGGGCCACCCACGTCACGGCTTCGGCGAGGACCTCACGCTCGACGCGGAACTTCACGGTGGCCGTCCTTCTCTTGGCGCGCTGGGCGCCCACGTGCTCGGAGTCGGCCGGGGCCAAGGCCCAAGCCGAGATGGTGTGTTCGGGTCATTCCCCCGCTGGCGGCCGGGACACGCAGGCCGCGCGGCCGTGGGGACCTTGACATTAGTGCACGGCTCGTCAGGGGCACAGCACATCGTCAGGTTCGTCCATCCCCAGGCAGATCGTCGGGGGGATTGATCAGAGAGGGAGGATTCATCGTTGTTGTCGGCCCTGTGGAACCTGGGGACATCCTGATGTTGTCGCAGGTGGGCTCGGCACGTCGCGTGTGGATCGGCTGGGGACACAGTGGGGAGGGATCGGGCGACCCTGGGGATGGCGCAATCGTCGCACCCAGGCGTCCACGAGATCGCCCCCGGACATCCACTCCCCACCCCGCCTTGTCCACAGGTGTGCCCCCAGTGTGTGGATAACGGCGTTGCGTGAATGCCGTTGTCGTGGCGGCAAGGCGTTGGGTCGAGGTCGGCGTTGTCCACAGCGATACCCACAGGCCGTGGAGAACTCAGGGTCCTCCCGAAGGCGCCTGAGTTGGCCGCGATTGAAGGACGACGTGCCGGAGACGCGATCACGTGTCGTGATCATGCGACGCACGCGAGCAGCAGACATCAACCACAGGCTGTGGATAAACCTGGGGATGTTGGGGTGGGTGTGGTCGACTCAGTGGTTCTGGCGAATCCGGTTCGTCAATTCGGTCACCTGGTTGTAGATCGCACGCCGCTCGGCCATGAGTTGCCGGATCTTCTTATCCGCGTGCATGACGGTCGTGTGGTCCCGACCGCCGAACTCCTTGCCGATCTTGGGGAGCGACTCGCTGGTCAACTCGCGACACAGGTACATCGCGATCTGCCGGGCGTTGACCAGGACCCGAGAGCGGGACTGTCCGCGCAGGTCCTCCAGGGTCAACCCAAAGTAGGTCGCCGTCTGGGCCATGATCGTGGCCATCGTGATCTCGCGCGTCCCCTCCTGGGGGATCAGGTCGCGCAGGACGATTTCGGCCAGGGACAGGTCGACCGGCTGGCGGTTGAGGTTGGCGAATGCCGTGACCCGGATGAGGGCGCCCTCGAGCTCGCGGATGTTGGTGGCGATCCGGGAGGCGATGAACTCCAGGACGTCATCGGGGACCGAGAGTCGCTCGACGAGGGCCTTCTTGCGCAAGATGGCGATGCGCGTCTCGAGGTCAGGGGGCTGGACGTCGGTGAGCAAACCCCACTCGAACCGGCTGCGCAGCCGCTGCTCGAACCCCGCGAGCTGCTTAGGCGGCAGGTCGCTGGTGATGACGACCTGCTTGTTGGCGTTGTGGAGGGTGTTGAAGGTGTGGAAGAACTCCTCCTGGGTCTGCTCTTTGCCCTGGAGGAACTGGATGTCGTCGATGAGCAGGATGTCGACAGCGCGGTAGCGGCTCTGGAAGTCGGCCGCCTTGCCGTCGCGGATGCTGTTGATGAAGTCATTGGTGAACTCCTCGGAGTTCACGTAGCGCACCTTGATGTTGCCGAACAGGCTGCGGGCATAGTGCCCGATCGCGTGCAGCAAGTGCGTCTTGCCCAGGCCGGAGTCACCGTAGATGAACAGCGGGTTGTAGGCCTTGGCGGGGGCTTCGGAGACGGCGTAGGCCGCGGCGTGAGCGAAGGAGTTGGACTGGCCGCGCACAAAGGTGTCGAAGAGGTACTTGGGGTTGAGCCGGGTGACGGCCAAATCTTCCCGCGGATGACGGGACCCAGCGGCGAGCATGTGCCTCTTGGCGTCCGCGCCAGACTGGTGGTCGGGCACCGGGGCCAGCCGCAGCGCGCCGCTGTCGGCGAACAAGGTGTCGGCGTCGGGATCCTCACGGCCGTCGACGTCGATCCCGTCGAGCTCCCGGCGGCGTTCGTGGGTGTCGGCGTCCCAGCGGGCTTGCTCGGAGTCGGTCGTCTCGTCGGTGGAGGCCGGTCCAGCCCCGGCGGGTGCCGTGCTGTGGTCCAGCGACGGGTCGACCGTCACGGCGAGGCGGACCTCGTGGCCGAGGAGATCGGCGAGCGTCTGACTCACCCGCTGGCGCAGTTTGGTCTCGACAAACTCCTTGGTGAAGTCATTGGGGACCGCGATCAGGGCAGTCTCGTCGAGCAGTCCGACCAGCCGGGCCAGGTGCAGGAAGGCACGCTGGGTGGCAGGGATGCCGTCGGCGTCGAGCACCTCGAGGGTCGTCCGCCAGATCATCGTCATCGAGGCCTCGGCCACGAATGCCGCCTTCCCTAGTCTTGCCGTCACGTCGCCATCCACAGGTTTGTCCACAAGCTGTGGGCAAGCCGAAGTGTGACAGGTCGCCGACGCTAGTCACGTCAGTCGGCCTGCAGCAATCCCAGACGACCGTCTTCCCCCACGTTCAACCGACGGCCGTACGGCGTGTCATCCGCTTGCTCGGGAGACTGCAGTGCATCCTAGATTGTTTCTGCACCGCGTGGTGTCCGCTTGGGCCGGTTTGACCGGTATTCATCCACTCACGTACCGTTGGGCAGTCCGGTCGTCGGTTTCTTTCGCCTGCGCGGGACCCAATGTCTCTCCATCGTCGATACTCGTTGCCGAGTTCGCCGTGAGACGGCGGACCCGCGCCTTCGATGGCAACCGAGCCCACCGGGCACCGGAAGTCCTCCCGGTTCCTCGTTGATGAAGAGAGATCAGTCGTGAGCAAGCGTACGTTCCAGCCCAACAACCGTCGCCGGGCCAAGACCCACGGGTTCCGCCTGCGCATGCGCACCCGCGCCGGTCGCGCCATCCTCGCCGCCCGACGCCGCAAGGGTCGCGCCGAGCTGTCCGCCTGAGGGCTGTTCGGTGCTGCCGGCACCGAACCGGCTGCGGACACGTCACGACTTCCAGTCGGCGATCCGCGGATCCGGCGGCACTCGTGCCGGCAACCGGCTCGTCGTGGTGCACCTTCGACCAACCGACTCCCGGACGTCATGTCCGCCGCGAGTCGGTTTCGTCGTCTCCAAAGCTGTCGGCGGTGCCGTCGTGCGCAACCGCGTCAAGCGGCGGCTCCGAGCCATCGTCGCGGGCCGGATCGCCATGATCCCCTCCGGTGCCGACCTCGTGGTGAGGGCCAATCCCGGCACCGCGACGGCGTCGTTCGATGAGTTGGGGGCAGCCCTTATTCCGTTGTTAGACAAGGCTATTCGTCGAGTAGGAGCGGCTGCGTGACCACTCCGACAGCATCAGGTGCGCGGTCCTGGGGGGCGCGAGCGCAGCGGGTGGCCGCGTGGCCGCTCATCGCCCTGATCCGGGTCTATCAGTTGACGATCTCACCGCTGCTGCCGCCGAGTTGCCGCTATTACCCCAGCTGCTCCGCGTATGCCGTGACAGCGCTGCAGCGGCACGGGCCGCTGCGCGGAACCTGGCTGGCCGCCCGTCGGTTGGGTCGGTGTCACCCCTGGACTCCCGGTGGTGTCGATCATGTGCCGGCGCGGCGCGGCGAAGTCCTCGATGAGCTCGGACGATCGGTCGCCCGCAGCGACGATCAGCCGGCCACGACCACCCCACGCACGGCATTCCCCCATCAGGGCCGGGCCCCGACCGGACCGTAGCTCGCCCCCTTAGACCACCACCCAGGGCCGTCAGGCCCAACCCTGCGCTCCCGCGCCTGATGAAGAAGGACACATGGGAGATCTCTTCAACTCGATCCTGTATCCGATCGAGCTGCTCGTCGCGTGGATCATGTACGGCTTCCACAGCGTGCTCACCACGATCGGCATGCCCGAGGCGAGCGGATGGACCTGGAGCCTGTCCATCGTCGGTCTTGTGATCGTCATGCGCGCCGCGATGATCCCGCTGTTCGTCAAGCAGATCAACGCGTCCCGCAAGATGCAGCTCATTCAGCCCGAACTGCAGAAGATCCAGAAGAAGTACAAGGGCAAGAACGATCCTGAGTCCCGCCAGGCGTTGACGCAGGAGACGATGGAGCTCTACCGCAAGGAGAAGACCAACCCGTTCTCCTCGTGTCTGCCGATCCTCGTGCAGTCACCGTTCTTCTTTGGGCTGTTCCGGGTGCTCAACGGCCTCCAGGACATCTCCACTGGGGCCAAGGATGCGATCGGCCCGATCACCAAGGACGTCGCGGCCCAGGCCGAGTCCGCCTCGATCTTCGGGGCGCAACTGTCAGACAAGTTCATCGGGGCCAACTCGATCACGACTCAGGTCCTGACGATCGTGCTGATCTGCCTGATGTCGCTGTCGACGTTCCTCACGCAGCGTCAGCTCATGACGAAGAACATGCCAGCCTCGGCGCTGGACAACCCCTTCGCCAAGCAGCAGAAGATCATGATGTACATCATCCCGTTCTTCTTCTTCATCTCTGGGCCGAACTTCCCCATCGGTGTCCTGATCTACTGGTTGACCACGAACGTCTGGTCGATGACCCAGCAGTTCTACGTGATCCGCAAGATGCCCGCGCCGGGCTCCGAGGCCGAGAAGGCGCTGCACGCCCGACTGGCCAAGCGAGGCAAGCCGATTCCCGGGATTGTCGTTGGCGCTGACGGCCCGTTGGCCGAGGATGACTCACCCAAGCCCTCCGGCCAGCGTCAGCAGCCCAAGGGCAAGAAGCGGGCGAAGAAGGCCGCAGCGGCCGCTGCCACGGACGGCAACGACACCGGCTCCACGCCCGAGGAAAGCATGGTCGAAGGCGACGAGACCGATCCACCAGCGGGATCTGGATCCGGTCGCGGCAAGCGCTGAACCCACAGTCATCGGCCTCAGGCCGAACCGGGGCATGCCAGTCCCCGATCTTTGCGAAGGAGTTTGGACATGAAGGACAGCAGCGAGGTCACAGAGACTTCCGAATCCGCGGATGACCAGCAGGTCAGTGCCGTGGAGTCCGCGCCAGCCGAGGAGCGGCCGTCAGCCGATGTCGAGGTCACTGACGGAGACGATGTCGCTGACCCAGAAGTGGATCACACTGACGTGGCCGACGCAGACGCAACGGCCGACCCGGATGACGCCAGTGACGCGGAGTCGGACCCAGACGAGTCAGATGCCGGCAATGGTGAAGGCGATCGGCAGAGCCCCGCTCACGGGCGCAATCGTCGCGCTCAGCTCGAACGAGAAGGAGAGGTGGCCGCCGACTTTCTGGAGAACCTGCTCGACATCTGCGACCTAGACGGTGATCTCGATGTCGACATCGACGGCGACCGCGCGTCGGTCTCCCTCGTGGACAGCGACGAAGGTCGGGTGCCACGGCGCCTCGTCGGCACCCAGGGTCAGGTGCTGGATGCCCTGCAGGAGCTGACTCGGCTCGCCGTGCAGAGCCAGACCGGCGAGCGGTCCCGGCTGATGCTCGACGTCGCCGGTCACCGCGCGCAACGTCGCGCCACGCTCGTGGACGTGGCCCGCGTCGCGATCAGCAAGGTCAAGGACGGCAGTGACCGCGAAGCCCTCGACCCGATGACGGCGTTCGAGCGCAAGGTCGTCCATGACGAGGTGTTGGCGGCCGGACTGACCTCGGAGTCAGAAGGCGTGGAGCCTCGCCGGTTCGTCGTCATCCTGCCGGCGTGATGTTTCACGTGAAACCCCGCGCGATGTTTCACGTGAAACATGGACGCTGAGGCCGTGGATGTGAGCGCGCTACCCGAAGCCGCACCCGAGGGTGCGGCTTCGGTCTTTGGTCCCCGCTTGCCCCTGGCGACACGGTTCGTCGAGATCCTCGCCGACACAGGGGTGTCGCATGGACTCATCGGTCCCCGTGAAGTTCCTCGCCTCTGGGACCGCCACGTCCTCAACAGCGCGGTCATCGCAGATGCCTTCCCCGACCGTGCGCACGTCATCGACGTTGGCTCAGGAGCGGGGCTGCCTGGGATCGCCCTGGCGATAGCCCGCCCCGATCTGCACCTGTCCCTCGTCGAGCCCATGTTGCGGCGGACGACCTGGCTGGAACAGACCCGGGCCGAGCTCGAGCTGGACAACGTCGAGGTTCACCGAGGGCGGGCCGAGGAGTTCGCGGGCCGCCTCAGCGCACCGTGGGTCACCGCCCGGGCCGTTGCCCGCCTGGACAAACTGGCCCGGTGGTGCGTTCCCTTGCTGACCCCGGGCGGCACGATGATTGCGATGAAGGGCCGTTCGGCCGAGCAGGAGCTGACCGAGGATCGACCCGCTCTGCTCCGACTGGGCCTCTCCGCGGCGCGGGTGAGCGCCCATGGCATGGACGTGTTTGCGGAGCCGGTGTTGACGGTCGACCTCCAGTTCACGGCTCCACCCACCAAGGGACGCTCCGCCGGCCGCCGCCGCATAGGCCGGGCCGCCTCACCTTCCCTGTAGCAACTCGGCTCTCGTTCGGGTCTGCACCCTGGGGTCGACCCGACCCGAGGAGCAATAGCGAGTTCGTCTGTGCATCGCATTGTCTCGACCCCGCTCGAGCGCCGAACGCTCACACGAGCACCCGAGGATCCACGAGGCCCCAGATCTCCCGTCCCGGCGAGGCTGAACCCCAGGACGTCGTCGCTCTGCTTTGGCGTGTTGCCGAAGCGTGAGGTTGGATAGGGCGGCCCCCGAAACATCGCAGAGGTGAAGCACGTGACGCCAGCGTTCAGCCCAGACCCCGCCCATTCGCGTGGTCTGGGTTTCCCGTTGACGGTTTCCGCGCCGGCACGAGCCTTGGGCTGGCCCGAGCCGACCGACGTCGGAGACCGCTCGATCGAGGAAGAGCTCATGAACACCGTTTCACGTGAAACACCCCCACCTGACTCCGTTTCACGTGAAACATCGCCAGCTCCGGTGCTGGCGGAGTCCAACGCAGGTGTGACAGCGGCCGCCGAGACAGCTGCTGCCCCGGCGTCAGTGGCGGACGCCCTGGCGACGCCCGACGATGAAGCCCAACGCCTGGCCTTGGCCGACTCTCTGCCATCCGGGGATGACGACACTCCCCTGGCCCGGGCGGTGGCCGAGACGGCGCGCAAACGCATCATTCTCACCGGGCGTGAATTGCCTCGGCCCCGGCAGACCCGGGTGCTGACTGTCGCCAACCAGAAAGGTGGGGTCGGCAAGACAACGACCACGGTCAACGTGGCCGCCGGACTGGCCCAGGGGGGCTGTCAGGTGCTCGTCATCGACTTGGACCCCCAAGGCAACGCCAGCACGGCGCTCGGCATCGATCATCACGCCGAGGTGCCGAGCATCTACGACGTCCTGGTCGACGGACGTCCACTGACCGAGGTCGTGCAGGCGTCACCGGACGTCGAGGGCCTGTATTGCGCGCCGGCGACCATCGACCTGGCCGGCGCTGAGATCGAACTGGTCAGCCTCGTCGCCCGGGAGACCCGCCTGGCCAAGGCGGTCACGGCCTACCTCACCGAACTTGCCGCCCACGGTGACCGCCTGGATTACGTCTTCATTGACTGCCCGCCGAGCTTGGGACTGCTCACGATCAACGCCTTCGTGGCAGCCCAAGAGGTCTTCATCCCGATTCAGTGCGAGTACTACGCGCTGGAGGGGGTCTCCCAGCTACTCAAGAACATCGACCTCGTCCAGGCCCACCTCAACCCGAACTTGCACGTGTCGTCGATCCTGCTGACGATGTACGACGCGCGGACCAGGCTCGCGGCGCAGGTGGCCGAGGAGGTGCGCACGCACTTCCCACAGCAGACGTTCAACGCCTCGATCCCGCGCTCGGTGCGGATTAGCGAAGCGCCGAGCCATGGCCAGACCGTCATGACCTACGACCCCAACAGCAGCGGCGCGCTCTCGTACCTCGAGGCCGCCACCGAAATGGCCGATCGTTGGGCCGAGCTAGAGGAGCAGGACGCGTGAGCGAGAAGCGACGTGCGCTAGGACGCGGCCTCGGCGCGTTGATCCCCGCCTCGACCACCACGGACCGGCCGGTTAATGTGTTCTTCGGAGAGGGGAATGCCGCTGTCGGCGCAACGGTATTGCCCCCGAGGGCCGCCGAGGGAAACACCAGCGCAGCCGATGACGGCTTGATCCCCGTTCCCGGCGCGGCATTCCGGGAAATCCCGATCGACGCGATCCGGCCCAACCCCCGCCAGCCGCGCACGGTCTTCGACGAGGACGACATGGCCGAGCTGGTGCACAGCATTCGCGAGATCGGTGTCCTGCAGCCCATCGTCGTCCGCCCCTTGCCCACAGCCGGGGCTGACGGCGTCGAGTTCGAACTCATCATGGGGGAGCGGCGGTGGCGTGCGTCGCGGGCGGCGGGCAAGGACACCGTCCCGGCGATCATCAAGCAGACCCAGGATGACGACCTGCTGCGCGATGCCCTGCTGGAGAATCTGCATCGTTCACAGCTCAACGCATTGGAGGAGGCGGCGGCCTACCAGCAGCTCCTCGACGACTTCGGGTGCACCCAGGAGGAGCTTGCGACCCGGATCGGCCGCTCCCGGCCGCAGGTCAGCAACACGCTGCGGCTGCTCAAGCTGCCCCCGCTGGTGGCCCGTCGTGTTGCGGCCGGAGTGCTGTCGGCAGGTCACGCCCGCGCGCTCCTCGGCCTGCCCGATGGCGCCTCGATGGAACGCCTCGCTCAACGGGTGGTGGCCGAGGGCCTCTCAGTGCGGTCCACCGAGGAGATCGTGACGCTCGGAGGCGACGACACCCCGGCGGCTGTCCGTCGCAAGCCGCGCGCCGGCGCACGGCGCCCCCAGCTCGACGACCTGGCGACCAGCCTGTCCGATCGGCTCGACACGCGTGTGGGGATCACGCTCGGGCAGCGCCGGGGCAAGGTGACGATCGAGTTCGCGTCAGTTGAGGATCTGCATCGGATTCTCGACGTCATGCACCTGCGCTGATCACGAAACCCGCCAGGAGACACGGCGGCGGCGACGATGCTGCCGGACCACACGGAAATGCCCGACCCCAATCAAGGGTCGGGCATTTCCGTTGTTGCAGGCCGGGATCCGCGTTACCGCAGAACCAGATGCGGTCAGCCGAGGAAGGGCTCGATCTCGCGGAGCAGCTTGGGCTTGGCCATCGCGCCGACGATGGTCTTGACGATCTCGCCATCCTTGTAGAGGTGCATGGTCGGGATCGAGGTGATGCCCAGACGGCCGGTGACCTTGGGGTTCTCGTCGGTGTTGAGCTTGACGATCTCCAGCGACTCGGCGTGGTCGCGGGCAATCTCCTCCAGGACCGGCGCGATGGCGCGGCAGGGCCCGCACCAGGGGGCCCAGAAGTCAACGAGGACCAGTTTGGACGCCTTGAGGACATCGGCCTCGAAGGTGGCGTCGGTCGTGGCCTTGAGTGCAGCCATGGGGTTTCCTTTCAGGGGGTACGGCGCGGAAGGGCCGGGGGTCGGAGGAGAGGTCGGTCAGTGCTCGAGGAAGCGCTCGGTGTCGATGGCTGCGGAGCAGCCCGAGCCGGCGGCGGTGATGGCCTGGCGATAGGTGTGGTCGACCAAGTCACCGCAGGCGAAGACGCCCGGCAGGTTGGTCCGTGTCGTCCGGCCCTCGACCAGGACGTAACCCTCGCTGTCGAGCTCGACCTGACCCTTGACGAGCTCATTGCGGGGGTCGTGGCCGATGGCGACGAAGACACCGGTGACGGCAAGCTCACGCAGGTCGCCGGTGACGGTGTCCCGCAACGTGATCCCGGACAGCTTCTCCTCACCGTGGAGCGCCTCGACGGCGCTGTTCCAGGCGAACTGGATCTTGGGATTGGCCAGGGCCCGCTCGGCCATGATCTTGCTCGCCCGCAGCTCGTCGCGGCGGTGCACGATGGTGACCGACCGGGCGAACTTGGTCAGGAAGGTCGCCTCCTCGATGGCGGAGTCGCCGCCGCCGACCACCGCGATGTCCTGGTCCCGGAAGAAGAACCCATCGCAGGTAGCACACCAGGACACGCCATGGCCCGAGAGTCGCTTCTCGTCCGGGAGGCCGAGCTCACGATAGGCGGAGCCCATGGCCAGGATGACCGATCGCGCCAGATGCCGCTCACCCTCCGAATCCACCACGATCTTGACGTCCCCAGCGAGCTCCACCGTCTCGACGTCGTCGCGCACGAGCACCGCACCGAATCGCTCGGCCTGGGCGCGCATGTTGTCCATGAGGTCCGGTCCCATGATGCCGTCGCGGAAGCCGGGGAAGTTCTCCACCTCCGTGGTATTCATCAACGCCCCACCGGCCGTGACCGCGCCCTCGAACACGAGGGGAGCAAGGTTGGCGCGAGCGGCATACACCGCGGCGGTGTATCCCGCCGGGCCGGAGCCGATGATGATGACGTCATGGACCGTCTCGGTCGGCTGGCTCACGAAATACCGTCCCTAGTGGTCGTCGGCAGAGGGCACCGCAAGATGCTGTGGTGCTGATGGCTGAACCGATCCTAGGCCCTGGTTGTTCCCCGGACGTGGACGTTCCCGAATGCCGCCGCGCCGATCCCTCAGGGGAGGGAGACCGGGCCCTGCACCACGACGTGGCGATCGAGCCCGCACGCGCGCTCGGCGATGACGACGGTGATCTGTCCGAGGCTGCTGCGGGCAGCGAGCGCGACGATCGGGACGCCACCGTGGGTCCCAAGATCGACCGCGAGACCACCGCTGCTGTCCAGGCCGAGTGCCGTCGCGCAGTCCGTGGCTCCGCTCGCTGTGGTCACCGCGTCCAGGCCAGGGGACGGCGAGGCGAGAGTCTGCGGGGTGGTGGTCGGCCCGTCCAACAAACCAGGCGCGGCCTCAGCGAGGCTGTCCGTGGACCACTCCCGGCCCGACGCCGACAGTCGGGGTGAGCCGGCGGCACCTGGATTGGCCGACCTGGAGGAGGACGAGTCCGCGAGGTCTTGACCGCTGCGGAGCTGCGAGTCGGCCGCAGCCTCGGGCGCACCCACCGCGGCCGCGGACGAGTCCTGGGAGCCGCCACCGGTGACGATCGCGACGACGGCGGACGGCATTCCGGTCATGGTGACGACGCCGACCCCGGCGACAGCCATGATGCTCGCGGCAGCGGCCAGGAGGGGTGTGCGACGACGACGATGGCGATAGGCCGCGAGATCGACGGGCGCCTGCGCTGCCGCCGCCGGCTTCCCGGGTGCCGTCGTGCGCGCAGCCTGCTCGGCCGCGAGGCTGGCCTTGATCCGGTCGGCGAGATCCTGCGGCATGGGCCCGGGGTCGGGGAGCGCGCGCAGCATCGCGCGCATGCCGGTGGGATCCGGTTCGTCGGCCGGGTCCATCGGTGTGTGTGGTGTGCTCACGTCGTGCTCCGCGTGGGGTGTTGCGGCTCGCTCGGGCTGGTGTCGGGCCGTCTGTCGGACGACCGGGGGTCGAGGTTGGTTCCCGCGGGTGTGTCCACCCCCACCTCGCCGCCGCCTGGCCTGAGGATCTCGGCCAACGCCACGCGACCGCGGAAACAACGGGACTTCACCGTCCCCTCGGCGACCTCGAGGATCGCGGCGGCCTCGGCGACGCTGTAGCCGTGCATGTCGACCAGGACGAGGGCGAGGCGCTGCTGCTCGGGCAATTGGGCCAGGGCGGCCCGCACGATGAGCGCGGTCTCGGCGCCGGCCTGGTGGTCGTGAGGATCGGCCCGCTCGACCTCGGCCACATCGGTGGTCCGTCCGGTCAGCGCTCGCTCGCGTCGCATCCGGTCAATGCACGCGTTGACGACGATCCGATGGAGCCAGGTGGTCACGGCGGCATCCCCACGGAACGACGCTGCCCGTCGGAAGGCGGAGATGAAGGCCTCCTGGACACAGTCTGCGGCGGCCTCGCGGTCACCGAGAGTGCGAATCGCCACCGCCCACATGCGGTCCTGGTGGCGCCGAAACAACTCCCCGAACGCATCAGCGTCACCGTCACAGTGACGCCGGAGCAGGCTGGTGTCGTCCTCGGCCGCGAGGCTCGACGTCGGGGGTGGAGGGGGCGAGTCCATGGCTGTGGTCGGCAGGGTGTCACCCGTAGGCGACGACCTCGCCGACCTTGCCGCGGTAGTACCCGTCGCTATCACGCGCCACGGAGGTCAGCCAGACGATGATGTATTGCCCGGACACGCCCTCGGGGACAGGGAAACTCACCTGGCCATTGGCGTCGGCTTGCTCGCCGACCAGGGTGGCCGACCCCAGGCTCCGGTCGGGCGAGACGTAGACCTGGAGGTTGCAGGCAGCCAGCAGGTTGATGTCGATGGTGCGTGCCGTGCGGTTGGGACCGAGATCGACCAGCAGGCCCACCCCGGTCTTCAGGCCGCCCAACGCAGCGGTGTTGTAGCCCTCGGTGGTCCAGGCGGTCGTGGGGTCTCCATCGAAGACGCGAGGGGCCTGATTGCCGTTCTCTGACTGATCACCTTCGGGATCGAAGCCCTCGACACTGAGGATGGCCAGTTGCTGGGGGGCGGCTTCGCTCTCGGTGCCCGGCGCGGACTCGGAGGGGGAAGGCGACGACGAGGTGTTCGTGGTCGCGCCACCGAGGCCCAGGTCGGTGTGCGAGCCGACGCGGGACAAGCCGTACAGACCGATCACGAGGGACAGGACGACGAATGCGGCGACGATGGCCAACGCCAGGTTGGACTCGTCGCGGGTGAGCGGCTCGGCGGGAACCAACGGAGCGGGCGGATCGAGGGCGACCGCTCGGGGTCGCCCTCCGCCCAGCCGCAGACCGGGGCGAGGGCCTGTCGCCGTAGCGGCCTCAGGTGAGGCGGCTACCGCACTGGGGGACCGCGGCTCGTCTTCCCCGGGTGTCAGGCCCGAGGAGGCGCTCAACGCGGCCGGACGTGGCCCGGCGCTCCCAGGTGGGACGGTGGAAGCGGCCGGTGCGACCCCCGCGGCGTGGTCGTGATTGATCTGGCGGGTGGACCAGGGGGCGATCTGGCGCGCGTAGTCGCCCGGTGTCAGGGGCCCCTGATGGTCCACCAGGGTCAGATCGCAGAGCCGATCCAGATCCCGCGGGACCCCCGCGGCGAGCTCGGAGGGCGGGGGGACGGCGGCACCAACGCGTGGCGCAAGCGGGAGCGAGCCGGCGAGTGCCGGCTCGGGGGCCAGCCCGGTCAGCCCGGCATACGCGAGGGCGACGATCGCGATGGCATCGACCCGGGCGGCGGTCTCTCCGCCGTCCGCGCGCGAATGCAGTGCCGCCGAGGTGCCCAAGCCCTGGACCTTGACGTCCCCGTCCACCGTCCGGAAGACGTCGTCGGGGGTGAGCTCGAGGTGGTGAACGCCGCGCTGGCTTGCTGTCTCCAGGCCGGTGGCGACTTCCCCGGTGATCCGGCGCACCTCGTCGCCGGGAAGGCCTCCGTCACGCACGAGATCCGTGAGGTTGGGGGCGCGCTGCAGGCTCTCCTCGACCACGAAGACGAAGTGGTCGTCGCTGCCGATGTCGAGGATCCGCACGAGCGTCATCTGAGCGATGCCGGCGGCCATCCGGGCCGCGTCGAGCACGGCGGGGCCTCGGTGGTCGTCGTGCGCCAGGACCAACACCGTGACGTCGCGGCCGAGATCGTTGTCGAATGCCGACCACCGGCCCGCCCCGGCATTCGTGCCGAGCGGAGCGTCGACCACGTAGCGCCCACCCAGGGTGGTCCCGCGACCGATGCCCTCCACGTTGCTCTCCTCGTTCAGTGATTCAACGGCTGCGATTCAACAGGCCGCTCCGTAGCGCTTGCGCGCCCCATGCTAAGTGGTGGGACCGGGCCGGCGGCGGAGCCGGCGCAGGAGAGGGTCGAGCAGGTCGCGGACCTCGCCAACCCCGAGCAGGCTGCCGCCGATCAGCGCGGAGGCCAGCACCACAGCGCCGGCACCGACGGCGAGGGCGGCGCAGAACAGTGGTCCCTGCGCAACGGGATCCCCGACGGTGACCCGGACCAGGACGGTGAGCAGCCCGGCGGCCAGGAGGGAGGGAACCAAAAGCCGGAGGTATGCCGTGAGCACGCCAGCCAGACCGAGACGCCCGATCCGGCGGCGGATCAGGAGAAAACCGATGCCGGCTCCGGCGGCATACGCCATCGACTGACCCAGGCCGACGCCCGGCGCGGTGAAGCGGACGTCGAGCCGGCTGGCCAGCAGTGCCCCGAGGGTGGCCAGTGACGTCACGACGAGCTGGATCCGAAAGGGGGTGCGCGCGTCGGAGTGGGCGAAGAAGAAGCGTTCGGACAGATAGAGCCAGCCGAAGGGAACGACCCCGATGAAGAGGGTCACCATGACGCTGGCCACGGCGTTGGTCTGGGACGCCTGATTGTTGAAGAAGAACGCTCGGGTGAGGACGGGTGCGAAGACCAGCCCATAGACCGTGCCAGGGATGAGGATGACGGCCGGCATCCGCAGCCCTCGCCCGATATCGGCGCGCAGGTCGCTGATCCGGGACTCGTGGACCGCGCTGGACATGCGCGTGAACAGGGCGGTCACGAGCGAGACGGTGATCAGGCTGTGCGGGAGCATGAACAGCAAGAACGCGTTGTCGAAGGCGCCGCGCCCAGCGGCGATCACTCCCGTGACCCTCGCGCGGTCGGTGGCCTCCGTCAGGACATTGGAGGTGACGACGAAGCCGAGCTGCGAGACGAGCACGGCCCCGAAGGACCACAACGCGACCGTGGAGGCCGTGCCGAGTCCGACCCCGCGGAATCCCCACACCGGGCGATACCGAAAGCCGATGCGCCGCAACGGAACAATGAGGAAGAGCGCCTGCATGGCGATGGACAGGGTGGCCGATCCGGCCAATACCCCGATCATGGCCGGTGACCAGTCCGTGGGGGGTGCAGCGCGGGGGAACCCCAGCGCGAGGAACGCCAGCAATCCGCCCAACGCGACGACGTTGGCGACAACCGGCGCCCACATGTAGGCCCCGAAGTGCTGGCGGGCGTTGAGGACCTGACCGAGGAGCGTGTAGAGGCCGTAGAAGAAGATCTGCGGGATGCACACATAGGCGAAGAGGACCGCGAGTCGGTCGGCATCGGCATTCTTGAAGGTGGAGAACGCATCCACCAACCAGGGTGCGGCGAGCGTGGTCGCGATGGTCGCGACCAGCAGCAGGGCCATCCCGAGCGTGATGAGGCGGCTGACGAACTCCTCACCGCCGTCCTTGTGCGAACTGGCCTTGACGATCTGAGGGACCAGGACGGCGTTGAACACGCCACCGGCGAGGATCAGATAGAACTGGTTCGGCAAGGTGTTGGCGACTCCGAACGCGTCCGCGGTGTAGCCGGTCAGGCCGACGATGCCGGCGAGCAGGGTGGCGCGCAGGAGCCCGAGGAGGCGACTGGTGAGCGTCCCGGCCGCCATGATGAGGCTGGATCGGGCGACGCCGCGCGACCCGCCATCGGCCGTGCGAGGCGCCGTGACCTCCGCCATCTCCTCGTCGAGGATTTCGTCGCCCAGCGTTTCCCCAACGTGGGGCTCCTCGGCGAGTGGGCGGATGCCCGCGGCGGTGTCCGGCGCGGCGGCATTCGGGGTTTCGGGGGTTGTCGGCTCCGCGGCGGGGGAGGTGGGGGACGGACGGATGGGAGAGGTGCGCCCTCGACCCTTCTTGCGGCGGCTGTTGAGCAGGCCGATGAGGAAGATCAAGACGGCGAGCCCGCCCAGTGCCCAGTAGACCCATTGCGCGGTCGGCGACACGCTGACCTCGAGGTTGGTCGGGGAGCCCACGGCCGTGCCATTGGGGGCGAGGACACCGGCCTGCAATTGGACGGGGCCGGCGGCATAGGCGACGGCATCGAAGGTCACGGTGGCGCGGCTGCGGGGGGCGATCGAGAAGGGCGCGGACGTCGGCTCGACCACGAGCCGGGGGCTGTCGGATGTCAGCTGGATCCGGATGTCGGTGACCGGCACGGTGAGCTGGTTGACGACGGTGAGCTGCAGGCGCCCTCGGTCGGCGAGGAAGCTAATCGTCTGTGGGGCGACGCTGACCCCAGACGCACTTGCCGTGATCTCGTCCGTGAGGGTCCGGACGGCGCCCGGCCAGCCCTCCCACGGAGCGGTCCCTCCCGCCGGGTCCGTGGTGCGCCAGCGCGTCGAGAGGAGCTGGTCCGCGCGGTTGGCCCAATCCGGCCCAACCAGGGCGCGGTCATCACGCAACGAGGAGGCGACGGCGGCCTGCTGACGCACTTCGGCCAGCGCCGTGGCCGACTCCGCAGTGAGCCAGACGGGACCGGCCGCCGACTCCTGCTCGCCCACTGGTGGGACCGACTGGCTGTCCACCGGTGACGCAGCGACCGTCTCCACGGTCGCCGACACGGTGGTGGTCGTGAGCCAGGGGATCTGGTCGAGCAGGTCCAGGCCCTGACCGATCATCGCGGGTTCGCTCTGGTGTCCGACGAGGACGAGGGCGTCGCGATCCCGGCCGGGCGCCTCAAGCAGGGTGGCCAGGCTGGCTGCGACGACCCACTGCTGACGCGCCCCCGTCATCGGGACGTTGGCACGCAGGAAGGAGCCGAACCGGTCATCGACAGAGAGCACGGAGAGGCCGTCAGCATTGCGGCCCGCGGCGCCGTCGGCGCGCCAGGGGAGAGCAGCGTGGTTGACGACGACGACACCGGACCGACCGTCCAGGAGGGCCCGGTAGCCCGCGGCCCGCGGCTCCGACCAGCCGCCATCGGGGGGCAAGAGCAGGTCAGGCTGCCCGTCGATGAGTTCGGCCCCGGTCCTGGAGGCGGCGACCAGGCTGCGCGTGCGCTCCGTCGTCTGCGCGGAGTCGGCATCGAGGATGGCGGCGATGTCGGGGTCGCCGACCGGCAGGACGAACGGGTCGGTGCCGGCCAGTGCGGCAGTGAGTTTGGTGGCGAATGCCGCCCGCACCCGGGTCTCGTCCAGCGTGGTCCCGGGGGCGGCGGTGAGGGTGGGCGTGGGAGTCGGCGTGGTGCTCGCAGAGCCGGACTGGGCGGCGGAGGGGGTGGGGCTGGAGGGGGT
>JAGOME010000057.1 GCA_017993715.1 Phycicoccus sp.
ACCCACCCCTGAATGCCGCCCGCCCACCACTCCCGGAACAGACTTGTTTCGAACACCCAGATCCTGCACTTCTGGAGCAACAGAGTGTCCGCCGAGTCCGCACGTGGCGTCCTTCGCGCCGGACGAACCCCTATGGGCGCGGCGCGTTGATCCTCGCTGAGTCATGAGGGACTATGACCCACCGGAGGGTGAGTTGAAAGGGGCTGGCAGCGTGTACGTGGACATCGCACGCGCACGTCGCGGCTCGTGCTCAGGTTCATGTACGGACTTGAGCGTCCGGACCGGGATCACACCCGTCCCGCCTCGCGAGCTGGCACCCCCAGCGTGACAGCCTCCCTGGCCGAGCCGCCACAGGGCAAGGCGGCCCTGAGCAAGCGCGACGCTTCGCGGATCTGGCGGGCCAAGCCGGACACGAGGAAGGTTGTCGTGACCATGATCGAGACCGGTTGGGTCGTCTGGCAGGGATCGAAGCACTATCACGCGCGCTGCCCTCACGGGTACCCGAGCACCGGCACGGTGTCAATCAACAGCACGCCACAGAACGACTCGAGCCATGCTCGCCGACTTCGGGATCAAGCTGCCAAGTGCCCCAGGAAGCACGACTACATCCGCTGAGAGTTGGGAACGATGTTTACCCAAACGTGGTTTGCAACTGTGAACCACACCTTATGATCAAGCGTTACGGTGTACCACAACGTGACTGCACGAGGTGCTGCACCACCATCAAACCAAGGGGAACCGACCATGCCCCACTTCGAACTGATCTTCGTCGCCCGCCACCTCGGCGAGGCGGCCATCGACGCGCTATACGACTCGGAGCTGGACTGCTTCGTCGCCACAGATTTTGACGAGCGGCACACGGTCACGGTGACTGCCACTGGCTCAGATGCCGTCGATGCCACCAAGGCAATGCTCACTCGACTTCACTCCTTGGGGATCGAGGTTGAGTTCGTACAGCATGATCTGGTCAACCGGGCCGAGATCGCGGAACGGCTTGGCGTCTCGCGCTCCCTGGTGTCTCAGTGGGTTCGCGGCGCCAAGGGCCACGCACCGTTCCCGGCCGGGTTCAGCGATGCTGCTGGCGGAATCTGGCTGTGGGGCGACGTTGCCCGGTGGCGACGAGAAGGTGGCTTCGCCACTCTGGGTGGCCTGGATCACCCGACTAGGGCCCAACTCGATGAACTCAATGACTACATTCGAACTGGATGTCAGCACAGTGGGCATCGCAACACCGGTCAGGTACTCATGACCATGTTGGTGGCTAACAACCAGAGTGGTTGGGACGCTGGAGCGGGCCACCCCGTTGCTCTGAAGACCGATCGACTCAGCCTCAGCAATCGCTAATGACCACCAAATCACGACGACGCACCATACGGTCACTGCCCGACTTCTACCGCTACTGCGAGTTGGCTGGAGTCCGATTCACAAGTCTCCACGCGGAAGCAGCCGACGATGAACTGGTGGACGAACCAGGGAGCGCCTTCCTGGAGGCCAGTTGGGAGATGCGCGAGGAGGACCGCTACCTGGTCGCTGAGTTCCGAGTGCGGCTTCGCACCGAGAGCTTCCAGTATCGGCTGTCGGCCGCCGCCGGATACCGTTCCAAGTCCGATAGGCCCTTCCGTGTCACAGAAGAGGTAGCCGGTGGTCTCATAAACCAGTCTGCCGTCATCACCGTGATCCCTTTCCTGCGAGAGGGCTTGATGAGCCTCGCAGGACGGGTCGGTGACCTTCCAGCGCCTCTTCTCCCTTTGGTGGGGAGCGGCACCGGCCAGCGCCTGGTCGTTGTTGACGACACAGACTGACTACGACGGCAACCGGGGCATGCGGCGAAGGTGCGACGAGTTGCTCCCCTGCGGTTACGGCCCTGACCCGGTGTCCTCAGGACAGCCAGCGGGTGCCGAGAATTAGCCGCGAGTGCGCGGAGAAAGTGCAACTCAGTCACCCCTCACACGTGTCGATGACGAGGGAGACCAGGCGGGCCACCTGAGAGGGCTCCAGGAGCCCTCCCCCGAACTGCGTCACATAGAACGTGTCCAGGGTCTGCCCCGCGTACGTCGCAATGTGCGCCGACCGCACCGAAATCCCCGCACGCGCAAAGGCCATGCCCAACTCGTGCAGCAACCCTGGCCGGTCCTCGGCCCGCACCTCCAACACGGTGGAGTCTGCACTGGCCCCAGGAACAATGAGCGCGCGCGCCTGCCCGGCGACACCGGTGCCGGACTCGCTGCTCCGCCGCGCGACCAGCCCGCGCCGCCGATCCAAGGCCGTCATCGGGCCCCGGTCGCCCTCGGCGAGTCGCCGCAGCCCTTGAGTGATCCGCTCGCGCTCCGGCTCGACCCCGGACGGGCTCTCGATCTGCCAGTCGTTGACAGCGACCCCGTCGATGGTCCGCAGCTGCGCGGCCCGCACGACAAACCCCTCCGCCGCGAGCAACCCGGCGGTGTCGGCAAACAGTCCCAGTCGGTCGCGATCGCCGATCTGGAGTCGATAGGCCCCGCCCTCAGGGCGGATATCCACCACTGGCTCGCCGCCGACGACACTGACCAGGACGTCGTGGTCCACGCGCTCAACCGGATCCACCGGGTCCGGCGCCGCCCCGTCCACCCCGGAGGTCAGCCGCCCACGGACGGTCGATGCCAGCTGGGCCAGCAGCGTGGAACGCCAGTCCGTCCAGGCTTTGGGTCCGGCCGCGACGGCATCGGCTTCGGTGAGGGCCGTGAGCAGATCGAGCACATCCCGGCGACCGTCGACGGTATCGACGACGGCCTGGACGGTGCGGGGATCGTCGTGATCGCGTCGGGTGGCCAGCTCGATGAGGGTGAGGTGCTCACGGACCAGCAGGCCGATCGTGGCCACATCCGCAGCTCCATAGCCCATCCGGGCCACGACCCTCTCGGCGAGCGGCGCCCCCACAACTGAGTGGTCCCCCGCGCCCCGAATCTTGCCGATGTCATGCAGCAGCGCCGCGAGCAACAGCAGGTCGGGACGGCTCACGCTGCGCACCAGGCCCGAAGCGTGGACGACAGTCTCGACCAAGTGCCGGTCGACGGTGTGCCGGTGCACGGCATTGCGCTGGGGCCGCGAGCGCACCGCGGCCCACTCGGGGAGCCAGCGGTCGACAATCCCAGCCTGGTCGAGCCCCTCCCAGGTCCCGACCAGACCCGGACCACTGGCCAGCAGGTCCGCGAACAGCTCCCGAGCCATCGCCGGCCACGGCTGCGGAATGTCAGGCAACGCGCCGAGATTCGACAGCGTTGTCGGGGAGATCGGCAGGCCCGCCCGAGCCGCGACGACGGCCGTCCGCAGGGGCAGCAGGACGTCGTTGACCGCAGCCCGGCTGGTTCCGAGGACTACCTCGCCATCACTCTCGAACAGGCCATAGCCAAGTGGTGTCATCCGCGGCTTGCGCGGTCCCACCCGCAGCACCCGGGCCCGCTGGGACTGACCGGCCCGCCGCGCCGTCCCGTCGAGGGCATAGGCGATGGTGCGGCCTGCCTGGGCCACATCGGTGAGGACGTCATCGCCGTCCGCGTAGCCGAGGAGGGCGGCAACGGCGTCGTGATCGGGCATCATGAGCCGGTCACGGTGGCGCCCGGTGACGACATGCACGGCGTCGCGGACATCGAGCAGGAAGCCATAGGCGGCGTCCACGTCACCGTGAGACCGGTCTGCCAGCCAGGCCTCGACCAAGGCCCGCAGCAGCGCCATGTCCCGCAGCCCGCCGTGCGCCTCTTTGAGATCGGGCTCGATGGACTGGGAGACGTCCCCGAAGCGCCGGTGCCGGGCCGCCATCCCTTCGGTGATGGCCACGAGCCGTTTGCGGGCGTTGGCGCGCCAGTCGTGGGCCACCGTCGAACGCGCCGCAGAGACGAGCTCCTGGTCGCCGGCCACCCAGGTCAGATCGAGCAGCCCGACGGCGGCCGACAGGTCCCGTTCGGCGACGGTCCGGCAGCCGGACACGGTGCGCACGGAGTGATCCAGCCGCACCCCGGCGTCCCAGATCGGGTACCAGAGTCGCTCGGCCAGGCCATTGACGGTGGCTTCACTCATCCGCCCGGAATGCAGGAGCACGAGGTCGTAGTCGCTGAGCGGACCGCCGTCTCCCCGGGCGAAGCTGCCGACCGCGGCAAGCGCCAGGCCCTCGGCATTCGTCCCGGTGATGGCGTCCGCCCAGAGCCCGCCGATCCAATCCCGCCCGAATGCCGTCAGCGCCGCCCGTCGGGTCGCGCCCGCCCCAGGCAGGGTGAACGATCGCGTGTCTGCGAGATCGAGACGGTGCGCCGCGATATCCAGGCTCGGGGTCGTCATCAGGGGTTCCCTTCACATGAAACGGCTCTGTTGGAACAACATTGCGTCCGGCATTCTGCGCGACAGATGCAGTCAGAATGCCGGACGCAACGGTGGGTGAGTCAGATGGCGTCGGCGCCGCGCTCACCCGTGCGAACCCGGGCGACGTCGTCCACCGACGTGACCCAGATCTTGCCGTCCCCGATCCGTCCGGTCTGAGCGGAGTCAAGGATGACGGTGAGCACCGGAGCGGCGTCGGTGTCGTCGACGAGAACCTCAAGGCGGACCTTGGGCACGAAGTCGACGGTGTACTCGGCGCCCCGGTAGACCTCGCTGTGGCCGCGCTGCCGGCCGTAGCCGGAGGCCTCGCTGATGGTCATCCCGGTGATCCCGTAGGCCTCGAGGGCGGTCTTGACCTCATCGAGTTGGTGGGGCTTGATGATCGCGGTGACGAGCTTCATCGGGTGACTCCTTCGAGGGTCGTGGTCTCGCCGAGGTGGCGGGCGTCGTGCTGGGGTCCGCTGCCGGTGACGCCGAGGCGTCCGCCGCGGGAAACCAGGTCGTACGCGGTCTCGGCGTGCTCGCTCTGGTCGATGCCGGCGACCTCGTCCTCGGTGCTGATCCGCCAGCCCATCGTGGCCTTGAGAGCCAGGGCAATGAGCAGGGTGACCAGACCGGAGAAGAGGAGCGAGGCCACGGCGATGGCGATCTGCACGACGGTCTGCTGCACACCGCCGCCGTAGAAGAGGCCAGTGGACGTGGAGAGCAGCCCGGCACCGATGGTGCCCCACAGGCCGGCGACGAGGTGGACGCCGACGACGTCGAGGCTGTCATCGAAGCCGAAGCGGAACTTCAGGCCCACGGCATACGCGCTCAGGCCACCAGCGACGGCGCCCAGCCCGATCGATCCAACCGGAGACAGTGCCCCACAGGCGGGGGTGATGGCGACCAGACCCGCGACGACACCAGAGGCCGCACCAATGGAGGTCCCGTGGCCGTCGCGCACCTTCTCCACGAGCAGCCAGCCGATCATTGCCGCGCAGGTCGCGACCGTCGTGTTGATCCACACCAGGGCGGCGGTGCCATCGGGCGCGAGCTCGGAGCCGGCGTTGAAGCCGAACCAGCCGAACCACAGCAGGCCGGCGCCGATCATGACGAGCGGGACATTGTGGGGGCGCATCGCGGTCTTGCCGAAGCCGAGGCGCTTGCCGACGACGAGAGCGAGGACCAGGCCCGCCATGCCGGCGTTGATGTGCACGACGGTCCCACCGGCGAAGTCGATGGGGGCGACGTTGGCCGCGCCGTCGGTGGCGCCGAACAACAGAGCGGAGAGGCCGGACTCACTGCCGGACAGCAGTCCGCCACCCCAGACCATGTGCGCGATCGGGAAGTAGGCGAGGGTGACCCAGATCCCGGAGAAGACCAGCCAGGTGGAGAACTTGACGCGGTCGGCGATGGCGCCACTGATGAGCGCGACGGTGATGACGGCGAAGGTGAGCTGGAAGCCGACGAAGGCCAGCTCGGGGATGTTCCCGTAGCCCTCGTAGCCGAAGGGGTTGATGATCCCTTCGGTGCCGGCGAGGCCGAACTTCTCGAAGGGGTTGGCGAGGATGCCGCCGATGTCTTGGCTTCCGAAGGACATCGAGTAGCCGTAGAGGACGTAGAGGACACCGACGACACCCATGGCGCCGAACGACATCATCATCATGTTCAAGACGGACTTGGCGCGGGTCATCCCCCCGTAGAACAGGGCGAGGCCGGGGGTCGTCATCAACAGGACGAGGCCGGCGCACAGGATGACGAAGCCAGTGCTGGCCAGGTCGATCTCTGAGGTGTCTGCCAGTGGCAACAGTGTGGGGCTCATGGGGCAAAACTCTGAGCCGCCGCGGTTTCACCGGAACGAGTCTTGTGTTTCAACGATGTTGCAGAATGCCGCTACGCGTCACTGTTGCGTTTCTCCCACGGGGAACGCCCACGATCCGAGACGGCCGTCTCAGTGCGACGCGAGGCTAGTCGAGGATCGCGTTGACGAAGGCCTCGGGGTCGAACGGCGCCAAGTCATCGGGTCCCTCGCCGAGCCCGACGAGCTTGACGGGCACCCCGAGCTGGCGCTGGACGGCGACGACGATGCCGCCCTTGGCGGTCCCGTCGAGCTTGGTGAGCACAATTCCGGTGATGCCGACGACCTGGCCGAAGACCTCGGCCTGGCGCAGGCCGTTCTGGCCCGTCGTCGCGTCGAGCACGAGCAGGACCTCGTCGATGGGCGACAGCTTCTCGATGACCCGCTTGACCTTGCCCAGCTCGTCCATGAGGCCGACCTTGTTGTGCAGCCTGCCCGCTGTGTCGACGATGACGACGTCGGCCTTGAGCTCAGCCGCTCCTCGGACGGCGTCGTGCGCGACGGAGGCCGGATCGGCGCCGTCGCGGTCGGAGCGGATCGTCGGCACGCCGACCCGCTCCCCCCACGTCTGGAGCTGATCGGCCGCTGCGGCCCGGAAGGTGTCAGCCGCGCCGAGCACGACGTCCTTGTCCTCGGCGACGAGGACTCGCGCGAGCTTGCCGACGGTAGTGGTCTTGCCGGTCCCGTTGACCCCGACGACGAGGACGACGGCGGGTCGACCGTCGACACGGCTGGACGCCACCGCCCGATCCATGCCGGGATCCACCAGCCGCAGCAAGTCCTCGCGCAGCCAGCCGCGCACGGTCGCGGCGTCCGTCGTGCCGTCCACCTTGACTTGGGTGCGCAAGGTGGTGACGAGTTCGTTGGTGGCCTCGACCCCGAGGTCCGCCGCCAGCAAGGTGTCCTCGACCTCCTCCCAGGCCGCCTCATCGAGGTGTCCGCGGGACAGCAGGGCCAGCAGCCCCTGCCCCAGGGCGGAGTTGGAGCGAGCGAGCCGCGCCCGCAGCCGCTGCAGCCGACCGCGCGCCTCGGCGGGCCGCTCGATGGCCTGCGTGAGTGAGGCATCGCCGAGCTCCTCGACGGCCTCGACGGTGGCTGTCGTCAGTCCGCTGCCCGGCCCGGAGTCCTCGCCAGCGTCGCTCTCGCGCTGGGCGCGGCCCGTCGGCAGACCGGTCTGCGGCGGCCCGCCCGGCAGGTCCTTGGTGTCCGAGCGGCGCCCACGCAGCAGCGCGATACCGCCGACGATGAGGACGAGCAGGAGCACGGCTCCGATGACGAGGTACTGCATGGCGATGTCGATCACGTCACCCATCCTCGCAACCCCGGCCGCCCCACCCAAACCGCGCACGGCATTCGGGGCGGTGGGCCGTCAAGCAACCGATCAGTAGATCTGGACGCGCTGGCCGGGATCGACCCAGAGCCCGTCCCCGGGCTGGGTCCCGAACGCCGTGTGGAACTCATCGAGGTTGCGCGCCGTGTTGGCCCGCAGATCCATCGGCGCGTGCGGGTCCAGCGCGAGCAGCCGCTTGGCCTCGGCCTCACGCGACACGCCGCGCCAGATCTGCGCCCAGCCCAGGAAGAACCGCTGATCTCCGGTGAGCCCATCGATGACCGGGGCCTCGTGTCCGCCGAGCGCGAGCCGATAGGCCCGCAGTCCGATGGCCAGGCCGCACAGGTCGCCGATGTTCTCGCCGACGGTCAGGGCACCATTGACCGTCTCCCCCGGAGCATCCCGGGTCTCTAACGTGTCGAACTGGGCGATCAAGCGGGCCGCCAGCGCGGTGAACGCCTCGCGGTCCTCGTCGGTCCACCAGTTCCGCAGGTTGCCGTCGCCGTCGTACTGGCTGCCCTGATCGTCGAAACCGTGCCCGATCTCATGCCCGATCACGGCACCGATCCCGCCGTAGTTGACCGCCGGATCGGCGTCCACGTCGAAGAACGGCGGCTGCAGGATCGCGGCCGGGAAGACGATCTCGTTGAGCCCAGGGTGGTAATAGGCGTTGACGGTCTGGGGCGTGATCAGCCACTCATCCTTGTCCACCGGCCCCCCGAGCTTGGCCAGCTCACGATCGGTCTCGAAGGCCGCCGCCCGACGCACGTTGCCGATCAGGTCGCCAGGGACGACCTCGAGGGCGGAGTAGTCGCGCCAGCGGTCGGGAAAGCCCACCTTGGGCCGGAATGCCGTGAGCTTGGCCAACGCATTGGCCTGGGTCTGCGGGGTCATCCACGTCAACTCGCCGAATGCCGCCTCGAAGGCCCGCACGAGGTTGGCGACCAGGGCATCCATGGCCACCTTGGACTCCGGCCGGAAGTGGCGCTCCACATACAACTGACCGACCGCCTCGCCGAGCGAGCCCTCGACCAGGGCCACGCCGCGCTTCCATCGTGCGCGCTGCTCGGGAACCCCCGAGAGGGTCCGGCCGTAGAAGTCGAAGTTCTCATTGACGACCGCTGCATGCAGGTAGGGGGCGTGGGCATGCACGAGGTGCCACCTCAGCCAGTCCCGCCAGCTGCGCAGATCCACCTCGGCCAGGGCTGCGGCGAAGGCCTCGATGTAGCCAGGTTGGCGGACGATGACTTCGTCCAGAGCACCATCGGGTGCCCCCAGGGCGCGGAGCCAGGTGGCCCAGGCCACCCCCGGGGTCCGGGCGGCCAGCTCGTCGGCGGTGAGCAGGTTGTAGGTAGCCATCGGGTCGCGGTTGGTCACCTTGTCCGCATGGGCAGCGGCGAGTCGGGTTTCCAGGGTCATCACGCGGGCCGCGGCCTCGGCGGCATTCGGCGTCCCGGCCTCGGCGAGGATCCGTTCCACATGGGCGACATAGGCGGTGCGCACGTCGGCGTGCGCATCCTCCCGGTAATACGACTCGTCGGGCAGGCCGAGGCCGCCCTGCTCGAGGTGGATCAGGTACCGCGAGGAGTCGCGGTCGTCGGTCGAGACGAACGGAAGGATCAGCCCGGAGACACCCTGCCGGGCCCAACGCCCGAGGAGCGCGAAGATCTCGTCCGTGGCGGCGATCGCCTCTGCAGCCTCCAACTCGGCCGCCAGCGGCGCAAGCCCCAGGGCATCGACGCGTTCCTCATCCATAAAACTGGAGAACAGGTTGCCGACCTGCGCCGCCACTCCGCCGGCCGCAGCATCGCCCTGCGAGACCTCGGTGATGATGTCGTGAACGTGTTCCTCGGCCTGCTCGCGCAGGACGTCGAACGTCCCGTAGCGACCCCGGTCGGCGGGGATCGGCGTGGTGGCCACCCAGGTGCCGTTCATCGCGGCGAATAGGTCGTCGGCCGCTCGCACGGCGCGATCCATGGCAGGTAGATCGAGTCCGGACTTCACATGATCCCCTTCAGCAACGCTTAGGCCCCACAACCGCAGCAGTCAGCGGCCCCGTGGTGGGGTCCGTCGCGGTCAGCGGCGCTGACCCGCGTGCTCGCGGTCCTGGACAGGGTACTCGTCGGCGTCGTCGGACCGGTCGATGCGGGACCGCGCACTGTCGGCCACCGACCGCATCGAGTCCACGACATCCTCACCACGGGAGGTCAGCACGTCCCGTCCCTCACGGCGGGCCGGGATGGCGACAAGGAGGACGACCGCGATGGCCAAAGCGAGGCAAAAGAGCATGCCGAGAACGAGCGCAGTCATGGTGTCAAGGGTCTCAGGGATCACGCGGAATACCCAATCGACACGCGCCAACGGGGCACGATCCGGCGGGAGTGGCCTGCCTCACCTACGCTCAGGTCCGTGACCGATGACGCCCCCCCTGCCGCCGAGTCGGCCCCGCGACGGCGACGGCTGCCGGTCGGGGTCGAGATCCTCATCGCCCTGGTCGTGGTTGCCCTCGTGCAGGCCGTCTTGATCAAGCCTTTCGGCGTCCCGAGTCAGTCGATGGAGAACACCCTGCAGATCGGTGACCGCATCCTGGTCAACCGGTTGCCGCACACCGTCACCAGCCAGGAGGTCATCGTCTTTGGGCACGGTGACACCTGGGCGCAGGCCCGCAAGTCCCCCTCGCCCAACGCCATCAAGCAGTTCGTGCGGACGGTTGGCGATTTCTCGGGGATCGGCCCGTCCAACACGGCGTACACGGTCAAGCGGGTCATCGGCCTGCCCGGGCAACGGGTCGCCTGCTGCACGGAGAAGGGCGAGGTCACGGTCGACGACACGCCGCTCGTCGAGCCCTATGTCTACGAGGACCTCCCGTTCACACCCGGCACCCAGGACTGCACCACCACACCCGCCTCGCCCCGGTGCTTCGGGGAGATCACCGTCCCCGCCGACAACCTCCTCGTTCTCGGGGATCACCGCTCACAAAGTGCGGACTCGGTGATGAGCTGTCGCGGCTCGACCGAGGCCGTGACCGGATGTGCCACGTTCGTCCCGACAGGGCGGGTCATCGGGCCAGTCGTATTCCGACTCTGGCCGCTGCGCACAGCCGGCGGCATTCCCGGTCCCTAGGGGGGCGCCTCAGGCCGTGGCGGCCACGTCCCGCAGTCGCTGGGAGACCACGGTCGTGATGCCATCGCCGCGCATACTCACGCCGTAGAGGGCGTCCGCGATCTCCATCGTCTTCTTCTGGTGGGTGATGACAATGAGCTGGCTGGACCCGCGCAGCTCCTCGAAGAGGGTGATGAGCCGCCCAAGGTTGGTGTCGTCCAGCGCCGCCTCGACCTCGTCCATGATGTAAAACGGGCTCGGGCGGGCCTTGAAGATCGACACGAGCAGCGCCACGGCGACCAGGGAACGCTCGCCACCAGAGAGCAGCGAGAGCCGCTTGACCTTCTTGCCCGGCGGGCGCGCCTCGACCTCGATGCCGGTCGTCAGCATGTCGTCGGGGTCTGTGAGGACCAGGCGACCCGAGCCGCCCGGGAAGAGTCGGCCGAAGACACCCTCGAACTGCACAGCGGTGTCGGCGAACGCCTCCGCAAACACTTGCTGCACGCGCTCATCGACCTCCCGGACAATGTCGAGCAGGTCGCGCTTGGAGCGCTTCAAGTCCTCGAGCTGCTCGGTGAGGAACCGGTGCCGCTCCTCCAATGCCGCGAACTCCTCGAGCGCCAGCGGGTTGACCCGGCCGAGTTGCGCCAGGCCACGCTCGGCGCGGCGCAGACGCTTGTCCTGCTCCTCGCGCACGAACGGTGTCGGCAACGGCAGGTCGCCTTCGTGATCGGGGCCGGCGACGAACGGGATGAGCTGGTGGGGTCCGAAGTCCTCGACGAGGATCTCGGGGTCGATCCCGAGCTCCTCGACGGCCCGGGTCTGGAGCTGCTCGATGCGGGCCAGCTGGCGCGCCCGGGCAACCTCGTCGCGGTGGGCGGTGTCGGTGAGCTCACGCAGCTCGTCCTGATGCCCGCCCATCTCCTGACGCAGCTGGTGCAACACGCGGTCTCGTTCGATGCGGGCCTGCTCGCCCGCGTCGCGGGCCGCGGCGGCGCGGGTCAGTCCGCCGGCCACGCGCTCCGATGCGTACTGCGCCGCCAGTCCGACGGCCTGGGCCACGCCCCGCTCCCGACGGCGGCGCTCCTGGCGTTGCCGCAGCTTCTCGCGGGCCGCCAGCTCCTGGCGGGCAGCGCCCTCGAGCGATTCGGCGCGACCCTTCAGGGCCCGGGCGCGCTCTTCGCGGGTCCGCAGCGTCAGGCGCAGATCGGTCTCGGTGGCCCGGGCCTGACTGGCCCGACCTTCGAGACGGTCGCGCTCGTCGGTGCTCTCGTCGGCCTCGTCGGTGGGCTGCTCCTGGGCGGCATCGAGCCGGGCCGACAGCTCCTCCAGCTCGGCGCGATCGGTCTCCAGCGCCCGGTCGACCTCCGCGACGGCTCGCCCGGCCCGGTCGGCCTCGGCGCGCGCCGTGCGGGACGCGGACCCCAGCGACCCGAGGGACTCCGCGACCGCCGCCATGCGGGCGTCGGAATCGTGCAGCGCCTCCAGGGCTGCGTCGACGTCCTCCTGGATCTCCGTCACCTTGGTCGTCGCCCCCGCCACGGTGAATGCCGCCCGCTCCCGGTCCGCAGTCGCCGCAGCCAGAGCGGTGCGGGCGTCGTCGAGGGCGGACTCGAGCTCGAGCAGGCTCTCGCCGGCCGAGCTGCCACCGCGCACCCAGCCGGGGCCGAAGACGTCGCCGTCCGCTGTCACTGCCGTCAGCCCGCGCCCCTGCGAGACCAGGGCGAGTGCATGCTCGGGGGTGGGCACGATCGCGACCTTCTCCAGCAGGTGCTGGACCGCCGCGGCAAGGTCGCCGGGCGCGTCCACGACATCGACCGCCCAGGTTGCTGACCCGTCAAGTTCGGGCCAGTCCCGGCGGTCAGACGGTGAGGCGGTCTCCCCGACGATGAGCATCGCGCGCCCCTGGTCGGCGTCCCGCAGTCGGGCGACCGCCTGGGCGGCGTCCTGCACCCGGCGTGCGCCGACGGCCTCCGAGGCCGGGCCGAGGGCCGCGGCGATGGCCGCTTCGTGCCCGCCGCGCACCTGCAGCAGGGACGCCACCGAGCCGAGGAGTCCGTCGCCATCGGTCGCTGCGGCAAGCAAGGTGGCGGCGCCGTCCTTGCGGCGCAGGCTGAGCTCGAGCGCGTCGACCCGGGCCTTCGCGGCTGCGGCCGCCGTCCCTGCTTCGCGTTCCTGGGTGCGCAGGTGCTCGACCGCCGCGGTGGCCTGCGCGAGTCGCGCGGCAGCGTCTTCGTAGGTCGAGTCGAGGCCTTCTTCGCCGGCTTCGTCATCGGCGACCGTCGTCTCCAGGGCCGCGAAGTCCTCATCGGCCTTGGCCGCACGCTGCAGTGACGTCGCGATGGTCTCGGTGAGCCGGGCTCGTTCGGCCTCGCGGGCCTCGATCCGGCTGCGCCGTGCGGCGACTTGGCCGGCCAACTTGGCCAGCCCCTCACGGCGGTCCGCCGCAGCGCGCGCCAGCGTGGCCAGGCGGCGCTGCTCGGCGGCATACGCCTCTTCGGCGGCGGCGCGGGCCGCGACCGCGTCACTGAGCGCCTGCGCCGTGGCCGCAACCTGGGAGGACAGGCCCGCCTCCGCCTCCCGGGCTTGGGCGGCCTGGGCCCGCAGCTCGTCCGGGTCACGCCCGGTCGTGGTCTCATCGACATCGTCCTGAGCCAGCAGCCGGACCCGCTCACGGGCGACCGAGCCGGTCGACTCGAGGCGGTCGCGCAGCGACTGCAGCCGCCCCCAGCGGTCCTGAGCCCGCGCCAGCTCGGGCGCGGCCGTCGCGGCCTGCTCCTCCAGCACGGTCAGCCGCGAGCGCAGGACCGTCAGGGTCTCCTCGAGCTCGGCCCGGCGGGCGACCAGGGCGGTCTCGTCGGCGACCTCCTGCTCGACGGTCGCAGTGAGCTGCACGAGGTCATCGGCGAGCAGCCGCAGACGGGCATCACGCGCATCGGCCTGGATGACGGCGGCCTTGCGGGCCGCCTCGGCCTGGCGCCCGAGTGGACCGAGCTGGCGCCGGATCTCCCCGGTGAGGTCATTGACGCGGGTGAGGTTGGCCTCCATCTGGTCCAGCTTGCGCAGCGCGCGCTCCTTGCGCTTGCGGTGCTTGAGGACGCCAGCAGCCTCCTCAATGAAGCCCCGCCGCTCCTCCGGGGTCGCCCGCAGGACCGTGTCGAGCTGGCCCTGGCCGACGATGACGTGCATCTCGCGCCCGATGCCGCTATCCGAGAGGAGCTCCTGGATGTCCAGCAGCCGGCTGGGAGTGCCGTTAATCGCGTACTCGGACCCGCCGTTGCGGAACATGGTCCGGGTGATCGTCACCTCGGTGTAGTCGATGGACAGGGCACCGTCGCTGTTGTCGATGGTCAAACTGACTTCGGCCCGGCCCAGCGGGGCTCGGCCGGCGGTCCCGGCAAAGATGACGTCTTCCATCTTGCCGCCACGCAGCGACTTGGCGCCCTGCTCCCCCATGACCCAGGCCAGCGCGTCGACGACATTGGACTTCCCCGAACCATTGGGGCCGACGATGCAGGTGATGCCGGGTTCGAGGCGCATCGTCGTCGCCGAGGCGAAGGACTTAAAGCCCTTGAGGGTGAGGGTCTTGACGTACATGTGGCGCGTGGGCTCTTTCGTCTCGCGTCCCGACGGTGCAGCATCGGTCCGGTCACTCTAACGACTGCACAGTCGCGTGCAGGGCCTTACTCGCCGCCCGCGATCCGCTCGTGGTGGTGGATCACCTCGGCGATGACGAACGTCAGGAACTTCTCGGCGAACTGCGGATCCAGTCCAGCCTGGTCCGCGAGCGCCCGCAGACGCGCAATCTGGCGCTCTTCGCGCGCGGGGTCAGCGGGCGGCATTCCGGAGCTCGCCTTGAGCTCTCCCACCGCTTGGGTGCACTTGAAGCGCTCCGCCAGGAGGTGCACGAGCGCCGCGTCGATGTTGTCGATGCTGGAGCGCAGTCGCTCCAGATCGGCGCTCGGGTCGCGAGGCGGCGTCATCGCAGCATCGTAGGAAGCCGACCGGTCATTGGCCGCATGCGGTCCGTCATCCGGTATGCCGGGCGCTTCACCGCTCGACGAAGCCTCGCTCCCCCTTGGGATCGCTGAGCAGGGGTGTGGAGACCAGATCCACGTGGCCCGGGCGCCGCCTGGTCGAGGGCTGCTCGGCGAGCAGGTGGAGCAGCCACGCGACGTCGTCGCGAGGACCCTCGGCGACAACCTCGACCCGCCCGTCGCTGGTGTTGCGCGCCCAACCGGTCAGGCCTAGCTCGAGGGCGCGGGCCCGCGTCCACCACCGGAAGCCGACGCCCTGGACGACGCCACGGACGAACACGGTCGCCCGGATGTGCTCGTCAGCCGGGCGGGGGGCGTCGTGCGGGCTCGACATGGGCCTCACCTTAGGGTCCTCATCGAGATGACCCGACACGCGGACGAATGCCGCCTCGGGCTCCGCGTGTCGGGTCATCTCGACGACTAACCAGGATGCTCAGACGTCACATGAGTGTCGGTCCGACACTTTGGCCCCACCTCTTCCTAGGCTGACCCCTGTGAGCCTTCACGCCCCTGGGAGGCCGCGCCCCAGCACCTCCCGGTCGCTGCGGCGCCGACCGGTGTTGCCGCCTCGGCCCGGCGTCATGACGCAAAGCACTCCGCCGACTCCCCACCCCACGCGCGCTCCTGGCCCGGTCACGGCAGCGGCACGGGACTCCGGCGCCGACGCGTCGACCCGTCGCCAGCTCCCCGGGCTAGACGGCCTGCGCGGTCTGGCCGTGCTCGCGGTCGTCCTGTTCCACCTCGACCCGCGCTGGCTGCCCGGCGGCTTCCTCGGGGTCGACATGTTCTTTGTCCTGTCCGGCTTCCTCATCACCACGCTCCTCGTCCGCGAGCACCGCTGGACCGGTGCGATCGACCTGCGGACGTTCTGGGTGCGCCGCGCTCGCCGTCTCCTGCCGGCCCTGCTAGTGATGGTGCCCATCGCGACGGTGGCCAGCGCCGTGGTCGAGAGGGATCTGCTCGTCGGCATCGGGCGCCAGACCCTGGGGGCCCTGACCTTCTCGACGAACTGGATCGAGATCGCCGCAGGGTCGGTCTACTTCCACGGCACCTCCCCCCAGCTGCTGATGAACCTGTGGAGCCTCGCGGTCGAGGAGCAGTTCTATCTCGTGTGGCCCGTGGTCGCGCTGGTGCTGTTGACCCGGACTCGCTCATGGCGGGTCCGGATGGGCGTCGCCGTCGCCACCGGCGCGCTCAGTGCACTCCTCATGGCGACGCTGCTGGACCCCGCTGCGCCGACCCGCGTGTACTACGGCACCGACACCCATCTCATCGGCCTCATGCTCGGGGTCGCGCTGGCCCTCGCCTGGGCTGCCCCTCACCGCGCCTGGACCCGCAGCCCCACCTGGCAACGCGCCCGGCCCTGGCTCGTCCCGGCGGCGGGCGGCATTCTGGCCGTCCTGCTCATCACCCTCGACGAGAGCCGCCCGGTCACGTTCCGGGGCGGTATTGTCCTGGCGAGCCTGACCACGGCCGTCCTCGTCCTCGCCGTCATCAGCGCACCCGGACCGCTGCGCCAGCTCCTGCGCGTCCCCGCGCTGGTCTGGCTCGGGGTGCGGTCCTACGGGATCTACCTGTGGCACTGGCCGGTCATCCTCATCCTCGACCAGCTCTGGCCCACCACCTCCGGATCCCTGACGTATGTCCTGTCCAGGATCCTCGCCGTCATCGTGACCCTTGCGGCCGCTCACGTGTCGTTCCGATATGTCGAGGCACCCATGCGGCGCGACGGCCTGCGGGCCACGGCCCGCGCTGGGTACGCCCGCGTCGTCGCCCTGCCGCAGCGGGCCCGCCGGGCGACGTTCGCCGCCCTAGTCGTCACGCTGACCGTATGGGCCGTCGTCGTGGTCACGGCCCCGGACACCACGAGCACTCAACGTCTCCTGGTGGCGAATGCCGACGCAGCGACCGCTGTCGCCAGCGAACCGAGCGTCGCGGGTGAGGTCGCTGCCCTCACGGAACAGCAGCGCCAGGCCGGATTCACCATGCCGATCGGCGACGAGATCGACGTCTTCGGGGACTCACTCGTCGTCGGCAGCGTCCCCGCTCTGCAGTACTGGCTGCCGGGGATCCGGATCGACGCCGAGTCCAATCGGCACTGGTCGGACGGGCTCGCCCAGGTCCAGGGCCGGGGCAGCGATGTGCGACGGGCGGTCGTCCTCGCCTTCGGGACCAACGCCGGCTTCGATGCGGCAGCCGTTGACGACCTCATCGGCCTCCTCGGGCCGGACCGGATGATCGTGCTGGTCAACGAGTACGGCCGCTTCTCCCGGATCGACGCCGACAATGCCGCGCTCGCCGAGGTCGCCGCCGCCCACCCCAACGTGATTGTCGCCGACTGGCACGGCGCGGTGTCCGGCACGAGCGGCGAGCTGCAGCCCGACGGCATTCATCCGAGCCTGACCGGCCAGCACCTCTACACCACGACGATCCGAGCGGCCCTCGCTGAGCTGTCGGAGCGGCACACGGGCGTGCCGGTCACCCTCGAAGAGAAGCCGATCCCCTGACCCCTCGCGGGCGTGGCTGGCAGCGCAGGCATGGTCCACCAGGGCGTTGAGCGTCGGCCGGGTGAGGCGACGACGCCGGGCGATCCCCATGAACGCGCGCCTGCCAGCGGGCTTCGGCGGCGTACATGCTGATTCACGGGGGCCATGACCACCGGACCCGGGCTTAGGTCGCTCCACCGACGTGGCCAACCATCAATGGTTGCGCACTCCTCTGACCACGAGCGAGCGGGGACCGTGGGAGTTTCGACGTCCCCTTAGTTTCGGCGTCCACCTTTCTCCCGTCTCACCGAACAGGGATCTTCTTCAGTTTCATGATCAGCTGGACCACGTGGAAGTTGGCAGTCGGAAGTAGGCGTGCCAGGAGGTCCTGGGGCCGCGCGTCGCTGACCATGATGCGTGCGGTGTTGTTCAGGATTCCCTTGAGAACTGTCTGGGCCGCCTGTTGTGGGGTTTCGCCCTTGTTCTGGAGATGCTGGTGGAACTTCTCCGTGCTTGATCCGTGGTGGTCGGCGTTCAGGGTGATGTCGGTGGCGACGGCACCGGGGTGGACGGTGTGGACGGTGAGGTTCTTGATGCCGCGAACTATGTGCTCTGCGCGCAGGCTGTCGGTGAAGCCGCGGACAGCGAACTTCGTGGTGCAGTAGGGCACCAGGTATGGCAGCGCCAGGATGCCCTGAGTGCTGGAGATGTTGACGATCGCACCCTCTGGGCTCTTCAGCAGGTGCGGGTAGCAGCGCTGGGTGGTGTGGACGACTCCCCAGTAGTTGATGTTGGTGATCTTCTCGAAGTCCGCCTCGGTGGCATCGGCGAAGGCGAGGTCGCCTGAGGCGATGCCGGCGTTGTTGATCAGGATGTCGATGCGGCCGAACTTCGCGAGGACGTTGTCAACAAAGGTGTTCACAGCTTCTTTGCTGCCGATGTCGACCCATTCGCTGTAGCTCTGCACGTCGTACTGGGCGATCTCCTGGGCCGTCTTTTCCAGGTTGGCGATGTCGCAGAACGCGACGTGGGCGCCTGCCCTGGCCAACTCATTGACCAAAGCGTTGCCGATGCCGTTGCCGCCGCCACCGGTGACGATGGCGACCTTGTCCTTGAGGCTCTTCATGGTGGTCCTACGGGTCTCGTGGTTGTGTCGGTTGCGGGGGTGTGCGGTCAGCGGTCGATCTGGCGCAGCAGTTCCTGCATGCGCTTGTGCCGGTCGAGGACTGCGTCGCCGAGAATCGCCACCACACCACGGCCGACCGAGAGCGGCACCCAGCGCCAAGGAGCGAAGACGCGAGCGCTGCGCTTTTCGATGCCGCGCACCACCGCGGCGGCGATGACCTCGGGCTGAACGGGTCGTCCCAAGGGCCCGGGATTGCCGATGCGGATGAGTTCCTGGGTGATCTCGTCGGTATGCGAGGCGGCGATGATGGGGGTTTCAACCCAGCCCGGGTAGAGCACGCCGGATGTCGTACCGGTGCCTGCGAGCTCGCCGCGAAGGGCGCGTCCGAACGCCTCGACGCCGGCCTTGGAAGCGGCGTACGGCGCGTTACCGACACCGTTGAAGAAGGCGTAGGTCGAGGAGGTGATCAGGACGTGCCCGTTCGCGGCGGTGACCGCAGACAGGCTGGCCTTGACAGTGCGCCACACGCCGAGCAGGTCGACCTCGACGATCCGCTCGAACTCCTCGACCGAGCTGCCTCTGATCGTGGTGGGCTTCGAGGCGGCAATGCCGGCGTTGGCGAAGCACACGTCGAGCGCGCCGAAGTGGTCGACGATGGTGGTGACGACTGTCTGCATCGCCTGCAGGTCGGTGACGTCGGCGGCGAGCGGGAGGGCGTTGGGCCCGAGCTCGGTGGCGACCTTGTCGACTGCGGCCTGGTGGAGGTCGACGAGGGCCACGTTGGCGCCGGCATCGATCATGGCCCGCGCACTGGCGGCGCCGATGCCGCTGGCGGCACCGGTGACGAGGACGGTCTTGCCGGTGAGGTTGTAGCTGGTCATGGGTCGGGCTCCTTTGGTGTGGCTGGCGGGTATGTGGCGGGCCGGCGGGGTTGGCGTTCAGGCCGGTTGGGCGGCCGCCAGTGCTTCTCGGACGGTCTTGTGACGGAACTGCAGCCGGTCGGCAATGGCCTGGATGGCGCCGGGTACGTAGGCGGCGAGCTGGTTGCTGCGGGGCGCGACGACGTGAGCAGCGCGGCGTTCGATGCCGCGGACGATCTCGTTCACGACGACCTCGATCGGGATGAGCTTCCACGCGCCGGTGTGGTCGTTCCAGATCCGCATTGAGGCGGGCTGGGCCATCACGCCGTCCATGAGCGGGGTCTTGAAGAAGGTGGGGTGGGCGCTGCCGACTGTGACGCCAGTGGGGGCGACCTCAAGTCGCAAGGTGTCGCACAGTGCCCAGACCCCGGCCTTGCTGGCCGGGTAGCCGCCCTGGAGCGGCGCGTGGACGAAGGCGGCCATCGACGAGATAGCAAGGAGGTGGCCCTGCTCGTGTGTGACATGCGGGAGTGCCGCAGTGAAGGTGCGCCAGACGCCGTTGAGGTTGACGTCGACCGTGCGCTCCCACTCCTCGGGGCTCAGGTCGGTCATGGGTGCGATGGCCTCGGCGACGCCGGCATTTGCCACGACGACATCCAGGCGTCCGAAGTGGGCTGCGGCGGCGTCGACCGCCGATCGGACGCTGTCGAGATCGCGGACATCGACCGCCCAGCCGCGCGCGACAGTGTCGCCGCCGAGGTCTGCTGCCTGCTGCGCGGCGCGGGCCGCGTCGAGATCGAGCAGGGCCAGGTTCGCGCCCCGGTGGCGAAGCTCCGTCGCTAGGGCGGCGCCGAGGCCGCCGGTCGAGCCAGTGATCAGGACGGTACGGCCGACGAGGTCAAGACGAGACATGAGTTCTTCTCCTTGCGCGTGTGTATCAGGCGCTGACGGGCACGTGGCGGGTGAGGAAGGCGAGCTGCTGGGCCACGTTGGACTCGAAGTCGTCACCGACGTAGATGTCGAAGTGGCCACCGCGCTGCAGGTGGACCTCGCCGTGGGGTGCCTTCGCGACGTGACGCAGGGTCGCGCGGCTGGGGGCGACGGTGTCGACCTCACAGACGGCGAAGTGAGCCGGGCACGTGATCGTGCGAGCGTCGCGTCCAGGGAAGTAGCGGATGATGTCGAGAGCGAATCGGGCCGCCACGTCGGAGCGGATCCCCTGGCCTTGCGGGGTGATGGCCTCCACGCCGGCGGCAGAGTCTGCAGACGTCATGAGGGCGGTGGATCCGGGCGGACCGTAGGTCGGCATCATGATCGGTTCACGGCCACGGAGCGCGCCGAGACGGTCTCGCAGGGCGAGTGCGGTCACCTTGGCAGAGGTCAACGGCGGAATCGCCAGGGAGGACGCCAGCCCATCGGTGAACGGGCACTGCGAGATGACCGCTGCCAAGCGCTGGTCGCGCGCGGCGGTGTGGATCACGTGGCCACCGCTGAATGACGTGCCCCAGATGACGACCCGTTCCGGGTCAACAGTCTCCAGGCTCCGCGCGAACGCGACAGCAGCCCGCCAGTCCGCAAGCTGCCGGCCGACATCCAGGAGCTGCCGCGGCTCACCGCTGCTGTCCCCAAAGTGGCGGTAGTCGAACACCAGGCACCGGTAGCCGGCGGCTGAGAACCGCTCGGCGAAGGCGTCGAGCCTCATCTCCTTCACTCCGCCCAGGCCGTGGGCCATCACGATGATGGGGTCCGGC
This sequence comes from Phycicoccus sp., assembly GCA_017993715.1. Lineage (GTDB taxonomy): Bacteria > Actinomycetota > Actinomycetes > Actinomycetales > Dermatophilaceae > JAGOME01. Next base: position 20,880 of record JAGOME010000057.1, read on the forward strand.
GCGCTGGACGCGGTCTGGGGTTCATAGAGCCAGGCGGCGCAGGTCTCGGTGCCGGAAGCGAAGGTCACATCTGTTCGGGTCATGTCACGACCATAGTGGAATTGATTCTATAATTGGAAGTCATTCCAGATATGGTGTGGGTTACACTCGACTCGTGAGTGATAAGCCGATGAAGCTCGAGGTCACCCGCGCACAGAGAAAGGCGGCGGCCAATCGCCGTGCGGTGGTCGATGCCGCCCGCGAGATCGTCGCCGGCTCAGGCGCGGATGCGTTGACCTTGGAAGCCGTCGCCGCACGGGCCGATGTCGCTGTCCAGACGATCTACAACCGAGTCGGCGGCCGCTCCGCATTGCTTACGGCTGTGGCCGAACAGGCTATGGAGGAGAGCCGGGTCTACATGGACGAGGCCTATGCGACACCTGGCACCCCTGAGGAGCGACTCCGCCTCGCTGCTGAGTCGTATGCGCGGTTCGCGCGCGAGCGCCCCCACGAGTTCCGCATCCTCGTCGAACCTCCCGACGAGCCGACCGCCATCGACCGGATCGTGGAGCTGACCCGGACTCAGAACACCAAGCTGGCTGCCGCGATCCGCGACGGAATCGCAACGGGGGACATTCGCCCCGACCTCGATGCCGATGACCTCGCCGCCGTGTTCCTGGCAACGATCAACGGGTTACTCTCCCAGGCATGGCGTCCGGGAGCCCTCAGTGTCAACGGTGAGGAACTCGACAGGCTTCTCGCGACCTACGTGTCGACAGTCGTGGACGGCCTCCGGGGTCGCAGCGCCGACTAGCTCAGAACCCGGGACAACGCGCGGGCCGGGCGAAAACTCGCTCACGCGCAGCGCGGATTCAGAAATGCACTATGAGACCGCGACTCGGCGCGGTACCTTCTGGCACCGAGGGCAGAAGAACGAGCTCCGGTTCATGAACGCCTCGCGTCCCATCGGCGTCCCGCAGCGATCACACGGCTCCCCCTCGCGGCCATAGGCGTGCAGCGACCGGTCGAAGTAGCCCGAGGCACCGTTGACGTTGACGTACAACGCGTCAAAGCTCGTCCCACCCTGCCCCAACGCGGCGGTCATCACGTCCCGGGCATGGTCCACGAGGCCGTGGAGCGTCGGCCGGGTGAGCGACGACGCCGGGCGAGCCCCGTGAACGCGCGCCCGCCAGAGGGCTTCGTCGGCGTAGATGTTGCCGATCCCCGACACGACGCGCTGGTCCAGCAGGACGCGTTTGATGGCGCTGTCCTTGGCGCGCATCGCCTCGACCGTGGCGCGTTGGTCGAAGGCCGGGTCGAACGGATCCCGGGCGAGGTGAGCTATCGTCACCGGCACCCCGTCCGGTGCGAGCCGCGCGTGGGCCACTCCCCCAAACGTGCGCTGGTCGACGAACCGGAGCTCGGGGCCGTCATCGGCGAAGGCGAACCGGGCATGCAGATGGCGGGGCTCGGGAGTGTCGGGGGCACTGACGAGGAGTTGCCCGCTCATCCCGAGATGGAGCAGGAGCGCCTCATCGGGCGCGAGGGCACCATCGGCCAGCGCCAGCCAGAGGTACTTGCCTCGGCGGTAGGCACCCTGGATGTGACGGTCGACGAGGCGGCTCACGAGGTCGGCCGGTCCGGGCAGATGCCGCCGGGCGACGCGGTGACCGCGCAGTTCGACCGCGGCGATCCGGCGGCCAGCGACATGCTCGGCCAGACCCAGGCGGACGACTTCAACCTCGGGCAGCTCGGGCACGGCGGGTCAGTCCAGCCCGGGCACCGGGGCCGTCCCGCGCGGGTCCCCCAGTCGCTCGCGCAGCATAGTCCAGGCCTGGGCCGCGGCCTGCTGCTCGGCGTCCTTCTTGGTGCGGCCCTCGCCGGTGCCGCATTCTTCGCCGGCCACCAGGACACGCGCGTTGAAGGTCTTGGCGTGCTCGGGGCCGGACTCCTCGATGCGGTACTCCGGTCCACCGAGCGAGTGCTGTGCGGCCAGCTCTTGCAGGCTGGTCTTCCAGTCCAGGCCGGCACCCAGGGATGCCGTGGCGTTCATGAGCGGGTCCAGGATGTGGTGCACGAGCGCGGTTGCGGCCGGCACCCCACCGGAGAGGTACACGGCCCCGATAACCGACTCGACGGAGTCCGCGAGGATCGAGTCCTTATCGCGACCCCCGGTGCTTTCCTCCCCGCGGCCGAGGAAGAGATAGTCACCCAGCCCCAAGGTGCGCCCGACATCGGCGAGCGCCCGCATGTTGACGACCGCAGCGCGCAGGCGCGCCAATTGACCCTCGGTCAGGTCCGGGTGCGCGTCGTACAGGTGGTCGGTGACGACCAGACCGAGGACGCTGTCCCCGAGGAACTCCAGCCGCTCGTTGTGCGGCAGTCCCCCGTGCTCATAGGCGAACGAACGGTGCGTGAGGGCGCGCGCCATCAAGGCGGAGTCGGGGTAGACCCCCGTCACCTCCTGCAGCGACGACGCGAGGTCATCGACATGGGCAGGCGGCTGCCCGTCGGCGTTGCCCGCGCCCCCACGCACCATCAGGGGCTCAGCCCTGGTGCTCGGTGCGCTCGGCGGTCTCGTAGTGCCGACCCTTGTAGGTCCCGCACGACGGGCACGCCATGTGGGACTGCTTGGGGGCCTTGCACTGCGGGCACGCGGTCAGCCCGACAGCCGTGGCCTTCCAGTTGGCCCGGCGCGAACGGGTGTTGGAGCGCGACATCTTCCGCTTCGGAACGGCCACGTCAGTCCTCATCTTTCGTCTGGTCGGTGGTCGGCGAGCCCGCAAGCGCGGACAGGGCAGACCACCGGGGGTCGATCACGTCGTGGTGGTGGCTCGGATCGTCGGCGAGGTGTGCACCGCATTGCGAGCACAACCCCGGACAGTCCGGGTCACACACCGGCTGGAATGGCAAAGCAAGCACCACTGCGTCACGGAGCACGGGGTCGAGATCGATCAAACCGTCCTCGACCCGTAACTCCTCGTCCGCCTCCTCGTCCCCCACACTGCGGTGGTGATCGAGTCGATCGACGTACGCGAACAATTCCTGAAATCGCGCGTCGACGGGGACGTCGACGGGATCCAGGCACCGCACGCAGGCGCCGATCGCGTCAGCACGGACCGCACCGGTGACCAGCACGCCCTCGACCACGGACTCCAGTCGCAACTCCACCGTGAGGGGCTGCCCCTCGGGGACTGCAACGACAGCCGTGCCGAAATCGGCAGGTGCCTCAATGACGCGGGAGACCTCCAGCATCGAGCCCGGGCGTCGGCCGAGGTCTCTGGTGTCGAACACCAAAGGTGACCGGGGATCGAGTGCTGCCATGGTCCTTGCGCTATCGAGTGGTACGGCCGTCCCAACGCGAGACAGACCGACGCACCAGACTACCGGCAGTCCCGCAAGGACCCAAACCGGCAGGACCCGGTCACGGTGAGGTGTCCTTCAGGGCGTCGCGGACGGTGTCCGGGACCAGACCGGTGATGTCACCGCCATAGCGGGCGACTTCCTTGACCAGCGAACTCGAGACGTGCTCCAGCGCGGGGTCGGCGGGCAGGAAGAGGGTCTCGACACCGGTGAGGTGCCGGTTCATCAGGGCCATCGGCAGCTCGTACGCGAAGTCAGTCGTGCCCCGGATGCCCTTGACGATCACCTGTGCATCGAGGTCGCGACAGACATCGACGAGCAGCCGTCCGGCGAATGCCTCGACGCGCACGGCACCAGATCCCAGGGGCCGCTGAGCCACGGCCTGTTTCACGAAGGCGATCCGGGTCGGGATGTCGAAGGTGCCGTGCTTGGCCGGGTTGTGCAGGATCACGACGACCACCTCGTCATAGAGGTAGGTGGCGCGGGCGATGACATCCAGGTGCCCGTTGGTCACCGGGTCGTAGGAGCCCGGGCAGACGGCACGGCGAACGGCGGTGGTCACGAACCCGACCCTAGTGCGAACCACACGGTGGTCTCCCCGTACCGTTTGGCTCTTTCCGGCTCCAGCCCCGCTGGCCACGTGGGTTCCGGGGAGCGCGTGGATCGTTCGACGACCACCACGGCGTCGGGTGCCAGCCAGCCCTGGGTGAGCCGGTCCAGCACGTCGGCCAGCGCATGTTCGTCCAGGTCGTAGGGCGGGTCAAGGAGGACGAGCCCGAATGCCGTGGGCTCACCGGCCAGGGCCGCCGCCACGGTCGTGGCGCGGACGTCGATGCCGGGCAGGCGCAGCGAAGCAACGTTCTCGCGGATCACGGCGGCAGCCCGCCGATCCTGCTCGACCAAGGTGACCGCGACTGCGCCTCGGCTGGCGGCTTCCAAGCCGAGAGCTCCCGAGCCGGCGAACAGGTCGAGCACGCGCTCGCCCCTGACCAGGCCACGGGCGTCGAGGGCGTCGAAGAGAGCGGAGCGCACCTTCTCGCTGGTCGGGCGGGTGCCTCGGCCGGGAGGGGTGTGCAGGGTTCGTCCGCCCACGGCGCCGGCGACGATGCGGGTCATCAGCCACGCTCCAGGTAGGCGGCCTGCTCGGCATCGAGCCGCTGCTCAACGGCCGCGGCGAGCAGCGGGGTCTGACGCAGATCGGGATCCCGGGCCACCATGGCGAAGGCGTCCTCGCGGGCGTCTGCGATGACGTCCTCGTGGTCGAGCACGTGGAGGAACTCCAGCTGGGTCTGCCGCCCATGCTGGGCGCCGCCGAGGATGTCGCCCTCACGCCGTTGCCGCAGATCCAGGCGAGCCAACTCGAAGCCATCGATCGACGCCGTCACCGCCTCGAGGCGTTCGCGGGCGGTCTCGGCTTCGCTCGCGGTCATCAGTAGGGCCAAGCCGGGCAGCCCGCCGCGGCCGACTCGCCCACGCAGCTGGTGCAGCTGGGACACCCCGAAGCGGTCGGCATCGAGGATGACCATGACACTGGCATTGGGGACGTCCACGCCGACCTCAATCACGGTCGTCGAGACGAGCACATCGATCTCCCCTCCAGCGAAGGCCTGCATGACCGCATCCTTCTCGTCATTGGACATCCGTCCGTGCAGCGCCTCGATCCGCAGTCCATGCATCTCGGGACGACCGCGCAGCTCGGCCAGCACCTCCACGACGTCATGGAGTGGCCGTTCGGGCGCCGCTGCGGGCGCGTCGTCCAGAGCCTCCAGGTCCTCGTCCTGAACGTCGACAGGGGCCAACTCGACGTCCTCGTCGCCGTCACCACCGATGCGGGGGCAGACGACGAAGGCCTGGCGCCCCTGCCTCACCTCCTCGGCCACCCGGGCCCAGGTCCGATCGATCCATCCCGACCAGGCCTCATGAACCAGGTGGGTCGTGATCGGCATGCGCCCGGCCGGCAGCTCCCGCAAGGTGGACGTCTCGAGGTCGCCGAAGACGGTCATGGCCACGGTCCGCGGGATGGGGGTGGCGGTCATGACGAGCACGTGGGGGGGCGTGTTCCCCTTGGCCCGGAGGGCGTCGCGTTGCTCGACCCCGAAACGATGCTGCTCGTCGATGACGACGAGTCCGAGGTCGGCGAACGTCACGCCCTCCTGCAGCAGCGCATGGGTGCCGACGACAATCCCCGCCGTGCCGTCCTCGATGTCCTGCAGGACTCGCTTGCGCTCGCTGCCCGTCACGCTGCCGGTGAGCAGGCCGATTTGGGTGCCGACGTGGCTGCCGCCGAGCAGGCCTCCCTCGGCGAGGTCACCGAGCATGCGGGTCAGGGAGCGGTGGTGTTGCTGCGCCAGGACTTCTGTGGGCGCCAGAAGTGCTGCCTGTCCCCCGGCATCAACGACCGCGAGCATCGCTCGCAGCGCCACCACCGTTTTGCCCGAGCCGACCTCACCCTGCAGAAGCCGATGCATGGGGGTCGGCGCCCCCAGCTCGGTGTCGATGGTGGCGCCGATCTCCTGCTGGCCCTGGGTCAGCACGAAGGGCAGTCGGGCATCGAAGGCATCGCGAATGCCGCCCGCTCGCGGCGCGCGCGCCACGGTCACCTCCCGGGCCTGACGGGCCCGACGCTGGGCCAGGACGAGCTGGAGCAGCAGCGCTTCCTCGTAGCGCAGCCGTCGCCGGCCAGCCTCCACTTGAGCCATCCGCTCGGGGGTATGAATGCCGCGCAGGGCTGTCAGCCGGTCCGGCAGGCCACGACGCTGCAGCAATGCCGCAGGGATGGGGTCGGGCAGATCATCCAGGACGGCCATGGTGAGCCGGACGAACTCCGTCACAGTCCACGTGTGCATCTTGCCGATGCGCAGATACACCGGGATGAGGCCATGCACGTGACCCTTGTCGAAGTCGTCGAGCAAGGTGTAGCCGGGGTGAGCGAGCTGGCGCTCGTTGCGGAACACGCTCACGACGCCGGCAAAGATGCCCCGGGCCCCAGGGACGAGCTTGCCCTCATGGCCAAACGCATTGAAGAACGTCACCACGATGTCGTGGCGACCGTCGGTGATCGTTGCGGTGAGCATCTTGCCCTTGCGGGTCTTCATCTGTCGGGTGGAGACACTCTTGACCTCGGCGACACTGACGAGATAGCTCTTCTCCGGCGCCCCTCCGAGATCGGCTTCTCGGGTGCGATAGCGGCGAGGCCAGAAGCCGAGGAGGTCACCGACGGTGACGATCCCCCGGCCGGTCTCGAACTTCTTGGCCGCAGGCTTGCCAATGACCTTCCACAGCAGCGTCTGCGGCGTGACCGCCACTACTCGACTCCGATGAGGAGTGGATAGTGCGGCTGACCGCCCGGCACCACCTCGACCTCGGCGCCCGGGTAGGCCCGCTGCAGGTCGGCGGTGACGGTCTCCACCAGAGGGACGTCACCCTCCTCGCCGACGACGAGGGTGACCAGCTCGCCCCCCGCGTCCAGGAGTCGGTGCAGCACCTGCTCCGCCACGGTTGCCAGGTCCGCGCCGACGATGACGATGTCGCCGTTGACGATGCCGAGGGCGTCACCGGGATAGCAGTGGCCGCCGGACGTGAGAGCCTCCTTGGTGGCGATGGTGACCGCGCCGTGGGAGGTGCCCTTGACGGCGGCAGACATCTCGACGACGTTGCGGTGCACCGAGGCTTCGGGCTCAAAGACGGCCACCGCGGCCAGCCCTTGCACGGCGGTGCGAGCCGGGATGACGTGCACCTCGAGCCCGTCATTGGTGGCCGCGGCCGCCGCGACCTCGGCCGCCATCACGGTGTCTTTGTCGTTGGGCAGCAGCAGGACCACGCGGGCTCCCGAGCCGCGGATCGCTTCGAGCAACTGGCCGGCGGAGGCGCGGGCACCCGGTCCAGAGGCGACCGTCACTGCGCCCGCTTCGGCCATGACCTCGGCGATACCGGGCCCGGCGGCGCAGGCCACGACGGCCACCTGCACCTGAGCAGCGGCCTGGCGCGCGCGCAGCGCGGCCATCTGCTCGGCGAAATGGGTCACGGAGATCCGGTGCGGTCGTCCAGCGACGATGCCGGCTTCGATCGCCGCCCCGACGTCGTCCACATGGACGTGGACGCTCCAGACGTCCGGCCCCCCGACGACGAGCAGCGAGTCCCCCAGGCCTTCGAGACCTCGCCTGAGGGTCTCGACGCGCGCGTCATCGCTCTCGTCGAGGAGATACATGACCTCGAACGAGGGGTCGGTCGGCTCGGTCCCGTCGGACGACGCCGGACCGGGGAGAGCCAGACCTGGTCGCGGCTCGGACGCCCACTCGCTGCGGCGACCCCCGTCCATCCCGCCGCTCAGCGTCATGACGGACGTGACGTCCCATTCGCCGGTCACGACGCGGTGCAACGACTCCAACAGCAAGACGTAGCCGGCCCCGCCGGCATCGACGACCCCGGCGGCGGCGAGCGCGGGCAGCTGCTCGGGGGTGCGCCGCAGCGCCTCTCGCGCCGCATCGACGGCCGAGCTGACGACGGCGGCGAGATCACCGCCAGCATCAGCGACAGTCCGGGCCCCGCGACCTGCGGCATCGGCCACCGTGAGGATGGTGCCCTCCATGGGGTGGGCGACACCGGCCCGAGCGAGATGCGCTCCCCGCTCACACAGGGCAGCAATGTCATCGGGGC
>JAGOME010000058.1 GCA_017993715.1 Phycicoccus sp.
CCCCCGCCCCCCGCGGAAACTTCACACCCGCGCCGGATATAACACCCGCCCGCGTGAAAAACCCGCGCCCCCCGCGGAAACTTCACACCCGCGCCGGAAATAACACCCGCCCGCGTGAACAACCCGCGCCCCCGCGGGAACTTCACACCCGCGCCGGATATAACACCCGCACCCGTGAACAACCCGCGCGGGAGCCCGCGCAACTCAGGCTGCCGGGTGTAGCGCCTGCAGGACCTTCGCACGAATCGCGGCCGGATCATTGAGGTCGGCCCACATGATGCGCACGATTCGGTAGCCCAACGCCCGGAGAGCATCCTCGCGCACCTTCTCGCTCACCAGTGCCTCACGCCCCGTCGCGCCGTCGTACTTCACGGCGCCGTCAAACTCGACGATCACCTTGCCTTCGACGAGGAAGTCGACTCGGCCCACAAGCCGATCTGCACGGTCGCGAATGTCAACCTGTGAGTCGACCTTGAACCCCAGATCTCGAAGGAGAATTCGAGTACGTGTCTCGCCAACAGACTCACAGGCATCGTCGGCAAGTGACAGGACCTTCATCGTGATTGCGGGATCAACATCAGGGCCGGTTGCGTTCCTGACCTGTGCCCGACGGACCACGCGGCGATGAAGTGCTGCATCGAGCGGAACCACCGCATGCGAAAGGAGGTCTGAGCTGGCCACCTGGGCCAGGGCCACCTCGATCGGAACCACGAGAAACCCGTCGACCACGGTGGGAATCACCTGATCCCGACCCGGGTGCACATGAAGCAACCTGGTGATCCAGGTCCGCGTGACGGGCGCCAGGACATGCGTCTGAAGCGGACGGTTGAACAGGGGCAGTCCGTGCAGCATGGCGGCCGTGTGGTGGCTCCCCACAGACTCCGGTCGCCCCAAGAGGATCGCCTGCGCAGTCAGGCGCGCACGGCCATCGGTGTCGGCCTTCTCCCAGACGTCGGTCAGGACATACGCGTTGCGTCGCAGACGGGTGGCTCGCCCGTCAAGGCAATACCGACGCAGCATCATGGGGTCAGACCCAAGGGCGACAGCTTCTGTGCCAGTGAATGTGCCACCGCGCGCCATGGCGACCGCTTCGACTCGGTTCATACCGTGCATGGCGATCACCCTGGCGCATGCACGCGAGGGCGCGCAGATCTCATCCACAGCCCTGTGGACCGCGGGAACTTCACACCCGCGTCGGCTATAACACCCGCGCACGTGAACAACCCGCGCCCCCCGCGGGAACTTCACACCCGCGCCGGCTATAACACCCGCGCACGTGAACAACCCGCGCCCCCCGCGGGAACTTCACACCCGCGCCGGATATAACACCCGCGCACGTGAACAACCCGCGCCCCCCGCGGCACCCAACGGCTCACGGGGCACGCGGAACCGGGGGCCTGGAGACCGGAGTCAGCCGAGTTTGACGGGGTTGACCAGGTCCGCATAGACGAGGAGCACCGTCATGACCAACAGCAGGGAGCTGACGCCATAGGCGATGGGGAGCGCTTTGGCGACGTCGACGTAGCCGGGGTCTGGGCGCCCGGTCATCTTGGCGGCGCCTCGCTTGACCCACTCCCAGATGGCCCCTGCGACGTGGCCGCCGTCCAGGGGCAGGAGCGGGACGAGGTTAAAGACGAACAGCATGATGTTCAGGGACGCCAACAAGGTCATGAGGAACCAGAACTTGTCGGCCACGCTGTCTCCGACCAGGGCGTCGAGCCGGCCGGCGGTCGCCTCCCCGGCAACCCGCCCGACCCCGACGACAGACATGGGCGAGTCGAGCTCGCGCGGGGCGTCGGAGAACGCCGCCTGGTAGACGCCGATCATCTTCTCGGGGATCCGGAACAGGGCCCCACCGGTCAGCCAGACCTGCTGCCCGACCACGCCGGGCACGGCACTGAGGGGCTGGGGGACGTTCTCGACGATGGGCGCGGAGGTGACCCCGAGGAAGCCGGCCGTCTGCGTCTGGGGGGTGCCGTCGGCATTCAGGACCGCCTGCCCCTGCTCGTCGTAGACGGGCAGGGTGTTCTCGATGGGGGTGGCGGTGAGCGTGATCTCGGCGCCGTCACGCAGCACGACGATGCTGGTCGGCTGGCCGACGCGGGGACGCACGAGCCGACCGACATCAGCGGTCGAGGTGATCTGTGTGCCGTCGACGGAGAGCAGCTGATCACCAGGCTGCAAGCCCGCGGCCGCGGCGGGGGTCTGGGGTCGGCCCTCACAGGACGTGGTCTGGGCAGCGTCGGTCGCGGGGACGACGCACTGACTGACCGAGGCTACGGTGGCGCCGTCGGCCAGGGTCGGAATGCCGCGCACCATGACCACAAGGGTGAGCAGGACGGCCGCGATGACGAAGTTCATGACCGGGCCGCCGAGCATCGTGACGATCTTGCGACCGGTCGACAGCTTGTAGAAGACGCGGTTCTCGTCGCCGGGGCGCACCTCTTCCATGGACGTGTCACGAGCCTCGTCGACGAGCTGGCTGAACCGGCCGGTCGAGGAGGCGCGGACGGTCCCCTCGGCATCGCCAGCCCTTGGCGGGAACATGCCGATCATCCGGATATAGCCGCCCAGAGGGATGGCCTTGATGCCGTACTCGGTTTCACCGCGGCGCCGGGACCAGATCGTCGGCCCGAACCCGACCATGTACTGAGTGACCCGCACGCCGAAGCGCTTGGCCGGGATGAGGTGGCCGATCTCGTGCAAGGCGATGGACAGCCCGATCCCCAGGCCGACCAAGAGGACCCCGAGCACATAGAGGGCGACGGTCACGTGAGCACTTCCCTTGTCCGGCCAATGGCATCGACGGCGGCGGCCCGCGCCCAGGCGTCGGCAGCCAACACGGACTCGACGGTCGAGGCGTCCGAATCGTTCCCGTCGTGCGCCTCGACAACACGTTCAACGGTGTCCACGATATCGAGGAACCCGATCCGCCCGTCGTGGAAGGCCTCGACGGCAACCTCATTGGCAGCGTTGTAGACCGCCGGGTAGGTCCCGCCGCGCTCCCCCACGTGCCGAGCCAGTCGGACCGCGGGGAATGCCGTGTCGTCCAGTGGGTGGAACTCCCACGTCTGCCAGAGGGTCCAGTCGGTGGGAACATCCACTTCGGGCAGGCGCTCGGGCCAGGACAGGCCCAGGGCGATGGGCACGAGCATCCGCGGGGGCCCGATCTGGGCAATGGTCGACCCGTCGTGGAACTGCACCATGGAGTGGATCTGCTGCTGCGGATGCACGACGACGTCGATCCGGTCCAGCGGGATGTCGAAGAGCAGATGCGCCTCGATGACCTCCAGGCCCTTGTTGACCAGCGTGGCGGAGTTGGTCGTGATCACCTTGCCCATAGCGAAGTTCGGGTGGGCCAAGGCCTGCTGGGGGGTGACGTCCACGAGCTCGGCGCGGGACCTTCCCCGGAAGGGGCCCCCGCTGGCGGTGACGACGAGGCGAGCGACCTCATCGGCTCGGCCACCCCGCAGGGACTGGGCGATGGCCGAGTGCTCGGAGTCGACGGGCACGATCTGGCCCGGTGCGGCAGCGGCCTTGACCAGGTCGCCTCCGATGATGAGCGACTCCTTGTTGGCCAGGGCCAAGGTCGACCCGGCGGCGAGCGCTGCGAGGGTGGGGCGCAGCCCGATGGCCCCGGTGATCCCGTTGAGGACGACGTCGGCACCGACCTGCGCAGCCAGCACGGCAGCGCCGTCACCGACCGCGATCGTCGGGGCGTACCCGGCGCGTCCGCAGCGGGCGGCATACGCCTCGATCGCCGCGGCTACCTCGCCCTCACTGCCGCGAGCGGCTGCCACGACGGGGACGTCGAACTCGACCGCCTGCTGAGCCAGCAGCTCCAGGTTGCCACCGGCGGCGATCGCCGCGACGTCGTAGGCGCCGGGGTGGCGAGCGATGACCTCTAGGGCCTGGGTGCCGATGGAGCCGGTCGAGCCGAGGAGGGAGACGGTGCGGGTCACCGCGCCATTGTCGCCCACGGCCGGTCTCTCGGGCGTTGCTGCATCGGGCGATCTGGCGCGTCAGCGCCCGTCCAGCAGCGGTCTCGATGGGTCCCAGGTCTCGCCGGTCGCCGCATCCCGACGCCGCCGAGCGATCGCGCTGAGCGACTCCAGGACGACCCGGTTAGCCAGGGCGGCGGTGATGTCGGCGTGGTCATAGGGCGGGCTGACCTCGACGACATCGACGCCGACAATCGGGAGCTCCAGACAGAGCCGCCGCACGGCGTCGAGCAGCTGACGGGCCGACAGCCCACCCGGCTCGGGGGTCCCGGTCCCCGGCGCATGCCCCGGGTCACACACGTCGATATCCACCGAGAGGAAGACCCCGTCACACTCGTCGGTCGCGATCTGCCCAGCCTCCGTCAGGCACTCGTCCAGACCCCGGTGGACGATCTCGGTCATCTCGAAGGACCGCATGTTCTGCTCGGCCATCCAGCCGAGTGTCTCGGGGCCGGGCCAATAGCCACGCAGCCCCACCTGCAGGAACCGGTCTCCGCGCAGCGCTCCGGACTCGATGAGCCGGCGCATCGGCTGCCCATGACCCCACAGCGACCCGAACTCGATATCGCCGGTGTCGGCGTGGGCATCGAAGTGGATCATCGAGACCTTGCCGTACCCGAGCACGTTGGCGCACGACTTGGCGTCGGGGAACGCGATCGAGTGATCGCCACCAAGGACGATGGGGATGGCCCCGGCCGCCACGACCTTGGTGACCTCGGCCTCCAGCGCCGCCAGTGAGCGCTCGATGTTGCCCGAGTACATCTCGACATCCCCGGCATCGAGCACCCGCAAGTCAGCCAGGCCATCGGTGCGTAGCGCCAGGGAGGGACGGGACCCGTCCGGCGGCAGGTAATCGGTGGTGCGGATCGCCATCGGACCGAACCGGGTGCCGGGTCGGTGCGAGGTGCCGCCATCGAAGGGCGCGCCGACGATGACGACGTCGGCTCCGGCATACGAATCCGGGTCAGAGAGATCGCATCGCGGCACCCCCAGGAACGTCACGTCGGGACCGAACTGTGTGCCGTATCGCGCCATGGCAGAACAGTAGGCCCCTAGGGTTCAGCCATGACCACCCCCATGCCCTGGCGCGAACTCAACGACGGCGCGACCATCCCCGCCATCGGATTCGGCACCTACCCCCTGGCTGGCCCTGAGGGAGTCCGGGCCATCCGCTCCGCCCTCGAAGTGGGCTACCGACTGCTGGATACGGCGGTCAACTACGGCAACGAAGCCGAGGTGGGACAGGCGTTGCGCGAGAGCGGCATTCCCCGGGAGGAGGTGCGGGTCGCGACCAAGGTGCCCGGCCGCTTCCACGAGAAGTCCCTCGCCATCGCCTCCGTCGAGGATTCACTGCGCGTGACCGGCCTGGATCAGCTCGATCTCGTCCTCATTCACTGGCCCAACCCGAGCAAGGACCTGTACGTCTCGGCCTGGGAGGGACTGATCGAATGCCGTGAGCGTGGCCTGGTCCGAAGCATCGGCGTGAGCAACTTCGAGCCCGAGCATCTGAGCCGAATCATCGACGCCACCGGGGTCCCACCGGCGGTCAGCCAGATCGAGCTGCATCCCCGCTTCCCCCAAGTCGACCTGCTGGCGGAGAACACGCGCTTGGGCATCGCCACGCAGGCCTGGTCGCCGCTGGGCAAGAGACAGGCCCAGTACGACGCCGGACCGGTCGTCGCCGCCGCACAGGCGCACGGAGTCAGTCCGGCCCAGGCCATCCTGCGCTGGCACCTCGACCGGGGCGTCGGCCCGCTGCCCAAGTCGGCCACGCCGGTTCGGCAGGCGGACAACCTTGATGTCTTCGGTTTTGAGCTCAGCGTCGACGAGGTAGCCGCCATCACCGCGCTCGGGGTGCCCGAGGGACGCCTCTTCGGCGGCGACCCCCGCGTCCACGAAGAGGACTGAGCCGCGCGCAGGTTTCTTCGATGCCCACCGATCCACGGGGATTGCGTTCTGACGCACCGCTCCTAGATGCCTGGCTGCGCTTCCACGAGGAGGCGCCAACGCCTTTCACGATCCCCGGCCATAAGCACCGCCACGATCTCGTCGGCGATGTCATCGCCGGCGACGTCCCCTACTACGGGGGCCTGGACACGATGAAGGTCACCCGCGGGGTCCTCGCGCGAGCCCAGCAGCGGGCGGCGCGGGCGTGGGGCGTCGACGCGGCATTCCTCCTGGTGGGCGGATCCACCCAGGCCAACCAGGCGGCGGTGCTGGCGGTCGCTCGCCCCGGCGACCGGGTCCTCGTGGGGCGTGCCCTGCATCGCTCCGTGTTCCTCGGGCTCGTCCTCGCGGGCCTGGAGCCCGTCTGGCTGGACTCCCGCGTCGACCCGGAGACCGGTCTCCCCCAGGGCATTTCGCGCGAAGTGCTCGAGGATGGGCTGCGTCGGGCGCCCGACGTCGTCGCGGCCTTCGTCACCGACCCGACCTATGTTGGCACTCTCGGAGACGTCGGCGGGGCGGCGCAGGCTGCGCACGCACACGGCATTCCGCTCATCGTGGATGCGGCGTGGGCGGCGCACTTCGGCTTTCACCCCGAGGTGCCTGCCCATGCCCTCGCTCGGGGCGCCGATGCCTTGGTGACCTCAGCCCACAAGACGCTGCCCGCCTGGTCGCAGGGGGCCGTCCTGCTGGCCCGCACGGAGCGGATCGACCCGGCCCGCCTGGAGGCGGCAGTCGAGGCAACCGCCACAACGAGTCCGTCGGGGGCGATCCTGGCCAGCGTCGACGCGGCCCGCGCGTTGCTCGAGTCCTCCGGTGAGGAGCTACTCGGCGAACTGATCCGCGTTGTGGCACAGGCGCGATCACGACTGGCGCAGGTGCCTGGGCTGGTCGTGCCCAGCGGGCCTGACGTCGATCCAGCCAAGCTCATCGTCCTGCTGTCCGGTGCCGGCGCCGACGGGGTGCAGGTCGAGCAGGACCTGCTCAGGGCCGGGATGCCGGTCGAGATGGCCGATAGGGACACCATCGTTGCGTTAGTCACGCTGGCGGACCGCCGCGACGATGTGGCTCGGTTTGTCGACGTCCTCACCGCCGCGGTCGAGCGCCACCGAGGAATGCCGCGTGCGCTCACCCCATCCGTGGTCTGGGCGCTCCGACCCGAGCAGGTTCTGACGCCCAGGGAGGCCTTCTTCGCGGCCACCCGAACCGTGCCAGCGGATCAGGCGGTGGGGCAGGTCAGCGCCGAGCTCATCGCGCCGTACCCACCCGGCATTCCCGCCGTGGCACCCGGGGAACGCATTACCGCGGAACTGCTCGATGCCCTGCGAGCGGCCCGCGCGGACGGCACCCGCATCGCCTATGCCGCCGACCCGAGCCTGGAGACCCTGCGCGTCGTGCGCTGATGACATCAGCCCCTTGTCGGTCCAGGCGGCTACTCTGCCCGCCATGAGCCAAGCCGACGTCGTTGTGGGTCCGGACGCGATCGCTCGTTGCCGATGGGTCGGCGAGGACCCGGAGTATCAGCGCTACCACGATGAGGAGTGGGGCCGGCCCCTGCACGGTGACCGAGCCCTGTTCGAGAAGATGAGCCTCGAGGGCTTCCAGGCCGGCCTGTCGTGGATCACGATCCTGCGCAAACGGCCGACGTTTCGCGAGGCCTTCGCTGGCTTCGATCCGGCTGTCGTCGCGCGGTTCGATGACGATGACGTGGAGCGCCTCATGGCCGATCCCGGGATCGTGCGCAACCGGGCCAAGATCCTGGCGACCATCGGCAATGCCGCGCTCGTCGCGGACCTTGCCCCGGGTGAGCTCGATGCCTTCATGTGGTCGTTCGCGCCGACCGAGCCCCGGGCGCGCCTGGCCACCTTCGCCGACCTGCAGGCCACCACGCCGGAGTCCGAGGCCATGAGCAAGGCGTTGCGCAAGAGAGGCTTCCGGTTCGTGGGGCCGACGACGATGTATGCCCTTATGCAGTCGGCGGGCATGGTCGACGACCACGTCGTCGGGTGCTGGCGCGCCGACTGACATCGCTCATGCCACGTCCGTCCCGACACAGGGCGCGCTGGTGCCAGATCGCAGATTGCGGACCGCGGGGACACACAGGGCCCCCGTGGCCGCGAGGGCGATGACGATCCCACAGAAGATCAGGACCGGGTGCACTCCGAAATGGTCCGCGGCCGGACCGGCGAGCACCAGGCCCAGGGGTCCGAGCACGAGAGAGCCGAGCGCGTCATAGGAGCTGACGCGCGACAGGGCCTCCGGGGGGACCTCGCGCTGCAGCGTCGTCTGCCAGAGGATGACGAGCAGCTCGAACCCGAAGCCGATGCCGAACATGGCGACGAGGATCGCCGGCAGCGGGGCGCTCATCCCGAGGAGGAGATATGGCGGGGCTGCGACATAGCTGAGCAGGGCGACGGCCAGGATGGGGCGGGAGGGCCGCCAGCGCAGGGCGGTCAGGCCACCGACGATGAGCCCGATCGACTCGGCCGTCAGAGCCATCGTCCAGGTGGCCGCGCCCCCGAGCTCGTTCTTGGCGACCACAGGACCAAGGACGAGGTGGGCGGCTTGCCACATCATGACGAGCACGGAGAACTCCAGGACGACGACCCAGAGCCAGGTGTGCGAGACGAACTCGCCCCACCCGCCGCGCAGCTCGGCCCAGATCGTGGACGTCGGTGCGTCCAGGTCGATCGTCCGTCGAGGGAGCCGTAGCCGGGCGACGAGATAGCCGGCAATCGCGAACGCCACGCCGGCGCAGGCCAAGGCCCAGCCCGCCCCGATGGCGACGACGACAATGCCGCCGGCGACCAGGCCCCCGACGCGGGCCAGGTTGCCGCCGAGTCCGAGGACGGCATTCCCCTCTTGAAGGACGGGAGCCGGCACGACCTCGGGGATGATCCCGGTCAGGGCCGGCCAGGCGACGGCGCTCGCGATCCCCGCCACGGCGGCCATGGCCATCAAGCCCGCAATGGGGGCATGTCCGGTGAGGAACATCGCCGCCATCACGAGATGGACCGCGGCGTTGGCCCATTCCGCGAGCTGGAGGACGGTGCTGCGCGAGTACCGGTCGGCAACCACGCCGCCGAGGAGAGTGAAGAGGACGGCAGCGATGGCCTCCGCCGCGATGACCAGGGACAAGGTGGTCGCCGTAGCCCCCGGTAGCTCCAGCACGCCGAAGGCGAGGGCGACGGGGGCAAAGGCGATCGCGAGCATCGACAGCGTCCGAGCCGTGAGCAAGCGGACGAATGCCGGGTCGCGCAGCAGGGCGCCGCGAGTGCTCGGCGACGTGGTCATCCCGGCAGGTTACGGGGCGTTCCCCGGTGGCGGCGAACGGATTAGCCGGCGCGGCATTCGCGAGAGAAGGTGGGGGTTCGCAGGGGAAAACAACCCCTGCGAACCCCCAACAAGGCACTGCAGGCGGGAAAGTTGGGGACGGGTGGGAAAGGTGGGTCAGACGGGGTCGACCGCGGGCACGACAGCTCCGGCCGTGCGCACTCCGGACCAGCTCGCTATCTCCGCCGCCAGGTCGAGCCGCTCGGTGACGCTCTGGGTCTCATAGCTGCCCCAGGAGTCACGCGGCAGCATCCACATGACCTCGAACTCGTGCCCATCGGGATCCTTGCCATACAGGCTCTTGGTCGCGCCATGGCTCGACTCCCCGACCAACGCCCCAGCAGCGAGCAGACGGCTGCGAAAGTCCACCAGTTCGTCGATCGTGTCGACCTGCCAGGCCAGGTGATAGAGGCCAATCCCGCCCGGCCGCTGACGCGGACCAGGGCCGACCCCGAAAAGACCGAGGTCGTGGTGGTTGCCCGATCGGGGCAAGCGCAGGAATGCCGCATTCTGGTGGCGCTCCACGGCCTCCATCCCAAACACGTCCGTGTAGAACCGAGCTGCGATCTCGGCATCCGCGACGAACAGGACGGCATGGTTGAGGCGAACGGGTCCGAGCGACATAGCGAGACTCCTGAATCAGTTGTAGAAACAAGTAAAATGACAGAATATCAGGCGACAGTTGTCGATACAACTAAAATGAGGGACACTGGTGGACATGGATGACACCCCCTGGCTCGACCAGAGCGAGCTCGCGGCGTGGGTGCGCCTGGCGTCGGTACTCGAGCTCCTGCCTGGAGTCCTCGACAGCGACCTGCGCGCCGATGCCGGCCTGACCCACTACGAGTACCTCGTGCTCAGCATGCTCTCCGAGGCCGGTGACCGCACGCTGCGAATGACGGACCTGTCTCGCCAGACCAACGCCACACTCCCCCGCCTCTCCCACGTGGTCCAGCGCCTAGAGGAACGTGACCTGGTCCAACGGGTGCGGTGCCCCAATGATCGCCGGGCGACCAATGCCCAGCTCACCGACCACGGTTACGCGACGCTCGTCGCCGCCGCCCCGGGCCACGTGCGGATGGTGCGGCACACCGTGATTGACGCCCTCACTCCCGAGCAGGTCGGACAACTCGCGACCATCTGCGACGCGATCCTGCGGCGGGTTGATCCCGACGGTGAACGCTCACCGATGTACGAGCGCTACGACGCCTGCCCCGGGTCCGCCTGAGCGGATTCCGACACAGCGATTCCTCGGGACCACGATCGCGACCTCGGGAGTCGGGTCAGCGATCCTCCAGGCCCCACGGCGAGCCATAGCCGGCGGGCTTGGGGGCGGCGAGCAACTCGAGGAACGGGTCGGCCGGGAAGGCCTCCGGCCCCAGCACCCCACGCCCCGACCAGACCCCAGTCGCGAGTAGCTCCAGCGCGATGATCGGGTTGATCGCGGTCTGCCACACCACACACTGCGCCCCATAGTCGCGCATCGTCTCGGCGTTGTCGACCACGTGATAGAGGTAGGTACTCCGGGGACGGCCGTCGACTCCGGTCCCGGTGACCAACACCCCGGCGCACGTCTTGCCCTGCAGGAACCGGCCGATTGTCGCCGGATCCGGCAGCACGGCGGCCACGACATCGCGCGGCGAGACCGACACACCCTTGACGGTCACGGCGTCGGTCCGGTCCAGGCCGAGGGTGTGCAGCACCTTGAGGATGGTGATCATCTCCTCCCCAAGGCCGTACTTGAACGTCACGCGCTCGGCATCGAGCCACCGGGGCATGAGGAGGACCTCCTCATGCTCAACCTGGACGCACTCCACTGGCCCGATCCCGCCTGGGAAGTCAAAGACCTCGGGCTCGCTGAACGGCGGCAGGGTGAAGAACCCCGCCTCGACACCCCCACCGGCCGTCGCGCGAGCCTTCTCCCACACCACCGGCGGGTTCAGGCACTCCTCGATGATGGTCCACATCGAGAAGCCCGGAGCGAATGCCGCCTCACCCCGCTCGTTGACGTACGTCAGGTTGGCGCCGTCCCGAGTCCCCAGCTCCTCGACGTGCGAGAACAGGTGGTCGACGGCATACCGGGCGAAAACGTCCGACATGCCCGGCTCGACTCCCATCCCGACCAGCGCCAGTCGATCGGCGGCTTCCCACTGGTCCGCCTGCGCAAACTGTTCGTCGCCCAGCTTGACGTGGGTGAGCGCATAGGGCTCGTCAGGATGCCTGCGGGACAACGACATCGCCATGTCGAGGTAGTTCGCTCCCGCAGCCTGGCAGCCCCGGAAGATCGACATGACGAACCGTGGGTCGACGGCATTGAGGACATGGGTGGCGCCGGTGGCCCCGATCAGGCGGGCCACGGCGTCAGCGTCACCGGCATCGACCTGAACTGCGTGGAAGCGTTGCTCTCCCGACCTTCGCTCGACAGCCGAGGCGACGGTCTGTCGGGCCCGCGCCACGTCATAGTCGGCCACGACGAACAACTCGAAGAAGTCACGTTCGACGGCGATCCGGGCGGCGGCGTCACCGACGCCGCCGGCCCCGATCATCAGGATGCGCATGTCAGCGCTTGCGGGCGTTGCTGATCAGCTGACCGACGACCACCAGGGTGACCGCGATGACGAACATCGAGAACCCGATGACGTTGGCCTGGGCTGGAATGCCGCGCAGGTACGAGACGTAGACGAACTTCGGGAACGTCGTCTCGTTGCCGGAGACAAAGTTCGTGATGATGAAGTCGTCGAAGGACAGCGAGAACGACAACAGGGCGGCACCGACGATGCCGGGTAGCACCAGCGGGAAGGTGACCCGCCAGAACGTGTCGCTCGGCCCCGCATACAGGTCCTGCGCGGCCTCCTCGAGTCGCGGATCCAGGCTCGCCAAGCGGGCCCGGACCGTGACGACGACGAAACTGAGACAGAACATGATGTGCGCGATGAGGATCGTCCAGAAGCCGAGCTGGAGCCCGACCCGGGAGAACCCCTGGACAAAGATCGTCAGCAAGCTCGCGCCCAACACGATCTCCGGGGTGGCCATCGGCACAAACACCAGGATGTTGGTCGTGGCCTGGCCACGGAACCGGTGGCGCACGAGCGCGAATGCGACCGCGGTGCCGAGGATCGTCGCCACAAGCGTGGCGAGGAACCCGATCTGCAGGCTGTTCACCAGGGACTCGCACACCCCGGGCGCCCCACAGGGGTCCTTCCAGTACTTCAGGGTCGGGCTGCCCTCGGGGTTCCAGACGATGTTGGACTTGCGGTAGTTGTTGAACGAGAAGACGAACGTGTAGGCGACGGGAAGGAAGAGATAGAGCAGCACGAGGACCGCGATGATCATCGCGACATGCCCGCGCACCCAGTTCATGGCCTTGGTCATACGAGCTCCTCGGTCCCGAAGCGGCGCACATACATGAAGACGAGCGCGAGGATCAGCGCCATGAGTGTGAAGGACAGCGCCGCTGCGACCGGGAAGCCGCCGAGCACTCGGAAGAACTGGCTCTCGATCACGTTGCCGATCATCTTGGAGTTGTCCGACCCGAGGAGCTCGGCGTTGACGTAGTCGCCGGCCGCCGGGATGAACGTGAGCAGGGTCCCGGCCAACACGCCGGGCATGCTCATCGGCAACGTCACGGTGCGGAACGTGGTGAAGCCGTTGGCGTACAGGTCACCGCCAGCCTCGATGACCCGCGGATCGGCCCGTTCGAGCGAGGCATAGATCGGCAGCACCATGAACGGCAGGAAGTTGTAGGTCAGGCCGGCGACGACCGCCATCCACGTCTCGGTGATGTGCCCGCCGGGCAGCAGGTGCAACGCGTTGAGGGTCGAGGCGACAGGGCCCTCGTCAGCGAGGATCTGCCGCCAGGCGATGGTCCGCAGGATGAAGGAGGTGAAGAACGGGGCGATGACCAGGATCATCATCACGCCCCGCCAGCGCCCTGCTTTGAAGGCCATGGCGTAGGCCAGCGGGTAGGCCAGGCAGAACGAGAAGAAGGTCGCGAGGCCGGCGAACAACAGAGACCGACCGAACTGCGGCCCGAACTCCGTCAGGGCTCGGGCGTAGTTGCCGATGTTCACATCGCGGTAGTAGTAGCCGGGGTAGCCCGGGAACTGCGACTGCAGGCTGACCGTGAACAACTGCATGATCGGGACGACGAAGAAGAGCAGCAGCCAGATCATCCCCGGCAGCAGCAGGAGATAGGGCGTCAGGGATCGGGTCCGGGTTGGCGGCGGGGGCGGAGCGCCCGTGTCGGCGCCCCCTCCAGCGACGTGGGCCAAAGCATTCATCGCTCAGGACCCCGTCGTCCCGGGGACGGTGCCGGGCAGGGCACTTGCGCCCGCGCCGGCGGCGGCGCCGGCCTCGTCGGGCGCCACCCCGAAGGCGTGGGCCTTGTGCCAGGTCAGCCACACGTCGTCGCCCGGCCGCAGATCCAGCGGCTCGACGTCGAGGTTCTGCTCGTAACTGCCCCACACCGCACCACTGGGGAGCCGCACGAGGTACTGCGTTGCGACCCCGATGAACGAGACGTCCAGGACGGTGCCGCGCACGTCGTCACCGACGCCCGCCGGCCGGTCCCGCTCGATCCGAACCTTCTCGGGGCGCACCCCGAACATGACCTCGCCGGAGCTCACCGAGCTGCGCGCGCGTGGGATCCGGACGGTGCTGCCCTGCACGTCGGCGACGAGGTAGTCGCCGTCGGTGCCGGTGATCGCCCCGATACCCAGGTTGGACTGACCGACAAAATTGGCCACGAATGCCGTCTGCGGCAGGTCGTAGAGCTGAGCCGGCGGGCCCATCTGCTCGATCCGGCCGTGGTTCATGACCGCGACCGTGTCGGCCATGGTCATGGCCTCCTCCTGGTCGTGGGTCACGTGGATGAAGGTCAAGCCGACCTCGGTCTGGATCCGCTTGAGCTCGACCTGCATCTGCCGACGCAGCTTGAGGTCGAGGGCGCCCAAGGGCTCATCGAGCAGGAGCACCTCGGGACGGTTGACCAGGGCTCGCGCGACCGCGACCCGCTGCTGCTGGCCACCGGACAGCTGGGCAGGTTTGCGACCCGCCAGGTGGCTCATTTGGACCAGATCGAGCGCGCTGTCGGCGAGGTCGTTCGCGTCGGGCAGCTTGCGCCGCTTGGGGCCGAACGCGACGTTGTCCCTGATGGTCAAGTGCGGGAACAGCGCGTAACTCTGGAAGACCGTGTTGACGGGCCGCTGGTACGGCCGGCTCCCCGTCAGGTCGGTGTCTCCGATCAGGATGCGGCCGGAGGTCGGCTGCTCCAAGCCCGCGACCATCCGCAAGGTGGTCGTCTTGCCGCATCCGGAGGGCCCCAGGAGAGCGAAGAACGACCCCCGGGGCACGGTCAGGGTGAGGTCGTCCACCGCCGTGAAGTCGGCGAAAGCCTTGGTGACGTTCTCGATCCGCAGATCGCCGCGGGCCTCGCGGAACCCGCCGGAACTGTTGCCTGCCATCAGTTACCCATCACCTTCTGCCACGCGGCGCTGTACTCGGCATCCTCCTCAGGGGTCAAGGCCCGAAAGCCCTGAATGTTCTTCTCCGTCATGTACTCGGCGGAGGGGAAGATGAATGGGCTCTCCGCTAGGGCGGGGTCGATCTTGGCCATCTCCTCCTGGGCACCGGTCACCGGGCACACATAGTTGACGTAGGCGGCCACCTGGGCGGCGACCGCAGGCTCGTAGTAGTAGTTCATGAGCTCTTGGGCGTTCTGCCGGTGCTGCGAGGTGATGGGGACCATCATGTTGTCGCTCCACAGCGTCCCGCCGGACTCCGGGATGGTGAACTGCCAGGCCTCGTTCTCGGTCTCGGCGCGCAGGATGAACAGGTCCCCGCTCCACACGATGCCGGCCAGAGCGTTGCCGCTCTTCAAGTCCTCGAGATAGGAGTTGCCCCGGATCCGGCGGATGTACCCCTCATCCATCCGCTTCTCGATCTCGGCGACGGCCGTGTCGAACTCGGTCTTGCCCCAGCCGGAGGTGATGTCCACACCCTGGCTCTGCATGACGATGCCAATGGTGTCGCGGAACTCGCTGAGAACGACGATCCGGCCCTTAAGGTCGTCCTGCCAGAGGTCGTCGAGAGACTTGATCTCGCGGCCGAGCGCCTCTTGGTTGTAGCCGATGCCGCCAAAACCGGACTGCCAGGTCAGCGAGTAGTTGCGCCCCGGGTCGAAGCTGACGTCCTTGAGGGCGTCGAGCAGATTGGTCGAGTTGGGCATCCGGATGATCTCCAGCGGCTGGCATAGCTGGGCCTGGATCACCCGGTTAGCCATCCAGTCCGTGAAGGTGAAGATGTCGCGGTCGATGTCCTGCCCGTTACGCAACTGCGGGGCGATCTTGTTGAAGTAGGCGTCGTTGTCCTCGATGTCCTCGGTGTACTCCGCGGCGATCCCCGTCCTCGCGATGAAGTCCTCGAGGGTCGGATAGGACTGGCTCGCCTCGTCATAGTCCAGGTATGCCGTCCAGTTCGCCCACCGCACGACCTTGTCGGTGGCCGACAGATCCTCGGGAAGCACGAGCTTGGCCGCTCCGGCCGGGGGCGCCGGGGGCGCACACGCCGCGAGAGCGGCGGCCGTCGCACCGCCCAGTCCCATGCCGAGCAAGGAGCGGCGAGAGAATCCGGTCGAGGACATCGCTCGCACGAGGTTGCGCACGACCGGATCGCGCGGAGGGGGCCGAAGGGAGGTGTCTTTCATGGGCCTGTCTCTTCTCTGCACAGTCCATCCGGGCCGGGGGCATCGGTGATCCGGAGGACGGGGGCGATCCTGTGTGGAGTCCTCACAGCCCAGGCGCCGACCGTGCCCTAGGGGCGACGCATTTCCGGGGCTCTCCTGGATGAGGCGGACAGTGAGGACGAGGGCTTCCCGAACTGTACCCATCAGTCACAGGATTCGATAGTCGTTTGGTAAAGAAAGTTCGGAAACTTCAGAACGGGGTCACAGATTCGACTAATTCCGTCGGCCGATACTTGCGAAGCGCTCGCTTGGGCGGCACCATGGCCGACATGACCAAGGGCACACGGTTCCCGACCGGGCGAGGCGATGCGCGGCTGGATGCCATCTCCAAGGCCATCATCGAACACCTCCAAGAGGACGGCCGGAAGTCCTACGCATCGATCGCCACGGCCGTGGGACTCTCCGAGGCCGCAGTGCGCCAGCGCGTCCAACGACTGTTGGACGCGGAGGTGATGCAGATCGTGGCGGTCACCGACCCCCTCCAGGTCGGGTTCCACCGCCAGGCCATGATCGGCCTGCGAGTCGACGGCGACATCACCTCCGTCGCTGATCGCCTCTCGGACATGCAGGAGGTGGCCTACGTCGTGACGGTCGCGGGCAGTTTCGACCTGCTCGCGGAGGTCGTCTGCGAGGACGACGCCCACCTTTACGAGGTCCTCAACGACCAGATCCGCATCCTGCCCGGAGTCCGGAGCACCGAGACCTTTGTCTATCTCAAGCTGACCAAGCAGCACTACAACTGGGGGACCCGATGAGCATCGACCCGAATGACGTGTGGGAGACCAGTTCGGATCTGCGGACTCCGTCCGGGGCCCTGTACTCGCAGGCCGCACGCGACCACCTCTGGATGCACTTCACCCGGCATTCGGTCTTCGAGGACACCAGCGACGGGGGTCTGGGCCACACCCCGCCGATCATCGTGCGCGGTGAGGGACACCGGATCTGGGACGACCGTGGCCGGGAGTACATCGACGGGCTCGCCGGCCTCTTCACGGTCAATGTGGGACATGGCCGGACCGAGATCGCCGAGGCCATGGCTCGCCAGGCGAGCGAGCTCGCCTACTTCCCGCTGTGGTCCTATGCCCACCCGCGGGCCATCGAGCTGGCCGAGCGGCTCGCCGCCCACGCGCCGGGAGATCTCAATCGGGTCTTTTTCACCACCGGCGGTGGCGAGGCGGTCGAGTCCGCCTGGAAGCTGGCCAAGCAGTACTTCAAGCTCATCGGCCAGCCGGCCAAACACAAGGTCATCTCACGATCGATCGCCTA
The DNA here is from genome assembly GCA_017993715.1 of Phycicoccus sp. Classification (GTDB taxonomy): domain Bacteria; phylum Actinomycetota; class Actinomycetes; order Actinomycetales; family Dermatophilaceae; genus JAGOME01. The sequence continues at coordinate 17,287 of JAGOME010000058.1, forward strand.
CCACGGCACCCCCCAGGGAGCCCTGTCCATCACCGGGATCCCCGGCGCCAAGGTCCCTTTCGAGCCGCTCGTGCCCGGCGCTCACAAGGTGCCCAACACCAATCTCTATCGCGCGCCTGAGCACTTGCGCGCTGACCCCAAGGCCTTCGGGCGCTGGGCAGCGGACCGGATCGCCGAGGCCATCGAATTCGAGGGCCCAGAAACGGTCGCGGCGGTCTTCCTTGAGCCGGTCCAGAACTCCGGAGGCTGCTTCCCTCCGCCGCCTGGATACTTCGAGCGGGTGCGAGAAATCTGCGACGAGTACGACGTGCTGCTCGTCTCGGACGAGACCATCTGCGCTTTCGGCCGGATCGGCTCCACGTTCGCGTGCACCGACTTCGGCTATGTCCCCGACATCATCACCACCGCCAAGGGAGTCACCTCGGGCTACGCACCGCTGGGGCTCATGGTCGCCTCGGATCGGCTCTTCGAGCCGTTCCGCGAGGGCTCGACGTACTTTCCCCACGGCTACACGTGGGGCGGCCACCCGGTCTCCTGCGCAGCGGCGATGTCCAACCTCGACATCTTCGAGCGCGAGGGACTCAACCAGCACGTCAAGGAGCACGCCCCCCGCTTCCGCGCCACGCTCGAGCGGCTCCTCGACCTGCCGCTCGTCGGTGACGTCCGCGGCGAGGGCTTCTTTTACGGGATCGAGTTGGTCAAGGACAAGACGACGCGGGAGACGTTCAACGAGGCCGAGTCCGAGCGGCTCCTGCGCGGCTACCTGTCCAAGGCGCTCTTCGATGCCGGTTTGTATTGCCGGGCGGACGACCGCGGCGATCCGGTCGTCCAGCTCGCTCCCCCCCTCACCATCGGTCAGGCCGAGTTCGACGACATCGAGGCCCGCCTGCGCAGTGTCCTGGCAGACGCGGAGAACCACCTCTGACCCCGACGACTGGGCCGCTCGGGGGCGACGCGCCAGACGTGCCGGCACGGGCCGACGTGGTCATCGTCGGTGCGGGGTACACGGGGCTGTGGACCGCCCACAGCCTGCTGCGGGCCCGTCCCGACCTCGACGTCGTGCTCCTCGAGGCGCACACGGTCGGGCATGGCGCGAGTGGGCGCAACGGTGGCTGGGTATCCGCGTTATGGCCGGTCGGACTCGATCGGGTGGCGTCTGAGCACGGAATGCCGGCCGCGATCGCTCTCGCGCAGGCGCTGCGAGACACCGTTGTCCAGGTCGGCACCACCTGCGCGGCAGAGGGTATCGACGCCGACTTCCACCAGGGGGGCGCGCTGCTCCTTGCGCGAGGCCGGGCCCAGGCGGATCGCGCGCGACAGTATGCCGCCAGCGGCACGGCATTCGGGGACCGGACGGTGTGGCTCGGCCCGCAGGCTGCCCACGAACGTTTCGCCGTGTCACAGGTTCTCGGCGCGACCTGGACGCCGGACTGCGCGCGGATCCATCCGGGCAAGCTCGTGCACGGACTGGCCTCGGCGGTGCGCCGACGTGGCGCCCGGATCATTGAGCACTGCGCGGTGGCCGCCATGCCCCCCGGCCGGGTCGAGCTCGTCGACGGACGGCAGCTGAGCGCGCCCGCGATCATCCGAGCCACCGAGGCGTGGACGACGCAGCTGCCCGGACTGGCCAGGCAGGTCGTGCCGGTGTACTCCCTCATCGTGGCCACGCGTGCCCTGAGCGCCGCCGAATGGGAGCGCATCGGGCTGTCCGACAACGAGGTCTTCGGCGACCATGGCCACGGCATCGTGTATGGACAGCGCACCGCGGACGACCGGTTGGTGTTCGGTGGCCGCGGCGCTCCATATCACTTCGGGTCGCAGATCGAGCCTCGGTTCGACACGGACGCGACGGTGTTCGGCCGACTACGGGCCACGCTGCGTGACTGGCTCCCCCAGCTGCCCAGCGACGCCGCTCTCTTCACCCATCAATGGGGCGGGCCTCTCGGGATCGCCCGTGACTGGCATCCCAGCGTCGGCTACGACCCGGCGACCGGCCTCGGCTGGGCGGGTGGCTACGTCGGTGACGGAGTGGCCGCCGCCAACCTCGCGGGCCGCACCCTGGCCGATCTCGTTCTGGGACAGCGCACGACCTTGACCGGACTCCCGTGGGTGGGTCACCGCTCACCAGTCTGGGAGCCCGAGCCCCTGCGCTGGCTGGGTGTCAACGCCGGGCTCCAGCTGGCCCGTGCTGCCGACCTCGAGGAGAGGCTCACCGGTCGGCCGGCCTTGCTTGGCTCGGTCCTGGCGCGCCTCACCGCGCACTGACGCCCGACCCGCCGGCGGGACGGCAGCATTCGTCGGAGCCGCGGCAAGGACCACGAGCACCAGGCCGATGATGGCCACACCGATCCAGCCGACGGTGCCGAGCTGCTCGCCGACGACGACGACGGCCAACACCGCAGCGACGGCGGGCTCGCTGAGCGTGACGGTCGTTGCTTCGCTGGCCGACACCGCTGTCAGGCCGATCCCGAACAGGACATACCCGAGGAACATGGGGACCAACGCCATGTAGGCCGCGACCGCGAGGTTGGTCCCGGACGCGAGCAGGGGCGCTCCCGTGAGCACGAGGACCGGCATCAGCAGGGCTCCCCCGAGACCGAAGACAGCGCCCATAGAGGCGCCACGACTCACCCCAGCGGACATGAGCCGGTGCACGACCCAGGAGTAGACCGCATAGGTCGTGCCGGCCACCAGGCCGAGCAGCACTCCGGCGACGGTGAGCCACACCGATCCGGCCGATGACTGTTGCGTGGCCAGGCACAGCAGGATCGATCCGAGGATGCCCAGGGCCGCGGCCAACGTCCACCACCTCGAGAGCGCTCGGCGATCGACCACCAACTCGAGCACCCCGCTGGCCAGTGGCGCGCAGGCGAGGGAAACCACGGTCCCGACGGCGACCCCCGCCAGGTGCATGGAGCTGTAGAAGGCCAAAGGGTAGATGGCGACCGCCGCGGCACCGAGCAGGATGGTGCGGCGATGCGCCGAGAGCTCGCCGCGGGCGGCGCGCAGGGCGGGGATCGCGACGGCCGCCTGGAGCAGGCCGCCGATCCCGAGCGCTGCTGCCCCGATCGCCAGCGGGCCGGCGCCGTCGGCAAAGGTCGCGACGGTGCCGGTGGTGCCCCAGAGGATCGCGGTCGTGGTGATGGCCGCCAGGCCCACGCGCCGACTCGGGCCGGTCCCTGACGGCGTCACCGGCGTTCCCGCAGGGCGTCGACGAGCTCGGCGGCAAGCACGCGGGCGTGCTGGATGCGGCTCGGGTCGGCCTCCAGCCCAGCCCGGCTCATCGACCCCTCAAGCAGGAACGACAGATGCTCGGCGGTGCGGGCCGCCTGGTCGGCGTCGGTGAGCTCGCGCAGATGTGCGGCCAGGATCCCCTCGATCTGCGCCTTGTGTTCGCGCACCGCCTCCCGCCCCGGGGCGCCGACCGGCAACTCCGCGGCGGCGTTGAGCAGCCCGCAGCCACGAAAGCCGTGGGGGTAGGCCGCCTCGGCGTGATCGAGGTAGGCGTCGAAGACGGCCAGGACTGCGGCTGTGGGGCCGCTGGCCTGAGCCAGTCGCGCTCGATACAGCGCCAACCATTCCTCGTGCCGGGCGTCGAGATAGGCCGCCGTCAACGCGTCCTTGGACTCGAAGTTGTTGTACAGGCTCATCTTGGCGACCCCGGCGCGCGCGATGATCGCATCGATCCCGGTCGCGGCCATCCCGTCGGCATAGAAGAGCTCGGCCGCGGCCTGCAGCAGCCGGTCACGCGCAGGGGTGGCGCGGCTGTTCATGGGACTCCTTGGGTCGACGTCACTAGGTAGACCGATCTACCTAGTCAACAGTAGCAAAGTCAACCGGGCACAAGCCACCATCGCCGGCTCACGGCATTCGAAAGGGGCGACCGGCGTCAGGGTAGGTTCGGGCCCGTGCGCGAGATCGACCGGCCCGAGCAGCTCGTGGCCGTCCTGGAGTCACGCAGCTCCCTGCGCGGGAGTCGATTCCAGGACCTCGACCTCACCGCTCATCGCGCGCTGCTCCTGGCGCGGTCCGACTACGGCGGAGTCGTCGTCCTCGGAGGACGGATCGACGCCGAGCTCGAGGTGCATGTCCGCTCGCACGGCGCCATCGTCTTTCCCGCCACCCACGGCGCCCCGATCAATCCCTATCGCTCTGCGCTGTACTCCCCAATGGAGCTCTATGCCGGGGTGACCGACGCCGGCTATGCAGCGACACCCGACGCCCGCGCCTACCACTGGGCCCGGGACGCATCTCTCGCCCACGACGCTTACGTCGGCGTGCTGCGCGCCCTGCACGACGAGGCCATGGCCGATGCCCTGGTCGAGCTCCTCGATGGCCTCCCCACCGTGGGCATCATGGGTGGTCACGCCGCGCAGCGCGGATCTGTTGCTTTCGCCGACGCCGCCCGCCTGGGGCACGCCCTGGCCGATGCTGGCTGCGTGGTCCTGACCGGCGGCGGCCCGGGGGCGATGGAGGCCGCGAACCTCGGCGCCCTCGCCCCGACTCTCGCCTCCCTGGAGGCCGCACTCGTAGACCTGGCTCGCGTGCCGAGTTTTCGGCCGGACATCAGCGCGTGGGCCGAGCTCGCGCTGACGGTCCGCTCGACACTGACCCCCCACCACTCCCCCAGCGGGCCGGCAAGGCCGCGCAGCGTCGGCATTCCGACGTGGTTCTATGGCCACGAGCCACCCAACGTCTTCTGCGACGCCATCGCCAAGTACTTCTCCAACGCCCTGCGCGAAGACAGCCTGTTGGCCCGCTCAACCCAGGGGATCGTGGTCCTCCCCGGCGCGGCCGGGACCGTCCAGGAGATCTTCCAGGCCGCCACCCCGCTCTACTACGCTCCCGAGGACGCGCCGCTCCCGCCCTTGATCCTCGTCGGCGTCGAGCACTGGACGCACACCGTGCCGCTCTGGCCCGCGCTGATCGCACTCGGTGCCGGGCGAAGGATGGCCGGGTCAATCCACCTCGTCGACGGAGTGGATCCAGCTGCGAGCCTGATTAGGGGCGAGTGACCAGCACGATCCCCAGGCACATCTCGTCGGTCGTGCCCTCACCCCACACGACATAGCGCTCCGGCAGTCCCTCAAAGGCCGGGAGCCGGTCACGCAGGGATTGGTCGTGGCGGCAGGTCACGGTCAGGCTGTCGCCGGCCGTGAGGGAGATCGGTGAGTCCAGGGCCTGGGCCACCTGATTGTCGAAGTCCCACACCGGGATGTCGAGAACTCGCCGGGCCTCCGGGGTGCCCTTGTTGACGTCGATGTAGATCGAGCGACCGAGCAAATGCATGTGCCCCGACACGGCCCGGAGCGTGGTCGGCTCAGTGATCTCGCGGGTGCAGGACTGGGTCTGGCCGATAGGGGGCGCGCCGCACAGCAGAGGTAGCAGGTCCGCCGTCGCATGCTGCTCACCGAATCGCGTCTTGACGTCGTTAACCGAAGCCGCGCGGTCACACATTTCGCCGGTCACGCCCAGCCGACACGGCAACTCAACGGATGCCGGCAGCAGCATCGTCTCCAACGGGCGCTTGGTCCCGTCGTCGTCGCTGACCCGCAGCCGGATCGAGGACTGATCGGGGCCATCGCCCGCCAGCAGGTTGTAGTGCATCTGCACGACGATGAGACCGCCGGCGGCCAAGGGGATCCCCACGTCCTCGGGGAGGATTCGCTCCCCGCCACCGGGGGCCCAGCCGCCGATCCAGCCGGCGTTGTCCAGGCGCTGTCCCTGTCCGCCACCCAGGCCCGGCCCGCCGAAACACGTCCAGCCCTGGCCCGGCTCGGCCGCGTCCTTGGCCTGGGCTTGCGCGACCTGGTCCGGACTGACGGTGTAGGCAATGACGTGGTGGACGATCGCGGCGTTCTGCGGCTCGATGAGGTGACCATCGACCAGGCTGTTTGACGTCAACCCCGGGTCGAGCAGGAAGCAGCGATAGTCGTCGGTGCCGATCCCGTTGGGCGCGGCCGGCTCGTACGGCTCGGGCAACGCCACCGTGACAAAGCGCTCTCCGGCCCGCAGCGCCACGTCCGGGATAGGCGCGGGGCTCGCACTGCCCGAAGCCGAAACGGACGTGTGGTGGTCGCTGGGCAAGGGGTTGCCGGGTGCGTCGGCAGGGTCGCCACAGGCGGCCAGCACGAAGGCGCCGGTGATGGCCACGGCAACAAGGGGGAGGCGCACGCGCCCCAGGTTAGGGGGATGCTCCAACGCGCCCCAAGAGGTCACCCGCACTGATCTATGGGCTCCCTCTCAAGCTCAGGTCGGTGACGTGGCCGCCGCGAGTTGCCCGCAGGCACCGTCGATGTCGGAGCCACGGGTGTCACGGATGGTCGTCGGAATGCCGCGGGCGCGCAGCCGTTCGACGAACTGTTGCTCGACCCCCCGGCGCGACGCCGTCCACTTCGAACCGGGCGTGGGATTGAGGGGGATGGGATTGACGTGCACCCAGCCCTTACCGCGCGTCAGGAGCAGGTCGGCGAGCAGCTCCGCGCGCCAGGCCTGGTCGTTGATGTCGCGAATGAGGGCGTATTCGATGCTGACACGACGACCCGTGGCCTCGAAGTAGCGATAGGCAGCATCGACGGCCTCACCGACCTTGAACCGGGTGTTGATCGGCACCAACTCATCCCGTAGGCCGTCATCGGGTGCATGCAGCGACAGGGCCAGCGTGACCGGGATGCCCTCGGCGGCCAGGCGATCGATGCCGGGGACGAGCCCGACCGTGCTCATGGTCAGCGAACGTGCACTCATGCCGAAGCCGCTGGGTGACGGCTCGACCAGGCGGCGGATCGCTCCGATCGCGGCGCGATAGTTGGCCAGGGCCTCGCCCATACCCATGAAAACGATGTTGGTCACCCGGCTGACACCAGCCGGGCCGCTTGCCGCCTCGCCATCAACCGGGCCCGCCTCGGTCTCGTCGCCGAGTTCGGCCACCCCGACCGGCTCGGGTGGAGCGGGGCTGGCGAGCGCGCCGGTGCGCAGGGCGTGGTTGGCCAGGCGCACCTGCTCGACGATCTCGGCCGTGGACATGTTGCGGGTCAGCCCGGCCTGGCCGGTCGCGCAGAACGGGCAGTTCATCCCGCACCCGGCCTGCGAGGAGATACACAAGGTGACCCGTCGCGGGTAGCGCATGAGGACGGACTCGACGAGGGCACCGTCGTGGAGGCGCCAGACAGACTTGCGCGTCGCGCCGCCGTCGGCAATGAGTTCGCGGACAGGAGTGAGCAGTGGAGGCAGCAGGCTGGCGGCAAGGTCGCCCCGGATCGCGGCCGGCAAGTCGGTCATCCCTGCGGGATCGGTGGTGACGTGATCGAAATAGTGCACCGAGAGCTGGTTGGCCCGAAATCCCCGGTGTCCGAGCTCCTCCACAGCCGCGGCCCGCTCGGGCAGGGTCAGGTCGGCCAGATGGCGGGGTGGCTTGCCCCGGCGCGGCGCAGTCAGCGTGAGCTCGCCAGGTTGGGGGCGCGGGGTCGGTGCGTCGGTCATCAGGCGTCGCCGCTCACGTCGATACCGGGACGAGCCACCACAGCAGCACCCAGATGATGGGCAGGGTCATGATCAACGAGTCCAAGCGATCCATGATCCCGCCGTGTCCGGGCAGGATCGAACTCATGTCCTTGATCGACAGGTCGCGCTTGATGCTCGACTCGATGAGGTCACCCACGGTCGCCGTGGCGGCCGTGATCACGCCGATGATCGCCCCGATCCACCAGGCGCCGTTCAGGAGCAGGGGCAGGGAGACCGCGCCGACCACGGCGCAGGCCAGGACGGAGCCGGCGAAACCCTCCCAGGACTTCTTGGGAGACAGGGAGGGAGCCATGGGGTGCTTGCCAAAGAGGACTCCGGCGGCATACCCCCCGGTGTCGGAGAACACTGTGACCAGGACGAAGAAGAAGACCCGACGATGCCCGTCTGGCTCGGAGAGGAGGAGCGCGCAGAAGCCGCCGAGGAAACAGGGATAGAAGGCGACGAAGAACGCCCCGGACAGATCGCGAGCCGCCCCTTGGGCGCCATCGGCGAGGCGCCAGACCAGCATGGCCAGGCAGGTCAGGGCCAGCAGGACGACCAGGATCTCCGGCCCCCGGAAATACGCACCGATCATCATGCTCGCGGCACCGATGAGCAGCGGCGCCAGTGGCACGTGGATGTCGACCGCGCGCAGCGCCCGCGCCATCTCCCAGGCCCCCAGGGAGATTGCTGGGATGAGGACGACGAGGAACAACTCCCGGCGAAAGACGAGAGTGAGGATAACCAGGGCCCCCAAGCCGACCCCGACCCCGACCGCGGCCCGCAGATCTCGGCCGGCCCGCGAGGTGCTCGCCGGTGGGGTCGGTGCCGTCACCGGCGCGTCGGGGGACGTGTCGGTCGCGGAGTCGGGAGCGTCGGTCATCGAGCAGTTAGACCTCGAGCAGCTCGGCTTCCTTGTGCTTGAGGACGTCGTCGATCGCGTCGACATGGCGCTTGGTCAGCCCCTCGAGCTCCTTTTCGCCCCGGGTGCCATCGTCCTCGCCGACCTCGCCGTCCTTGACGAGCTTCTCGATGGCGTCCTTGGCGTGGCGCCGGATGTTGCGCACGGCAACCTTGGCCTCCTCGGCCTCGTGGCGCGCCATCTTGATGTACTCCTTGCGTCGCTCCTCGGTCAGCTGGGGGAGGTTGACGCGGATGATGTTGCCGTCGCTGTTGGGGTTAACGCCAAGATCGGAGTCCCGCAGCGCCTTCTCGACCGCATGCATTGAGCCCTTGTCGAAGGGGCTGATGATGATGGTGCGAGCCTCGGGCGTCTGGAACGATGCCAGCTGCTGCAGCGGCGTGGGGGCCCCGTAGTAGTCGACCAGGATCTTGTGGAACATCCCCGGGTGCGCGCGACCGGTGCGGATCCCGGCGAAGGTCTCCTTGGCGACCTCGACGGCCTTGTCCATCTTTTCTTCGGCCTCGAAGAGCGTCTCGTCGATCATGGTCCGTCGTTCTCCTTGGTCTGGCCGTCTCGCTCCCAATCTGGGGAGGCGGGCGGGTTCGTTGCGCGTGCGTCAGGTCCAGTCTCGCAGAACCCGGCGGGCCCATCCGGACGACGAGCCGAGTGGGCGGGGTCGGTCAGTTGGCGGTGACGAGGGTGCCGATCCGCTCGCCGCGCAGGGCCCGCTCGATCGCTCCGGGCTCCTCCATGCCAAACACCATCATGGTCAGGTTGTTCTCCATACACAGAGAGAATGCCGCCGCGTCCACGACCTTGAGTCCGCGAGAGAGGGCGTCACGGAAGGTCACGTGGTCGAGCTTGGTCGCATCGGGGTTGGTGCGGGGGTCCTTGTCGTAGACGCCGTCGACCCCGGACTTGCTCATCAGGACCTCGTCGCACTTGATCTCCAGCGCACGCTGCGCGGACACGGTGTCCGTGGAGAAGAACGGCATGCCGGCCCCGGCGCCAAAGATGACGACCCGGCCCTTCTCCAAGTGCCGGATCGCGCGCCGCGGGATGTAGGGCTCAGCCACCTGGCCCATGGTGATCGCAGTCTGGACGCGGGTGTCGATGCCTTCCTTCTCCAGGAAGTCCTGGAGCGCAAGACAGTTCATCACCGTCCCGAGCATCCCCATGTAGTCCGCACGGGTGCGGTCCATGCCCTGCTCCTGGAGCTGGGCACCACGGAAGAAGTTGCCTCCGCCGATGACCACGGCCACCTGCACGTCGTCACGGACGGCATCGGCGATCTGCGTCGCGATCCCCGCGACGACGTCGGGGGCGACCCCGAGCTTGCCGCCGCCGAAGACCTCCCCGGACAGTTTGAGAAGAACTCGACGCGGGGCCGGCGGGGAGGCAGGGGTCACGAAAGCTCCTGAATGCTGGTGGGCGGGCGTCCCGATCCTAACCGCGACCGCGCCACGTCGTGGGGTCGACAGCAGCGCTGCGCGAGGATGGGGCTCATGTGGCCCGTCCTGTCGTCGCGCACCGCCTATGAGAACCCATGGATCACCGTGCGCGAGGACGTGGTGCGCCGCCCGGACGCGTCTGAGGGGATCTATGGGGTGGTGCAGCTGCACCACCCTGCGGTCTTCGTCGTCGCCGTGTCCGACCACGACGAGGTGCTCATGGTGTGGGTGGACCGCCATACGGTCGGGGTGAGCATCGAGGTCCCTGCGGGCGGCACCGACGGCGAGGACCCGCTCGTCGCTGCCCAACGTGAGTTGTGGGAGGAAAGCGGGTGGACGGCGCGTGACTGGCGACCCATCGGGACAATGAACGCGCTCAATGGCGTGTGCGTGGCGCCGGAGTACGTCTTCCTCGCCACCGGCCTGGACCGAGAGGGCGACGCGAGCGCGGCGATCGCGCAGGAGGGGATCGCCGCTCAGGAGTTCGTGCCGTGGTCCACGGTGCTGGACTGGGTGGCGTCGGGCCGGATCACTGATGGGGAAACCGTGGCCGCGCTGCTGTATGCCGCGCTGGCGCTGGGCCGGGTCTCCTGAGCCGGATCCCCGGCCGGCCGGTCATCACTGATGACGACCGCCTCCCCGATCACCGCGATGCCTCGCCGGTCCCCCCGTCGGGGGATCGCCCCCGCCGGGACCCGCGCAAGCACCTCCGCTCCCCCGTCCAGGCGCAGGTCGACCCGTGCCTCATGCCCGGCATACCGGACCCGCGTCACGGTGGCGGCTACGTGGTGACCACCCACGTCCTCGAGCCGTAACTGTTCGGGACGCACCAGGATCCGCACCGCACCTCGCGTGGGATCGGCGAGCGGAATGACCCCGAGGA
>JAGOME010000006.1 GCA_017993715.1 Phycicoccus sp.
GGCCATGTTCCAGCAACGGACCATCGACCTCGACGAGGATGTCGTCCCGGATCTTGACGCCATAGTCGGGAGAGATACCCAGGATCCCCGCGTCATACGACGCGTGATGGATCTTGCACAGGGACAGGCCATTGCTCACGGCCGCCACCCCGTCCTCATCCCGATCTTCGATGATGTGCGCCGCGTCAAGCAGCTGGAGATGCCGGAGCGAGCAGACGGCGCACTGACCCTCATAGGCGCGCATGACGACCGAGCGAAAGACCCGCTGGTGCAGGCGTTGGCGCGTCTCGCGCACGGCATACCGCCGAAGCGTCTCCTCCATGGGCGAGTCCGGCACCGGGAGTTGTTGAGCCGCGTCGTAGGCCAAGACGAACTGATCCAGCTCGGGTTCGAACCCGATGACGAATACCGGAAACAGCGTCTGGAACCAGCCGGGCGCGACCCCGACCAGCCAGATGACGGGGAGCCCCAAGTTCATCGCCTCGGCGACCGCCCGATTCTCGGAATCCCCTCGGCGATCGGCGCGCAACTTGTACCGAGGCAGGCCGTCCGGGCCAGTGACGTCGTCGTAGGGCCGAGACTTCCCGGCGGCCGTGTGGACCGTCATGATCGACAACGCGGCTCGACACTGCGCGGGCTTGCGGATCCCCCGGCCCGCGTCGATCAGAGTGAGCCGCTCGCCGCGGAAGGTGAACTGAGTCAGCTCCGTCCGGCTGATGGCATCGCGCCCATCGTTCGTCCGAAGAGCAAGCCAGGCCGTCGCCTCACGACGGAGCTCAGTCTCCTCCTCGATGGTGAACACCGGACCAGCTTGTCACGAGGGGTTCCGCGCCAGCCACGGCGGCATTCCCAAGAGACCCCGGGCCCGTGACCAACGGCATTCGGCACCCGTCGACCACCAGGTCTGAGGCCACCCGACTCCCGCCGCCCCGGCCCCCGATAGTCTGACGACGTCATTGCGGCCCGACGGGCTTCTCCGGATATGCCCCCACCCGCACGAGCTCTTTTCGTGCTGCCTGGGGACCATCCGTGCATCTGCTGCGCTCCACCGCCGACGGCCTGTCTGCGCTTGAAGCCAACCTCGCCGACCGCCTTGCGGAGGAGATGGCGATCCGATTGGGACACCGCCCCTCGCCCGCTGAGCGACGCTCCTGGGAGCGGTCCATCCCCCTGCTCCGGGCCGACCTCCAGTCCGCTGGGTTGGGCCAGGTCGAGGTCTTCATCGAGTACCTCCTCCCCCTGACCAGCAAGCGCGCCGACGTCGTCCTCGCGGGCCAACACCCCAAGACGGGTCGCCCTTCCTACGTCGTCATCGAACTCAAGCAATGGAGCGAAGCCGAGGCGATCGAGGACTCTCAGACGCTCTATCGCGTTGCGCCGCACATCAATCGCGAGTACCTCCACCCTGGGCTCCAGGTCGACGGCTACTTGGACTACCTCGAAGGCTTCACGTCCTACCTCGCGGAGCACGAACACTCGCTGGCCGGGGCGGCATACCTGCACAACGCCACCGACGCGGGTGTCCTGGATCTCCTCGGCGCCGACAACGGCACCCGCTCACGGGTCTTCACGGGCCAACGCCGTGGCGAGTTCGTCGATTTCCTTCGCAGCCACCTCGCTCCGACCTCGGGCGCCGCCGCGGGTGATTCGCTGTCGTCCAGCCGGATCGCCCCCAGCCGCAACTTGCTCAGCGTTGCGGCACAGGAGGTTCAGGAGCGCGAGATGTTCGTCCTCCTCGACGAGCAACGGCTCGCCTACGAACACGTCCTGTATGCCGTGGAGCAGGCTCGCGCCGCCGACGCCAAGTCGGTCATCATCGTCACCGGCGGCCCCGGCACGGGGAAGTCCGTCATTGCGCTCTCCCTCATGGGTGAGCTCGCCCGCCGTGGCCACACGGTCATGCACGCCACCGGGTCCCGATCCTTCACGCAGACTCTGCGCAAGGTGGCGGCAGCGCGGGCTCCCCAGGTCCGCAAACTCTTCGCGTACTTCAACTCCTTCATGACCGCTGATCGCAACGGCCTGGAGTGCCTCATCCTTGATGAGGCCCATCGTCTCCGCGGGACGTCGGTCAACCGGTACACCCGCAAGGAGGCGCGGGCCGCCGCCCGTCCCCAGATCGAAGAGCTCGTGAATGCCGCCCGCGTCCCCGTCTTCCTCCTCGACGACCATCAGGTCGTGCGGCCGGGCGAGCAAGGCACGGCGGAGCACATCGATGCGTATGCCGCGGCGCGCGGGCTGCGCGTTCGCCGGATCGACCTCAACGATCAGTTCCGCAGTGGCGGCTCGGAGATCTACGTCACCTGGGTGCAGCAGCTCCTTGGTCTCGAGGAGGGAATGCCGTCCGCCTGGCCTGGTGATCCGCGATTCGACGTGCGGACTGCCTCGACGCCGGAGGCGTTGGAGTTGTGGCTCGAGGGGCGCCAAACCGCCGGCGCCACCGCCCGGATGACCGCGGGCTATGCCTGGCCGTGGAGCGACCCTCGGCGTGACGGAACGCTGGTCCCGGACGTCACCATTGGGAACTGGGCTCGACCATGGAACCTGCGGGGAGATCGCTCTGTCGGCGGCGCCCCACCCTCGGCCCTGTGGGCGACCGATCCCGCAGGCTTCGGCCAGGTGGGCTGCGTCTACACCGCGCAGGGGTTCGAGTATGACCACGCCGGCGTCATCATGGGACCAGACCTGGTGTGGCGCAACGACCAGTGGGTTGCGCTGCGGGAGAACAGCAAGGACCGCGAACTCAACACCAAGAACGTCAGCCCTGAGCACTTCGACCGGCTGGTCCGCAACGTCTACAAGGTCCTCCTGACGCGTGGGATGCGCTCGGTCGTGATCTACTCGACCGACGCCGAGACGCAGGCACACCTCGAGTCAGTCATCCCCGGCCGCGTCGATGCGCCGTAGGTTGCCGCCATGGATACCTCGGAGTGGACGCAGCGACTGCGCGAGTTCGCGATCGAGCGCGACTGGGAGCAGTTCCACACCCCGAAGAACCTCGCCATGGCCCTGACTGTCGAAGCCTCTGAGCTCGTTGAGATCTTCCAGTGGCTCACCCCGGAGGAGTCCGCCCGGATCATGGCCACCGAGCGCGGCCAGGACGTGCGCGATGAGATCGCCGATGTGTTGACCTATCTGCTGCGGCTCGCCGACGTGCTCGCCATCGACCTGGATCAGGCGATGAGCGACAAGTTCGCGAGCAGCGCGGCTCGGTACACCGTCGAGGAATCCAAAGGAAACGCCGAGAAGCGCTGAAATGACCGGGCTACAGGGAGGCGAGCACCACAGGTCCCACAGGGTGGGGGACTGCTGCACGGATACACCGCTCCGGTGAGTAGTCCTCAACCGTCAGCCCGAACCATCTGTTCGGTGGTCTGGGGCGCGGTCAGAACCTCGCCGATATCCAAGCGGCCGCGACGGCCCGTGCGGAGTTGGATGCTGGCGAGCTGGTGATCCCCTGGGATCAGGTCAAGGCCGATCTCGGCTTGGCATGACTCACCGCATCGAGGTCGCCCCAGCCGCGGCCCGACGGCTCCGCTGGTTGGACCCCGGGGCTCAGCGACGGATCCAGGCGGCCATTGAGCTCTTGGCAGACCAGCCAAGACCGAGCGGCGCCAAGAAGTTGGTCGGCGGCGGAGGCGATTGGCGAGTGCGCACCGGCGACTATCGGATCGTCTACGAGGTGCACGACGACGTCCTCCTCGTCCTCGTGGTCGCTGTCGGGCATCGCCGCCACATTGACCAACGCCACTGACCAGCTCTCCTCCATGGCGCAATCCCGCCCATAGCCACGAGGCGTCCCGACAGGCCGCGCAAGAACTGCTGGCGCTGACCGCCGAGCCAGGCCCCTGCGCCGGTGAGGATCCCACCGAGCTCAAGCAGCACGCAGCGCACGATCTGGCCTCGCGGATGGATCAATCTGTGAGGCCGTGAGCGACAGCCCCGCCACCGAACCGGGGACCGAGCCGCCCGCAGGAAACGGGCGATCATGGCCCGGCTACTTGGTCAGCGCGAGGTGCCCGAGCCCGGTGCAGCCACCAGCATCGCGGCCAGGATGTGCGAGCACGGTCCTCGGCCGCCGCCATACCGAGTGAACCACCGACACGTACACGTCGCCCCGGCAGCCGCAAGGCTCACCCAATGCTGATGGCCCGCCTCCCCCACGGCGAACCGGTCGCCGTCGCGCGCCACCGCGCCCGCGGCCACCAACTCCCGAGCACGGGTCAAACGGGGATGGTCCCGCGCAACAGCATCATCGTCATAGGGGATCTCACGGTGGAAATAGGCGCGATCGCTCGCGTCGTAGCCGACCTTCCCGGACGCGGCCAGCACCGCCAACGCCGACCCGACCTCACCCACGGACAGGCCAGTCTCCCGAGCCAGCATCGAGGCGTCGATGACCGGCTCCCACGCCAAGTGCTCCAGCACCCGCAGCGCCCCACTCGACGAAGCGGCCCCCGTCAATGCCGAAAGCAGCTGTCCCTCACCGGAGAAGCCCCGATACGGCTGGGGGCTGATGACCAGCGTGACCCGACCGCCGTCGACCTCGGCCACCCACCCGCTGTAGCCCGCCTTGTGTGACCAAGCGGTCAAGCGACGAATGTGCCGCATGATCCGGCGCAGACTCGTCAGCCGCGCAGTCCCGGCCAGCGTCGCGGCGCCGGCCAGACCCGGCGCGGTCACCCGCATCCCGCGCGGACCGGGGGCAACCCCCACAGTCGGCCCAGGCGTCCCGCGCGGCAGCCCGGCGAGGAACGTCATGACCTGACTCCCCGTCGCCTCGGCCACGGGCGTCATCCCCGCGAGGATCGTCGGCACCTCGGCGAATCCCCGCACCCACCGCTGTGGCAGCTCGACCTTGCGCTCCTCATGCGTCGCCGACGGCGTCGACACCCGCAGCGAGTCCGCCCCCACCGCGAGATGCATGAGCTCGTGCCGTGGCAATGCGGCCAGGGCGCTGCGCAGCGGCAGATTCACGTCGACATTCGTCGTCCCAAACCCGATCTCGCCGGAGTCGATCCCGCTGTCCAAGAGGTCAAAACGGGCGTGCACACCATTGCACCCACTGAAGGACTCGAACCTCACCCGGTCTCCACTAGCCGTGACGACCGGATCGCGCGACGCCGCCAAGGCGGACAGGTCCAGATACGTCGTGGTCGCGACATCCGCCACCGCCAGAATGCCGCTCGCCACCACGTCGGGGCGCGCCACCAGTCCCGAAAAGAACTGCGGGTGCTCGACCAGTCCGACGGGGGTGAGTCCGATCCCTGTCTCCAGCTCCAGCAGCAGGTCACCGCTGCCGCCGCCACTACCCGAACCCGTGGTGGTCAGCGTCGAGGCGCCCACGGCATTCATCGTTGGCTCTGTCCCACAACGGAAAGCGACTCCACGAGGGCCCGAGCCTCGACAGCCGCCTTGCTCGAGCCACGCGCTGCCGCCAGCGCCCGCACCGACTCCGGCAACCAACCGTCCGGCACGTGGCCGCGGACCCCGGGTGCGTACTCCCGCGTGACCCGGAGCAGGTCGGCCAGCCCGGCCGGCTTCTTTGCCGCCGAACACGCGGCATCGAGGACCGCGACCCAGGTCGGCCACACCACCTCAAGCGAAGCCTGCTCAGCGAGCTGACTCCAGCCGTGGACAGCGCGAGCCAGCGAGAGTCGGCCGGCAGCATGCAAGGCCAGGCTCCGCTCCCGCAGCACAGCTGGATCCAGCCTCCCCTGGCGGGCCAACTCAGCCGCCGCCTGCGCCGTGAGCAACCGACAGTCCAAGCGTGGATGGGCGAGCTGTCGGGCGAGGTGATGGTGGACGGCTGCGCCGATCGGTCCTGCGGCATGCACGATGAGCGGCAACTTGTGGGCGTGCACGACCGAGTCGTGGTCGTCGCGCTGAGCGATCAGCGCGGCCAGCTGCTCGACATCGTGGGGACAGACACCCAGCCGCGGTCCGGGCTCGTCCTGCCCCCATTTCGGAATCTCGTCGTCTGCCCCCGCGGGGCGACTCACCGCCGCGACGCCGTCTAACGCCGCCAGGGCCGCCGGCAGGGGCAGCGAGACCGGCGACGTCCGCGGCTCCACCCCAGGGAAATCGACATCACGCTCCGGCCATCCACCCCCGGCGATCCAGCCGCGAATGACCTCCACGCCGTCGAGGCCTTCTCCGGCAGGCTTCCGGGACGATAGCCAGGACCGCACGCGACCCCCGTGACCAGAGCCGCCCGCCGGGGCCAATCGCAGCCCGTCGAACAGCCGCGTGTCCTCCGGGCGCGTGGGTGCGAGCCGGAGCAGTGCCTGCACGAGGTCGTACTCGCCGTACCCCACGGACCGCGCCTGCCGGACCCGCTCGACGAGCGTCCCGACGTCCAGAGTCCCGTCCGCATGGGACGGCGTGCTGAGCAGCTCACGCACCGTGCCCACCCGCTCCAGCGTCTCCTCGATGAGGTGGTCACTGAAGAGTGAGTGGCCGGCGGGGAGGTGCTCCGAGGTGCGTTCCTCAACCACCGGCCCATCGCCGCCGGCCGTGTGGGTGTGGACGGTCCAGGACAGCCGATACGACCGATGTGACTCACCGGTCGTTACCCACTGATGGACGAGGAATGCCGTGCGCCCGGCGGTGTACCACGTCGGGGTCGGCGCGTTCGAGACTCTGGATCGCAGAAGTGCCAGATTGTCATGGCCGAGTCGGACGACGAGATCCAGATAGGCGGCCTCGGTCGTGATCCGCGACCAGATGTCCTCGTCCGACTGCGCCTGATCGATCCCCGCCGCGCTCGCGGCATACGGCTCAAAGGGCGCGGTGACCCTCGGCTCGACGACCTGCGCCCACCGCGGCAGGCCATAGGCACCCTGGTCACTCGAGTCCGAGTCCTCGCTCGTGCCCAACAAGGCCCGCGCCTTGGCCGCGAGCGTCGCGTCGGGGCTCTCGGCAGCCAACTGCAGGAGCGCCTCGCGGACAGCGGAGGTGGACGTGGCCAGGTGGGTGAGGAGAGTGGTCTTCTGTGCCTTCTCGGGGCGCGCCAGGATGATGGCACCGATCTCGAGGAGGATGTCGTCGTCGACGCCCGAGGCGAGGACGAGATCCAAGAGAGCCCGAGTGACGCTCCCGTGCACGACGGGCAGGACGTGCAGGATGAGGGCGGCGCGCTCTCGGACCTCTGCGGGCTGAGGGTCCAGCCCGCCGAGGATCGTCTCGATGACTCGCTGGTTGAAGGCCTTGTCATCACGACTGAGCGCCCGAAATGCGCTGTCCAACAACGGCTCACGATCCAGAGAGCCCGACCGGACCCCATCCCGGATCGCCAGGTCCACGCGCCAGCCGTCCTGGGTGAAATCGGCCCAGGTGGCCAGGCCATTGGGCACCTCCAGCGCGGCCGTCAGGACGGCCGTGACCGAGGTCGTGGCCCCGAGACAGTCGCTGAGGGTGAGGTCGTCGCCCTGCTGGTATGCCGCCCGGGCCGGTCCGGGACCCGCGGTCATCAGCGTGAGGGGCTGCCACACCGCCTTGTCGGTCAGCTGGGTGTATCGCTGGGCGACGGACACCAGCGATGCCCACCCGCGCACGAAGGTGTCCGTGGCCGGCACCTCCAGGGCATAGGCATCGATTGCGGCGCTGGTCAGCGCGACGATCTCGGGAGCCGCCGCCCGCCCTGCCTCCCCCCGGAAGGTCTTCGCCGTGGCCAGCTGCACAAACTCCGCCGCCCACTCCCGCCCCCGCCCGATGAGGGCATCCGCGCACGCCGCGACCGCAGACTCCTCGATATTGCGCAGACCCCGAAACCCCCAGCGACAGTTCTGCGACGCCTCCCGCGCAGTCCGGGCCAGCGTCAGGGCCAGGAGGAGTTGCACGACGCGGGGCTCGTCCTGCCAGCCCAGTTCCGCCTCCTGCCGAGCCAGCGCACGCCCGCCACGCCGATACCAGGCCGCCGCAGCGGCCGTTTCCTCGTCGGTCAAACTCCGAAGGAGAGCGTTCAACGGCTCCCAGGAGTTGGTGGTGACGAGTCGATCGAGTTCCCCTGTGTCCACGGACTCAGCGTAAGGCGGCGTCATCGACGGCGATGGCCTGGGCCAAGGCGCGCGCCTTGACCAGGGCGGCGGAGGTGCCTGGTCGGGATGCGATCTCTCGCAACGGTTCCCAGGTGTCCGACGGCAGAATGCCGCGCCGCATCGCCTCCGTCAGGTAGCCCGCGCGCAGTGAGGCCACGTCGAGGACCTGGTTGAGCCAACGCGGCAGGCTCTTCTGGGTCGCGGCGTGCCGAAGCAACTCGGCCAGAATCGGCCACAGCGTGGGCAGCATGGTGAGGTGCTCATCGATGACCCGCACGAGGCGGCCCGGCATGACATCGGGCTGGGCGAGGAGCACCCGAACCGCTGAGGCGACGGCGTCTGTGCCGAACCGGCCTTCCTTCACCAGGGTTGCGACCGCCTCGCGACCCGTGAAGGCATCGTCTCCGGACTGCGCCGTCAGCCCCAGGCTCACGGCGACGAGCGCATCCGACAGGCGCGCGGGCCGCGCCTTGGCCGCAAGAGGGCCAGGGCTGCCTGTCGCCCAGTCCCGATCCGAGCTCACCACCAGCCGACCCGCCGCGGAGTCCCAATGCAGCCACGAGTCGCGTTGGCCAGTCGGCAACTCACCGGGGCGGAATGCCGTTGCCGCGCATTGGCGTTCGACGGTCAGGTCGTAGGTCCAGCCCTTGACTACCCGGAACAGTCGATCCGGCTCGCCGGGCACCGTGAGGTCGAAGGCGAGGAAGCGCGTGCCTCCGGCGTCCCAATGCACGCTCATGGTTACGCCATCCGGGATCGCGGGCACCTCACCGGCTCCCTGAGTCCAGACGTCCTCGAACGGTGGATCTAGCGGTGCCATCACGCTCTCCGCCAACGGAGTTGGTGCCGCCTCTGCTGCGGCGACCGGAGCGGCCCCGGGCAGCCGTGCGACTAGCTCGTGGGCGGTCTTCACCGCCAGCGACGCACCCGGTCGCGCTGCGAGGGCGCGCACGCCGGGCAGTCGCAGCACGTCGCCGTCGGCCCTGCCGTCCGCGACGGCAGCAAGCGCCTCGGGGAGCATGGCGCCGATCGCGTCGACAACCTCCACGGTCCCGGCCCGCATCCGACGAGCCGAGACCGACTCGGCGACAAGGGAATCCAAGACGGGCCAGATCGCCGCGAGAGCGCCAGTCGGTGCGAGGTCCAGCATGGCGGTGGCAAAGGCGGCAAGACTCGCGGGCGGCTGCATCCAGTCCAGATAGGCGACGTCCGCAACACCCGGGCGCAGCAAACCGCGTTCCCAGGCCTCCTGCACCGCGTCGTACAGGTCTGCAGCCGTGTCCGGCGTCGGTGTCCGCTGCGCCCCAAGGAGATTCACGGCGGCCCCGGGGGTGAGCGGCATTGCGCGTCGGGCAGCCTGTCGTGCCAACACGCCGAGGTATCGCTGGATCTCGCCCCCGCCGTAGCCCAGTGACTGCAGGGCCGCATCGCCCCAACCGGGGAACACAGCCGCCTCGGCCGACTCGTAGCTCTGATACCTGAACCAGCGGCTCAGCTCGGCCAGCGCGGTCGGTGTGCGCAGTGCGGGCATCCGCCAGAAGCGGCCGCTCAGTTCGAGTGAAGGCTCGACAATCGGGTCCGTCAGCCAATGGCGCAGATAGGCGGCGGCGTGCGCACCCAACGCGGTGCCGTCGAGCCGCAGGACCCGCACCCGGGTGGTGCTGAGTTCGGCGAGGGCTGATTCCAACTCCGCGGAGGTGGCTGACGTCGTGTCCAGGCGGGTCAGGGCCAGTACGAGATCGGCCTCGGCGGCCGTGGCTCCGGCGGCGGCATACGCGCGTAGCCGGGTCACCAGGTCCGCCGGACTGATTCGCAGGTCCATGGTGCTGGGCTCGGAGAGCAGGATCGGCACCTGTCCCAGGCTCAGGAATGCCGCCGCCTCACGGATCGTCAGGAGGCCGCGGTACGGGGTGTCCACGTCGGCGAGCTGCCCGGGACTGTCGCGCCACGGGGCGACCCAGCTCAGACCGGGCAGTTCAGTGGTGCGCACCCCGCGCAGCGCATCCCGCGCATCGGCTGGGTCGCGGCGCGCGACGGCATTCGCGGTCGCGAGGAAGCGCTCGACGGTGATGTCGACCACCCCGTCTCTGCGGCCGGTGAGTTCAGCGGCGAGGGCGGTCAACGACTCCGGGGTGGCGGGCCCGGGGTCGAAGGCCGGCACCCGCCACACGGGCGGGGTGGGTTGCCACAGACCAGCGAACGGATCGGGCGCCGGCTCGTCCTGGGCTCCGGCGGCGACGGGACCAGCGGGATGAGCGGCGGCATTCGTCACCTCCCAGCGGGCCAAGAGGCGTTCGGTGGCCACGGCGAGCGAGCGGTCCCGTGCGGAGGCGAGATCCCCGATGAGGCCAGTCAGCTCGGCGACCGCGTCGGGGCCGGGGACGTCCCGCGAGGCGAGGGAGGCGAGCACGGACTTGCGCACCTTGGCGGTGGTGGTGGTGAGGGCGGCGCTGAGGACTTCGGGCAGGCGCTCCGGCGGTGCGCCGGCCACGAGCAGGGGAGCGAATCGGCCGGTCGTTGGGGCTTCGCCGGTGGCCAGGATCGGGATGAGGAGGTCGAGCCGGCCGAGGGCCTCGGCCTGGGAGATCTCGAGGTCATCGAGGAGGATCGCCGCCCAGGCCTTGCGGTCGCCTGGCCGTTGGGCGACGTCCAAACCCTGGAAGGCGAGCTCGACGGCCTCCGCGCGCGGGAGCCAGCCGTGTCGGACACCCTGTGAGACGACGACACCGAACGATGCGGTCGCTCCGATGCCGAGCGCCACACCCGCCCGGACATGCTCGACGAAGCGGCGACGGATGACGCTCTCGTCCAACGGCTCTCGTCGGGATAGCCGTGCGTAGTGCGGTCGTCCCGAGAGCAGGTCCGCGGCATAGGCCGACCAGTCCTTGAGATAGTCGAGGTTGTCGGGCACCGGCAGGTCGAGGTCGGCGACGAGCCGGAGCGCGGAGCCTGCGTGATTGGTGGGCGACCACTCCGACCCGCGATGGGAGGGCACGCAGGCTGCGGCGATGAAACGCTCGGCGAAGCCCGGACCCCGCTCGGCCAGCGCCGCAGTGATGACGCTCTCGGGCACCGTGTCGGTGATGCGCAGGACGGCGGCTGCCCGCGGCGCGTCGACTCCGACGCGGACCGCGAAGACGCCAAGGAGGGCCTCCTGCACCGGCACCGCACTGATCCACCCGTAGGTACGCTCGCCGATCTGACCGAACTCGCCCCAATCACCCGACCGCAGACCGGCTTTGGCGATGCGTTGTTGGTCTGGGGTGCCGACGGGCAGGCTCGGTGCCTCGTGGGGATCGGCCTGGTCCCAGCCCAGCGTGCGGTACACCTCGATTGCCGCGTCGAGTCCGGGGTTGAGCCTCATCGCGATCCTCCAAGGACGAGCTGGACGGCGAGGACGTGCTTGCAGGGGCCTCGGTTGCCGCCATGGGACAGATACCAGGTGCAGGTGCAGCGGGCCCCATGCGTGGGATCGGCCTCGTCTAGCGCGGTGTCGCACAGGCGGACCTGATGGTCGCCTCCCGACGATCGAACCGTCCACGTTGTCCGTGACCCCGGCTGTGCCACAACAGCATTCGCGGTGACGAGTGTGCGTGCTGCCGCGAGTCGCGGGTTGTCCTTGGTCACTCGGTCGGGGTTGTCCGGCAACTCACGATGGAAGTATGCCCCCTCGTGAACGTCCCACCCGACCCGTCCGGACGACGCGAGCACCGCCAAAGCGGCGCGGACCCGCTCCGGTGACAGGCCGGCATTCGCCGCCAACTGAGCCACGTCGATCACGGGCTCAAACGCGAGCAACGCCGAGACGAGGTCGGCATCCAGGGTCACCGTGGCACCGGCAAGCGACGGCAAGAGGGCGCCCTCGCCGGAGTAACCGCGCCAGGTCTCGACCGTGAGGCCGAGTGTGAGTCGCGCCCCGGGGAGGTCGGCTGCGACCACGACCGGCCCAGGATGTGGCTGTGCGACACCGGAAAATGTCATTCCTCGGACATTGGTCAGCAATCGTTTGAATGCCGTGAGGCGATGCAGCCCGGCGAGGTGGAGCCCGGGGCCGGCGGGACGAGGCGCCAACCGGACCGTGCCGCGGACGCGGGTGAGCCACCCGGTCTGCTCCTTACCGGTGACTGGGGGCAGGCCGCCGATGAAGGCGCGCGACTCGGCGGCATCGAGCGTGAGGAGCGGGACGAGGTCGTGGTGCAGCTCGGCAACGTTGCCCAGCGCCCGCACCCAGCGATCGGGCATCTGCACAGGACGTTCGGAGGTGGTCGACTCCGGGGTCGATGCGGTGAGGCCGTCGATGCCGATGTCGAGGTGGAGCAGGGCGGTGGGCGGGAGGTTGGAAAGGGCACTGCGTAGGTCGGCACCGATGTCGACATTCGTTGTCCCGTGGCCCAACTCGCCGCTATCGAAGGCGTCACCCAGCAGGTCCAGCCGGGCATAGACCCCGTTGCAGGCCGAGAAGCACTCCGCCCGAAGGCGATCACCGTGGGCGGTGAGGACGGGGTCGCGGAAGGTCGTGGGCGCGTGCTGGAAGTAACGGGTGGCCGTGACGTCGGCGAGAGTGACGAGCCCGCGCGCGAGGACCTGGGGGTGGGCGGCGAAGCCGTGGAAGAAGCTCGGGGCGTCGATCAGTCCATCGCGTGTGAGCGCCGGAGCCAGCGCGGTGGTCAGCCGGTCCTCGGTCAGCGCGGAAGTCCCCCGAAACGTACGCACCACAGCACGATAACGAGTGCACTCCCCCGCGCAGACGAGGGGGTCGCGGGGCGCGCCGGTCCCGGAGAGTGCGCTCTTGGCGTGAAGCGACTGGATTCTGGTGTGAGAGAACGGAATCAAGACCCGTGAGCCTTGTGTCAGCAATCGAACGGGCGTATGATTTACGATATGGGGGCTCATCCGGTGTCGTTGTCGACGCAGCTCGACGCGGTCCGGGCTGGGCGCATCGCGGTCACGCAGATTCCCGACGTGCTGCTCCAGTGCCCGGGGGCTGAGCTGGGTGCCCTGGTGGGGGTATTGGATGACCTGGCTAGTGCTGCTGCGGCGGTGCGTGATGCGGTGATGGTGGAGGCCGTTCGCCGCGGTGAGGTGACTGGGGCACTGCCGACGTGGATCCGAGAGCAGGCGCCATCGCTCCGCCAAGGTGATGCACAGGCAGTGGCGCGGGTGGTGACCGAGGCGACCAAGGGCGGCCCGGTGTGGTCCGGCGCCCGGGGTGTCGAGGTCGATCCGCAGTCCCCGATCGGGCTGGTCGCGGCGGCCATGACCAGTGCGCCGCAGTTGCCCGGGGAGTGCCGGCTCGTCACCGACACCGCCGCTGACGCCGACGCGTCTGGTTCTGCGGTGATCACGACCTCGCGGGCGCCGATCTCGCCGCGGGTGGCGGTGGCTGTGCTGGGCGAGATCCGGACGTTGTCGCCGCGTTTGACCCCGGAAGCAGTCCCCACAGTGACCCGGGTGCTGATCGACCTGGGCCGAGAGTGGGGGCCCGGTCAGGTACGCCGGCTACGGGGCGCGTTGCTTGCGCAGTACGGACTGCCGGGGGAGCTCGACGAGGTGCAGCAGCGACTCGCGGGGGCGGCGTCGCTGTCGTCGCCCGAGGTGGAGTCCACGGGCCTGACGTCCTATCGGTTGGCGATGACGCCAGCGCAATCGGCGGTGTTGGAGGCGGTTATCGGGCCCTTGTCGGCGCCGGCACCCAACCGAGAGACCGGCCAACGGGACCTTCGCCCGGCTGGGCAGCGGCGAGTCGAGGCCCTGACGACGGTGTGCGAGCGGGCCGCGGCGGCGGTCGCCTCGGGTTCCGGTTCGGACGGGGCGGCGGGGACGTTCGCGGCGCTGCATGTCATGTGCACCCTGGAGGACTTGCAGGCTGCAACCGGATTGCCGCCCGCCACGAGGTACCCGTGGACGATCCAGCCCACAGCGGCGCCCACGGAGACGCCCACCACCAGTCACGGACCATCCGCCGACTCGGCCGAGGGGCCCGCTGGGACGGGCGACGCAGCAACGAGTTGGGCTGCAGGGGCGGGGGAAGTGCTCGGGTCGAGGGCGCAGGGGCTCTTGCTGTCGCCGGAGCAGGTGCGGCGGCTCGCGTGTCACGCCGACCTGGTCCCCCACGTGCTCGGCACGCGCGGTGAAGCTCTCGATCTGGGGCGGGTGGTCCGTCTGTTCACGCCGGCGCAGCGCAGACATCTCTTGGTTCGAGATCGGCACTGCACGTATCCAGGATGTGATCGGCCCGCGGCGTGGGCCCGGGCCCACCACCTCTGGCACTGGGCCGATGGTGGACCCTCGGATGTCGACAACGGGGCATTGCTCTGCGAGGCGCACCACACCCTGGTCCACCAAAAGCGCTTGTGGGCCACCATCCGTGGCGTGCCCGACGCCGACGGCAGGTCTGTCATCTGGGACTTGACGCCTGGGTCATATGACCATGCGCTCGCTCGGATCCGGGCCGCGCGGACAATGGGCGCCCCGCCCATGCTGTCCCCAGCCCGGGTTGCCGAGCTACTACCCCTCATCACCGACGACGCCAACGCGCACGATGCCAACCCGACGGACGGCGCCTCGGTCAGACCCCCTCTGGGTCGCCGGCTCCAGCGCGCCGACAGCTGCGACCGCAACCACCCCGACAACCGCAACCACCCCGACAACCGCAACCAGGCCGACAGCCACGACGGTGCCGATACCCACGGCGGCGGCGGCGACTACGGCCACGACGCTGACGCTCCATGTGACTGGACCTGCCACCACGGCGGTGAGGCTTCAAGCAACGGGAAGGTCGACTGGACCTGCGACGGACGTGAGGACAGGGATGGGGACGGCTTCGACCCGTTCACCGCCGATGACCTCCGCGACGACTGGTTCCCTCTGACGGGATAACGACCGGAGCGTCCCGCAGCCAGCCCAAGGCGACATCAGGCGTCGGTGGCTGAGTTGAGCGCCGAAGACTCCGGTCTCCAGCATGCGGCCATGGACGTCCCAGCCCCTCTGCTGGCCAGGACGAGCCACGGGGTCGCCGTGGCGGCATGCGACGTGACCGAGCCTCGTGCGCCAGGACGAACTTGACCCTGGCGAAGTCGCTGAGTTCGTACGCGAGCGGCATCTCCCAACCGTCCCGGAGTTGGAGGACGGTCGGACGATCCGGAATGCCGCCCGCGCGGCCCATCCTCGCGCCGACAGGAAACGCTCGTGGGCCGCACGGTCGGCGGGAGGTGAGGGGCCCGGCATTCCGGGCTTGGCACTCCGGGGTGGGACGGCGAGGGGGTGCCGGTCCACGGGATGGTGACGGGGCGCGCTGGTGGTACAGGTGACGGCATGGTTGCCCTCTGGCAGGTCGGTGCTGGCGGCCAGGCCACGGGCAGATATGTCCGCCAAATGGCGGACCCGCACAGACCTCCGCGGTGGCAGGGTGGAGCCCATGGCTGACACCACCCCGAATAGCGCGCGGATCGCTGCCGTGAGCGGACCCCTGGCCCTCATCGCCTTCTTCATTTGCGGGTTCGCCTTCCAGGGCTGGGCGTGGGCCTGGATCTTCTTCCTGGTGCCCGGGGTCTTCTATGCCTGGTCCGGGCAGGAGCGTGGCGGGTCGCGTCGGCTGCAGGACGGCCACCGGGACGCGAGCGACGCGCTCCCGCCGGGACACGAAGGCAAGGAGAACCCGCCGCCCCAGCGGTACGAAGGCTGACCCCGCTCGGCCGGCCGCCTTGCCACGGGCGGGGGCCATCGACGATGGATCCCGCACAGCCGATCGAGGCCGGGGCCGACACGGTCCGCCAGGGCGCCACGCCGGTGCCCCTCGCGTGCGGCAAGGCGGACGTCGCCCGACCCGACCGATCAGCCCAAGGTGCGCTGGCCATCAATGGCCTCCCGGATGATGTCCGCATGCCCGGCGTGCTGGGAGATCTCCGCCAGCAGGGTGCAGCACGACGCGGCGCAGCTCCTGGCCAGGGTGGGTCGCCGGACCGATGGCCGTGGATCCGCGCAATGCGGGAGTGGCCCTGCGCAAGCTCACTGCGCGGGGCTGGCTCAGCGCTGAGGACGGTCGTCCAGCGCTGATCACGTGCCGGGGCCTCCTGCTGTGATGGGCGCGGGGCGCCTGCGAATCCTCGCTCGGGACTCCTGTGTCCGGGCTGGCGGGCTCCGGGAGCGGAGCGGGCCGACTGTTAGCCTTCCCGCAGTGTGGCGATGTACAGGGATGGAAGGCATGGGCCTGGATCGGGGTGTGCTGGGCAATGGGGGCGCACAGATTGTCGGGGAGCGCACAGCATTGTCGGGGAGCGCACGGCATTCCGCAGCCATGGTCGACACGTCCCCACAACCGGACCGGCCCTGGCGCCGTTGTTCGCTCGGGCCACCGATCAGGTCCGCGGGTCCCTGGTTCCGGAGCCCAGACCTTCGCGATGGGTGCGGCCCGTGAGAGTTGACCGCGGGGACGTCATGGCTGCCTTGCGTGTGCGCAGCGCGATCGGTCTCACCGCTGCGCTCCTGATCGCCGTGGCCGTGGCGACCGGGTGCACCGCCTCGCCCGCCGCCCCCGACCGCGCGAGCGCTAGTCAGTCGGTGACGACGGGAGGCACGACCCACACCCCGACGGGGGCGGCGAGCAAATCCGGGGATGGCACGCTGCGGACGGATCTCGAGCCCTTGACGACGCGATTTGCGGCCCTGGGAGCGCCGGTGTCGGCGCAGTGGTCGAGCGGCACGATGGGTGACAGCCGCGTCCCCGGTCCGAGCACGTACTGGATCGACGCCGTCGTCGTCGTATCCCCCGACGTGGCGAGCCGTCTGGCCACCCTCGAGGTCGGGCCGTCGAATGCCGCCCCGGATCTGGTTCCCGACGTGGCCGCACTGGTGCCGTCGGGCGAGCTCCTCACGTCACCGGAGCTCCAGGCGGCATTCGCGATCCCGGACTGGGCGGTGACCCCCTACCTGGTGTCCGGCACAAATACGGTCGTCATCGCCGCCGTCGGCGGCACCTGACCGCGGCCCTCGCTGGGGTGCTGCGGCTCGACCGGTGAGGCCGCAGAGCCAGGAGTAGCGTGGCGGCGTGAGCATCCCCGTCGACGTGGCCGAGCTGGAGCGGACCTTGGGCGACTTCGGTGCCGGGTATCTGTTGACGGCATCTCCGGAAGGACAGGTCAAGGCGGTCACCGTGGAGCCGGTCGTCACCGGCGGGACCCTCGTCGTGCCGCGCAGCCGCGGCTCGGCCGCGAACCTCGCCAGCAACCCCCGGGTCACCGTGATTTTCCCGCCGCGCGTCGCTCGCGGTTACACCCTCATCATTGATGGCTCGGCGACGGTCGGGGACGACGAGATCGTCGTGACCGCGGCCACCGCGGTGCTGCACCGTCCCGCGTCCCACAGTGAGAGCCCCAGCGCTCCCGAGGGGTGCGGGCACGACTGCGCGCCGATCTGACCCAAACTGCCCGGTCGAGATGACGTGACACGCCGACGTTCACGCGTGAACGTCGGCGTGTCACGTCATCTCGACGGGGAAGGTGGTGAGCCGGGACGCCTGCGGCCCAACAGCACGGGCGTCGACCCCGGGTGGCCACCGCAGGTCCCGGAGCTCATGGCCTCGGCCGCTGATGATGGTGCCGACGGGGCCGCGAGCACGCCGGTTTGGCCGATGTCTGGCGCCCGATGGTCAGCTCGCCAAGGAGCTGGTGATGTGATCGGCCTCGGTCGTGACGGTCGCGCCGTCGACGAGCTCGCCGGCCTGCTGCGTGAGGAGCGTCTGCCATCGGGCCAGGCTCTGCTCGGCGGTACCGGACGTCACCAGCCCGGCGGTCAGATCCGCCCCCGCGTCAGTGACGGCCTGCGACCACGCCGCGACGGCCGTGAAGCGGGTCACCAGCGGGTTGGTCCGCCCACCCATCGGCCCAGCCCCGCCTTGGCCCCCCGGACCTCCCTGGCCGGGCCCGGCCTGACCAGGAACGCCTTGACCAAGAACGCCTTGACCACCGGCATCGGTGGGCATCTCTCCAGGTGCACCGGGCGGCGTTCCGCCACCGCCTGGACCACCACCCGCCCCACCACCGGCTCCGTCGGGGGACAGCCCGAAGGCCAGGTTGTGGTCCCAGGCAACGACCGTCATCCGCTCGGCGGCCGCGTCCCACCACAGGTAGGAGTTGTTGCCGGGACCATCAATGTCATCGAAGTTGTCGACGAGTTGCTCGAAGGCGAGATAGCGGGCGAACTCCGCGACGTCGAGCCGATCCGCTAGCTGAGCCTCGAAATCCTCGTCCGTGGACTCGTTGACGAACTGCAAGAACGACATCAGCGGCGTGAGATCGTCCTCCCCGGTCTCTTGGTCGAAGACATCCTCGTATGCCGAGGGGTCCTTGCCGCGGTACGTGTAGTCCCCGCTGGCTTCCGCCTTGTAGAGCAGCCCCTGCGTGGCGAAGACCCGGTCGACCCACTCTTGGTTGGGGTTCTCCACGGTCAACCGCAGACTCGTCGAGCCGTTGATGTTCAGCGCGATGTAGGCAGCCTGTTGCGCCGCGAGACCACTGGCTGCCAGGAGATCGAGCGCAACGGCCTCGTTGAGGGCGGTCGTTGAACTGTTGGAGCGGATGACGAACTCGGTCATGCCGTCGTGGTTCTGGCCGTCTGCAAACTTGTCGAGCCGCACGAGCCACGGCAATGTCTGGGGCTCAGCATCGGCAGAAATGCTCCGCAGCGAGGAGTTGCCCTTGAGGCGCATGCCGACCTGCTCGTAGGCAGAGCCGTCGATGCTCACGCTCACCGTGGCCCAGTCCTTGGTCTCGGAGGACAGATAGGTCGCGACGACCTGGGCCAGGGCGCCGGCCTCGTCGGTGACGGTGACGGCATGCACCTGGGTGGGGTCGAGGAATGCCGTCGCGCCGGCGGCCCCCGACGCTGCGCCTGACGACCCCGTTGCCGCCGGTCCTGCGGAGCCTGCGAGGTCACTCATCTGGGCGCAGCCGGCCAACGCGAGCGCCCCGAGGGCGCCGAGGCCGAGGAAGCCGCGCCGGTGAATCTCCCGGGGAGCCGGCCGGCGAGCTTGCCCGCGCGGCATCGGCGTCGCGGCGGGAGAGGTCATCGGGCTCGGGCGCGGGCTCATGGCCCCCAGTCCAGCCACCCTGCCTGATCGCAATCCCTGGGTGACCTGTGCGCGGCATGTGAACCGGCGCGGGCGGCGTCGGCGACGTCGGAGGGAGGGCGACGCGGGCGGCATTCGCGCGGGTGGGTACCTGAGGGTGACCAGAGACTGACAGGCGATTCTCAGCAGCGTCCGGAGTCTTGTTTTCGCAGGTCAGCGGGTGTCCGCCAGCGAGGATCCTCGCCTCCAAGCGGGGGGAAACGATGGCGAGGCGTTGAGGAATGACTGAGTTCCGCTTGACCCTGCGCGGGCCTAATTGAATGCTAAACCTCAGCGAAAGTACGACCACCAAAGGAGTGAACCACGATGCACCGCAACGACATTGCGACGGTCGGCGCGGACTCATCCGTGGGGCTCCCGACACCCCCTGTCGGCACCTTTCCCCTGCCAGGGCCCTCCCCGGTGGTCGGCGATCGCTTCGTGTGGGAACCCGGCTCGGTCCCCGTCTCCGCGTGTGTGAGTCACGCAGAGCCTGCGGCTGGGGGCCTCACCCACACTTCCACCTGCGCTCTCGGCTCCGGCCGGCCCCATCCCGGCCTTGGCCCGGTGGGTCGGGCCCCGAGCGCAGGTCGCGGACGTTGGCGCAGCCAACTGGCAGTCGTGCCCGACGGCAGTGCGGAGGACTTCTCATCGCGAGGGTTCACCGGGCCGGCCGGGGATGGTGTCCCGCGCCGTAATGGGCTGGGCGAGACCTGGACCTCCCCCATGGTCTGGGACGCCCGGCCCGGGGCCCTTGAGGCAGCTCGGGCCTTCTTGCGCGGCTCGGGGGACGCCGATGCCGCGCGATTTGCGGAGGAGGGTGATGCCGAGCTGCTGCGGTGGCTCGGCGTCACCACCCCCGACGGGCAGTTAACTCCCACGGGAATCTTGGCCTTTATCGGGCGAGGGCAGCCGTGCCTGGAGTATGTGCGGCGCACCCATCCTGGTGCCGACAGCGTCATCCGCCTGCGCTGGACCGATCGCTCACTGCTCGAGGAGCTCGCGGAGGTCCTCGACACCATCAACGCGGACGACGCGCCCACGTCGTATCCCCCTGCCGCGCACGTGAACCGCGCCAAGCCGCGCCGGGCGGCCATGGAAGCCATCGTCAACGGTGTGGCGCACCGGGACTGGAGCATTCAGGAGCCCACGCTCGTCGAGCACATCGGACAAGCGCTGCGCGTGACCAGCCCGGGTGGCTTCATCGACGGCATCACCGAGACCAATGTCATGACGCACCCGTCGCGATCCCGCAACCGCGAACTGACCGACCTGTTCGTCGCCCTGAGGCTGGCCAACCGCGAGGGCATCGGCATTGACCGCATCATCGGCGACGTCGTGCGCCGCGGCAACTCTCAGCCCCAGATTCTGCAGATCGAAGGCCCCGCGGTGCAGGTGAGCATCGTCTGCGAACGCCCCGATCAGGCCTGGGTCGCGTGGCTGCGCAAGGTCGACCAGAGCGAGGAGGCCGACGACCTCAACTCCCTGCTGCTCCTGCGCCATCTCGTCGACGTCGGCTGGCTCGACCTGGCCCACGCGGCCTTGCGCATCCAGGACACCCGCGTCAATGCCCGGCGAGCTCTGAGCAACCTTGTCGACGTGACCATGGAGGGCGAGAACCTCCTCGTGGAGATCCCTGGCATTCCCGACCCGGGTGACCCCGTCTGGGTGCTATCGAGCGCCGCGCTGGACTTCCTGGCCCGGATGGACCATGGGTTCGGGCAGCCGTCGCGGACCATCAGCCGCGAAGGCACCGCGCGGGACTACCTCATGGGCCGCGGGCGGATTTCCGCCACCGAGCTCGCGGCCGTCGTGCGCGCCACCGACGAAAACGTCCAACCGGTCCTGAAGCGACTGGAGCGCGAGGGCGTCATGGTGCCGATGTGTCCCGACCGCTGGGGTCGCGCCTCCCACTATGTCCCGGCCCCAGCCCGCGGGGCGTGGCCGTTGGCTCAGCCAACGGGCGGCACGCCGATGCCGTCCGTGGCTCACCCCGGCTTTCGCTGGATGTAGACCTCGGCATTGAGCGCGATGCGCTCGTGCTCGGCCGCTGTTGTCGCGCGCCGGACCCGCCCCGGGCTGCCAATCACCAAGGATTCGGGCGGGACCACCATGCCCTGGGGTATCAGGGTGCCCGCCCCGATGATCGATCGCTCCCCGATGGCCGCTCCGTTGAGGACGATCGCCCCCATCCCGACCAGGACGTCGTCAGCAATGGTGCAGCCGTGCAGGATCGCTGCGTGCCCCACACTGACCCGGGCGCCGATCGTTGTGGGATAGCCGGGATCGGCGTGCACGACGCAGCCATCCTGGATGTTGGTTCCGTCCCCGACCCGGATGGGCACCTCCTCGGTCCGGATGACCGCGCTGTACCAGATCCCCACGTGCTCGCCGAGGGTCACGTCCCCGCGGATGGTGGCCGTGGGGGCCACCCACGCACTTGCGGCCATCGTCGGTGACCGGCCCTGGTGGTCCTCGATCGGCATTCGGACTCCTTTGGTCAGCTGGTGATCTCGTCCAGAAATGCCTGCGGTGGAACGAAGAAGGCGCCGCCCGTGTGCGCATCGACGAAGTCAAGCAGGTGGTCATAGGTGCCGTCGACGTCGGCGGTGATCATCTGCCTCAGTGACGTCGTGATCGTGCTCAAGGCCGCCGCGAACCCGACAAACATCGTGCCGTGCTCGAGGGCATTGCCGATGGCCCGGTTCTGGCGGTACATCTTGACCTCGGCGCCGTCGATCTCGACTTTGGACTTCACGTTGTGTGCGTAAGGCTTCTTGGCCGAGTCCGGGATCTCGATGTCGTCCATCTTGGTCCGGCCGATGACGCCTTCCTGCTCCTCGGTCGTCTGGCTGGCCCACTGCTCTTCGCGGTCGATGTAGCGCTGGACGATGAGGAAGGAGCCCCCGGCATACGGCCCGTCGGGGATGAGGACGGCGGCGGCACGCTCGTCTCCCAAAGGGTTCTCGGTGCCGTCGACGAAATCGATCAGGTCGCGGTCATCGAGATAACGGAATCCGCGAGTGTCCTCGACGCAGTCAGCCAGCGGCGCAAAGCCCGAGATGACGTACTTGGCCGTCTGGAATGCGTAGTCGATCCGGCCGGCCTTGACCATGACGAACACGTCGCCAGGTGTGGCCGGGAACGTGCGCCCGCCGTCGCTCATCTCCGGGAAGTCCACGAGTCCATCCGGCACCGGCCGGTCGGGGAACAGCCTGGCCCAGCCGCGCGCCGAGATCCCGACGGTGCTGCTCACGGTGCCGGCGGGGTCCTTTTGCCGGATGGAGCGGGTGGCGTTGTCGATCATCGCCAGGGCGTCGGTGATCCGCGCCGGGGTCACGTCATCGTCGCGCAGGACGAACGTCAGGTACTCGGCGAATGCCGTGGGGTCCGAGATGGCCCCCGGTTGGCAGAGCTGGGCCAGCGTCATCGTGGTCTCCGTCGTCGCCGTGAGTTCCGGGCGACCTCGCCTCGCCCGCCTGCTCGCAAACTAGCAGGCGACCAGGATGCGGGGACTGCCCACGGGGTGACCCGGGACAGCGGTCGGTCGCGGCGCCCGATGCCCCGGGGTCGGCTCAGACTGCCGGGGTGTCCGGCGAGATCCAGGTGACCCCGGTGTAGCCGTAGCCGGTGCTCGCGGCCTGCAGGGTGCGGAAGACGGTCGACTCGTTGCGCAGGAACAGGCCGTCGCTGGTGTCATGCCCCGAGGCGATGACCGTCGTCGCTGCCTCCCCTCGCCGGAACAGGGTCGTGGGCAGCTCGGCGGAGTTGGCGCCCTCGGTCAGGAAGAGGACGGCGTCGACCGGTCCCGACCCGGCGCCCGTCGAGGCCAGGAGCACGAAGCGCGCGATCTGGGGCAACTCAAGGACGTGGATAACCTCGGCTTGGGAGCTCCCGAAGCCGGCCTGCTTGCGTCGCGCAGACAGTCGTCGGCTCCGGGACGTCGCGAATGCCGTTGCGCCCGTGCGCAATTCGGAGATCGTGGTGAGCGTGACTGGCACACCACGCGGGAGGGCCAGGCGCACCGTCAGCGTGCCGCTGCTGCCGGGCTCGGGGTGGAAGACTCCAGTGGGCATCCCCCCACCGGTCAGCCGGTGGTGGGCACGGGAGCGGGAGGTGGCCAGCGACCCGGGGGACGCGGCGATGGCCGTCGCGCCGGCCGTGGCTGGCACGGTGCCGCGTCGGGACGTGCGCGGTGCCGCCGGTGGTCGACGACCGCCGGTGAGGACATCGGCACGGCCGGCGCCCGTGTCAGCACGGCCGGCGCCCGTGTCCGCCCTGCCGGGGACCGGCGTGGCGCCATGGGGCGGGGTCGTTGGGGGCGGTGGGGTCAGGTCGAGCCCACTTCCCCCGGTGGGCGAGGCGAACCGCTCCCGCAGGAACGCCTCCTGGACGCGGAGCTCCCGGTCGTCATGCTCGGCCTGCGCACGCTGAACGTCGCCGGTGACCTGATGCAGCAGCCGCAGTTGGTCGACCACGAGCCGACGCCCCTCCGTCGAGACCCCGGCGGCGCCGACGCTGTTGCGGAAGGCCATGAGGGTGTCGGGCAGGTAGCGATCGACGATGTCGAGCAGGGTCGGGCTGATCTCCTGACCCAGAGGGGGCGCGGCATCGGCGATGGCGCGCGCCAGCAGGGTGGCCTCGACCGGCAGCGACCCGCCGAGCGCGCTGGTCATCCGCACGGCGAAGTGTCCCGACCGCAAGGGCGGGGTCAGGTGGCGCGGCGCCGCGAGGAATGCCGCGAACTCCTCGGCCGTCCACCCGCCCACGTCCGGTCGCGGACGGCGCACGAACGGTGACTTGGCGCGATCCGCCGCCCGTGTCGCAGCCTCCCCGACGAGTTCGATCCGCCGCCCGGCCGCATCGACGCGACGACCCGCCGCATCGACCCGTCGACCGGCTGCGGCCCCCGCGGCCGTCACCCGGGCGGCCGCGGCGTCTCGCACCCGGGTCGGGAGCGAACGGTTCTCGTCGGCGGGCGGCATTCGGCTCAATCGCGCAGGTGAGGGTCTGGTCGGGGCAGGTGCAGGCTCAGCCCAGCACGTGCCCGTCGACCCAGCCGATGACGTCCGCGGTGACCTCGTCCCGATTGGTCTCGTTGAGCATCTCGTGACGGCCCTGCGGATAGAGGGTCAGCGTGACATCCTCGACGCCGAGGCGCCGGTACTGCTCGGCGACCGCCGTCGGTCCCTTGCCCTTGTTGCCGACCGGGTCGGCGTCGCCGGAGAAGATGAGGATCGGCAGCGTCTTGGGGGTGCGTGCGACATATCCGTCGCGGTTGATGTCGGCGAGCCCGCCGAGCAGGTCGGTGTAGAAGCCGGCGGTGAAGACCTCTCCACACCACTCATCGGCGACGTACTTGTCGACCTCGGCATCGTCGCGCGACAGCCAGTCGAACTTGGTCCGGTTGGGCTTGAAGGCCGAGTTGTACTGGCCGAAGGTCATGGTGTCCATGAGGGTGCTGCGGGTCCGAGCGCCGCGCAAGCGGGACTCGGCACTGGCGACCATGGCGCCCACCTTGCCCAGCGCACCCGGGTCCCCGGCCGTGCCGGACAGGATCAGCCCCGCCAGCTCGTTTCCGCGCTCAGCGGCAAACGCGCGGCTGACGAACGACCCCATCGAGTGGCCGAAGAGGATGATCGGCAGACCGGGCTGCTCCTCGCGGGCGAGGGCGATGACGGACCCGAGATCCTCCACGAGGTGAGCCCACCCGCCGCTGTCGGCCAGGTATCCGGATTGGTCGTGGGTGACGGCCGTCATCTTGTGACCGCGGTGGTCGTGCGCATAGACGGCGAAGCCGACCTGCGTCAGGGCCTGCGCGAACCGCTCGTAGCGCTGCGAGTGCTCGGCCATCCCGTGGGCGATCTGGACCACGGCCCGCACCGTCGTCCCCTCGGGCGGCAGCCACCGGTTCACGTGCACAGTGATGCCGTCTTCGGTCGTGAGAGTGAGGGTGGTGGTGTCCATGGGTCCTCGATCTGCGAGTCGGCATCCTTGCGGGGTACGACGATAGTCGGTCCCACGACGGGACGCGGCGGGCCGGCAAGGGTTGTCCGGAGCGCTCAGGCTCCGAGCGCGCGGATTGTTGCGGCAGACAAGGCCCGGGTCAGGCGGCCTTGCGGCCCGTGCGTTTTCCTGCCTTGGTCGCCTTGCTCTTCTT
This sequence comes from Phycicoccus sp., assembly GCA_017993715.1. GTDB lineage: Bacteria > Actinomycetota > Actinomycetes > Actinomycetales > Dermatophilaceae > JAGOME01. The sequence goes on from JAGOME010000006.1 coordinate 25,304, forward strand.
GGTGCTTGAGGCAGTGACAAGCACGCGCACCTGCTTCTTGGTCAGCGGCACCAGCGGGGTGTCGGTGGCCACGAGGCGGCGCCGGCGCACCCCCAGCCCATCGGGCAGAGTGCCTTCCTTGAGCATCCGCGTGGGGCAGCGACGGCAACGGGAGCGCGACTCACAGCACTTGAGCTTGGGGATCACGCCCGCTCGCGCCATCTTCTTGCTGCTCTTCTTCGCCACGTCCCCAAGGGTAGTAGAAGGTTAGGCAAACCTCACAAGAGGTGTTCCACTCCACAGAACACCTTCAGACTGAAACCGACGAGATGACGTGACACGCCGACGAATCCGTGGATTCGTCGGCGTGTCACGTCATCTCGACCCGGGGGTTGGGTTGCGACTCAGGCCCAGCTGGGCGGTGGCGGGGGCGGGGCGCTCCCACCGTGCGGGCCGGTTGACTCCTCCTGGACCGCGGGCGAGGCCGGCGGGGCAGCGGGCGGGGCCGGCGGTGCGGCATTCGGCGGGGGTGGTGGGGCCCCCGCCCCTGACGGTGCGGCGCCAGGCGGTGGCGGCGCCCCCCCTGCCTGGGCGGCATACCCGGGTGGCGGCGGGGCAGCGGGCGGTGCCCACACGTGCAGGTGCTGCAGCTGACCCGCGGCCGCAGCCTCCGCGAGGGCCGAGCTCACCCGCTCCTTCTCGCCCGGGTCGACCGCGGCGCCGTGGGCCTCGCGCCAGGCGAGCAGCCCGTAGTCGCGCAGGGCTCGCTCGACTCCTGGCCCCATGCCGCCCGGCGGCGTGAGCCCTGCGTTGGACATCGCCTGATCGGCCTTGGCCATCGCCTCGGTGGCGGCCGCTTTTGCCCGGTCGAAGAAACTCATCGGCCCGCTCCTTGGGGTCGGGGGGTCAGGGTCGGCCCGGACTGGCCACCCCGTCGTTGGCGTCAGCGTAGGCCGCAAGGGGCCTTGACCTCTAGGTTGGGCGTTGATGATCGAGAGCGCTGCGCGCAGCGCCCGGCGAAAGGACTGCACATGGCTATCCACGGATCCCTCTTCACCGACTTCCGCGAGAAGGAGACGGCCGATCCGTTCTCGCTGCAGAACAAGAAGTTGCTGCGAGTCGACATGCGTTACGGCGAGGTCATGGCCAAGACCGGGTCGATGGTGGCCTACCAGGGCGATGTGCGCTTCACCAAGCAGAGCAGCGGCATGAGCCGGATGTTCAAGTCGGCGATGACCGGCGAGGGTGTCTCGATCATGACCTGCGGGGGCAGCGGCGAGCTCTTCCTCGCCGAAGACGCCAGCGAGATCCAGGTCATGTACCTGGAGAACGACTCGATCTCCGTCAACGGCGCCAATGTGCTCGCCTTCAGCTCCTCGATCCAGTGGGACATCCACCGGATCAACACTCCCGGGGCGATGACGGCCGGCGGCCTGTACAACGTCGCGTTGCGCGGCACCGGCTATGTCGCGGTGACGACCAACGGCGACCCGATCGCGCTCGATGTCGCCTCGTCCCCGACGTTTGCCGACGCGCAGGCGGTCGTCCTGTGGACGTCAGGGGTGTCGATGCAGGTGCGGGTCGACACCGGTGGGTTCGGGTCGATGATCCGCGGCGGCACCGGCGAGTTGCTCCAGATGGCGTTCGGAGGTCAGGGCTACGTGCTCGTGCAGCCGGCCGAGTCCGTCCCGTCCGGCGGGCACCAGACCAACAGCAGCTCCGGCGGCATGCTCGGCGGCCTTCTTAGCTGACCGGCTCGATCGCATACTGCCGGGCTTGGGCGGTGCCGGTGAAGAACACGGCATTCGCCTCCCGCCACGCGACCAGCGCCGGGTCGTCGGAGGCGTCGACCGCGAGCGCGGTGGCTTGGTAGGCCGTGAGGTCGTGGCTGCCCGCCAGGGTCTGTGCCGTACACCCGATGACGCCGCCAGCCTGCGTGAGGTCGCGGCGCACGGTGACCCAGCCGGGTTGGTCCGGGTTGGCGGCGCCGTCCAGGAGCGGCACGACGTCCTGGGTGTGTTCGATCGACAGCACCGAGGTCGCCGGGTCGAGGGGGAACCGGGCGATCGGTGAGCCGACGGTGACCACGCCACGGATCTCGAATGCCGTGCGCAGCGCCGGGTCGGCGGCCACGCTCGCGGCCGTGATCCCGCCCTGGCTGTGGCCGACGAGGAGGACGGGGGCTCCGGCGGGCACGTGGGTGCGGATGGCTGCGGCAACCAGCCCGGTCATCTGGGCCTCGTGCTGCGCCATCAACTCCACGTTGGTGGTGAGGTCGATCGGGTTGTTGCCTCGGCACGGGTCCCAGGTCTCGGTGCCGGGGACGTGGATGACATAGGTCCTGCTGCCGTTGTCGGCGGTGACGGTCACGATGGCGATCTGCCCGGCTGCAGCCTTGGCGGCGGTCTGCCCTGGCGGCGTGTCGTCCGGGAACCAGGAGTCCATCCAGGCTTGGTGGCGCAACAGGCCACCCACGGGGGCTGACGGGTCCAGCCGGACGGGGGGACTGACGGCGGTGGGCGTCGTGGCCACGGCAAACCGACCGGAGTCGGTCAACCGCCCTGAAAGCCGCGCGACCTCGCCGAGTCCGCCCACGATCTCCTCATATCGACCCGAAACCCAACGCCCGCCCGTGAGTTGGCGCAGCAGGACCGGCCCGGTGATGCCGGCCGCTCCGGCTCCTTGCACGGCGGCCCCTTCGACGAGCCAGGGAGCCGCCCGCAGCAGGGCATCGAGGAGGAATGGGTGCGTGGCCAGGAGCGAGTCGAGGTCGTCGCTCGCTGCGCCCGAGGCGGCATACCGGGCCAGGAGGTGACCCAGCCGCGGCTCGGCGGCGACGGCGGCGCTGAGCGCCGCCACGAGGGGAGCCAGTGCGAGCGGGGCGGCCCACCCGGCGGCGAAGCCCCCCACGTGGACCGCGTGATCGAGGCTTGCTGCGACCTCGGCGTCGACGCGCTCGTAGGTCTGGGCGCACCAGGCGGCGGCGCTGCCCAGCACGCCAAGCTCGGAGCCGACGACGAGCACCCCCTCGGCGGGGGACAGCGTGGCGGCGGTGAGGCGCTGCTCGACCTCGGCCACGACATCGGGGCACAAGAGGGCGGCCTCGCCGAGGTCCGCGGCGACCGCAACAGCCGCGATGTCGCGGCCGATCCCCAGGAGATCATCCGCCGCAGCCCCGAGCAGGCCGGCGTGGCGACGCACGTCGGCCAGGGCGGCGGCCATGCCCGTGGCGCCGCCGGAGATATCGAGCCCGTCGCTCATGCCGCCAGCCGATCGGCGAGAAGGAGCCAGTCCGGATGGCCGGGCAGCGGCAGCGGACCGACGCGCTCCAGGGCCTGCTTGGCCCGGTCAATGAGGGTGCGCTCAAGATCGGTCACGGTGTCCTGCGCCTGTGCGGCCCCGCTCGCGATGGTGTGCCGCGCTTGCGCCAGCTGGGACTCGACGGCGGCCATGGCGGCCTGGATCGCGGCCTGGCGGACCTCCAGCGCTATCGCGAGCGCCTCGAGCGACGCGGCAGCCGCTCGGGTGGCCTCGCTCGAGCGCTCGATGCGTGGGCCGTGACCGCGAACCTCCGCGAGGAACCGGTCGGCCGCCGGCCCACGCCACAGCACCCCCTGCGCCAGCGCGACCCGACGTTGCACGTCATCGATCTCGTCGGCCGCTCGCCGCAGGCCGCGCGCGAGGTCCCGTAGGTCTCGTGGATCTCCCCCCAGAGTCATAGCCGTTCACCCTAATGAGCGGACGCCACCCCCGCGGACGCCCTGTGGACAACCGGTTGATCGCAAGCCCGTCTCGGCCTGACGTCAGTCTGGTGGGCTGGCGATCCGCCGCAGCTCCTCGCGAGCCAGATCCGCCAGGGCGCGCCCGTCCGCGGTGAGACCGACCCGGCGAATGTGGCCGCTCCAGGTGCGCTCGGTGTCCAGCAGCCCGTCCTCCTCCAGCTTGTGCACCCAGGCGGCAATCAGATAGCCGGGCTGGCCGGCCACCGCCTCGTGCCAGGTCGGCGTGAGCGACTGGGCCTTGGTCAGGGCGGCCACCACGGCATACCCCTCGGCTCCCGGGGGCCACACCGCCGGGTCGGGCGGGTCGGAGCAGTCCGTCGGTCGTGACAGCGTGCGCGCCGCCCGGACTGCGCCAAGGACCAGGATGCCGACGACCCCGGGGGCGACGACGGACGGCGAGCCCACGGGCGCGACATTCAGCCACGCAATGACGGCGAGGGCGGCATACGCGACGACAATGGCGCCGAGAATGACCCGGCGGCGGACCAGGGCGGCGTGCGACTCCAGGGGGATCACCCAGAGCCAGTGATGGCGCACGTAGTTTTCGCTGACGCCCGAGATGACCAGGACGGCTAGGGCGCCCGCGACGAGCCACGGGCTGGCGCTGACGACGACGAACCAGACGATGGCCAGGGCGGCCGCCACCTGGGTCGACCGCAGCAGCGTGTGGGCGGCCAGCCGTCGCTGCGCGTCTCGACTGACGACGCCGGTCTGATCCTCGGCGCGCAGGGTCCAGGCCGCCTCGGTGGGCGAGTGCTCGGTGATGTGGTGCAGGCTGTCGGGGGCCGGGGCTGCGGCCCAGAGCACGGCAAGTGCTCCCTCGCTGTTGGGCATGGGGTTCGTCGACCGTCCCTTCACTATCCACCTCCCGCTGAGACCATTTTCCTCCCAGGAGGCCAGACGAACCACCTGAGAGACCATACGTTTGGCGCTCCTTGACCGGTCCCTGACGGCGGTGGCGGTTAGGTCAACTGATACACATCGCCCAGGTGGACAGGCGTCAAGCCGCGGTCGTGGATGAGCTGCGCGAGCTGGTCCATCACGTCGATCACGGGTGGGTGGTTGGCGTGGCCGATGACGAGGTGTTGGGGCAGGAACCAGGTGTGGGCGTTGTCGTAGATGACCTCGGGAGGCAACGAGCCGGAGTCGGAGAGGCTGCCCTCCCACATCGTGATGACGGGATACCCCAGATCCGCGAGTTGCGCGTCCGTGCTCTTGTTGCGGAAGCCGAATGGAGGCCGCATGAACGGTCGACCCGGCGTTCCGTAGGTGTTTTGCAGGAAGGTCTCGTTGCGTACGACCTGATCGGTCAGGTCGGCCGCGGACAGCTTGGTCAGGTCCGGATGGCTCCACGTGTGGTTGCAGATGAGGATCTGGCCGGCGTCGTTGAGCGGCCGGAGCCGGGCGGCGTGCTCGGTCCAGCTCGGCATATTGCCGTTGGCGAAGAACGTCAGCCGAATGCCGGTCCGCTCGGCAAGGTCCGCGTAGGCGTTGACGACGGTCGCGTCGGTGCCGTCATCGACGGTGAGCGCCATGAGGTTGCCCTCGCCAGGCAGGGCATAGATCGTGCCGCGAGGGATCGGGATCTTGGTGATGCCGGTCGGTGCCGAGAAGAGCTTGGGAGTGGGGGTCGGGGTGGGTGTTGGCGTCGGCGTCGGCGACGGGGTGGGGCCCGCCGAGGTGGTATCGGTCGAGGGGGTGGGGTCGTTGCCGCAGGCCGACAGCGCCGCCCCCACGGATGCCGCCAACAGCCCCACGAATCCCCGCCGCCTCATAAGTAGGCATGCTACGCAGAAGCCCGTTGCGGGGCTGCACAGGCCCGCAGGTGTCATCACGAGAGGAGACAGGGACGTGTCGACGGAGCCATATCGGATTAGCGTCGTGTGCTGGGGCAACATCTGCCGTTCGCCCATGGGGGAGTTCGTGCTGCGCGCGGCCCTGGAGGACGCGGGCCTGGGTGACGTGGTCGTCGTGGACAGCCGGGGGACGTCGACGGACGAATTGGGTGCGGGCATGGATCGCCGGGCTATGGCGACCTTGCGTCGACACGGCATTGCAGACACCGGGTTCACCACGCATCGGGCCCGGCAGTTTCGATCCGACCACTTTCGGGAGTACGACCTGGTCCTGGCCGCAGACCACGTCCATGACGAGATCCTCGGTCGGCGGGCTCCGGACGCCGATGAGCGGGCCAAGATTGCGATGTTGCGGTCTTTTGATCCGAATGCCGTCGCCGCGGGCGAGCTGGGCATGGCGGACCCGTGGTACGGGGATGAGGACGACTTCGATGTGACGTATGCCGAGATCGCGGCCGCCGCCCCGGGGATCGTCGCGTTCGTGCGGGCGCAGGTGGGCGGCTGCTGAGCTGAGCCGGTTCCCGGGGTGCGGACGCTGACGAACGGGCGGCACTCGACGGCTGTCGGAGGGGCATGCTTGGCTGGGCCTGCACAGTTTCCCCACCAGGAAGGCGCCCACGATGCCCACCCGCGACACCCCTTGGCCGCAAGGCACCCCCTGTTGGGTCGACCTGCAGGTGGATGACACCACGGCCGCCCGCGCTTACTACTCCACCCTGTTTGGTTGGGACATATTCGACGCCCCGGCCGAGGCCGGTGGCTACCTGATGGCGATGCTCGACGGCCGCCCCGCTGCCGGGATTGGCCCCAAGCCAGCCGGCGAGCCCATGCCGAGCGTCTGGTCGACGTACCTGGCGGTTGACGACGCTGACGCGACGGCGGCCACGGCGACCGCGGCGGGGGCGATGGCCTTGATGCCGCCGTTCGACGTGCTCGATCTCGGCCGGATGACCTTCCTGGTCGACCCGACCGGTGCGGCATTCGGGATCTGGGAGGCCAAGGGGCACGGCGGCGCCGGGATCTTCAACCAGCAGGGCGCCCTGTGCTGGAACGAGTTGCACACGCGCGACCTGCCAGGGGCTCAGGCCTTCTATGCGCAGGTCTTCGGCTACGACTACACGCCGATGATGCCCGGCTATGCCACCTTCGCGCTCCCCGGGACGGGTCCGGAGGCGGCCGTTGGAGGGTTCTGCGACGACGGCGCGATGGGTGTGCCGGTGGGCGCGCCCGCGCACTGGCTCACGTGGTTCCAGGTCGATGACGTTGACGCGACCCTGGCGACGGCCGCCGAGCTCGGCAGCGCGGTGGCGATGGGGCCCGAGGACGCGCCGGTGGGGCGGATGGCGGTGATCATCGGCGCCCAGGGCGAGGCGTTCGGGATCATCACCCCGCAGCCGGTGGCAGCCGAGGGCGACCAGGAGGGCTAAGCGCCGGGTATCCGGACGTTGAGCCGGACCCCGAGGGTGCCGGATCGGCGGTCCGCTGCGGATCCGGCACCCGCCCGCAGCGGCGAGGTGATCGTCGCCGGTCGGGTGACGGATCGTCGGCGCGGCTCTGCGATGTGGTCGTCGCCGGGCGGTGACGAGGAGTGTGTCCCGGGTCTGCGATGTGATCGTCGCCGGGCGGGTGACGGACCGTGGGCGCGGCTCTGCGATGTGGTCGTCGCCGGGCGGGTTACGGACCGTGGGCGCGGCTCTGCGATGTGATCGTCGCCGGGCGGTGACGAGGAGTGTGTCCCGGCTCTGGGAGGATTGCCGCCATGCAATCTCTGCACGTCCTGACCCCGCCGATCGCTCTCGGCGCCCTCGATGGCCGTTACCGCGGAGCCGTCGCGCCGCTTGTCGACCATTTGTCCGAGCCGGCGCTGAATCGGATGCGGATCCACGTCGAGATCGAATGGCTCATCCACCTCACCGATCAGCAGGTCGTGCCCGGGGTGCGGGCGCTGACCGATGCGGAGAAGGCGGAGCTGCGGGCGATCGTCGAGCGGTTCGGCGAGGCGGAGATCGAGGAGTTGGCCGCGACCGAGCGGGTCACCCAGCATGACGTGAAGGCCGTGGAGTACTTCGTCAAGAAGAGACTTGCCGAGATCGCTCCCGATCCCGCCGATGCGGGCCTTTCGGAGCTGGTGCACTTCTGCTGCACGAGCGAGGACATCAACAACCTCTCCTACGCCCTCATGGTCCAGGGTGCCGTCGAGGAGGTCTGGGAGCCGCGGGCGACCGCGCTCGTCGAGCAGCTCGCGACCATGGCGTCGGATCTGCGCGAGGTGCCGTTGCTCGCGCACACTCACGGACAGCCGGCGACGCCGACGACGATGGGCAAGGAGCTCGCGGTCCTAGCCTGGCGGTTGCAGCGGCAGCTGCGGCGGATCGAGGACGCGGAGTTCCTCGGGAAGTTCAACGGCGCGACGGGGACGTTCGGTGCGCATGTCGCCGCCGTGCCAGGGGCGGACTGGCAGGAGATTTCCGAGACATTCGTCGAGGGGCTCGGGCTCACGTGGAACCCGCTGACGACCCAGATCGAGTCGCACGACTGGCAGGCCGAGCTCTATGCCGACCTCGCCAGGTTTAACCGCGTCTTGCACAACTTGTGCACCGACGTGTGGACGTATATCTCGATGGGCTACTTCGCTCAGGTGCGCGGCCAGGGCACCGTGGGGTCCTCGACCATGCCCCACAAGGTCAACCCGATCCGCTTCGAGAATGCCGAGGCCAACCTCGAGGTGTCCAACGCCCTGTTCGACGTGCTCGCCTCGACGCTCGTGCAGTCGCGCCTGCAGCGTGACCTCACGGATTCGTCGATGCAGCGCAACATCGGGGTCGCTTTCGGACACTCGATGCTCGCGTTGGACAACACCGCGCGTGGGCTGGCCGGTCTCGATGCCGTGCCCGGCGCCATGGCGGCCGACCTCGATGTCAACTGGGAGGTGCTCGGCGAGGCGATCCAGTCGGCCATGCGTGCGCTCGGGGCGCAGGGTGTGCCGGGCATGGAGGAGCCGTACGAGCGGCTCAAGGACCTCACGCGCGGGCGCCGGGTGGGGCAGCAGGAGGTCGTGGAGTTCATCGGCACCCTCGGGCTGCCGGTCGACGTGGAGGCACGCCTGGTGGCGATGACGCCCGCGACGTATGTCGGCCTCGCGCCGGAGCTGGTCGACCACCTCGTCTGATCGACCACCTCGGCCGGTCGACCGTCGGTCATCGATCGGGGCCAGTCGGTCTCGCACAGCGGGAGTAGCCACACCCAGGTCGCAGATCGTCCTTGAGGTCGCGCGAGTTCGGGCGACATCAAGGAAGTTCTGCGACGGCCGCGTGACTCGGCCACCCGTCAGATGGTGATCGGACCGCGCATCGTCGAGAACGTCACCGAAAGCAGACCCGGCGTGCCGTGCGGCGCGACGAAGTTGAGCCCGATGTCGGGCGACACCTTCTCGCCCTCCTTGAGGCCAATCCAGTCGCGCACGCGACTCGGGTCCCCGGCGATCATCAGCGAGGTCAGGCTGCACGAACTCGTGCCTGTGCCGGACGGGTGCTCAGTCCCGTCGGCCCACCGGATGAAGAAGGGCAGCTGCGGGTCCGCCTGCAGGCCGCGCACCCCGAGCTGCTGCCAGCGCAACTCCACCCCATCGGGGCGGTGTCGGTTGCCGTCGACGGCGTCGCGCCCGAGCCGGGTCTCCTGGGCCGCCATGTTGTCCACGGCGATGACCCAGCCGAGCCAGCCGCCGCCGCTCTCGCTGCGCCGGCGCACGACCTGACCAAAGGGCGCCTTGTCGGACGCCGGGTGATCGAGCACCTCGACGACCTCGAGATAGCGCTGACCGACCAGCGGGAGGATCACATTGCGGGTGCCGAACCGGGGGTGGACGCCCCCGTCGATCGGCTCGACTCCGATCCTGCTCGCGAGGCGCTCGGCCGTTGCGCGGGCCCCGTCCTGCTCGGCCGCGTAGACGACGTGGTCAACTCGCATGCCGTCATGTTTCCACACTCGCAGGGGTGCCCGTGACCGCCTCCTGGCCCGCACGAAGGGCAGCACCACCGCGAGCCCGGGACCTGAGGGCCAGCTCGGTTCCTCGTCGGCCTGTCGGGCAGCACCCCCCAAGAAGCCCCTCATGACGACCTCTGCCGCACGGCTTCGTAGACGGCGACCGCGGCGGCGACCCCGGCATTCAGCGAGTTGACCCGACCAGCCATCGGGATGCGGACGGCGACGTCGGCGGCGGCCAGGGCGGCGGCGGTGAGGCCATGCTTCTCGGTGCCGACGGCGATCGCGACGGGGCCGGTCAGGTCGGCATCAGTGTGCAGGGTCGTCGCGTCGGGCGTCGTGGCGACCAGCCGAATGCCGCGGGCCCCCATCCACGGGACGAGCTCATCGAGCGTGGTTGCGGCGACAGGGACGGTGAAGACCGTGCCTTTGCTGCCGCGGATGACGTTGGGGTTGCTCCAGTCGGTCGTGGGATCGACGGCGATCACCGCATCGATCCCCGCAGCGTCGGCTGTGCGGAGCATGGCACCGAGGTTACCCGGCTTCTCGATGCCTTCTGCCACGAGCAGGAGTGGGGCCTCGGGCAGGCGCAGGCGGGACAGATCCCCGCCCACCGCGGGCAGGACGGCGAGGAACCCGTCAGGCCCCTCTCGGTAGGCGACCCTCTCGAAGACACTGCGCGATAGCGAGATCGTCGATGTGCCGTCGGCTCGGGCGGCATGGACGAGCTGAAGCTGCTGATCAGGGTCGTGCATGAGGTCAGGGCAGTAGTAAATGGCCTGGGCGCGCACGCCCGACTCGACAGCCAGGGCGAGCTCTTCGTAGCCCTCGACGACGGCCACTCCCGCCTCGTCACGCGCGCGTCTGCGCCGGAACTTGACGACGGATTTCAGCCGGGGATTCGTCGTCGAGGTCAGGTGCAGGTCGGCCATGGCGGTCAGTACCCGCCACGGGGTAGGGACCGCAGGATCGTGGCCAGGCCGTCGTCGTTGACGTCGCCGGTCACTTCATCGGCGACCGCCTTGACCTCGTCGGGGGCATTGCCCATGGCAACGCCGCGGGCGGCCCAGTGGAGCATCTCGAGGTCGTTGCGCTGGTCGCCGACGGCGACAGTGTCGCCCGGCTCGACGTGCAGCCAGCGCCGAACCTGCTCCAGGGCCGACCCCTTGGAGACGCCTTCGGGGTTGATGTCGAGCCACGCCGAGAACCCGACCGCGTAGTTCACACCGTGCAGGCCGATGCGCTCGGTGAGCGACAGGAAGTCCTCGCTCGTGCCGCCCGGACTGCGGAACGTCACGCGGGTCACCGGCTCGGCGACGAGCTCGTCCCAGGGCACGACGCGCAGCTCGCCCTGCAGCTCACCCTCGGGGAACGGCGCCGACAGCTTGAAACCCACACCGAGCTCCTCGACGGCGACGACCGCGTCCGGCCACTCGTGCCGCAGCAGCTCGAGGGCCGGGCCGGGGTCGAAGGTCACGGCCTCGACGATCTCGTACCCGCCGGCGTGAGCGGGGTCGAGCCGCAGGGTGACCGCGCCATTGCTGCACACGGCATACCCGGTGTGCAGACCCAGCGCGTCGAGGATGGGCAGGGTCGCGACGATGGCGCGACCGGTGGCGATAACGACATGATGACCGGCCCGCGCGACCTCCGCGACGGCGTCGCGCACCGCGGGCGACAGGCGCCCAGCGTGGTCGATCGTCGTGCCGTCGACATCGAGCGCGACGAGGGAAGGCCTGAACATCGGCTCCACGGTACCCGCGGACCCGCCGAGCACGTAAACGGCGAGAGCCGGGCGGCATTCGACCCCCTCATCGAATGCCGCCCGGCTCCCGGGCCCTGAACTCCGGGCTACTCGGCGGCGGTCCAGGCCTGGCGCACACTCAGTCGGCCCTGGGTCTGCAGGAGCGAGCGGCGGTAGACCCGCTCGGCGCCCATGACGACGACCGCGGCCGACAGCAGCAGGATGACGATCGAGACGATCGGCTCCCACCAGGAGGCGGTGCCTTCGACGAGGCGCATGGGCATGAGGATCGCCGAGAACGGGGGGACGTAGCTGAGGGCGACCAGCCAGGTTCCCTTGGCCAGGAACGTCGAGAAGAACACCGCGACCATCCCCATCGTCACTGGCATCGACGTCTGCTGGAGGTCTTCGCTGCGGCTGGCCAGGGCGCCAGCGACGGCCCAGAGGCAGGCGATGAGGAGGAAGCCGACGACGAAGAACACGATGAACCAGGCGATGGCTCCCGTGAGCGACGGGACGTAGGAGCTGTATTCGGTGAACGTCAAGCCGATGAGCCCGATCCCGGTGAACAGCGCCATCTGCCCGAGCGCCAGGGCGGTGTTGCCCAGGACCTTGCCGGCGAGGAGCTGGCGGACCGGGATCTTGGTCGTGATGATCTCGACGATCCGGCTCGACTTCTCCTCGACGACGCTGCCCGCGAGGGTCATCCCGAAGCTGATCGAGGCGAAGTAGAACAGGAACGCCAGCGCGAATCCCACCACCTGCGCAAACACGCGCTGGTCGGCATCGCCCTGGAGCTGCGAGGTGGCCAGGAGGCTGCCGGCCTCGATGGCGGCGGGGGTGGTGCCGGCCGCGGCGGCGTTCTCGGCGACGACCTGGCCACGGACCTGGGTGCCGAGGGCGGAGGCGAGACCAGAGTCGACGTCCGTGTTGCCGGTCAAGGTCCAGACCCCGTCGACCTCGTGCAGCCAGGCGTCGGCCGTGCCCTCGGTGAGGGCGGCCTCGGCGGCGGCGGCGTCGGCGACCTCGGTCGTGGTGATGGTGAGCTTGTCGTCGGTCGCATCCGCCCCGTCAGCCACGGACTGGGTGAAGGCCGCGTTGGCGGGCAGGGTCGCGACCGTGAACTCCTGAGTGCGGTTGCCAAGCACGGCCTGCAGGCCGAGGAAGCCGGTGATGAGGACGAGGGTGAGCAGGGTGCCGACGAGGAAGGCGCGGTCGGTCAGCCGGGCGATGATCTCGCGTCGGGCGACGATCGCCCAAGGGTTCCGGGCCGAATGCCGCCGCTCCTGCTGCGTCGATCCCGCTGTGGGAGAGGGGGTCTGGGTCAGTGTGTCGGGGCTCATGCGGTCACCTCGCGGTAGATCTCGGACAAGGGCGGGACGATGCGGGCGAACTCGGTGACGGATCCGCGTCGGAGGGCCTCTGCGAGCAGGGCTTGGTCCGCGCCAGGGGTGCCGTTGAGCTCGATGATGGCGGTGTTGCCGTCGACATCGGTGGGGTGGAGGCCGGGAAGGTCGCGGACCCAGCCGGCATCGCCGCCGAGGACCAGCCGGTATCGCACCGGGCCCTTGGTGCGCAGCTGCTCGGTCGTGCCATCGGCGACGACGCGGCCGCGGGCCAGCACGACGAGGCGGTCGCAGAGGCGTTCGACGAGGTCCAGTTGGTGGCTGCTGAACAGCACCGGAATGCCGCGCGCCACGTGGGTGCGCAGCAGGTCGGCCATGGCATCCACTGCGGTGGGATCCAACCCCGAGAAGGGTTCGTCGAGGATGAGCGCCTCGGGGCGGTTCATCAGGGCGGCGACGATCTGGACCCGCTGCTGGTTGCCGAGGGAGAGCTTCTCAACGCGCTCGCCCGCCCGGTCGGCGAGGCCGAAGCGGTCGAGGTAGTCCAGGATCTCAGCCTTGGCGGCTTTGGCGGTCATCCCAGAGAGCTCCCCGAGGTAAACGAGCTGGTCGATGACCTTCTGCTTGGGGTAGAGGCCGCGCTCCTCGGGCATGTAGCCGATGGCGCGGCGGTCCTGGGCGGTGATGGGGCGGCCGTTCCAGAGGACCTGGCCGCTGTGCAGGGCCAGCAAGCCCATGGTCATCCGCATCGTCGTGGTCTTGCCCGCGCCATTGCCCCCGACGAAGCCGGTCATCAGGCCGTCGGCGACTGTGAAGCTCACGTCGTCGACGGCGGTCACGTCGCCGAATGTCCTGCGCAATCCCTGGATGTCGATCATGGCTTCACGCTAGGAGCGTTGTCCGGGGCGGGGATCCCCCTGCGGGCGGAACGTCAGGTCCGGGCAGGTCAATCCTGCGGGGGAGGGCGCGGGTTGTTCACACGCGCGGGTGATATTGCCGGCGCGGGGGTGAAGTTTCCGCGGGGGCGGCGGGTTGCTAACTGGCGCGGGTCAGTCGCCGCCGGCCAGGCCGTTCTCGAAGGCGAACACCACCGCCTGCACTCGATCGCGCAGATGCAGCTTGGCCAGCGTGTTGGAGACGTGCGTCTTGATGGTCGCCTCGCCGAGGAACAGCTCGCGCGCGATCTCTGCATTGGACATGCCGCGCGAGACGAGGGTGAGGACTTCCCGCTCCCGCTCAGTGAGCTGCGCCAGCGCGGCCACTTCCCCGGCGCTGACGCGCCCGACGGCCGCCGCCTTCGATGGGGCCGAGCCCGCCGTCGCGCCCCCGACGACCTGGCCGGGTGAGGCCTGGTCCGACGGCGGCATTCCGCTGCCCGGCGACCCTCCCTGCCCGCTGGTCATCGCCGCGATCACCCGCCGCGTCACCTCGGGCGCCAACAGGGCATGCCCCCGCCCCACGGCCCGGACGGCCTCGATGAGCTGCTCGGGCTCGCTGTTCTTGAGCAGGAACCCGCTCGCGCCCGCCGCCAACCCATCAAAGACGTAGTCGTCTCGGTCGAACGTCGTGAGGATGACGACCTTGCCGAGATCCTCCGCGACGATCGTGCGCGTCGCCTCGATCCCGTCGAGCACCGGCATCTGGACGTCCATGAGGACGACATCGGGTCGCGTCGCGCGGGCCACCTCGATGGCGCGGGCGCCGTTGTCGGCGTCCCCGACGACTTCGAGATCATCCTCGACCGACAACATCATCGAGAAGCCGGACCGCACGAGGTGGTGGTCGTCGACGATCAGGACGCGCAACGGCGCGGCGACATTCTCATGAGTCGTTGTGGTCACGGTGGTCCCCCCAGCGGTATCCGTACGCGCACACGATAGCCACCCCCGACGCGCGGTCCGATCTCGACGACGCCGTGCAGCGACGCCACCCGCTCGCGCATGCCCAACTGCCCCAGGCCCGACCCAGACGTGCCCGGCATCGGGCGGCCGTCGTCGAGGATCTCCACCTCGGCATAGGGCCGGGCGCCCTGGGTGACCACGCGCAGGACGACGCGGGCGGCCTGGGCGGTCGAATGCCGTGCCACGTTGGCCAGGGCTTCCTGGGCGACGCGGTAGAGGGTGAGGGACTCCGGCCCGCTGAGGGTCTGGGCCGCTCCGGTGGGGGTCTCGACGAGCTCGAATGCCGTCTCGGTGCCGTTGGCGGTGCGCTCGGCGGCGAGCATGGGCAGGTCCGACACCCCCGGCTCGGGCGCCCGCGAGGGCATGCCGGGGAGGGTCGCACTCTGGTCGCCCTCGAGGTCGCGCAGGGTGCCGAGCAGGGCTCGCATCTGGGTGACTGCGTCCCGGCTGGAGGTTTCAATGGTGCTCAATGCGGCAGCGGCGGCGTTCGGATCCCGTTGCAGGACACGCCGGGCGGCCCCGGCCTGCACCCCGATGACCGACACGTGATGTCCGACGACATCGTGCAGCTCGCGAGCTATCCTCAGTCGCTCGTCGACGATGGCCTGCCGCCGCAGGGTGTCGGCCTGGGTGGCGATCGTCTCGGCCTGTTCCGCGAGGCGGGCCTTTTGGCGGGCACTGCGCCAGGACACTTGTCCGCCGAGGACGGCGCCGAAGAAGTAAAGGATGTTGACCGATACCGTGATCAGCACGGCGGCGGTGACCGGCGTGAAGATCCCCTGGGGGGTGACGCTGTCGCTCTCGGCGAGCATGTCGTCGACGCCGGATCCGACGACGAGTTGCCAGGCCACCCACACAAACATGCTGAGGACGACGAGCGAGATGACGAGGAACGTCGTCCGGCGCTCCCGCCCCCACGACACCATCGACAGGTAGGCGACGAAGTAGACGACCTGCAGTGACAGTTGGCCCATGACCATCGGCATCGCGATGCCGACGACGAACATGTGCGCACTCGCGAGCACCCCAACCGTGAGGGGGTAGCGGCGCCGCCCGACGAGGAGGAACGCACCGGTCGAGACGGCCAACCACTGCAGCCACCGCGGCTCGGTGACGTGATCCAGGGCTCCGAGGCTGCGGCTCAGCTCGAGGAAGAACAGCCCGACGAACTCCATCGTGGCCGCGAGCACGAGATCCTGCACGCCGATCGCTGGCGCGGGCCGCACCCAGTCGTCGTCAAGGGCAAACCACCCGCGCAGCCGCGCCCACGGCGAGACCCGGGAGCTCACGGCATACGGGACGGTCACGCTGGTCACCCCGCCAGCCTAAGGACGGACGCCGACATGCGGCTCCCCCTCACGGCGGATTCTTGCGTCCGGCAACGTGGTCGTTGTCGCAGAATGCCGTGCCGGACGTGACGTCAGCGGGGGGTCAGCACGTCCAGGCCGACGCCGGGGCGCAGCGCCTCGGGGACCACGACCGAGCCATCGGCCTTCTGGTGGTTCTCCAGGATCGCGACGAGCCAACGCGTCGTGGCCAGGGTGCCGTTGAGGGTTGCGGCGATCTCGTTGCCGGCTGCTCCCTTGAAGCGTGTGCCCAGCCGGCGCGCCTGGAACGTCGTGCAGTTCGACGTCGACGTCAGCTCGCGGTACTTGCCCTGGGTCGGCACCCAGGCCTCGCAGTCGAACTTGCGCGCGGCCGGCCCGCCGAGGTCCCCGGCCGCGGTGTCGATGATTCGATACGGGACCTCGATCGCGGCGAGCATGTCCTGCTCGTGCGCCAGCAACTCGCGGTGTACCTGCGCAGCCTCGTCGGGGCGGCAGTAGACGAACATCTCAATCTTGTTGAACTGGTGCACGCGGATGATGCCGCGGGTGTCCTTGCCGTATGACCCGGCCTCGCGGCGGTAACACGTCGACTGCCCGGCATACCGGATCGGCCCAGCGCTCAGGTCGATGATTTCGTCGGCGTGATAACCGGCGAGGGCCACCTCCGAGGTCCCGGTGAGGAACAGGTCGTCGGCGGGCAGGTGATAGACCTCGTCGAGGTGGTGGTCGATGAACCCGGCGCCGGCCATCGTCGCCCGGTTGACCAGCGTCGGCGTGATCATCGGGACGAACCCCGCCGCGATCGCCTTCTGCATGGCCAGCCCGAGCATTGCCATCTCCAGCCGCGCCCCGACCCCCTTCAAGAAGTAGAAGCGCGACTGCGCGACCTTGACCCCGCGCGCCATGTCGATGGCGTCGAGACCCTCGGCGAGGTCGAGGTGGTCCTTGGGCTCGAACCCCTCAGCGGCGAAGTCGCGCGGCGTCCCCACCGTGTCGAGCACGACGTAGTCGTCCTCGCCCCCGACCGGCACATCGGGCTCGACGACGTTGCCGATGGTCCGCATGAGCGTGTCGAGCCGCACCTGCGCATCGTCCGAGGCCGCCTGGAGCGTCTTGACATCGGCCGCGAGCTGCTTGGTCTTGGCCAGGAGCGCCTGCTTCTCCTCGCCCTGGGCGCGGGCGACGTCCTTGCCGATGACCTTTTGCTCGGCGCGCAGATTCTCGAATGCCGTGAGCGACGTCCGCCGCTCCGTGTCGGCCTGCAGGATCTGGTCGACCACGGACTCGTCCTCACCCCGGGCGCGCTGGCTGGCGCGGACGATGTCGGGTTGGTCGCGGACGAGGCGGATGTCGATCACGTCCGTGAGTTTATCGACGGGGCCAGGGACCTCTCGACCGGTTTGCTGCCCGCCCTCCCTGCCCCCCCGGAGAGTGGGCCCCATGTCCCCCTTTCCGCTGCTCGGCAGCCGCGATCACCGGAGAGTCGGCCAGTGGTCCCCTTCTCCGGAGCCCTTACCCGGACGGACGCAGATAGCCGCGCGGGCTGTGGCCGTCATGCCGCTTGAATGCCCTGCCGAAAGGGGACCGGCCTGGTAGGAAAGGCGCTATGACGCAGCTGCAGGGAAGTGTCCTCGCCCGACCGGGTTGGTACCCCGATCCCGATGACGATTCCCGGCTGCGGCAGTGGACCGGCACCAGCTGGAGTGCGATGGTGCGCCTTGATCGACCGCAGCGCAGCGGCACGGTGCTTGGTCAAAGGTTCGTCACGCTCTCACGCGTCGTCGTCTGGGCGCTCGGGATCTCCGGGGCTAGCCAGTGCCTCAAGGCCGTCGTCTGCTTCTGGCAGGCGTTGGTCTTGGCGGGTTGGCGGACCAACCCGCCCTCGATGGCGGCAGCCGAGAGGTTCGACCTGGTCACAACGGTCGTCGCCGTGGTCGTGACGACGACGCTGCTCATCGCCGCGATCATCTTCGTCGCCTGGTTCTACCAGGCCTACGGCTCGGATCGGTTGCGACTGGCCGATGCCCGCTTCGCGCGCGGATGGGCGATCGGGGCGTGGTTTCTGCCGGTTCTGAATTTGACCCGCCCGCCCAGCATCGCTCGCGACATGCTGCTTGCGGGAACTTCGCCGATGGCCGGAGACCCTGAGGACGCGGTTGCTCGACGTCGGCGCCGCGCCCTGCGTCTGGCGGGCTGGTGGTGGGGGTTCTGGGTGCTCTCCTTGGCAGCAGGTGTTGTCGCCCGCGCTGTCGACACCAGGGCCGGCGAGGAGACCCTTGGCGAGTTCATCACCGTCGGCATTCGGGCGCTGAGCGCGCACGCTGTGGTCGGGGCGCTCACTGGCGTCGCCGCCATTTTCGCCGTCCTGGTGGTGAGGGCGATCACCGAGCGGATGGCGGCCCAAATCGTCGCGCTGCCGGTCCGCTGGCGGCCGCCCCTGACCGAGGGGGACGAATCCGACAGGCGAGAGGCCCCGACGGTCTGACCCGACCCCCCGTGTCGGTCTGGCGAGGTTGACCGCGGCGCGGGCCAGGTGACGTCCTTCCGAAAGCCCCTCACCCGGTCGGCCGCAGATAGCCGCGCGGGCTGCGGCCGTAGTGCCGCTTGAATGCTGTGCTGAACGCGAACGGCGTCGCGTAGCCCACGGCATTCGCGACCGAGGTGACGCTCGCCCCCGACTCCCGTAACAGATCTGCGGCCAGCGCCATCCGCCACCGGGTGAGGTAGGTCATCGGCGGCTCTCCGACACTGACGTGGAAACGGCGGGCGAATGCCGCCCGCGACAGCCCCACGCTCCGGGCCAGGGAGTCGACGGTCCACGGCCGTTCGGGGGCATCCTGCATCGCGGCAACAGCCTGGGCCACCAGTGGATCGTCGTAGGCCGCCCAGGTTGGGCGGTCCGCGTCCGGCCGAGCGAACCAGGCGCGCGCCGCGGTGACGACCAGGACGTCGAGGAGCCGATCCAGGACGACATCGCGCGCCAGGGCCGTCGACGGCAGCTCGGCGGTGAGCAGCGCCACGACCGCGTCGTCCCACTCGCCAGCCCGCAGGATCGCGACCTCGGGGAGGGCATCGGTCAGGCGCTGCCCAAGCTCGCCATCGCCGTGATACGCGCCGACGAGCAGGCAGGTCTCCCCCACGGGTGAGTTGCCCCAGGTGTTGACGCCGAGGGTCATCGCCGCGGATAACGATTCCCCGGCGGGGGACACACACTGTTGCCCGGGGAGCACGATGACGGTGGCGGGTGCCCCTGGAGTGTCGGCCACGGCATACCCGTGGGGGCCGCGCACGAGGGCGACATCGCCGGGGTGCAGCGGGATCTCGTCGCCGGTGCCGACGCGCAGCCACGCGCCGCCGGCGGCGACGACGACGACAGCCAACGGCGCCTCGTCCCGGACCTCGATCGACCAGGGTGCGGCGAGGAGGGCCCGCAGGGTGAAGGCGCGCCGCGCCCGCGGTCCGTCAAAGAAGGCGCCGAGCTCGTCCATCCCCCGACGGTATGCCGCCGCGGCCGGTCGCGGAAGAGCCTTGCGTATGTTTTCAAGACCATGACCCATGGATCATCTCGTCGCGGGCGGGTCGAATAGAGGCATGGACCTGCTCAATCTTGTGCGCGACTGGCCGGCCCCGGTGACCACGGCGGCGGCGGTCGGCGCTGCCCTCAGCGGCGGAGTCTTCTTCGCCTTCTCCTCCTTTGTCATGACCGGCCTGGCCCAGGCGCCCGGCTCCGTGGGGTTGCAGGCGATGCAGGCGATCAATGTCGCGGCGCCGTCGCCCGCCTTTATGGCGTTGCTCTTCGGCTCCAGCGCCCTGGCCATCCCGGTGGCGATCCGGGCGCTGAGCGACCTCGGAAGGCCTGGCGCCGGGCTCGCCGCTGCCGGGGCCCTGGCCGCGCTGGTCACCCCGGTGATGACGATCGCGTTCCACGTGCCCCGCAACAATGCTCTTGCGGCCGTCGCGGTGGCGGATCCCGGCGCGCTCGAAGCCTGGGCGCACTATGTCCAGGTCTGGACGACGGGCAACCACGTCCGCACGCTGTCCTCGGCCGGGGCGGGGCTGCTCCTCACGCTCGCGTTGCGAGCCGGCTGGGCCTGAGGGGTCGGCGGCCGGCTGGCTCCGACAGCTCCGCCTGGTTCATCGGCGCATGCGGATACCGATCCGGTTACCCATCAGTAAGCGGGGTGATGACCCCCGCTACCAAGGGGTAACCGACTCGGTAGCCATCCCCCGGGGGACCTGCGCCCGCAGGAAGCCCCGGGGCCTAGAGCGACGCGGCAAGGGCCGTGCTGCTCCTCTCCGTGGCTGGCCCTCCTGGCCGGCTGGACCTGAGCGTTAGCCATGAGTCGCGCGCCCGTTGGACCTTTGGCGTCCATGCCAGCCGCGGCATACTCGCCGCTGTGGCTGGGGAGGCAGGACTGCGGCTTGTGGTCAACCGCCTGCGCGGGCTCGAGGTGTGCCTCTGGGCCAGCATGCTGGCGGCTGCGGTGAGCATGGGGTTCACGGCACGCTCCGAGCGCATCCTCGACCTGGCATTTGCTGGGGTTGCGCCCAGCGCGGGGCAGCTGCAGCAGATCGACCGCACCCACCTGGCGACGGCGGGGCTGTGCCTCATCACCTTCCTCGTCGCCGTTGCGACCTTTGTGCGTTGGCTCCAGGCCGTGTGGGACAGCGACCGCCTCGACCGCGAGGGATTGTCCACCGACCCCCGATGGCCCGTGCGCATCTGGTTCGTGCCCATCGTCGGGGTGTGGCAGGGCTATCTGGTTATGCACGCGCTCGTCATCGCGGCGGGGCGCGGGGCTGATCGGCGACTGTCGCCGCACTCCGCCCCCCGACTTGCCGGCTTCGTAGTGTTGGGGTGGTGGCTGTGCTCGGTCATCATGGCGACGGTCGTGGTGCTCGAGGTGCTCAATGTCCAGCCAGCCTCCCAGATTTCCGACTTCGCTCAGGTCTGGCCCGTCCAACGCTCACTGGACCTGGCCAACCTCAGGTGTGTCCTGACCATCGTCACCGGAGTGCTGTTCTGGATCGTCGTCCGGTATATCGGCCGGACCCTGACGCTGCCCCGACGCTAAACCCCGCCGTCGTCGTCGCCAAGACCGCGGGGGTAGCCGGTCAGTTCGTCGGACGGCTGGAGACGAGGGTGAAGACCCCCAGCGCGGTCATCAGGGCGCCGCCGATCCCGCCGAGCCACCCCACCCGCTCGGGCCGCCGCGCGACCTGGTCGCGGACCGCTCCCGCCGCGAGGGCCACCAGGCTGTCCCCGACGATCGCCACGGCGGTGAACACCAGGCCCAAGATGACGAACTGGCTCCACACCGGCTCGCCGCGATCGATGAACTGCGGCAGCAGAGCCGAGAAGAAGACGATGGTCTTGGGGTTGGTCACGCCGACGAGGAAGCCCTGACGCAATACATGGACCGTTGGCGTCGGCGCGACCATCGCACCCTCGAAACTCGCCGCCAGATCCCCGCGATGGCGAATGGCCTGAATGCCGAGCCAGATCAGATACGCCGCACCCACCGCTTTGACCGCCGTATAGAGGGTCGCGCTCGCGGCGATGATCGAGCCGAGGCCCACCGCAAGGGCAAGCACCTGAGCCAGGACCCCGAGCGCGTTACCGAGCACCGTGAGCAAGGCCGCGCGACGCCCTCCGGACAGGGCGCGGCCGATCGTGAACAGCACGCTCGGGCCCGGGATGGCGACGATGACCACGCTGGCCGCGACGAAGGCGAGCAGCGCCGAGGAGGTGGGCATGACCGACAGTGTGACAGGGCCGCGGCAGTGCAGCAGGATCTGGTATCAGCGCTGGTATCATGGATGGATGGCGATGACACTGCGACTGTCGGATGAGGAGACCCAGACTCTGCGCGCCCGGGCCGAGCGCGAGGGCCGCTCGATGCAGGACGTCGCGCGGCAGGCCGTGCGCGACTACGTCGCCCAGGCCGATCAGCGAGACCTGCTCGATGAGGTGCTGGCCACCGAGCTGCCGCGTTTCGCCGACGCGCTCGAGCGTCTAGGCCAATAGATGCGATACCTCGACCTTGACGACCTCCTGCGGGTCGCCGAGGCGGCTGTCGGCGACGTCGCCGTCCGGGATGTCGGCCTGCTCGAGTCTGCTGTAGGTCGACCACGCGCCACGGTATTCGGGCAGGACGCCTATCCCACCCTCGAGCTCAAGGCTGCCGCGCTCCTGCATTCCATCGCCCGCAACCATGCCCTGGTCGATGGCAACAAGCGACTCGCTCTGGCCGGTGCCATCGCCCTGTTCGGTATCAACGACCGCCGACTCGTGCTGACCAACGACCAGGCTTACGACCTGGTGATCGCCGTGGCTACCGGCGAGCTCGATGACGTTGCAGACATCGCATCGCAACTGCGGACCGAGGGGCGCTGACGTCGCAAACGGGTCTTCCGGGTCAACCCCGAGGCACGTCTACGCCCACGTCCCACAGGTGGTGGCGCAGGTCGTGCAGCCCGTACTGCGCGAGCGTGCGCACGGTGAACACCGACCCGTTGCTGCGCACCCCCGTGCGCTCCCACTGCGCCGGCGTCAGCGCGGCATACCGACTCGACCAGGCGACGCCCGAGGCGAGGATCTCGCCCGCTACCGCATGGGGTTCCTGTCCGGCGTAGTCGTCCTCGATCGCGGTGACGTCCTGATCCCAGTTCGCGAAGGGCGGGTTGACCTCCTCGAGCATGAGGTCGGTGCGCTGCGCGAACAGCCGGCACACGTCCCGGACGTGGGCGCCGTACTCCAGGGGACTCCACGTCGCCGAGTCCGGCCGGTCCCGCACGTCGGCGCGCAGCAGGACTTCGGGCCAGGGATCGGTGAATGCCGTGAGCAGGCGCGCGATGTCGGCGTCCCCGACCGCGGCCGCCACGAACCCGCAGTCGGGGCACGCGCGCTCAAGGGTCCAGGTCCAGTCCTTGTCGTCCGGCACAATGCCGCCCGCTCGTTCATCCGCCATGCCTGCGGACCCTACCGGCGCTCGGGTATGGGACGCATGACCCAGCGGCTGCGATACCGTTTCGCATCGTGGCAGCGCAGTGGTGGGTGTGGGTCCTGGCCGTGGCCGGGATGCTGGCTGCGCTCCTCGCCCTGCTCTTCGTCATCGGCCTGGTCCGCGACCGCCGGGCGGGAGCGGGTCGGCACGCGGCGATACGTCCGACCCGGGACAGTTTCCGCAAGGGCGCCGAGGATGAGCCACCCCCGCCCAAGAAGCGGGCCGCCATCGTTGTGAATCCCACCAAGGTCTCCTCCGCTGCGGGATTCGCGGCTCAGGTCACGAGCGTCATGACGGAGGCGGGCTGGGATGCGCCGCTGATCCTCGAGACCACAGCCGAGGACCCGGGCAGCGGCCAGGCCCGCGTGGCGCTGGCGGCCAATGTTGACCTCATCTGCGCCGTCGGAGGCGATGGCACCGTGCGTTTCGTCGCCGAGGCGATGTCCGGCACCACCACGCCCCTGGGACTGCTCCCCGCGGGCACCGGCAACTTGCTGGCCCGCAACTTGCGGGTCCCCGCGGAGTCCCTGGAGGAAGCCCTCGCCGTCGCGATGACCGGGCGCAACCGGCACATTGACGTCGGTTGGGTCACCTTGGACCCCCACCCGGACCACGTGAGGCCCGGCCCCGTGCACGAGCCTGCGCACGAGGAGCCTGCGCACGAGGAGCCCGCGCACGAGGTGCCCGCGCACGAGGTGCCCGCGCACGACGAGCCGGTGAAGGCCGACTCGGCGACGGTCGAGGAGCCCGTTGCCGGGGTCGCCGTGCAGGATCCGGACCCGGCCGCCGACGAGCCGATGGTCGCCGGTGAGGAGCCGCGAGCACACGGCATTCCGGCGGAGCCGCATCCCGAGCAGCCAGCGGAGGGCGACCATCCCGACGATGGCGGCTCCCCGCGGCGGCATGCCTTTCTCGTCATGGCCGGGCTCGGTTTCGACGCAGCGATCATGGATGACACGTCCGACGAACTCAAGGCTTCGATCGGCTGGCCCGCCTACTTCAGCGGCGGGATGCGCAACCTGCTGCGCCGCCGTTTCCACACCACGCTCGTGCTCGATGACGCTGAGCCGCAACACTTCCGGACGCGGACGGTGCTCGCAGGCAACTGCGGTCGCCTGACCGGCGGGATCGTGCTCATGCCCGATGCGGCCGTCGATGACGGGCTGCTCAATCTTGTCGTCATCAGTCCTAAAGGCCTCGGGGGCTGGGCCGCTGTCGCCGCGCACGTGCTCACGCAGCGCGGCTCGAACCATGCCCGGCTTGACCGCTTCAGCGCGACCCGGGCCCATGTGACCGTGGACGAGGCCCAGGCTGTGCAGGCCGACGGCGACGTCCTCGGTGAGGCGCGCAGCCTGCTGCTCGAGATCGCCCCGCAGTCCCTCATCGTCCGGGTCGGCGGACCGTCCTGACCTGAGAGTGCCGCAGCCCCCGGGCCGGGGTCGTCCCGGCCTGCGGAGGCCGGCAACGCGACAGACCGCCGCGGCATTCATGACGAATGCCGCGGCGGCCTATGGGGCCGAGGGACGGGTCAGGTGGTGCCGTTGGCGTCGGTGGGGTCAGTCGACGTCGTGCCGGACGTCTGGCCCTGGTCGTCGTGGCCGCCACGGCCGCCGGACCCGCCGCCCATGGCGGTGTTCTCGGTGATGGTGGCCAGGTCGGCAGATACGTCGTACATGACCGGGCTGCCGTCCTTGGTCCCGATGGCGTCGTAAGAGCCGTCGGGGTCCATGCGGACCTGCGTGATCGTGGCCGCAGAGTCCTGGGCCTGCACGGCCGCAATGACCTTGTCGGCCTCATCGCCGGTCACGGGCGTGTCCTGGGACCCGCCCATGCCGCCGCGGCCACCGGCGCCACCCTTGCCGCCACCGGTGGTGATGGTGGCCAGGTCAGCGCTCACCTCGAGCCGGATGTCGGCACCGTCCTTGGTTGCCTGGACGTCGTAGGAGCCGTCGGGGTCCTTCTCGACACTGGAGACCGTGATTCTGGCGTCGTAGGCGGTCACGGCGTCGGTGACCTTGGTCAGCTCATCGCCGGTGACGGGTGTGTGCTCGTGCCCACCCATGCGCGAAGTGCCGTCGGTCCCGGCCGACCCGCTGTTGGCGTCGGCAGACGTGCCCGTGGAGGGGGTGGCCGTGTCGGCCAAGGCGAGGGCGCTCCCGCCCGCGACGAGGCCGCCAGCGAGGGCGACTCCGGCCGCGGTGAGGATGATCTTCTTTCGCTGCATCGGTGTTGCTCCTGGGGTGGGGGCGATGGGTTTCATCGCCGTCTGCCCTCCACTGTCAGCGGCGTACCTGTCGGGAACCTGTCAGGCAGTTAGGGGTTCGGCGAGGATCGAGGACGCGCCGAGGGCGGCCACGGTGCGCTGCACGGCGTCGGCCAGGGGCGTCGGTGTGACCCCGAAGCGTTCTTGTGCAGCCGACCCGTCGATGACGAAGGGGCGCTCGAACTGATGCCGGGTCTCCCACAGGGCCCGAAACAGGGGCACGGCCAGACCACCCACGCTGACCAGCGCCCGCGGGAGGACGCGGACGGAGCGGTCCGGGAGGTCGGCCGCGCGGGCGGCGAGGCGGCATACCCCGGGTACGGTCTCCGGCGCCGCAGTGGGGACGTGCCAGGGCCGCCCCCAGTCCGCGTCCTCGTCGCGGTCGACCAGGGCGGTGATGAGCCGGGCCACATCGAGGTCGACGGTCCAGGAGTGCGGCATGTCGGCCCGGCCGAACGGCAGGACGGGGCGCTTGCCCGCGAGGAGCCCGGGGAGGACCTGGGTCGTCAGGACGCTTGAGGTCAGGGTCGCCGGACCGATGTAGTCGCTGGCGCGGACCTCGGTCGCCCGCACGCGCCCGCTCTCGTGGGCGGCCAACGCGTTGGCCCACATCTGCGCCCGGGCTTGGCCCTTGACGCCGTTCGGCGCAATGGCGGTCTCCTCGGTCATCGGCGCGTCGACCTCACCGTAGAGATAGAGGTTGGACACCGTGACCAGGCTCGCGCCGGTCGACTGTGCCGCGGCCAGGATGGCATCGGCCATGGGCGGCCAGTCGCGGTCCCACGCGGTGTAGCTCGGCGGGTTGAGCGCGTTGATGATGGTGGCCGCTCCGCCTGCGGCCCGGCTCAGGGCCGCCATGTCGGAGACGTCGAGCGACCGGGCCTGCACGGCCGGGTGGGTGCTGGACCGCCCGGACCGGGAAACAAGAACCACGTCGTGGCCGGCGTGAGCGAGGGCGTCCGCTGTGCTGCGTCCGATTCCACCCGCCCCGAGAACGATCTGACGTGCCATCACAAACCCCTGTCGGTTGGTTGCTTGGCCGGGGCTGCTCCCTGGCCACTCTTGTTGAGAGCACTGCTCTCAAAACTAGGATGAGTGCACTGCTCTTGTTTGTCAAGAGCAGTGCACTCGTTCCGTCTTGACCACGAGGTGTGCCGAGCGGCAGGCTGGGCTCATGAGCGAGCAGGCGGGCGGCATTCGAGCGGCAAACCGGGCCCGCCTCGAAGGCGAAATCCTGCGCCTAGGGCGGGAGCACTTGGCCCAGGTGGGTCCGGCAGCGTTGTCGCTGAGGGCCATTGCCCGCGATCTCGGGATGGCGTCCTCAGCGGTCTATCGCTACGTCGCCAGTCGCGACGAGCTCCTGACGCTGCTCATCATCGAGTCGTACGATGCGATGGCGGACGCGGTGGAGGCGGCCTTGGCCGGGGTGGATGACGCGGACCTGAGGGATCGGTGGTTCACGGTCGGGCGCGCCTTGAGGGCCTGGGCCATCGCCAACCCGCACGACTGGGCGCTGCTCTATGGGTCACCCGTGCCGGGGTATGCCGCCCCGCCGGACCGGACCACCGACCCTGGCACGCGCATCCAGGTGACCCTCATTGACCTCATCCGCGACATCGTGCGCCTGCGCCGAGTCGCGCCCGAGTCGCGTCGGCCGGAGGCGTCGGCCGCAGCCCTCGCGGTCGCCGAGGGTATCGGGGCGGAGCTCGGGATGAGCCCTGAGGAGTTGCCCCCTGCGTTGCTGCTCGCCGGCCTGTGTGCCTGGACGCTGCTCACGGCGTCGGTGTCCAACGAGGTGTTCGAGCAGCTCGGTGAGCTCGGTGGCGCCTATGCGACGCTGCATGAGCACGTCCTTGAGGTCGCGCTCCGGCCACTCCTGCGCTGAACCGGTCGCGGGCGCGCGCGACTCGAAGGGTGCCCGGTGCGCGCCCCGCGGGGCAGGTCAGGCGGCCGTGAGGAAGGCATCAATCTGGTTGATGGCTTGGGTCGCGCCCTCCTCCATCCCCATGTCGAGGACTTGTTGCAGATCTGCTGCCGAGTCGTATGTCGTCGTGAAGGTGGCCAGGGTGCCGTCGTCGTCGGGCGTGAGCCGATAGACGTTGTGTGACACCGGCAAATCGGGGTTGGTGGCGAAGCTCTCGTCGGCAAAGCCATCCTCGAACGCGAACAACTCGGGCTCCTGGCTGGCCGTGATCTGCCACCAGCCGTAGAACCGCTCCCCCTCGGGACCCGTCATGTAGTACTCGCTGCGGTCGCCAACCGCGAGCGAATGCCGCACAAACGTCGCCGGGTGCGTCGGAGGGCCCCAGACCTGCTCGAGTTGGTGCGGGTCGGCATAGAGCGCCCAGACCCGGGCGACGGGCGCGTTGAAGTGGGCCGTGATGACCAGGGTTCTGGTGTCGAGGTCTGTCGTCACGTTGATCACAGGCATGTCAGCACTCCGGAGGGTGGGTGGTGGGGTCGAGGGCGATCGGTGCGTCCATCCGATCGACCCGGCCTCGCCAGATCACCTCGAACTCGCGCAGCAGCGAGGCAACGCAGCGGACCGCCTCGACGTCGCCGGTCGCCCGTTGCTCGCGACCGTGACGACGCTTGGTCGGCCAGTTTGTCCGCCTTTCCGGTGCCTCTGACTGTAGGCGACCGGAGAGTCGGCCAGTTGTCCGCCTTTCCGGCGGCTCTGACTGTAGGCGACCGGAGAGTCGGCCAGTTGTCCGCCTTTCCGGCGCCCAGCCGCCCCTCTCGCGACCCGCAATGTGGCCAGCCAAGAGGAAGGGGACCCACGGCATTCGGCGGGGTTGTGAGAACGGGGCTGGCGGGTTGTGGGGAACGGGACCGGCGAGGTTGTGGGGAACGGGATCCTCGGCGTTCGGCTCGGGGCAAGCGAACGGCGCCTGCGGCATTCGCCTCGGGCCGCGTGCTGGTCGGGTCTCTCCGGGGTTGGTCGGCCCGCTGGCGCAGAAGGTGGGGGTTCGCAAGGGAAAACAACCCTTGCGAACCCCCACCAACGCACTTCAGGCGGGAAAGGTGGGTCAGGCGTGCAGGTCGAACCGATCCGCGTCCATGACCTTGGCCCACGCGGCCACGAAGTCGGCGACGAACTTGTCGCCGGCGTCGTCGCTGGCATAGACCTCGGCGACCGCGCGCAACTCGGCATTCGAGGCGAAGACCAGGTCCGCGCGGGTGGCCGTCCAGGCGTCCCCATTCGGTGCCGTCGCCGAGAACTCGTCATTGCCGCCGTTGGGGGTCCACACGGTGCCGAGCGCCAGCAGGTTGACGAAGTAGTCGTTGGTCAACTGGCCGACTCGGTCGGTGAGGATGCCCGCGGTGGACCCACCGGCATTCGCGCCGATCGCCCGCAGACCGCCCACGAGCACCGTCATCTCCGGAGCGGAGACGCCGAGCAGGTTGGCGCGGTCGACCAGGAGGAACTCCGCGGGGAGCGGGTTGTCGCGCCGGTCATAGTTGCGGAAGCCGTCCGCGTGCGGCTCGAGGTGGCCCACCGACTCGACGTCCGTCTGCTCCTGAGTCGCGTCACCGCGACCGGGGCTGAACGGCACCGTGACAGAGTGACCGGCTGCCGCAGCAGCCTGCTCGACACCCACATTGCCGGCGAGGACCACGAGGTCGGCGAACGAGATGTTCGTCTCGGCCTGGATCTGCTCCAGGGCGCCGAGGACGACTGCGAGGTCGGCCGGGTCGTTGACGGCCCAACTGCGCTGGGGCTCCAGGCGGATGCGGCCACCGTTGGCGCCGCCCCGCTTGTCGCTGCTGCGGAAGGTGGCAGCCGAGGCCCACGCGGTGCGGACCAGGGCCGCGGGCGTGATGCCGGCGTCGGCGATCTTCGCCTTGGCGTCGGCGATGTCCGCCGCGCTGGTGCCCAGCTCGTTCGCGGGGATGGGGTCCTGCCAGAGGAGCTCTTCGGCGGGCACCTCGCTGCCGGCATACCGGGTGATCGGTCCCATGTCGCGGTGCGTCAGCTTGAACCAGGCGCGCGCGAACGCGTCGGCGAACTGCTCGGGGTGCTCATGGAACCGCTTGGAGATCGGCCCGTAGATCGGGTCGAACCGCAGCGCGAGGTCCGAGGTCAGCATG
This sequence comes from Phycicoccus sp., assembly GCA_017993715.1. Lineage (GTDB taxonomy): Bacteria > Actinomycetota > Actinomycetes > Actinomycetales > Dermatophilaceae > JAGOME01. The sequence continues at coordinate 54,583 of JAGOME010000006.1, forward strand.
CGCGGCTCGCGCTTACCCTCCCCGAACGCCTCGGGGACCATGTCCGCACCGGCGCCGTTCTTGGGTCGCCACTGGTTGGCACCGGCCGGGGACGAGAACAACTCCCACTCGTAGGCGAACAGGATGTGGAAGAACTCGTTGTCCCAGCGGGTCGGGTGGTAGGTCCAGGTGACCTCCAGGCCGGACGTGATCGCGTCCAGGGCCTGGCCCGAAGCGTAGGAGCTCTTCCAGCCCAGCCCCTGCGCCTCGATCGGCGCGGCTTCGGGCTCGGGGCCGACGAGGGCGGCGTCCCCAGCACCGTGGGTCTTGCCAAAAGTGTGGCCGCCGGCGATGAGCGCGACGGTCTCCTCGTCATTCATCGCCATCCGCGCAAAGGTCTCGCGAATGTCGATAGCCGAGGCCAGCGGGTCGGGGTGACCGCCCGGGCCCTCCGGGTTGACATAGATCAGACCCATCTGGACCGCCGCAAGCGGGTTGTCTAGGTCGCGCTCGCCGGTGTAGCGGTTGTCGGCGAGCCATTCGGTCTCCGGGCCCCAGTAGACATCGTCGTCGGGCTCCCAGGCATCGATCCGGCCACCGCCGAAGCCGAAGGTCTTAAAGCCCATGGACTCAAGGGCCACATTGCCGGTGAGGATCATGAGGTCGGCCCAGGAGAGGTTCTTGCCGTACTTCTTCTTCACTGGCCACAGGACCCGCCGGGCCTTGTCCAGGTTGCCGTTGTCCGGCCAGGAGTTCAGCGGAGCGAAGCGCTGCTGGCCCGTCCCCGCGCCCCCGCGGCCGTCAGCGACGCGGTAGGTGCCGGCGGCGTGCCATGCCATCCGGACCATGAGTGGGGCATAGGTGCCGAAGTCGGCCGGCCACCACTCCTGGCTGTCGGTCAGAGCCGCGGCGATGTCGGCCTTGACCTCATCCAGAGCGAGAGTCTCGAATGCCGCCTTGTAGTCGACGTCGTCGAGCGGGTTGGCGACGGCGGGGTTCTTGGCGAGCACCTTGAGATTGAGTCGGTTGGGCCACCATCCCCGATTGGCGTCGCCCCCGGCGGAACTCCCGTGCGCGACGGGGCAACCGGCCCCATCCTGGGCGGGTGTCGCCTGGTCGATCTCGGCGAGGACTTGGTCGTCGTTGACGGTCAATGCACTACTCCTTCGGCGTTGATGAAATGGCTTGTGCACGTGCAGGATCGTGAGCTGAATCTCCCCGGGGCGTGGCCCCGAGCGCGCACGACGGGCAGATCCCCCAGTAGTTGACCTCGGCCTCGGTGAGCGCGTATCCGTGGCTCTCGCTCGGATCGAGGCAGGGGGCGGAGCCGACCGCGCAGTCGACGTCGGCGACGGCGCCACAGGATCGACACACCACGTGGTGGTGGTTGTCCCCGGTGCGCAACTCGTAGCGGGCCACCGATCCCGCGGGCTGAATGCGGCGGATGAGGCCCGCCTCGGTGAGGGTGTTCAGGCAGTCGTAGATCGCTTGGCGCGAGACGGCATCAAGGATCGATGCCGACTGGCCATAAACGGTGCCGGCGTCGCAATGAGGGTGCTGGCCAACGACGTCGAGCACCGTTGTCCGCTGTTTGGTGACGCGCAGTCCAGACTCCTTGAGCAGGGCCTTGAAGTCTGTGGTCACCTCTCCACCCAAACCGCTTTTCTGGAATGTGTCAAGTCTTTGTGGAGTTCCTTTACCCGCGCGGCGCTGGCAGACGCCGACGGCGCCGCTACTGGAAACCGTGACGCGCCAGTGGCCCGATCAGCTCGCGCTCCTCGTATGACAGGTGCGAGAGCAGGGCATCGGTCAGGACATCGACGGCATGGGTAATGCCGTCCAGCGCGGCAGTGCCCGCGGCACCCACACCGTCCGAGGTGACCAGGGTGACCAGGGCGCGGTCAACGTCCTCGACCAGTCCGTGAATGTCGTGATGCTCGAGCTCGAGCTGGTCCAGGACGGGGGCCAAGGCGGGCTCGGATCGGCGCAGGTGGGGGAAGACACTGCGGTCCTCGAGCGTGTGATGTCCAGTGACAATCCGGCAGTAGGACTCGCAGTAGGCACCGAGGGTCCAGTTGTTCTGGCGCATCGTCATGGTGTTGATGATCGAGCGGGCCTGCCCGACCGTCGCCTGCCCGCGGCGCACCTGGTCCAGGACGTCCCGCAGCTGCCGCAGCTCGCCGCGCAACCCGTCGTGGATGTCAATGAGGTGTTGAGGGATCGCGTTGCGTTCGGCCGGATACGTCGCCTGGGCCGACTCCGGATATGAGGGCCGGGTGTCCTCCGACCAGGGAATGCCGGAGGTGAGTCGGGTCCTGTCGTCCGGTGTGGGGCGGACGGTGAGCGGTCCGGCGTCCGACGGGCTCGGGCGGGTCGGCTCAGGATCCGGCTGCGCCACAACAGATTCGAATGCCGCCCGCTCACCGATCGCCGTCCGGTGCCGTTCGTCTTCGACGAGCTGACGGACGGCGGGCGCAACCTCGGCGGCGAAGCGACGGATCGCGTCGGGGTCGTCGGTGCCCAGAATGTAGGTGCTCATGCCGTCGGTGAGCGTCAGCTCGGCGAGCTGCTCGGCCCACGTCGAGGCCGGCCCCTGGAGGAAGCCGTCGCCGCTGCCGAACTGGCCGAACACGTTGTAGTGGCGGCGAATCTGCTCCGGTGAGCGTCCCGCCGCCACGGCGGCGTCATCGATGACGGCATTCAGTCCGGCGAGAGCAGGCGGGTCGGCATACCCCATGCTCGGCACCCAGGCGTCGGCCAGCCGGCCGGTCACCCGCAACATGCGTGGCCTGTAGGCCCCGACCCAGATCGGGATGTCGTGCGCTGGACGAGGCCCGGCGTGCAGTCCGCGCACGGTGTAGTGGGTGCCGCGCACGTCAACGGTCTCGCCATGCCAGAACGCCCGCAGGATGTCGACCGCCTCGATGAGTGCGTCGACCGCCTCGCCGGGCGCTCGTTGCGGTCCGCCAGCTGCGGCGATGGCCTGCCAGAAGGCGCCCGCCCCGAGCCCGAGCTCGACCCGACCGTGGGTGAGGAGGTCGAGCGTGGCAGCCGCCTTTGCGAGGATCACCGGCTGGCGTAGGGGGAGGCTGGCGACGTTGGGAGACAGGCGAATCGTGGACGTGCCCGCACCGATCCAGGTCAGCAGAGTCCAGGTGTCGACGTGCTTGGCCTGATAAGGATGGTCCTGGATCGAGACGTGATCCAGGCCCACGACCTCGGCGAGGTGAGCCAGCTCGACGGTGTGCTGGAGCGACGTGGCATTCGGGCTCGGGAAGATCCCGAACTCCAGATCGTGACCGTAATCAGGCATGAACCGACTGTGCCGGTCAGCTGCGGGCGCGGCGCCGCATAATCAGGGCACCCGTGGCCATGCCGCCGATGAAGGTCAGGGCCAGGGCAATCGTCAGCGGCATCGACACCTTGAAGAAGATGAACGAGATCGGCGTGACGTCCCAGTTGACGAAGATGAACAGGATGGAGAAGACGGCGATGGCGACGCCGACCCAGCCGCGCATCGACAGTCCGCCATAGGTGGTCGCCTCGTTGCTGCTCATTGCGCTCCCTCGTGGGCCGCCCCTCGCGGGGGCCGACTGGCTCGTCAATCCCGTCGAGGGCCAACCTAGTGCCCCAGGCTCGCACCGACCACCGAACTCAGGATGGCCCCAAGTTTCGCGATCCCTGTGGCGCGCCGGGGCTGTTGGTGGTCTGATGTGCTGTGCCTGGCCCGACGTCGGTCCAGGATCGGCGCGCGTGATGCGGTCAGCAGGAGGGGCATCGTGGGAGCGGTCATCGGGAATTTCCTGTCGGCGGCGGTCGGGATCGCGATCAGCCCCATGCCGATCATCATCCTGCTGCTGGCACTGTTCACCACACACGCCCGGACGAACGCGCTGGCCACGACGCTGGGTTGGTTCGTCGGCGTCTTCGGGCTGGGCGCGTTGGTCATCCTGTTGGGCATTCAGCCGTCAACCGGCACGCCGTCGACGCTGTCGGGGCTGCTCAACATTGGGTTCGGCCTGCTCCTACTCGCCCTGGCGGTGCAGAACTACCGCAAGCGACCAGCACCGGGCGAACCGGTCAAGCAGCCGGAGTGGATGGCCAAGATCGACACCATCGCCCCGCCCACCCTGCTCGGCCTCATGGCAGTGCTGATCGCCGTCAATGCCAAGAACACCGCGATGATTATCAGCGGCGCCCTGGAGATCTCAGTCGCCGAGGTCTCGGTGGCCGCGCAGTTAGTGCTGCTGGCGATCTTCGCCGCCCTGGCAGCCTTGCCAGCCATCGTCATCACCGGCGCGTATCTGCTCTTCGGTGACCGCATCGCGCCCGTGCTCGGGCGGCTGCGCGATTGGCTGCAACTCAACAGCGCCACCGTGATGATGCTGCTCTTCACCATCTTGGGGACCCAGACTCTGGGCAAGGGCATCACGATCCTCACCTCCTGACCGCCGGGGGCGCCCCGGACCCTGCGTGCGGCGCCCCGGACTCTGCGTGCGGCGCCCAGGAGAGTCGGCCAGCCAGGTCGTCCGCGGCCCACCACCGGTTCCGTTGCGGCGCCGCTGCCAGTGACTCCAGGCCAGCGTGACGCACCGGCACCGACCCCTGGGTCGGGCGATCTGCCCAAGGCTCGGTGAAGGTCGCCCCGGCATGCTGGACCGATCCCCTCCGATTCGATGCTGGTGTGAGCGGGAGCCCGAGGAAGGATCGACATGGAGCTGCTCTCCCCAGCCGGCACGTCTCGCGGGCGACCGCGGCTCCGGCTGATTCAGGGTCGTGACCGCGGCCCCTGCGCACCCGTCTGGCAGGTCGCCATCGAGGCCCGGGCCACGGCATTCGACCGGCCCCTGATGATCGAGCGAGATGGCACCCTGAGCCGGCTCGTCGTCCCGCCCTGCCCCGAGGGGATCGAGCAGGTGCGCGCCTGGGGCCGGGTCCTGGTCGAGCAGGCGGCTCAGGTCACGCAGGGCTCGCCCCTCACGCTCGACCTGGGCGCTGTGCCCACAGGTCAACTGCGGGCGGTCCTCGAGGGACTGCTGGACGCCAACGTCGGTCTCGACGTTGACCTCGTGCTCGGGGACGGCCAGGACGTCGAGGTGGCCCGCGTCGCGCTCGACCGGGCCATTGCCCTCAGCGATGCGCTCACGTTGACCCGGCGCCTCGTTGACGCGCGCGGGAACCAGTGCACCCCGCCGCAGTTCGCGGAGGTGGCGCGTCAGGTCGCGCAGGATGCCGGTCTCGGCTTCCGGCTGCACACCGAGGACGATCTCCGCCGCGAGGGGATGGGTGGCCTCCTCGCCATCGGCTCGGCGTCCTCGCAGCCCGCCCTGCTAGTCGAACTCTGGTATCGCCCCGGCGGGCCCACAGGCAGCGAGCCGGCGCCGGGATCGATCGCCTTGATCGGTAAGGGCGTCACCTTCGACTCCGGCGGCCTCTCGCTCAAACCGCCGGCCGGACAAGTGGGGATGCACACCGACAAGGCGGGTGCCGCGGCGGTGCTGGGGGCGATGTCGGTGCTCTCGCGGCTCGCCATCCGCCGGCCCGTTCACGCGGTGTTGCCCCTCGTCGAGAACCTGCCTGGACCCAAGGCGGTCCGCCCGGGTGACGTCGTGCGCACCCGCAACGGCCTCGGGGTGGAGGTCGTCGACACCGACTTCGAGGGTCGGGTCATCATGGCCGACGCCCTCGCCTGGGCCACTGAGTACGAGCCGTCCTCCGTGATCGACATCGCCACGTTGACGTACCAGGCGATGATCGCGCTCGGTCCCGAGATCGGGGCGGCCGTGGCGCGAGACGACGACCTGGGCGCGGCTCTGCTCGCGGCGGCCGACCGGGCCGGCGAGCCGCTGTGGGGCCTGCCATGGGCTCCGAGGTATGCCGCCCAGATCCGCTCCACCGCGCCGGGTGCGCACGTCAAGAACCACCCGGGCACGGACACCGCGCGGGCGTTGACGGCGGCGCTGTTCCTCGGTGAGTTCGTGCCTGCGCAGATCCCGTGGGTGCACCTCGACGTGGCCGGACCCGCTGTTCGTGGGTCCGGGGCGTCGAGTCAGGGGACCGGTTTCGGGGTTCGCACGCTCATCGAGTTCCTCCACGAGTAACCCTGAGGAGATCCTCCCCCGCTCACCAGGGCAGGGTGGTGCCGCGTCCGGCCGCCCGGGCCGCATCGATGATGAGGTCGACGACGGCAGCATCCTGAATGCCGACGCCCACGGAGCCGTACAGCACCCGGGCGTCGGGAGGGATGGTGGCCTCTCCGGTCAACACCTCGCCCAGACCGACCAGCGCAGCCGCGTCGAGATCGCCGGACCCGAGCTCGTGGACGACGGGGCCGTATTGCCGGAGTGCGGTCGGCACGTGGTCGACGACGACCCGCCGGCCGTGCACCACGTCGGGGGCCACCTCGCGACGCTCGGGACTGAATGACCCCACGGTGGCCACGAGTCGGGCGTCGGCCAGCCACGCTTCCTCGATCAGCGGTGTGGCGCTCGTCGTGCATGTGATGACCACGTCGGCGTCGGCCACACAAGCCCGCGCCGAGGATGCCCACCGGACCTCGCCGTGCACCCCCTGGGAACTCGCGGCCAGGGACGCCTCGCTCAGCGAGGGAGCAAAGACGGTGACCCGATCGGCCTTCAGCCGCGTGCTGATGACCTCTGCGTGACGGCGTCCCTGCGCCCCCCAACCGAGGATCGCGATCCGGCGGGCGTCCGGGGCCAGCGCGTCGACGGCGAGTGCGGTCGCGGCCACGGTGCGCAGGTTGGTGACCGCCTCACCATCGAGGACGGCAGCGGGTCGGCCGGTCACGGCGTCGAGGACGACGACGATCGCCGCCACGCTGGGTAGCCCGCGCTCGCGGTTGGCCGGGACGACACTGCCGAACTTGGTGACCGGAGCCGACGTGGCCGACATCCGCGCGGCGTAACTGAACGCCACGCTGGCGTCGTTGCCGGGGAGGAGGACGCGGTCTCCCAGGATCGCCGCGCCCGTGGCCAGCCCGGTGAATGCCGCGCGCTGACTCTCGATGGCCGCCTCCATCGAGACCAGGCCATCGAGGTCGGTGCCGTTCAACAGCAGGAGGGCTTCGCTCACGTCCTCAGTATCAAGGGGTGCCTCGAACGGGTACCTCAGCGGATCGCCCTGCAAAGGCGACTTTTGTTGGGCGATGTGCTCATCGCTGCGCAACGCGTGCCCGCCTACCTTCTGGGGGACGCCGACACTGTGACAGCGGGTCGCTCGACGGAAAGGGACGAGATGAGGTCGCTCGACAAGGACGAGCTGGACGAGCTGGCGCTCGGTGCCACGCTCCTCGGAAATGGCGGCGGAGGTGACCCCTTCATCGCCAAGCTGATCGCCGAGCAGGCCATCGACGACTACGGTCCGGTCCAGATCGCCAAGCTGGAGGATCTCCCCGACGATGCGCAACTGTGCACGGTCGCCGTGATCGGCGCCCCCACGGTCATCATTGAGAAGATCCCCGCCGGCAGTGAGTTCACCGAGGCGGTGCGGGCGCTCGCGGCCTACATCGGCCGCGACATTGACGCCATCCTCCCCGTCGAGGTGGGCGGGATGAACACCCTCATCCCCCTCTCGGTCGCCGCCGAGCTTGGCATTCCCTGTGTCGACGCCGACGGCATGCGCCGCGCCTTCCCGCAGGTGGAGATGACGACCTTCACGTTGCACGGGCTGAGCGCGACGCCGATGAGCTTGGCCGACGAGAAGGGCAACAAGGTGGCCTTTGAGACGGTCACCAACCAGATGGGCGAGCGCCTGGTCCGCCAGTGCGCGATGAACCTCGGCCTGGCCAACGCCTTCGCGTCGTACCCGATGAGCGTGGCGCAGGCCAAGGAGGCATCGATCCCCGACTCGCTCGAGTACTGCAGCACGATTGGGCGTCAGCTGCGGGCGATCCAGCGTCACGAGGAGGGTGCCTGGGACGCCTTCTTGGGCTACACCCAGGGCCACATTGTCTTCCAGGGCAAGATCATCGACCTGGACCGGCGGACCACGACCGGTTTCGCCCGGGGCACCGTCACCATCGAGGCCTTCGACGATCCCGGGCGCACCATGCGGATCGAGATCCAGAACGAGCTGTTGCTCGCCATCGAGGATGGCCGTCCGGTCGTCACCCCGCCGGACCTGATCTGCATGCTCGACCACGAGACGGCCGAGCCGATCACGACCGAGATGTTGGCTTACGGCCACCGGGTCACTGTGCTCGGGCTGCCCTGTGCCGACCAGTGGCTCCATGGCGACTTTCTTGAGGTCGTCGGCCCCAAGGCCTTCGGCTATGACGTCGAGTTCACCCCACTGCGCCGGGAGGCCACGCGATGAGTTTGCGAATCGGGATCGACGTCGGCGGCACCAACACCGATGCCGTCGTCGTGGATGACGCGGGGACAGTCCTGGCCGCGACCAAGTCGGCGACCACGGTGGACCCTTTTGACGGCATTCGGGAGTCCCTGAGCAAAGTCCTGGCCGAGGTCGACCGCAGCCAGATCACTCAGGCGATGCTCGGGACCACCCATCCCGCCAACGCGATCATCCAGCGGCGCGATCTGGAGCGGGTCGGCGCCCTGCGGCTCGCGGCCCCGGCCACCCTTGGTGTCCGGCAGGGGGCCGGTTGGCCCCAAGACCTGCGCGACACGATCATTGGCCGTTCGGCTATCGTCCGCGGCGGCCACGAGTTCGACAGCACGGAGATCGCTCCGCTCGACGAGGACGCGGTCCGCGAGTTTGCCGAGAGCTGCCGCGGCCAGGTCCAGGCCATCGCGGTTGCGGGACCGTTTGCTCCTGCGAATCGGGACCACGAGGAGCGCGCGGCGGCCATCATCGCTGACGTTCTCGGGGAGGGTTTCCCGGTCTCCCTCAGCCATGAGCTGGGTGCGTTGGGCCTGATCGAACGGGAGAATGCCGCGATCCTCAACGCCTCCCTGCTCGGGGTGGCCCGCAATGTCGTCTCCGGCTTCCACTCGGCCCTCAAGGACCACGGTCTGGAGGTGGAGTCGTACCTGACCCAGAACGACGGCACGCTGATGAGCGCCGAGGAGGCCGTCCGGTTCCCCGTCCTCACTCTCGGGTCCGGACCGACGAACTCCATGCGTGGCGCCTGCGCGCTCGCCGGCCTCGCCAACGCCATCGTTATTGACGTCGGCGGGACATCGGCGGACGTCGGCATTCTCATCGACGGCTTCCCCCGGGAGTCGTCGGCGGCCATCGAGGTCGGCGGGGTCCGGACCAACTTCCGGATGCCCGACCTGATCTCGATCGGCCTTGGCGGCGGATCCATCGTGCGGGACAGCGGTGACGACGTCCGGGTGGGTCCGGACTCGGTGGGCTACAAGGTCGTGACGGAGGCTCTCGTCCAAGGTGGCTCGACGGTCACCCTGTCCGACGTCTCCGTGCGCGCCGGCCGGCTGACCGGTTTCGGTGATGCCGAGCGCGTGGAGACCCTCGACGAGCGGGTCGTCGCGCAGGCCCTGGCCTGGGTCGACGCCCAGATCAAGATCATGGTCGAGCGGATGAAGCCCAGCCGTGAGCCCTTCCCGCTCATCGCGGTGGGCGGCGGCTCCCACCTCGTGCCGGCGCAGATCGAGGGCATCAGCGAGGTCATCCGTCCCCAAAACCACGCCGTCGCCAATGCCTACGGCGCCGCCATCGCCGAAGCCTCCGGCACGGTCGATCGGGTCTTCCGCTACGAGGAGCAGGGTCGCGAAGAATGCCTGGAGGTGGCCCGACGACTCGCGATGGATGCGGCGGTCCGCTCCGGTGCCGATCCCGACCAGGTGCGCATCACCGCCATGGCCGAGATCCCGCTCACCTACGTCCCTGGGCGGGCCTGTCGCGTGCAAGTCAAGGCGGCGGGGCCGCTCGCCCGGTGACCGCACCGCACCTGACCCCCGCCGGCCCGCCGCCGTCCTCGTGGGCGGTCGCGGACTGCCACAACGACCTCCTCATGGCAGTGCGCTACCTGCGCGAACGGGGCCACGTCGATCCCTTCGGGGACGCGTGGCTGCCACAGCTGCGGGCCGGCGGGGTCAGACTCCAGGTGCTCCCAGTCTGCACGGAGGAGCAGTACGTCGGTGAGGGTGCGCTGCGGCGCTCCCTGCTCATGCTGGCCGAGGCCCGTCACCTGGCCGCGGTCCACGCCGACGCCGTGGTGATTGTCGAGGAGGCAGCGGCCATCGCGCCCTCCTTGGAGTCCGGTCGGATCGTCCTGCTCCTGGCCCTGGAGGGCGCCGAGCCGATCGGCCACAGCCTGGAAATCCTCGACGCCCTGCATCGGGTGGGGATCCGCATGTGCTCCCTGTCGTGGAATCGGCGCACTCTCCTGGCCGACGGGGTTGCCGAGCAGGACACCGGAGGCCGGCTGACCGGGCTCGGGGTGGCGGCGGTCGCGCGCCTGGAGGAGTTGCGGATCATGGTGGACGTTTCGCACCTCTCGCCGGCCGGCTTCGACCACCTCGCGGAGGTCGCGACCAGGCCCTTCATTGCCTCGCACTCGTCGTGCCAAGCGCTGGTGGATCATCCACGCAACCTCTCCGATGTCCAGCTGCGTGTCATGGCCGAGACCGGATCGATGGTGTGCCTCAACGCTTTCGGCCCATTTGTCGCGGATGCTGACCCCGATGTGCACCGCTATATCGACCACATCGAGCACGCTCTCGGCATTCTGGGACCAGACCTGGTCGGGCTCGGCACGGACTTCATCACCGACATTGCCGACGTGGTCGACCCGGTGTTCACCGGGCTGCTCGTCGACCCCGCCACGATCCCGCACACGCGCGATCTCCAGCGACCCGCCGACTTTCCCCGCCTGGTGCCGGCCCTGCGGGACCGGCTGGGCGATGACCTCGCGGCCAAGGTGCTCGGCACGAATCTGCCGCGGTTCCTCGCCGAGCACCTGTAGCTGCGACGGAGGGAGGCGGGTCGGGATGCTCGGGCCACGCCATACTGACCGCGTGAACGCCCGCCGGAGTCAGTCGATCACCCTGCGCGAGCTGGTCGCCTGGAATCGGCTCTCGGACGCGACCACGCTCGGTGGGCAGGGCGCGATGGATCGGGTCGCCCGGCGCGTCCACGTCGTGTCCTCCGCGGCCCGCGGCGACGAGGACTATCGCGATGCCGTGATCCTTCTGGACGGCCAGGCCCTGGCCGTCGACACCTACGTGGTGGACCTGACGTTGCGATGGATGAGCGAGGCTGGCGCCCCCCTGCTCATCATCGTCTCGCCAGCGCACGACGTCGGCGTGGCCAGCGGACGCCTCGCCGAACGCTCCGGGGTGCTCCTCCTGCGCACGCAGGACGGGCTCTTGGAGTTGGCCGACGCCCTGCGGGAGTTCATCGAGGCCCCCGTCAGGACGGCTGCGCGGATCGTCGTCGACACGGTGGACCACCTCACCCAGGTCGCTCCTCAGCGCGGGGTCGACGGGATCCTCGAGGTGCTCGAGCGCCATCTCAACGTCCGGGTGAGCCTGGTGGGCACGCAGGGCCAGGTGGTGGCGGGCCCGCCGCTCAGTCGCCCGCTGTCCGTCAAGGATCAACGCGCCGTGCAGCTCAGCGCCGATGAGGGGCACGACACGAGGATCGTGCATCCGGTGTCCCTGGTCAGCGGCGAGCCGCCGACCTTCTGGCTCGTCGCCGACCTGACCTCGCCGAGCGATGTCATCCGCGACGTCACCCGCACGCTGCTCAAAGTGGGTGGCAGCTATGCCGCAACCAGACTCATCTCCGACCGGCTTCAACAGGAGCGTGATGCGCGGGCGCGGCTCGGGATCCTCAACGCCATTGTCGCGACACCGGACCGGCCCTCCCCCGCCCTGGCTCAACAACTGAGCACCCTGGGCTGGAAGACCGACGGGTGGATCAGCGTCACCCAGATCCGGGTGGCCGGGGCAGTCGACCCGGTCCTGGTCCTGGCCATGACGGATCAGGTGCGCGCGTGGCTGGCCGAGGTGGGGCTGAGCGGGCCGCTCATCGAGCGTCCCGACGGTTGGACGACCTGGACCATCCGGCTCGATGAGCCCGCACCGACGAGCTACGCCAGCGATGTGGCGGCCATCCGGCGCGTGCTGCGTCAGTTCGTGGCCGACCGCCCCGACGCCCGCGCCTATGCGGGTCTGGGTCGGCCCTACCTCGGATTTCAAGGCCTGCGCACGAGTCTGGATGAGGCCGTGGAGGCGAGCACGATTGCCCAGGCCGGAGGCACCCGCACGGGGGTCCATCACATCGACGAGGTCGGACTCAAGCGCATCCTCGTCGGCTGGTACACCTCCGAGGAGTTCCGCAACTTCGCCCAGAGCCTGCTGCAGCCGGTGCTCAACATCGATACCGACGGGGAGCTCATCAGCACCCTGGACGTCTACCTGGACAACGAGTCCTCACCGACGGAGACGGCGCAGATTCTCGGCATTCACCGCAACACTGTGGTCAACCGGGTGGCGCGGGCCAAGATCGCCATGGCCGCCGACCTCGACGACCCGGACCAGCGGCTGGCCGTGCAGCTCGCCTGCCGCGCGATCAACCTGCGCGAGTCCGGCCAGGGTGATCCCTGAGAGTCCGTTCTGCCGCAGGGAAGGCGAAACGCTGCGCCAGATCCCCTTTTGTTGTGCATTGTGCGCCTGTCTGGGTGGTCGTGTGCTCCTTACCCTCGACCCACCCCACCTTCCAATGACAAGGGACCAGAGATGAAAACACCTGTCCGGCACGCCCTCGTCGGCGCCGTCGCCTTGACAGCAGCCCTCAGCCTCAACGCGTGCGCGCTCACCAGCTCAGGGGACACGGCCGAGGCGGACACGATCGAGATCGCCTACCTGTCCGCCAGCTCGGCCAACACATGGCTCGCTGCCTCGGCCAAGGAGATGAAGGCTCTCGCCGAGAAGGACGGGGTCAAGATCACCGAGTTCGACGCCAAGTTCGAGGCCGGCAAGACGGCCAAGCAGATCCAGGACGTCATCGCGGCCAAGAAGTACGACGGCATCATCGTGGCGACGATCGACGGGGTCGGGGCGGCCCCGGCGATCGAGGAGGCGATCGCAGCCGGGATCAAGGTGGTGATCCTCAACCAGATCGTCGGCGAGAAACTCGACACCGCCGACCCGCAGGTCGAGGGTGTGTCCGCCTCCGTGCTGGCGCCGCCGACGGGCACCGGTGAGCGGCTCGGCCAGCTCACCGTCAAGGCGTGCGAGGGCTTCAACCCGTGCGACGTGGTCTACATGTACGGCATCAAGGGCTCGCCAGTCGACACCGCCGTCCGCCAGGGCTGGGAGTCGGTGGTCAGCCAGACCCCCGGCATCACGGTCATCGCCGAGGCCGAGGGCGGCTTCCTCGGGACCGACGAACCGCGCAAGGCCATGCAGGACGTGCTCCAGGCCCACCCGACCTTCCAGGTCCTCGCCGGCGCCGGTGACCAGCAGATCCTCGGGGCCAACCTCGCCCTCGAAGCGGCCGGCAAGACCGACGTGCGGGCCGTCTCCGTGGGCGGGTCCGAGCCGGCCATCGCCGCGATCAAGGCCAAGACCTGGTTCGGCGACGTCGCCGGAGTCCCCGTAGACGAGGGCAAGGCGGCCTATGAGGCGATGATGGCCGCCATCAAGGACGGCACGGTCAGCGGCGGTATCGACGTCGTCTCCAACCTCCCCGACGGCGGACTCATCACGCAGGACAACGTGGGCGACTTCACCGCCCAATGGGCTGGCTGATCCCCGATGCCCGCACCGCTCATCACCGTCCGGTCTCTGGACAAGTCGTTCGACTCGATCCGCGCCCTGCGCGGCGTCGACCTCGACGTCCACGCCGGGACCATCCACGCGCTGGTCGGTGAGAACGGTGCGGGCAAGTCCACGCTCGGCAAGATTCTGGCCGGCGTCTATCACCGCGACGCAGGTGAGATCACGCTGCGTGGCGAGCACGTGGCATTCCGAAGTCCTGCCGATGCCCTCGCCCACGGGGTGACCATCGTTGCCCAAGAGATCGCGCTGGTCGGGACTCGATCCGTGGTGGAGACCGTCTTCCTCGGCTCGGAGCCGCATCGCGGGCCTTTCGTCGACGGCCGGGAACTGCGCCGGCGCTACGACGACCTGGTCGAGGCGACCGGGATCTGCGTGCCCCCCGACGAGGTTGTCGACCGCTTGACCATCGCGGATCAGCAGAAGGTCGAGATCCTGCGGGCACTGGCCCGGCGATCCGAGGTCATCGTCATGGACGAGCCCACGGCTCGCCTCGCGACTCACGAGGCGGCCGCGCTCATGGAGACGTTCCGCCAGTTGCGCGCTCGCGGCACGACGATCCTGTTCGTCTCCCATTTCCTCGACGAGGTGCTCTCCGTCGCCGACACGGTGACGGTGCTGAGGGACGGTGCCCTCGTCGACACCCGTCCGGTGGCGGAGTTCACCCACGACAGCCTCATCGAGTCGATGATCGGGCGGAGCCTGGAGGCGACGTTCCCGGCCAAGGAGCTCCGTCCCGCGGCGGCGCCCGTCTTGATCGTCGAGGGGCTCCGTCGGGCGGGCGTCTTCGAGGACGTGTCCTTCACGGTGGGGGAGGGCGAGATCGTCGTGCTCGCCGGCCTCGTGGGATCTGGCCGCAGCGAGGTGGTCCGAGCGCTGTTCGGGGCGGACCCGGTCACGGGCGGAGCTGTTCATCTGGACCAGGAGGCGATCGCCTTCACCCATCCCGCTCAGGCCCTCAAGCGCCGCGTCTCGCTCATCCCCGAGTCGCGCAAGACGGAGGGTCTCTTCCTGGACTTCTCCCTGACCGACAACATCGTGCTGCCCGTCCTGCGTCGGTTTGTGTCAGGCGGCGTGATCAGTGCCCGCCGTGCCCTGCATGGCGCCGAGCAGGCCATGGCCTCGGTCGGCGTCAAGGCGGCCTCGGGACGGGTGCCGGCGACGTCGCTATCGGGTGGCAATCAGCAGAAGGTGCTGTTTGCCCGATCCCTCCTCGGGCAGCCGCGGCTGCTCATCGCCGATGAGCCCACCCGCGGCGTGGACGTCGGCGCGAAACGGCAGATCTACGAACTCGTCGTCGACCACGCGCGCTCAGGGATGGGCGTGGTTGTCGTCTCCTCCGAGATGGAAGAAGTCATCGGCTTGGCACACAAGGTGGTGGTGATGCGTCAGGGACGACTGGCCGGCCAGTTGACCGGCGCCGACATCAACGAAAGCTCGATTGCCCGCCTGGCCTTCGGCCAGAACACCGGGGCGCGCGCCGACGCCCCCCAGGAGGCTGGATCATGACGACGGTCAACACCACACCACGACCCCCGGCAGACCCGGTGAATGCCGCCCGCTCCGGCTGGCTGCGGTCGTCCCTGGCCGCCTACGGCATCGTCTGGGCCGCTGCCGGCATCTTCATCATCCTGTCGCTGACGACGCCGGGCTTCTTTGCCATGGGCAACGTCGCCAACATCCTCGATCAGCAGTCCGCAGTCCTCATCGCCGCAGCCCCCTTGACGCTCGTGCTCATCGCCGGCCACTTCGACGTGAGCCTGTCTGCGGTGTATGTGACCGCGCCCCTGGTCGGGATCCAGGTCGGTATCAGCACCGGATCCATGGTGTGGGGGACGTGCGCGGGCGTGCTGGCGGGCCTCGTGGCCGGTCTGATCAACGCGACGCTGATCGTCGTGCTCCGGATCAACTCGTTCATCAGCACCCTGGCGTCGTCCTACGTGATCATGGGGATCGGCTATCTGGTCAGCGCCCAGTCGATCCTGATCCCCCCGAGCCGAACCTTCCGCGACTTCGCGACGACCAAGTTTCTCGGGCTGACCAGTGCCACGTGGTTGGCCTTCGCGGTGGTCGCCTTCTTCTGGGTGTTGCTCGCGGCGACGCGTTTCGGTCGCTACGTCTACGCCACCGGCGCCAACCCGCAGGCTGCCATCCTCTCTGGGGTGCGGACCGGGCGGATCGTCATGACGACGTTCATGCTCACCGGTGCGGCCGCCGGGTTCGCCGGGATGGTCAACGCCTCGCAGAGCATGAGTGCGCAGGCCACCGACGACTTCAGCTTTGTGTTCGGGGCCTTGGCGGCGGTGGTTGTCGGTGGGACGTCGATTGCCGGTGGCGCCGGCGCCGTGTGGCGCACCGTGGCGGGTGCCTTGTTCATCGCCATGATGAACAACGGGTTCAACCTCAATCAGGTCGATCCCATCTACCAGCGGATCATCCTCGGGGTCGTCATCCTCGTGGCCGTCGCCATCGATGCGTTCGCGCGGGCTCGCCGGTAGTCACGAGTCGAGCCGCCGGGTGGTTGTCCTCGTCAGTCCTCGAGGAGCGTGAGCCAGCTCTCGCTGGCTGTCGGATCGCTGGCGACGGCGGCCCCCAGCAGGACCGGGACGTCCCCCTGCTTGGCCTCGTGAGAGCGCGGGCCCGCCGAGGCGACCGACCCGACGTGCCTGGTCCCTGCCCCAGTGCGTAAGGGGCGCGACGGCATTCGCATCTCCGACGGTGGACAACCCCGAGCGGAACGGGCCGCAACCCCGGTTCACCCACCGGAGTCGAGATGACGCGACACGCTGACGATTCGCGAATGCCGTCCGCGCGTCACGTCATCTCGTGGGCCCGGATCGCAGCCGGGATCGCCGGGGTGGGCGCGGCGGGTAGCGTGCGGGCATGGCATACGAGTACAAGGTCGTGGAGCTCCGTGAGGGGCTCATGGGCGGCAAGATGTCCGGCGGCAAGCTCGAGGGCATCCTCAATGACCACGCCCGCGAAGGCTGGCGAGTCAAGGCGATCACCGCGACCGAGGTCAAGGGGCGCGTGGGGCCCGGTGGTGTGGAGGGGCTGCTCGTGACGTTCGAACGCGCGGTCTAACCGGGGTCACGAGATCGGCTCCATGCCGAAGGGCGCCATCTCCATCGCCAGGTCGATGAAGGCCGCCGCGGCGGGGGAGAGCGGTCCTTCGCGGCGGACGATGCCGATGTCGTGCGAGACCATCGGGGTGGTCAGCCTTGTCAGGGCTCCGAGGTCGGCCGCCTCCTGTGCGAGGTGGTCAGGCAGGAATGCCGCGCCGACGCCGGCCAGGACCAGCTTGACGATCGATGCCCGATAGATCGTCTCGAGGATCACGCGGGGTTCCTCCACACCGGCCTGCCCGAGAGCGTCCTCCAGGCGCCGCCGCGACGGGGTGCCCACGGGCGTGGTGATGAGCGGCAGGCTCCCGAGGAAAGACAGGTCGACTGGCGAGGGGCCAGGGTCGGGGCTGCCTGGCGGCAGGACGAGATAGAACACCTGGCGGCCGAGTGGCAGGGAGACCAGCGCCGAGGACTTCACCGGCAGGTGCACCACCCCGAGCTCGCACTGGCCGCCGCCGACGATGAGGTCGGCCCCGCCGGGGATGTCGGCATCGGTGATGTTGATCCGCACCTGGCGGTAGCCAGAAGCGAACCGCCCAAGGATCGCTGTGAGCGGATGGGCCGAGATTGTGGGTGTTGAGGCGATATCCAGGACGCCATCAAGGCCGCCGCGCACCTTGGCGACGGCGGCGTGGGCAATGGCGTGGTCGCGCAGGATCTGGCGAGCCGAGGGGAGGAGCACTTCCCCGGCGGAGGTGAGTTTGACGGTCCGGCCGACCCGATGAAACAGCGGGGTGCCCAGATCCTTCTCCAGGGATGCGATGGCCTGCGACAGGGAGGGCTGACTCACGTGCTCGGCCTCGGCGGCCCGGCTGAAACCCCCGTGCTGAACCACAGCGACGAAATACTCAAGCTGGCGGCGCTCCATGCGCGACAGCATCGCCCTGTTCAATAGGAGTTGTCTATAGGCGCGGGCGAGATTCTGAATGCCGCCAATGCCTTTTTCTGTCGAGGTCTCAGGCTGCCCACGCCGGGCTGCACTCGGCGAATGCCCCGTTCAGAGTCATGGCGGAGCGCAAACAGGATCGTGGAGTCGGGAACCCTTTACATAGTGAATTCCTATTGAGCGGGTACGAACTTTCCATTGGACGCGGATCTGACACTGCCGTCACTCTTGTCCGAACGGTCGCCAACGGCGGTGACCGACCTGCGCAGCGTGGCTGCCCTGTCACAAAGGACGTGCTCATGAACCGCTCCATCAAGGCCCTTGTCGCCGGCACCGCGCTGGCCAGCTTTGCCCTCGCCGGCTGTGGCAGCTCCGACAGTTCATCGTCGAGCGGCGACGAGGGTGGCCTGACCACGGTCAAGGTCGCCTACACCCCGATCACCGCCGTCGGCGCTCTCGTTGTTGGCGAGCAGCAGGGCTTCTTCAAGGAGGAGGGCCTCACGCTGGAGCTGCAGCAGGTCGACAACCCGCCCGCCGGGATCGCCGCCGTCGCCGGGGGCAGCGTTGACTACAACTACGCGCCGTCGATCCCGATCGTCAACGCCGTCGCCAACGGCGTGAAGATCAAGGTCGCGGCCGCCGCCGACGGCTACGCCGAGGGCACTAAGGCCAAGTTCGAGGCCGACCCGGCCTCGGTCGACGACGACACGGCCCTCCTCGTCGCCGGCGGGAGCGCCATCACCTCCCCCAAGGACCTCTCCGGCAAGACCGTCGCGGTGCCCGCCCGCGGTGCCCAGCTCGAGGTCACCATCGCCCACGCCATCAAGGAGGCCGGGGGCGACCCGACGACGGTCAACTGGATCACGCTGGACTTCCCGAGCGCCCTGTCCTCCCTCAAGGACGGCCGGATCGACGCCGCCGGGGTCGTTCAGCCGTTCGTGTCCAACGGCACCGAGCAGGGGGACGTGGTCCTGGCCAAGCCGGGCCTGGGCTTCTTCGATGACGGCGCCGTGGGCATGTGGGTGACCAGCGAGAAGTACGCCACGGACAATCCTGAGCTCGTCGCCAAGTACCAGCGCGCCATCGTCAAGACCAACGAGTACTCCAACGCTCACGTCGACGAGGTGTATGCCGCCGCGAGCGAGCTGCTCAAGATCGACCTCGCGACCCTCAAGGCCGGCGCCGCGCCGTACTTCACTCCGACGGTCAAGGTCGAGGACCTGGGCAGCGTCGTCACCAAGCTCGACGCGCTCGGCTTCTTGAAGGCCCCGGTCGATGCCAATGCCGTCATGATCGCCCAGCCATGACGCGCACTCGCCGCCTGACCGTCCAGGCGATCAGCGTGGTGCTCGCCCTCCTCGCCTGGCAGTTCCTCGTCACGGTGCCGTTCAAGGACCAGCCCTTCGCCACCGTGCCCGAGATCGGCTCCGCGCTGGTCTCCCTGGCCAGCGACCCGGATTTCTGGGTCGCGGTCTGGGAGACCGTCAAGGTCGCCTTCCTCGGCTTGGCGCTCTCGACCGTCGTCGGGGTGGCCGTTGGCGTGCTCATCGGGCAGTCCGAGTTCGCCTTCCGGTCCAGCCGGTTCATCATCGAGTTCTTCAAGCCGCTGCCGCCCATCGTGGTGCTGCCGCTGCTGATCCTCGTCCTTGGCCCGACGCCGACCATGGGCGTAACCTTGGTCTTCCTCGGCTGCGTGTTCGTCCTGGCCACGCAGACCGCGGTCGGTGTCCACGACATCGACCCGGTGGCCATGCAGACCGCCCGGTCCTTCCGGCTCACCGCCTGGCAGCGGCTGCGCAGCCTGATTGTCCCCACGG
Source organism: Phycicoccus sp. (assembly GCA_017993715.1). Taxonomy (GTDB): domain Bacteria; phylum Actinomycetota; class Actinomycetes; order Actinomycetales; family Dermatophilaceae; genus JAGOME01. Next base: position 74,117 of record JAGOME010000006.1, read on the forward strand.
CATTCCCGTTCGTCGCCACCGGCGTGCGGATCTGTGCCTCGGGCGCCATCGTCATCGCCCTGGTCTCGGAGATCATCGGTGGCGCCCCCGGGCTGGGCAAGGAACTGTCCAACGCCCGGGTGGCGGCCGACTATCCATCGACCTACGCCCTCGTCGTCGTCTTCGGCATCCTCGGGGTCCTGGTCAACAGCGTCATCAGCCGGGTCGAGCACCGCGTGCTCTTCTGGCACGCGTCTGTGCGATCGGAGCTTCCGGCATGAGTCGTCGCCTGCGCATCATCCTCACCGAGATCTGGCTGCCGATCGCGCTCATCGTCGGCTGGTGGGTCTGGTCGGCTGGCGCCGACGAGGCCTTCTTCCCGCCGCTCGCCGACATCCTGACGCGGTTCCGCGAGATGTGGCTGTTCGACCTGTTCATCTCCGATGTGATCCCCAGCCTGAGCAACCTGGCGATCGGGTTCGCGATCGCCTGCGTGGTCGGCGTGGCACTCGGGGTGCTGCTCGCCCGCAACGCGACCATCCGCATCGCCGTGGAGCCGTTGCTGCACTTTGTGCGCGCCACCCCCGGTGTCGCCCTCGTCCCGATCTTCATCCTGCTGCTCGGCTTCGAATCGACGATGAAGATCTCGATCATCGCCTTCAGCTCGACGTTCCCCGTGATCATCGCGACCATGGATGGCGTCCGCAGCTCTGACTCGGTACTGCTGGACACGACCCGCGCCTATCAGCTCAGCCGCCGCCAGCGCGTCTTCGGTGTCCTGCTCCCGAGCGCGGGACCACAGATCTTCGCCGGCCTGCAGGTCTCGCTGCAGACGGCATTCGTGGTCATGATCGCCTCCGAGATGCTCGGCTCCTCGGTCGGTATCGGCGCCCTGACGATCAAGGCGCAACAGTCCTTCGAGGTCATCGACATGTGGTCCGGCATCTTGTTGCTCGGCATCCTCGGCTACCTCGTCAACTTCCTCTTCGAACTTGTCCGGCGTCGTGCCCTGCACTGGTACGACGGAGCCAGGAAGGTTGCCAACTCATGAGCACCGACACCATCACCACGCCCGTCCCGGGCAGCGACACGCGCCCGATCCGCCTCTCCGTGGAGAAGCTGTACAAGTCCTACGGTTCGGGGGACAGCGTCAAGTCCGTCATCGAGGATCTCAACTTCGAGGTCCGGGCCGGTGAGTTCACCTGCATCGTCGGCCCGTCCGGGGCTGGCAAGACCACGCTGCTCAAGTGCCTCACCGGCCTGCACGGCCTGACCTCCGGGTCGGTCAAGCTCGACGGCAAGGTCATCGACGGTCCGCCCAAGGGCATGGCGCTGGTGCTGCAGGAGTACACCCGCTCCCTCATGCCCTGGTACACGGTCGAGAAGAACGTCGCGCTCCCCCTGGCCAACCTCGAGCTCACCAAGGCCGAGGCTCAGGAGCGGGTGCAAGCAGCCCTCAAGGAGGTCGGCCTCGCCGACGTGCCGGGCGCCTACCCCTGGCAACTGTCCGGCGGCATGCAGCAGCGCGTGGCCATCGCCCGGGCCCTGGCTTACCGGCCCGAGGTGCTCGTCATGGATGAGCCATTCGCGAGTGTCGACGCGCAGACCCGCGCCGACCTCGAGGACCTCATGCTGCGCGTGCGCGACGACTTCGGCATCACGGTCCTGCTGGTCACCCACGACATTGACGAGGCCGTCTACCTCGCCGACAAGGTCGTCGTGCTGACCAAGAATCCCTGCACCGTCGACGAGATTGTCTCGGTCAACCTGCCCGCGCCGCGGGATCAGATCGCGACCAAGACACTGCCCGAGTTCGTGCAGATGCGCGCCCACGTCTTTACCCGGATCAAGGCCTTCGCGTGAGCCGTGTCCGCGGGGTCGTCGTCCTCGTCGCTGACCAGATCCGAGCCGACCATCTCGGCTTCGGTGGCGGGCCGATGGCGACTCCTCACCTCGACGGCCTCGCGGACAGCGGCCTGGTCTTCGACCGGGCGTACGTCGCCAACCCGACCTGTATGCCCAACCGCGCCACCATCGCCACCGGCCGCTGGCCGATGGCGCACGGCACCCGCACCAACGGGGTGACCCTGGACTGGGACGCCGAGACGTTCATGCGGGGAATGCAGCGTGGAGGCTGGCGCACCGCGGCCGCAGGCAAGCTGCACTTCCAGACGATGGGCTGGCCCTACGAGGGTGAGCAGTTGGCGGACATGCGTCGGCACAACCCGGACAACATCGACGCATCGATGCGTGATGCGGCCCCCCGGCCTCGTCCCGCCGGGTGGGATGACCTGGAGAATGCCGCCCGACACGCCGCCACCTATGTCCCGATGCCCGACGACTACTACGGCTTCGACGACGTGGATCTCGTTGTCGGACACGGACCGACGCCGTCTGGGCACTGGCCTCACTGGGCTCGCCAGCACGGTCTCGACCCGGATGTGGTGCGGGCAATGGCGGATCCGTCGTCGGTCGCCGGCTGGGATCAGATCTTCCATCCCGCCGTCCCCGTCGAGTTGCACCCGACGACCTACGTCACCGAAAAGTCGTTGGAACGTCTGGACGAGTATGCCGCGAGCGACGAGCCGTTCCTGCTGTTCGTCTCGTACCCCGACCCCCATCACCCGTTCGCCCCGCCGGGTGACTACTGGGGCCGCGTGGACCCCGCCTCAGTCGTGCTGCCCGACACGTTCTTCGATCCGCACGAGCAGTCCCCCGCGCACGTGCGTCAGATGATTGCCGAACGGGGTCGCCCGGCCGATGACCCCACCATGACGTGGTCCCCGACGGCAGAGCAGTATCGCGAGGCCTTGGCGGCCGAGCTCGGACTCATCGCGCTGATGGACGACTCGATCGGACGCATCCTCGGACGACTCGACGACCTCGGCCTCGCCGACGACACGGCCGTGGTGTTCACCGCAGACCACGGCGACATGTTCGGCGACCACGGACTCATGCTCAAGCACTTCGTGCACTATCGCGCCGTTACCCGGGTGCCGCTCGTCATCCGGATGCCCGGTGCGGCGACCGGGCGGTCCGATGCGCTGGTCACGAGTGCGGACCTGGCTCCGACGCTGCTGGACCTGGGTGGCTTGCCGCACTGGCGCGGCATTCAGGGCTCGTCTCTCGTTCCCCTCCTCGACGGACAGGCCGAAGGGATCCGATCCCGGCTCCTCATCGAGGAGGATCAGCCCTTCGGGCTGGCGGGGATGCCGGGGCCGGTGCGGATGCGCACCCTGCTCACGGAGTCGGCCCGGCTCACCGTGTATGGCCGCTCGGGGGTGCGCGAGCTCTATGATCACAACTCCGATCCCGACGAGCTGGTCAATCTTGCCGATGAGATCGAGGGCCGTGAGCTCCTCCATGCGACGACGCGCGACCTGGCTGACGAGCTGATCGAGTTGGCGGACACCGGCATTCGACCTCCAGCCTCGGCCTAACCGCGGGCCTGACGACATTACTCGACTCCACGGGGAGGACCAGACGATGACCGCAGACCTCATCATCACCAACACGCGGGTGGTCACGGCCCGCGCCGACGGCGCAGAGGCGCAGGCTGTCGCGGTGTCGGGCAACCGGATCGTTGCCGTCGGAGATCCGGATGCGGTCGGTGCGTTGGCCGGTCCGACAACGCGGATCGTCAGTGCCGCGGGCGGCAGCGTCGTCCCGGGACTCAACGATGCGCACTTGCACCTGCAGTGGTGGGCGTTTGGCCGGTCGTTCCTTGATTTGCGCGAGGTGCACTCGCTGGCGGAGGTGCGGCGGCTGGTCGCGCAGGCGGTTGCCCAGGCGGCGCCCGGTGAGGTGGTGCGCGGGCGCGGGTGGGCCGAGAATCGGCTCGTCGGTCTCACCGGTGGCCCCACGGCCGCGGACCTCGACGACGTGTCGGGTGAGGTGCCGGTCGTGCTCGACCACTTCAGTGCCCACGGTGCCTGGCTCAACAGCGCGGCCATGCGGCTCGTGGGATTGACGGCCGCCACTCCCGATCCCGATGGGGGTCGCTTCGTGCGGTTCGCGGGCACGTCGGAGCCGACGGGTGAGGTGCACGAGGCGGCCCTGCCCTTGGTTTTGGGTCGGCTGCCGGTGCCGTCCCCCGAGCAGCGCGCGTCGCTGATCGCCGATGCGACGAGGGAGCTGGCTCGCCGCGGTATCACGAGTGTCACCGACCCCGTCTGTACGCCGGACATGGTGCGCGAGTACGTCGGGCTCCGCAATGCCGACCGCCTCGGAGTCCGCCTAGGGATGCTCCTGCACTGGTCATGGCCCTCGGTGCAGACGCCCCGAGAGATGCTCGCGACGGCGATGGAATACGTGGGATCGGCGACCGGGCTGGGGGATGACCGACTGTTCGTGTCGGGGTGCAAACTGTTTGCCGACGGCGTGGTGCCGCTGCATTCGTCGTGGATGCGCACCCCTTATCCAGATGGCTCACACGGCTGCCTGGTCACCGAGGGCGACTCGGACGATGAGCGGTTGGCGACCCTGCGCGAACAGATCATGCTGTTGCACCGCAACCGTTTCCGGGCTCAGGTGCACGCGACCGGGGACGCGGGATGTGATGCCGTGGTCGAGGCCTTCGCCGAGGCGATGGCGGCCGATCCGTGGGTTGATGCTCGCCACGTCCTCATCCACGCCAACCTCCCGTCGGCGGCATCCCGGGCCACGATGGCGCGCTTGGGGATCATCGCGTCGACCAACTCGCTGATCCGCTGGCAGAACGGCCTCGCCGCGCGCGGACACATCCCCGAGCAGGCCTGGCTGGACAACATGCCCGCGGCCGACCTGCTCGCCGACGGGGTGGTCCTCAGTGATGCCTCGGATGCGCCGATCGCGGAGCCGGACTGGGCCCAGGCCATGCACGCGTTGGTCACGCGGCGGCTTATCGATGGCACCGATGGTGGTGCGGCACAGCGGATTTCGCGGCTTGAGGCGCTGCGTTCGTGGACGGCCGGACCCGCCTATCAGGACTACGCCGAATCCTGGAAGGGGACCATCGAGGTGGGCAAGGTCGCCGACCTGGTCGTCCTGGACCAGGACCTCATGGCGATCCCCGACGAGGAGTTGCCCTCGCTGACGCCGGTGATGACGCTGCTCGATGGTGCGGTCGTCCACGAGGCCTGACCCGCCCGCACGCCGCGTCGATCTCGGCCCGCCGACCGCTACGCTCCGGCAGTCGGACCCGCGTCCCACGCGTCCCCACTTTCCCGCCTGGAGTGGGTTGGTGGGGGTTCGCACCGGTTGTTTTCCCCTGCGAACCCTGACCTTCCGTGCAGCCCGTCTCGCCCGTCACAATGTCGCTTCCCCCCGGATGGGGCGAGATGCGTGCCTCGAAATCAGCCGCCTTGACATCCTCCACTTGCCTTTTGGGCGGCAATGATGTCCTGTACTGGTTGGCCGAGCTGAGCGGCGAACTCTGGCGAAGGTTCCTGCCTCCATTCGCCGTTCTCGTACACCATGGTCCTCGACTGCTGAACTCCCATCAGTTCCAGCCGCACAATCGCCTTGTCATCACCTTCCATGCGCACTCCGGTGGTGGCGATTGGGAGCCCAGACCCATTTGCCCCAGAACACGTCTGCCCGAGTAGAACGTAGTCCTCACGGCCAATGCCATCCTGAAATGCAGAGGAGTATAAATCCCAAGCCCCGCCGTAGTCTCCCGAGCTGTATCGATCCGAGATCTCCTGGCCGGCCGCGGTTGCCGCCTCCAGAGTGAGGGGCTGTCCAGGCGATTGTGAGGGGGCCACGGTAACCGTTGGAGACACCGTAGTCACGCTTTGTGCAGGTTCCTCATCAGGCTCCGATGAGCACCCCCCCATCAAGCAAACTCCAGCGATAAGCAGAATCCCAGCCATTAGTTTGGTCACGGCAACATGCTGCCATCCGCGACTGGGGCACCCGCACCCGGTCTCGCTGGGCCAGTTCTCCGCAGAACTCGTATCGAAACGATTCGATATCGGGTTGCCACGCGTGCGTGTCCGCCGAAACTCGTATCGAAACGATTCGTTTGCCCGAGCGAGGTCAACGGGGGGGTCAGTCGGGTCGAGCCGGGTCGGAGCGGGTCGGAGCGGGGGCGGTCAGGCGCGGGAGGGGCCCAGGAGGAGCGAGAGCTCGGCCAGGACGTCGGCCTGGATCCAATAGAAGACCCACGTGCCGCGCCGCTCGCAGTCCACGAGCCCGGCCTCGCGCAGCACCTTGAGGTGATGGCTGATCGTCGGCGCCGAGACGTCGAACTCCGGAGTGAGGTCGCAGACGCACACCTCAGAAGCCGAAGCGATCATCGCGGCCAGCCTGAGCCGGATCGGGTCCCCCAAGGCCTTGAACATCGGAGCCAGGCGGTTCGCCGCGTCCTCATCGATGAGTTGAGTGGACAACCCGCAGCACGACGCGCCTTGCTGAGCGGGGGTCTTCGGCTCCGGCGTCGTCAGGGTGCTCACTGCGCTATCTTGACATATGTCGAATCAAAGTTGCACACTCCTCCTATCCTGATTCGATGTTCATCAATTCAAGGAGGGACCGTTATGGCCCACCCCACCCTGACCGACGACGAGCTGACGGCCGCTGTGACCCAGCGGTATGCCGCGTCCGCCCGCGCCAACCTGCAGGCTCACACCGAGAGCAGCGGTGGCTGCGGCTGCGGAGACGACTGCTGCGGAGGATCCGCCCGCCCAGACCGAGCCGAGGCGGTGGCAGCCGGCTCGTCCTGCTGTGCCACCTCCTGTTGCGGCGACTCAGCGACCGGAGCCGACCCCATCACGGGCAACCTCTACGACCCGCAGGATGTCCCCTCGGCTGGCGCCCTGACCGCGTCGCTGGGCTGCGGCAACCCCACCGCCCTGGCAGACCTCACCCCTGGCATGGACGTCCTCGACCTCGGCTCGGGCGGCGGCCTCGACGTCCTGCTGTCGGCCCGCCGCGTCGGTCCGAACGGCACGGCATTCGGAGTCGACATGACCGATGAGATGCTCACCCTCGCTGAGCGCAACAAGGCCGAGTCCGGCCTGGCCAACGCGACCTTCCTCAAGGGGACCATCGACAGCGTCCCCCTGCCCGACGGCAGCGTCGACGTCATCATCTCCAACTGTGTGATCAACCTGGCCGCCGACAAAGACGCCGTCCTCGCCGAGTCCCACCGTCTGCTCCGCCCTGGTGGCCGCTTTGCCGTCTCCGACATCGTCCTGCTGCGCCCCATCGATGACCGATGGGCAGCCCTGGTCGGCCTGTGGACCGGTTGCATCGCCGGAGCGCTCCTCGACACGGACTACACGACCAAGCTCACGAATGCCGGGTTCACCGACCCGTCCGTCGAGGTGACGCGGCACTACACGCGAGATGACTTGGAGACCCTCGCCGAGCAGCTCGTCGACGACCAGCTCCCTGCCGGGGTGACCCGCGAGGATGCGGTCGCCGCCCTCGAGGGTGCCTTCGCGTCGGCCTTCGTCCGGGCGACCAAGCCCGCATGAGCGAAACGCTGAATCCGGCTGGCCCGGTCCAGACGCGCCTCTCGCGCCTGGACCGTGGCTTGCCGATCTGGATCCTGGCCGCGATGGCGGCCGGGCTGCTCCTCGGACGGCTGCTGCCCAACCTCGGCGACACCCTGGCCGCGGTCGAGATCGACGGGGTCTCCCTGCCGATCGCCATCGGGCTCCTGATCATGATGTACCCCGTGCTGGCCAAGGTGCGCTATGACCGGCTGGACACCGTGACCTCCGACCATCGCATGCTCGGGGCGAGTCTGGTCTTGAACTGGGTCGTCGGTCCGGCTCTGATGTTCGCGCTGGCGTGGCTGCTCCTGCCCGACCTGCCCGAGTACCGCACCGGACTGATCATCGTCGGGCTGGCCCGCTGCATCGCCATGGTCATCATCTGGAACGACCTCGCCTGCGGTGACCGCGAGGCCGCCGCCGTCCTGGTCGCGCTCAACTCGATCTTCCAAGTGCTCGCCTTCGCCGGACTGGGTTGGTTCTATCTGTCGGTCCTCCCGGGCTGGCTGGGGTTGTCTCAGACCGAGCTGGACATTTCGCCCTGGGCGATCGCCAAGAGCGTCCTGATCTTCCTGGGGATCCCCTTGCTCGCCGGCTATCTGAGCCGCCGGATCGGTGAACAGCGTTGGGGGAGAGCGGCATACGAGGCCCGATTCCTCCCACGCGTGGGGCCCTGGGCGCTGTATGGGCTGCTGTTCACCATCGTCATCCTCTTCGCCTTGCAGGGTGCCCAAATCACCAGTCGACCGCTCGATGTCGCCCGGATCGCCCTGCCCCTACTCGTCTACTTCGCCCTCATGTGGGGCGGAGGGTTCGCCCTCGGGGCCGCACTGCGGCTGCCCTACGCGCGCACCACCACACTGGCTTTCACCGCGGCCGGCAACAACTTCGAGCTCGCCATCGCCGTCGCCATCGCCACCTTCGGCGCGGCCAGCGGTCAGGCCCTCGCAGGTGTCGTCGGTCCACTCATCGAGGTCCCCGTCCTTATCGCTCTCGTCTACGCGGCACTGGCCCTCCGTCGCCGCTACCCCCACGCCACCCCCATGGAGACAGCATGACCAGCAACCGCCCCAGCGTCCTCTTCGTCTGCATTCACAACGCCGGGCGATCCCAGATGGCCGCCGCTTATACGCACCACCTGTCCGACGGTGCCGTCGAGGTGCGGTCGGCTGGCTCGGCTCCCGCCGACACCATCAACCCTGCCGTCGCCGCCGCCATGCGCGAGGACGGCATCGACATCGCCCACGAGAAGCCCAAGATCCTCACCACCGACGCCGTCGAAGCCTCCGACGTCGTCATCACCATGGGCTGCGGCGACACGTGTCCGTACTACCCCGGCAAGCGCTACGAGGACTGGGTTCTGGAGGATCCGGCCGGGCAGGGTGTCGAGGCCGTGCGCCCCATCCGGGACCAAATCAAGAGCCGCGTCCAGGAGTTGGTCGACGACCTCATCGGCGACCAGCCCTAGGGCGCGGGGCCGTCGGGGATGATGGGTCGATGTCCGACGACGTGACCTATGACCGCAAGACCCGGCCCACGGGTGAGGACGTGACGGCATTCCTGAATGCCGTGCCGGACCAACGCCGTCGGCAGGACGCCCAGACCGTCGTCCGCCTCATGCGTGAGGTGACGGGTGTCGAGCCCGAGTTGTGGGGGTCCATCATCGGGTTCGGACGGCTGCGCTACACCTGCTCGGACCGCAAGGTGCGCGAGACGATGGCCATCGGACTGGCCGCTCGCAAGGCGGCGCTCACGCTGTATGGCCTGACGTACTACGGGTCCGAGGCCGAGCTGCTCGCCCAGTTGGGCCCGCACACGACCGGCAAAGGCTGCCTGTACCTCAAGCGCCTGGCCGACATCGATGAAGCGGTGCTGCGTGAGCTCGTCGTCCGCGGCTGGGCAGGTTCACAGACCGGCACGCCATGACCGAGAACGTCGTCACGCTCGTGGTGGTGTGCTACAACCACGCTCCCTTTCTCGAGCGCTGCCTGGAGTCTGTGGCCTCGCAGAGCAGCGACCGCTTCGACCTCATCGTGACGGACGACGCCTCGCAGGATGGTTCGCCGGACCTGATCCAGCGGGAGCTTGCGCGTCACGGGCTCCAGGCCCGCCTGATCCTCCACCAGCGCAACGTCGGAGTCTGCGCGACCAGCAACGAGGCGTTAGCTCTGGTTCGCACGCCGCTGGTGGCTTTCCTATCCACGGACGACTGGATGACGCGCAACAGGCTCGAGGTCCAATCCGAACGACTCCTCAGCCTGCCGGAGAGTACGGCGTTGCTGTACAGCAACATGTTCATGGTCGACGCTTCGGGCGTCCCGGACGGTCGCCTCTACAGCGACGTGTTGCCCCCACAGTGGGGGTTTGGGCAGGGTCACGACCTCTTTCAGCGCCTCCTTCGGCACGATTTCGTGCCGGCTCCGGCGGCCATGATGCGCACCCGGACACTGCGGGACATCGGGGGTTTCGATGAGACGCTCAGCTTTGAGGACTACGACGTCTGGCTGCGGCTGGCGCGCCAGTACGACTTCGCCTATCTGCCGCAGCCGTTGGTGTTCCATCGCGTGTGGCCCAATTCTCTGGCCGCGAGGTTGCGCAAAGACCGCCGCATCGATTTCGGCCTATCGGGCGCTCGCATGTTCTCCAAGTATCTGGGTGTCTCGCCGCAGGCCGACGAAGTCATCCTCGAGCAGGTATTTCGCAGGGCTGCTGACGCCTACAAGGCCGGAGCCCCCGCTGCGAGCGTGCTGCCCTATCTGCGGCGCGATACCGGGTCTCCACGCTCCTGGAGGTCCCGGGTTTACCAACTAGCCGCCACGATGCGCGTGCCCGGGCGCTGGGTCGGCTGGGCAGTGAAGCGAGCTCAGTCGTCGATGGCGAGCAACTCGCGCAGGTGAGCGTCCACCGGTGCCGTTCGCGCAGGTGACGGTCGAGGATCCGACCCGGCCCCAGGGCAAGTCCGTCGTGACGACGGCCGGTGTCGTGGGCACGCGCACCCTGGTTTGTGACGTCACCCGATTACGCGGGGCCGAGTTGTCTCGCACCCTCATCAGCGACACCATCACGACGCCGCCGGTGGACGAGGTCACCTCGCTCGGGACCTATGTGGCGCCGGCCCCCGAGCCGGTGCCCTTCGCTGGAACGGGCGGGAACTGCGACCCCAACTACGAAGGCGCGTGTGTCCGCATCGACTCTGATGTGGACTGTGCCGGGGGCTCGGGCAATGGTCCGTCGTATGTCAGCGGACCGGTGTACGTCGTGGGGTCGGACATCTACCAGCTCGACCGGGATGGCGACGGCGTCGGCTGCGAGTGACCCCTCGTGGGTGAGCTGGGTGGGGTCCTGACCCCAGCCAGCTCACCCACGAGCGTCAGGGGGACGTCAGTCGCTCCACGAAAGCTAGGGTCGCCGCGCTGATCTCCGCGCGGGCCTGGTCGGCCGAAATGGTCGGGGTGCCGTCGCCCGGTTGCGCGCCGTAGTCGCCGAACTGGGCGTGGCTGCCGCCCTCGATGACCTCGAATGCCGTGTCGGCCGGCAGGTCCGCCCGTGACGCGTCGATGTCGGCCGGGGTCGACAGCCCGTCCTGCGAGCCGGAGATGGACAGCGCTGCGCCCGGGGTCAGATCGTCAATCGGGCTCGCGGGGTAGGACCCCCACAACACGAGCCCGCCGAGCTCTTCGGGCTGGCTCGCGTGCAGATCCGCCGCCTCCATCGCCGCGACGGTCCCGCCGAGGGAGTGCCCGGCGATGACCCACCGCTGAATCTCCCCACGGGACTCCATAGCGGATTCGAACGCGCCCGTGGCGAGGAAGGCGATCCCCAGCGGCTGCTTCGCGATGACGACCAGGTGCCCGGCCTCGGCGAGTGGCCGCAGGTGCGCGGCATACGCCCGGGCATCGACTCGCGCCCCTGGCTGGAAGAACACGCCCACCGTCGACCGACTCGTCTCCGGCGTCAGCGTGATCTGGGTTGCGGTCTCCGCCACCGACACCTTCGCGTCGGAGGTCATGGCCGCCATCGCGGTCGCCCCTGCGGGGAACGGGCGCAGCCACGCCAACCCGGCGATCCACGCGAGGGCGAGCAGGATCCCGAGGGTCCGCAGCACCTGGCGGCCCCGGGATGTCGGCGACGGCATTCGGCGGTTCCAGCGCCACACCCCCACCAACGTGCCGACCACCGTGAGGCCGAGGAGAACGGCATACGCGGGGTGGCCGTGGATCACCACACCCCAGCGGGTGAGCAGGATCCACGCCATCGCCCCGCACACGGCGCCGGCGAGGAGCAGGACCGTGCGACGTTCGACCCCCGACCTGTCCCGCGCATTCACCAGACGGTTATAGCCCACGCTCCCGCGTCACGGCCTCGCGCACCGCCGGGGCGATCTCGTCGGTGATCCGTCGCAGCTCGGACTCCACCGGCGGTCCGCCGAAGATGTAGGAGTTCATGCCGTACTGCAGGGTGAATGCCGTGAGCTGATCGACCCACTGGTTCACCGGGTAGTTGCCCCACAGGTTGTAGATCCGGTTGATGCTGGCTGGGTCGCGACCGGCGGCCCGAGCGCCCTCGTCGATCCGCGCATGCGCGTCGGCGAGCTTCTCCGGGGGCATGTACGACAGGGATGGGAGCCAGCCGTCGCCTTTGCGACCGGTGAGCTCGAGCATCTTGGGTCCCAGGGCCCCGAGCCAGATCCCCATGTCGTGCGCCGGGGCCGGTCCAGGGTGTGCGCCCTTGATCGGATAGAACTCCCCGGGATACGACACGGCGCGCTCCCCGGACCACCAGAGCCGGATGACGTCGATGGCTTCCTCGGTGGCGCGCAACGACTCCGCGGGTGTCCGCCGGGTCGCGCCCATCGCGACCATGGCATCCCAGAACGCCCCGGAGCCGATGCCGAGCTCGACCCGACCGCCGGTGATGAGGTCCAGGGTCGCGGCCGCCTTGGCGAGCATTGCGGACCCGCGCAGCGGCAGGTTGGCGACGTCAGGGAACAGCGTCACGCGCTCGGTCGCGGCGCCGAGGGCGCTGAGCAGGGTCCAGGTGTCGAGGTGGCCGGAGTTGTAAGGGTGATCCTGGATCCCGATGAGGTCCATCCCGGCCCGGTCGGCGGCCCGGGCGGCTGCGATGAGCGTGGCGGGGTTGTCGCTGGGGTCGAGGAACCAGCCGAACTGCAGGTCCCGTCCGTAGTTGGTCATGTCGTTTGTCCTTTCCTGGTACTCAGACCAGCGTGCCGAACGTGCCGGAGTTGAAGTCGGTGATCGCCTGGACGATCTCGTCGGTCGTGTTCATGGCAAATGGTCCGTAGAGGATGACGTCCTCGTCGATGGGCTGACCGCCGAGGATGATGACGCGAGCGCCGGTGTCGGGTGCGGTGAGTCGCACCGTGTCGCCATCCCGCTCGAAAATCCCCAACTGCTGCAACCCGATCGTGCCGCCTTCAGTGGTGATCTCGCCGTCGATGACGAAGCCCATGATGGTGTGCCCGTCGGGCACCGTGAGCTCCGCGCTTTCGTCCGCGCTGAGCTGGACATCCCAGAGCTCGATGGGGGTGAAGGTCCTGGCCGGTCCCCGCTCGTCCTCGAGCTCGCCCGCGATGAGGGTGACCGTCCCGCCGCCGGGCAGCTTGACCTTGCTCATCGACTCGTTGGTGATGGCCTGGTATGCGGGCTCGTCCATCTTGTTCTTGCCGGGGAGGTTGACCCAGAGCTGCATCATGTGGAAGCGCCCGCCCCGCTTGGCCCACTCCTCCTCGTGGTACTCCTTATGCAGGATGCCGCCCGCCGCGGTCATCCATTGCGCATCGCCGGGCCAGATGACGCCGCCGCCACCGGTCGAATCATGGTGTGCGACAGCGCCTTCAAAGGCGACCGTGACCGTCTCGAAACCGCGGTGCGGGTGGGCCCCAACGCCTCGAGGTTGGTCGGTCGGGCCGTACTCCTTGACGGGGTGGTAGTCCATGAGGAGGAACGGGTCGGCGAGCTTGGTCAGTCCGGCCGGGCCAGGGATGACCTGGGTGACGTAGAAGCCGTCGCCCACCCAGTGATAGCCGTCGCCGGAGTAGATGCCGTGGAGCGTGCGGGTGGTCATGAGAGGTCCCCTTCGTGGGTGGTCGAGCTGGGGTGCGGAATGCCGCCCGCCTCCGTGAGGATCGCGGCTGGCGGTGAGTCGGTGGTCGGGGGTGCTCGGCGTACCTGCCGTAGGAGCTGGTCGAGGTGATCGAGCTGCTCCGCGTCGAGGGGGGCGAAGTGGTGTCGGACGATGCGCGCGTTGGTGCGGGCGGCGTTCCGGCGGCGTTCGCGCCCCGCGGCGGTGAGGCTGATGCGGATCGCGCGCTGGTCCAGCGGATCAGGTTGCCGCTCAACCCATCCGCGCTTCGCCAGGCGATCGACAAGGCGCGTCAGGGCAGTGCGGCTGAGGATGACGCGATCGGCGAGGTCGCCGTGGCGGATGGCCGTGGTCGGATCCAGGTTGATCAGGACGTCGAACTCGGAGACCGACAGGCCGTGGGCGGCCTCGAGAGCCGAGGCCAACTCCTCGATGACCCGTGCGTGCAGGACGAGCAGATCGCGCCACACGCGCACGCTGTCGGTCGTTGCTCCCATGGTCCGTCCCTCCCTGGTGATGGTCCTGCCGCGCCGGTCATCTCCTCCAACATAGGTGCATGTGCACCTATTCCCATCCTCGGGTTGCGCACCACCGGTAGCCTGCCCGTATGGGTCCGAACAATGTCGTCGAGCCGTCCTCTGCAGCCTCCCCGTGGGGGGACGAGTCGTGGGTGGCACACGCGGTGCTCGGGTGGGCTGAGAATCGGGCGGTCAGCGCCAGCGACCCCAAGAACACCGCGCGTCCTGCCTCGGAGCTGACCCTGGAGATCGGCGAGACGATCACCCCCCAGGGGATCGGCGGCCAGCGGGCCATGTCGATCTTCAGCAACATCTTGGCCAAGGCGACCCGGGCCCAGGACGACCCGCTCAACCTCGCCTACATCCCCGCGGCGCCGACCCGGGCCGCCGTGGCCTTCGATGCGGCGACCAGTGCGGCCAATATCTTTGCCGGCACCTGGGAGGCCGGTGCGGGAGCGATCTGGGCGGAGAACCAGGCGCTGGCCTGGCTCATCCGCCTCCTCCAGTGGCCCTCGACCGCCGAGGGGGTCTTTGTCAGTGGTGGCACGACGGGCAACCTGTCGGCCATGCATGCCGCCCGGGAGACGGCGCGGCGTCGCCGGGTCGAGGCCGGGCTGCCGCCGCGCCCGGCGACGGGCTGGCGGATGGCCTGCGCCGAGACCGCCCACAGTTCGATCTTCTCTGCCGCCCGCGTCCTTGACGTCGAGCTCGTGCCGCTGCCGGTCAACGAGGAGCGGCGCCTCACGGGCGCGGCGCTCACGGCTGCGCTGGACGAGCTCGAGGAGCCCGAGAGCCTGTTCGCGGTCGTCGCGTCGGCGGGGTCGACGAACGCCGGCATCGTCGACGACCTGGCCTCCCTCGCCGACGTCACGACCGAGCAAGGGATCTGGCTGCACGTCGATGGCGCCTACGGCGGGGCCGGGCTGTGCGCGCCGACGATCCGTCCGCTCTACCGGGGCATCGAGCGGGCCCAGAGCATGATCGTCGACCCCCACAAGTGGCTGTTCGCTCCCTACGACTGCTGCGCGCTGGTCTATCGCAACGGCGCCGATGCCCGCGCCGCGCACGCCCAGCACGCGTCCTACCTCGACAGCATCGACCGCGAGGAGCCCAACCCCACTGACCTGGCCATCCACCTGTCACGCCGGGCCCGGGGCCTACCGCTCTGGTTCAGCCTGGCCACCCACGGCACCGACGCCTACACGGCGGCGGTCGAGCGGACGGTGGCGATTGCGCGGGAGGTCGCGCGCGGCATTCGGGATCTCTGGCACCTCAAGCTCCTGCGCGAGCCCGACCTGACCGTGCTCCTGTTCACCCGCCAAGGCTGGTCACCCGAGCGCTATCACGAGTGGTCCCGCAACATGTCCCACGAGGGCGAGATCCTCTGTGTGCCCACGGTCTACGAGGGCGAGACGGTGCTCCGGCTGGCCTTCGTCAACCCGGCGACCGACCCCCAGCAGGTGCTGCGCCGGCTGACCGCCGAGGCTATGCCCGAGGTCGCTCCGTACTGAGACGGTCCGCCCGTTCCCGCCAGATGGCGGGTGAATGCCGCCCGCTGCCAGCCACCTCGCGGCTCCCGGATCCGGGCCGATGGCCCAAGACTGGGGTGATCCACCCCGCGGCAAAGGAGCCACGATGACGACCACCGACACGACCCCGATCGCGCCACCCTTCGACCCGGAGCTGGTCCCGGTTCTGGAGATGATCGACGGCCTGATGCCGCGCGTCAGCGTGGCCGGCCTGGACGCCGCCCGGGAGGTGTTGGCCAATGGCATTCCCGGTGTTCCCGAGATCGACCTGACCGCGCAGGGCCGGATCCGCGTGGAGGAGCGCGCAGTCCCCGGCCCGGTCGGTGACCCCGACATCACCGTGCTCATCCTCTCCCCGGCCGCGGCCGGGACCGGTCGCCCCGCGATCTACCACACCCACGGCGGGGGCATGGTCATGGGCGACCGCCGCTCGCAGGCCGAGCTTTTCCTCCCCTACGTCCTCGATCTCGGCGCCGTCGTGGTCAGTGTCGAGTACCGACTGGCCCCCGAGCACCCCGATCCTGCACCGGTCGAGGACTGCTACGCGGGCCTGGTGTGGACGGCCGCCCACGCCGACGAGCTGGGGATCGATCCCACCCGCATCCTCATCGCCGGGGCCAGCGCCGGCGGCGGGCTTGCGGCCGGGACGGCTCTGCTCGCCCGCGACCGTGGCGGCCCGGTCCTGACCCATCAGGTCCTCATTTGCCCGATGATCGACGACCGCTTCGAGACCCCGAGCTCGCAGATGCTCGACGGCGTCGGGGTCTGGGACCGCAACGACAACCGGCTCGGCTGGGAGGCGCTGCTCGGCGACCGCCGAGGCGGCCCGGGCGTGTCCCCGTATGCCGCGCCGGCCCGCGCCACCGACCTCTCGGGTCTCCCGCGGACCTACCTGGACTGCGGATCGGCCGAGACGTTCCGGGACGAGACCCTCGCCTACGCTCAGCGCCTCAGCGAGGCCGGCGTCTCCGTCGACCTGCACATGTGGGGTGGCGCCTTCCACGGCTTCGACCTCATGGCTGCGCACACCGCCTTGGCGCAGGCCTCGGCCGGGGTGCGGGACGAGTTCATCCGGCGGGCGCTCGCCGGCTGAGCCCCGGCCGAACTCCTGATTGCCCCGATGTGGCCGGCGGACGCCCTTGTCCACCGGCCCCATCCGGGTCATAGTGGCGCCAGAGGCTGGGAGGCGCAGATGCGTGAACTGATCGGCCGCGTCGAGGTCGTCGATGACGACATGGCCAGTGCCCTCCGGGTCATCGCTCACTTCGACAGCCTGGTCACCGAGCAGGCCTCGGTCGGGGCCCTGATCCGCGCCGCCGCCGCCCTGTCGGGGTCGCCGGTCGGGCTCCGCGAGGCCACCTCGGGGCGGGTCAGCAGGGTCGGGGCCGACGGTCAGGTGCTCACCGCGTCGTCGCCGGGCCCTATCCGGCTCGAGGTGCCCGTGGACGCCGGCCATGAGCAGGTGCTCTGGCTGGAAGGCGATCGGCCCGGACCTTAGGACCAGCTGATTCTCGAACGCTGTGCCCAGGCCCTGTCGATGCGGTCCCGCGACCGGCCCGCCCGTGACCAGGCCAGTGCGGTCCGGCTCCTGCTCGACCCGCAGGTCACTCTGGAGCGTCGCCAGCGGGCCGCCATCACCCTGGGGCTGCGCGGACCGTTCCTGGTCACCGCCGCGCTTCCGCTCGCTGGTGCGCCCGCCAGTCTGACGGGTCGGCGCGTGGCGCAGGTCGGTGAGATCACGGTGGTGATCCGGGCCGAGGATGGCGAGCTGGCCGGGGCCCGCCGCGCCGGATCGTGCGAGGCGACCGTCGATGACGCGCCCACGGCATTCGACCAGGCCACGTTGGCCCTGCGCCTGACCGGCGATCCGGCCCACCTTGAGCCGGACCGCCTGCGCTACCAGGACCTGGGCAGCCTGGCCGTCCTGGCCGCGACGATGTCACCGGCTCAGGCCGCGGCGGTGCCCGACGTCGAACAGTTTGCCGGCCTCGACGCCGAGCATCCCTGGGTCCTGGCCACGCTGCGCGCGGCGGCGACGGCACCGAGCCTGCGCCAGGCCGCGGCGTCGCTGCATGTGCATCACTCGACGGCGCAGGAACGCCTGGCCTGGCTCGACCGGCACCTGGGCTACCCCGTGCTCAGCCCCTGGGGGAGGCAGCGCACCTTGCTGACGCTCAGCCTGTGGCGCCTTGCCCAACCGCTCGTCGCGTAGGCCCGACCCGTCCAGCAGACAGGGGGCCAAGGGTGCGCCACTGCAGACCCTTGGCCCCCTGCTCGTGATGACGAGCTCAGGTGTACTTCAGCGCGATCATCATCCCGGCCTCGCCGTGATAGGCGTTGTGGCAGTGGACCATCCAGTCGCCCTCATTGTCCGCATCGAGGACGACCGGCATGGACTGCATGGGCGCCAACAGCACCGTGTCCTTGCGTAGCCCGGAGGGCAGCGCGAACGTGTGCCCGTGCAGGTGCAGGGGATGGGTCATCATCGTCATGTTGACGGCGTTGAGCTGGAGCCGTTGGCCGGCCTTGACCGTGAGCGCTTCGTTCTCCCCATAGACCGCGCCGTTGATGCCCCAGACATAGGGCTTCATCGAGCCCTGCAAGGTGACGTTCTGCACGGCATCGACAGGTCGGTCGGGGAGAGCCGAAGCGGCAACGGGCTGGAGCTGCGAGCCGATGAAGATCTCCCCGGCGAGCTCGGGCAGTGCGACATCAGGCCCAGGCACGGCAGCTGCGCCGGTCCGGAGCAGTGCCATCGCCTGGCCACCCGTGGCCTTGTCAAAAGGCTTGGCCACCAACGGGAACACCCCGTCGCCGGCCGTGACGACGACGTCGTAGCGCTCGCCCATGCCGAGGTAGAGCGCGCCGACCTCGGTGGGCTCGACGGCGAACCCATCGGTGTGGGTGATCGTCATCCGGTGCGCGTTGAGGGCGACGGCGAAGATCGTGTCCGAGGCAGCATTGATGATCCGGATCCGGATGCGCTGGCCGGGTTTGGCCTCGAAGGTCTCCGGATCGGTCGGGACCCTGCCGTTGATCAGGAAGTGCGGATACGTCACGTCACCTGCCGACCCCCACGGTGAGACGCCCATGCCCATCGAGTGGTCCATGCCGCCCATCCCCATGGTGTGCCCCTCGCTGCCGCCGCCCGCCTCGATGAGCGCGGCCAGGACGTCGTCGGGGGTGCGTCCCTCGAC
>JAGOME010000091.1 GCA_017993715.1 Phycicoccus sp.
GTCGGCGCCCTCGACACGAGCAAGGCCGTCGCCCACTGGAAGGCGTCGGGTCTCGATCTCGCGCCGATCCTGGCCAGCGTCGAGAGCCCCGACGGGTCCGGCAAGCGACACCGGATCGCTCAGGACTACGGTCTGCATAAGGCCCTGGACAACCAGCTCATCGCCAGCGCCCGCGACGCCATCGACACCGGGACACCGGTGACCGAGACGTTTGCCATCCGCAACGTCAACCGGACGGTCGGCACCATGCTCGGCCATGAGGTGACCAAGGTGCACCCGATGGGGATGCCTGACGGCACCATCGACTTCACCCTCGTCGGCTCTGCCGGTCAGAGCTTCGGCGCGTTCCTCCCGGCCGGTGTCACGCTGCGCCTGGAGGGCGACGCCAACGACTACGTCGGCAAGGGCCTGTCCGGTGGGCGGGTCGTGGTCCGTCCCGACCGGTCCAGCCACCTGACGGCCGAGGACAACACGATCGCGGGCAACGTCATCGCCTACGGCGCGACCTCCGGGGAGATCTACCTCCGGGGCCGCGCTGGGGAGCGCTTCTGCGTGCGCAACTCGGGCGCAACGGCTGTGGTCGAGGGGGTCGGCGACCACGGTCTGGAGTACATGACCGGCGGGATCGCCCTCATCCTTGGCCCGACCGGGCGCAACGTCGCCGCCGGGATGTCCGGTGGCCTGGCCTACGTGCTCGATCTGGACGCTGACCGGGTCAACAAGGAACTCGTCGACATCCTGGCGTTGCGGGACTCCGACGTCGTGGCCGTGGGCGAGTTGCTCACCGCGCATGTCGCGCACACCGACTCCGCGGTCGCCCGTGGGCTGCTCGCCGACTGGCCCGCGAATGCCGCCCGCTTCTCGCTCATCCTCCCGCGCGACTACCAGCGGGTCCTCGACGTCCGGGCGGCCGCCCAGGCCGAGGGCCTGGACCTCGACGGCACGGTGGTCTGGGACCGAATCATGGAGGCATCCCGTGGCTGACCCTCAGGGTTTCCTGAAGAACCGGGAGCGCGAGCTGCCCGCCCGACGCCCCGTGCCGGTCCGGATCATGGACTGGAAAGAGGTCTACGAGGACCAGCCGGTCGAACAGCTGCAGCAGCAGGCCGGTCGCTGCATGGACTGCGGCATCCCGTTCTGCCACAGCGGCTGCCCGCTCGGCAATCTCATCCCCGAGTGGAATGACCTGGCCTGGAAGGGTGACTGGCAGAGCGCGATCGAGCGCCTGCACGCCACGAACAACTTCCCCGAGTTCACCGGCCGGCTCTGCCCGGCACCCTGCGAGACGGCCTGCGTGCTCGGCATCAACCAGCCCGCCGTGACGATCAAACAGGTCGAGGTCACCACGATCGAGCGAGCCTTCGCGGAGCAGCGGATCAATGCTCAGGCTCCTGAGCGGCTCTCGGGCAAGACGGTCGCCGTGATCGGGTCCGGTCCCGCCGGTCTCGCCGCTGCTCAGCAGCTGACCCGCGCCGGCCACACCGTCGCGGTGTTCGAGCGCGCGGACAAGGCTGGCGGCCTCCTGCGCTACGGCATACCCGAGTTCAAGATGGAGAAGTCCATCGTGGATCGCCGGCTCAACCAGATGCAGGCCGAAGGCACCCGGTTCCGGACCGGTGTCAACGTCGGCGTCGATCTGACCGGTGACCAGCTCCGAAGTCGCTATGACGCGGTCCTGCTGGCCGTGGGGGCGACGGTTCCACGTGACCTGCCGGTCCCGGGCCGTGAGCTCGACGGGGTCATGCAGGCCATGGAGTTCCTGCCGCCCGCCAACCGGGTCGCGCTCGGTGAAGAGGCGCCGGGCCAGGTCACCGCGCAGGGCAAGGACGTCATCGTCATTGGCGGCGGTGATACCGGCGCCGACTGCATCGGGACTTCCCACCGACAGGGAGCGCGCTCGGTCACCAGCCTGGAGATCATGCCGCAGCCTGGTCTTGACCGGGCCGCCGCCCACCCCTGGCCGACCTATCCGATGATCTTCCGCGTCGCTTCCGCTCACGAAGAGGGCGGCGACCGGGTGTATGCCGTGAGCACCAGCGAGATCGTCGGCGACGCCGACGGCAAGGTCAGCGGCATCCGGTTGCACGAGGTCGCCATGGGGCCGAACGGCTTCGAGAAGGTCGAGGGCACTGAGCGCGAGCTCCCGGCCCAGCTCGTGCTGCTGGCCATGGGGTTCCTCGGCCCTCAGCGGGAAGGCCTCGTTGAGCAGCTCGGGGTGGAACTGGACGCCCGTTCCAACATCGTGCGGGATCGGTCCTACATGAGCTCCGTTGCCGGGGTGTTCGTCGCCGGGGACGCCGGCCGTGGTCAGTCGCTCATCGTATGGGCGATCGCCGAGGGACGGGCCGCCGCCCACGGGGTCGACGCCTGGCTCTCGGGTTCCTCGCACTTGCCTCGCCCCATCGAGCCCACTGATCGGCCGCTGACGGTCTGAACCAGCCGTCTCGTCGAGGTGACCCCCCAGGCCTGGACGAGACGGGCGGCGCCCGCACACGGCATTCGGCGGGGACTCGGTCTCCCTGAGATTTCGGGCATCCGCAGTGTGAGAGCCGTCACGACGTAAACGTTTTCACCTTTAGAATTGAGCCCATGCGCCGCGCCAAGATCGTCTGCACCCTCGGCCCTGCCACCTCGTCCGCCGAGAACATTCGAGAGCTCGTCCGCTCCGGGATGGACGTGGCCCGACTCAACCTCAGCCACGGTGAATACGCCGTGCACGAGGAGGTCTACCGCAATGTGCGGGCGGCCAGCGACTCCGAGGAGCGTGCCGTGGGCATCCTCGTGGACCTGCAGGGCCCCAAGATCCGCACCGGACGATTCGCTGATGGTCCCGTGCTCTTGGAGAAGGGCGCGACCTTCACCATCACCAACCGTGAGGTTCCTGGCGACATCAAGGAGGTCGGCACGACGTATGCCGGCCTGCCCGGTGACGTTGCTCCCGGCCTGCGGATCCTCGTCGACGACGGCAAGATCTGCCTCGAGGTCGCCGACGTGACCGACACTGATGTGGCGTGCGTGGTCATCGAGGGCGGCATGCTCTCCAACAACAAGGGCATCAACGTCCCCGGAGCCGCGATGAGCGTGCCGGCGATGTCCGACAAGGATGAGCAAGACCTGCGCTGGGCCCTGCGCCTGGGGGTCGACATGATTGCCTTGTCGTTTGTGCGCAGCGCGGCTGACATCACAGAGGTCCACCGGATCATGGATGAGGAAGGGCTGCGCCTCCCGGTCATCGCCAAGATCGAGAAGCCCCAGGCCGTCGACAACCTCGACGAGATCATCCGGGCCTTCGACGGCGTCATGGTCGCTCGCGGTGACCTCGGCGTCGAGCTGCCGCTCGAAGAGGTCCCGCTGGTCCAAAAGCGCGCCTGCGAGATCGCTCGCCGCCGCGCTAAGCCCGTCATTGTCGCCACCCAGGTGCTCGAGTCGATGATCGAGAATGCGCGTCCGACCCGCGCCGAGGCCTCCGATGCGGCCAATGCGGTCCTCGACGGGGCCGATGCGCTCATGCTCTCAGGCGAGACCAGCGTGGGTGCTCACCCGTTCGAGGCCGTGCGGACGATGGCCCGGATCATCGAAAACACCGAGGACCACGGGCTGCACCGCATCCGGCCTTTGGACACCCGACCCAACTCCAAGGGTGGGGCGGTCACAGCGGCCGCCGCGGAAATCGGCGACCTGCTCGGGGTGAAGTTCCTCATCACCTTTACGCAAAGTGGTGACTCGTCACGGCGGCTCTCTCGCGTCCGTCCGCGCATCCCCATGCTCGCGTTCACCCCGGTCCAGTCCACGCGCAGCCAGCTCGCGCTGACGTGGGGCGTGGAGACCTTCATGGTCGAGATGACCAAGCACACCGATCAGATGGCCCTGCAGGTCGATGAGGTCCTGCTCGGGGCCGGCCGGGCCATGGAGGGCGACCAGGTCATCATCGTGGCCGGCTCCCCTCCCGGGATCGTCGGCTCGACCAACGCGCTGCGGGTCCACCGGATCGGGGACGCGATCAACGGCACGGCGCCGGTGTATCGCGAACTCACAGCGGAGTAAGACCGTGCATCGCGGGCCCCTGCGGCCCGGATAGACTCGGTCTCACACCCTTTCGCCGGGGTGGTGGAACGGCAGACACGGGGCACTCAAAATGCTCTGCCCGCAAGGGCATGCGGGTTCGAGTCCCGCTCCCGGCACATGAGCACAGCAACGTCCGCACGACGCATTCTCGTGGCGGAGGATGAGGCGATCATCCGCCTTGACCTCGCCGAGATGCTCGTCGAGGCTGGCTATGACGTCGTCGGCCAGGCCGGCAACGGTGAGCAGGCCGTCGAGCTCGCGCACAGCCTCAAGCCTGATCTGATCATCATGGACATCAAGATGCCGGCCCTGGATGGCATCAGCGCTGCCGAGCAGATCGGCCAGGACCGGATCTGCCCGATCGTCATGCTCACGGCATTCAGCCAGACCGAGTTGGTGGAGCGGGCCCGCGACGCCGGCGTGATGGCCTACATCGTCAAGCCCTTTACGGCCAAGGACGTGCTGCCCGCGATCGACATCGCCTTGTCTCGCTGGGACGAGTTGCGCTCGTTGGAGGCCGATGTCGCCACGCTTGATGACCGCCTGGAGACGCGTAAGGCCGTGGACCGCGCCAAGGGGATCTTGATGACCAAGCTCAAGATCAGCGAGGGCGACGCGTTCCGGTGGATCCAGAAGACCGCCATGGACCGCCGGATGGGGATGCGTGAGGTGGCGGACGCCGTCGTGGCCGGCATGGAGAAGGCCTGAGCGACCCCTGGCCGACGGTCACTGGAACGCGACCACCAACACGGTCAGCAGCGGAGCGAGGACGACCGCGGGCAGCAGGTCCCCGACAGGGATCTCTCGGATCCGGAGCAACCGCAGAGCGATACCCACCAGCAGCAGGCCCCCGACCGCGGTGAGCGCGGCGATCGGAGCCGGCGGTACGACCTGACCCAGGACGTACCCCGCCAGGGTGAGCAGACCCTGGACCACGGCCACGGCCGCGGCGGACAGCAGGACGCCCACCCCGAAGCTGGCTGCGAAGGCCATCGCGGCGAAACCATCGATGACCGACTTGACGGCGAGCTGGTCGATCCCGTGGCCTAGGCCGTCGGACAGGGCCCCAAGAATCGCCAGGGGTCCGACACAAAAGAGCAAGGTAGCGGTCAGCCAGCCCTCGATGAAGCGCTCTCGGGCGGCATGATCGGTGCCGCCCTCGGCGCCGGATCGGCGGGAGAGCCAGGTTTGGATCGTGCCGGCGATCCCCCCGAGGCGGGTCTCGATCTGCAGCAGTGAACCACCGATACCGCCCAGGATGAGCGCGCCGAGAACGATGAGGATGGCGCCACCGCTGCCGACCGCCGCAATGAGGCTGAGGTCGAGCACGGCAGCCGCGGAGAGCGCCGCGAGCAGCAGCGTGATCAGTCCCAGGGCGTCGGTGACGACCTCCCGGGTGCGCTGCGGGAGACGGTGCCCGATGGCC
>JAGOME010000059.1 GCA_017993715.1 Phycicoccus sp.
GCATACGCCGAGGGCCGCAGCGGGGCCTCGCCCACGTGCTGGTACGCGATGGCGACCGGCGAGTCCCCGACGAAGGGGGGGCGGCCCGTGAGCAGCTCGTAGAGCATGCACCCGGTGGAGTACAGGTCGGAGCGGGCATCGACGGCCAGGCCCTGGGCCTGCTCGGGCGAGAGGTACTGGGCCGTGCCGATGACGGCATGGGTCTGAGTCATCGTCGCCGCGGTGTCGGCCATCGCGCGGGCGATGCCGAAGTCCATCACCTTGATGGAGCCGTCGTGGCCGATCATCACATTGGCGGGCTTGATGTCGCGGTGGACGATGCCCTGCCGGTGGCTGTAGGCGAGGGCATCCAGGACGCCCTCGGTGAGCCGAGCCGCCTCCTTGGGGGGCAGCGTGCCGCGCTCGGTGAGGATCTCGCGCAGGGTGCGGCCGTCAACGAACTCCATGACGATGTAGGGGATCTCGACCGGCTGCCCGTCACGGCCGATGCTCGAGTCCTTGCCGGAGTCGTAGACGGCCACGATGGAGGCATGGTTGAGGCCGGCGGAGGACTTGGCTTCGCGGTTGAAGCGGATGAGGAAACTGGCATCGCGGGCGAGATCACTGCGCAGGAGCTTGATGGCGACCTCGCGTCCGAGGCGGATGTCGTAGCCCTTGTGGACCTCGGCCATGCCGCCGCGGCCCACGAGCTCACCCACTTCGTACCTCCCGTCGAGGAGACGGGGGTCCTGACCGGTCATTGTTGCTCCCTCATGAGTTGAGCGCTGCTTGCATCATCGCCTTGGCGATGGGTGCGGCGACGGTGCCGCCGAAGGCTTCGTTGCCCAACCGTCCGCCATTTTCCACGACGACGGCGACGGCAATCGTCGGGTTGTCCGCGGGGGCGAACGAGATGAACCACGCGTGCGGCGCGGCATTCTCCGCGTGTTGGGCGGTGCCCGTCTTACCGGCGACCTGGACGCCATCGATCTGAGCGGCAGTTCCGGTGCCGCTGTTCACGACCTCGACCATCATGTCGCGCACCTGGTGGGCCACCTCGGGGCTGGTGGCGACCGAGAGCTGGCTCGGTGATGCGGTCTCGATGCTCGACAGGTCGGAGGCCAGGACGTTGGCGATGAGGTAGGGCTTCATGACGACGCCGTTGTTGGCGATGCCAGCGGCGACCATGGCCATCTGCAGGGGGGTGACGCGCACGTCGTACTGCCCGATGGATGACTGGGCCGTCTGGGGATCGTTGAGCTCGGCGGGCACCGAACTCGGAGTGACCGTCATGGGGATCTCGAGGGAGTCGCCGAAGCCGAACTTCTGGGCCTGGGTGCGCAGGGCGTCCGCTCCCAACTCCATCCCGATGGACGCGAATGCCGTGTTGCACGAGATCACGAGGGCGTGCGACAGCGTCGTCTCGTCATTGGGGCCGCAGGGCTGGTGGTCGTCGTTGTCCAGCCCGACCGTGGTCTGAGGCAGATCGAGGGTCGCGGGTCCGGGCACGACGGAGTCGGGCTGGTACTGGCCGCTGTCCAGCGCCATCGTCGTCGTGACGACCTTGAAGGTCGACCCCGGCGGGTAGAGGTCACCGCCGATGGCACGGTCGATCAGGGCGCGGTTGGGGTCGGCGTTGAGCGCCTTGCTTGCCTCGTCCACGGCGGTGAGGTCGTGGCTGGCGAGCAGGGACGGATCGTAGGTGGGGTTGCTCACCAGGGCGAGGATCGCGCCGGTGCGTGGGTCGAGCGCGACCGCGGCTCCGTGCTGGTCGCCCAGGCCCTCGATGGCTGCCTGCTGGACGGCGGGGTTGATCGTCAGCTCCAGGCTCGCGCCGGCGGGTTTGCGGCCGGTGAACAGGTCCGAGACGCGGCGGTAGAAGAGCTTGTCGCTACGGCCGGAGAGCAGGTCGTTCTCGGTGGCTTCGAGGCCGCCAGCCGCGCCATAGAACGAGTAGTAGCCGGTGATGTGGGCATAGGCGGGGCCGTTGGCGTAGGTGCGCTGGTACTTGTACTCATCGTCGGAGGGGACGCTCTGGGCGACGGGCTCACCGCCGACGAGGATGGCGCCGCGGTTGGTGCCGTAGGACGCGAGCAGGGTGCGCCGGTTGTCCTCGCGGGCGTTGAGGTCGCGCGCGAACCAGAACTGGATGAGCGTGGTGGAGATGAGCAGGAGTGAGAAGAGGGCGGCGATGAAGGTGGCCACCCGGCGGATGGGGGCATTCATCGCACCTTCACCACCTGCGTCTCGTCGGGCGAGATCGCGGGGGCGTCCTCGTCAGGCAGCGGGCTGCGGGCGTGGTCGCTGATCCGCAGGAGGAGGGCAATGAGGGTCCAGTTGGCTAGCAGCGAGGAGCCGCCCTGGGAGAGGAAGGGTGTGGTCAATCCAGTGAGCGGAATGACGCGCGTGACGCCGCCGACGACGACGAAGACCTGCAGGCCGACGGAGAACGCCAGGCCCAGGGCGAGCAGTTTGCCGAAGCCGTCGCGGGTGCCGATCGCCGTGCGAAAACCCCGCTCGACGATGAGGGCATAGAGGCAGAGCATCGCGAACAGGCCGATCATCCCGAGCTCTTCACCGAACGCCGGGATGATGAAGTCGGACTCGGCAAAGTAGGTCAGGTCCGGGCGTCCGCGCCCCAGGCCCGTGCCGAGCATGCCGCCCGCGGCCATCCCCATCAGGCCCTTGGCGAGCTGGTCGGACTCCGCAATAGCCTCGGGCGTGAAGGTGTGCAGCCACAGCAGGACGCGGGTCTGGACGTGGGAGAAGAGCTGGTTGGCGACGACGGCGCCGGCGACGAACATGCCTATGCCGAGGACGACCCACGAGAACCGCTCGGTCGCGACGTAGAGCATGGCGACGAACAGTCCAAAGAAGAGCAGCGATGAGCCCAGATCCCTCTCCCACACCAGGATCAGGATCGACACGCCCCACGCAACGAGGATGGGGAAGAGGTCGCGACCTCGGGGGAAGGTGAGCCCGAGGAAGCGCTTGCCGGCGACCGAGAGGGCGTCGCGGGTCTGGACGAGGTAGCCGGCGAAGAAGATCGCCAGCAGTAACTTGGCGACCTCGCCCGGCTGGAACGAGAAGGGCCCGATCTGGATCCAGATGCCGGCGCCGTACTTGTCTGTCCCGATGATGGGCATCTTGGGCAGGATGAGCAGGATGAGCCCGAGCGCGCCCGCAGTGAAGGTGTACTTGCGCAGGGTGCGGTGATCGCGCAGCACGATGATGACCAGGGCGGCGATGACGATCGACAGGCCCGTCCACATCAACTGCCGCAACGCCATTCCGTCGGCGATGTCCTTGCCTTTGGCCAGGTCGAGGCGGTGGATCATTACCAGACCGAGGCCGTTGAGGACGGTCGCGATCGGCAGGAGCAGCGGGTCGGCATAGGAGGCGCGCCAGCGCAGGACGAGGTGGAACGCGAAGACCAGTGCGAAGAACCCGCCGCCGATCGCGAACAGGCTCGCGGGCAACACGCCATCGACGGCCAGGCCCACGTTGGCCCAGGCGACAAGGACGATGGCCATGGCGAAGATGAGCAGGAGCAGCTCGACGTTGCGGCCGCGGCGGGGGCGCCAGCTGGAGACGATGCTCATGGCGCCCCCAGGGCAACCAGGGTGGTCGTCGGCGCGGTGGAGGCGGGGGCGGGCGCGGCCCGCGTGGTCGCGGGCGTCGGAGTCGGCGTGCCCAAGGGCGATGGGGAGGCGCTGCCGCTGGGGGTGGCGGTGGAGGTGCTGCTCTCCGAGGGGGTCGGGGACGGGGTGGTCCACGTCGAGGACACGGTCGTGCACGCCCGGCCCTGCGTGCGGGCGTAGCGGCAGGCTTGGGCCTGGACCTGGAGCATGGCCACGGTCCGCTCGGCCGCAACTTCGTCGTCAACCTGAATGCCGTTCGCCAGCTGCTCCTGGTAGTGGTCCGGTAGGTCAGATACCGCGAGGGTCGTCTCGGTCTCCAACTGCGACAACGACATCGACAGCACTTCGCCGTTGACGCCGCGGAAGATCGCCACGTTCTGCTGGTCGACACCGACCCAGTACTGGCGCTGGACCCACAGCCACCCGGCATACGAGACCCCGGCCACGACGACTGCAGCGACGAGGAGGGCGCCGATGATCCGCGCGATCCGGCCCGACCGGCTCGTCGGACCCTCCTCTGCCAGCTGGAGGTCGTCGTCATCGTCGCTGGGTCCGTTGGCCTCCTGAGACAGCGCCGCGGCCTTAGCAGCGGGGGTCACGGGCATGGGACGCGTGCCGGTGCGCCGCGTGGAGGCGGCGCCGACGACCTGGGGGTGGTCCGACGGGGCCGCGGTAGTCCGCATGTCGATGACGTCCCCGACGACGATCGTCACGTTGTCGGGGGCGCCGGCGCGCAGGGCGAGCTGGACGAGCTGGTCGGCGCACTCCTCAGGTGACGGCGCCTGCAGGACAACCTCATCGATCGTGCCGCGCGCGACATAGTCGGTCAGGCCATCGCTGGCGATGACATAGCGGTCACCGACCAGGGCCTGTCGGACAACGACATCGAGCTCGTCATCGTCATGGCCGGTGAGCACGCGCGTGACGAGCGAGCGCTGCGGGTGTGTCATCGCCTCGTCGGAGGTGATCCGGCCCTCGTCGACGAGGCTCTGGACGAACGAGTGGTCTTTGGTGATCTGGGTGACCTCACCGTTGCGGGCGAGGAAGGCGCGGGAGTCCCCGATGTGGGCCAGGACGAGCTTGTCGCGGGCGCGCAGCATCGCGATCAGCGTGGTGCCCATCCCTGCGAGAGAGGGCTCGTCATCGACGCGATGGCCCAACTCGGCATTCGCGGCCTTGATCCGCTCGATCAGTCTCGTCGTGGTCTCCACGCCGCTGAGGGCTTCGCTGTCGAGGTCAACGAGGGCGCCGATGATCGTGGAGCTGGCGACGTCCCCGCCAGCGTGGCCGCCCATGCCGTCGGCCATGGCGAGCAGGTGCGGGCCTGCATAGCCGCTGTCCTCGTTGTTGGAGCGCACCATGCCGACATCGGAGCGGGCCGCGAAATGGAAGGTGATGGGCATCTGCGCGCTCAATGCCGCAGCTCGACGATGGTCCGCCCGATCCGCAGCGTCGATCCCTCGCCGACCGCCTCGGGGTGCGCGCCGAGGCGGCGGTCGTCGAGCCAGGTGCCGTTGGTCGAGGTGAGGTCTTCGACCCACCAGCCGTTGTCGTCCTGGAAGATCCGGGCGTGGCGGCCTGACGCGTAGTCGTCGTCGAGGACGAGGGCGCATTCGGGCGAGCGGCCGATGAGGGTGCCTTGGGGGCGCAGTGGCAGGGAGGTGCCGGTGAGGGGTCCGTCGGTGACGACGAGCTGACGCGGGCCGGCCTTGGCGCGGCGGCCGAAGATGCCGCCGCGGGCGGGGACGGCGACGGGAGCGACCTGGGCGGGCTCGGGGTTGCGGCGTCGCCCGGAGCGGCTGGCGCGCAAGGGTCGGGCCGTCACCCGGGTGCCGTAGAGGTCACCGCGCAGCACGCCGACGATCGAAAAGACGAACAGCCACAACGCAACGAGCAGCCCGAACCGCAGGACCGTGAGCGTCAGCTCACTCATCGGCGCACCCGATAGAGCATCGTCGTGCGCCCGACAGTGATGCGGTCGCCGTCCTGGAGATGCGCTGTGGTGATGCGCTCGCCGTTGACGAAGGTGCCGTTGGTGGAGCCGAGGTCGCGGATGGCGGTGACGAAGTGGGGGCCGTCGATGGTGACGCGCACCTCGGCGTGTCGCCGACTGATCCCTGGGTCGTCCAGGCCCACGTCCGCGGTCTCGTCACGACCGATGACGTTGCGGGCACTGACCAAGAGGTAGCGGTCGCCGTCGATGTCGAACCACGGTCGGTCGGCTGGCTTGACCTTGCGGGGTGGGGCCGGCGGAGCGGGCGGCGCGGTGGGGGCGGGCAATGAGGCTGGGACGACGGGGGCAGGCGGGAGGGGAGCCCGCTGCGACCTGGGTGCCGGTGGTGCGGGAGCCGGTGCTGGCGCGGGGGGCGCGGGGCGCTCCGGCGCGGCATACGGGTCGTCGTAGTCGTCGAACCCGTCGTCATAGGACTCGGGCCGGTAGGGCGCGTCGTCATCCTCGACCTCGTCGTCCCAGTCGTCCTCGTCCGGAGCGGACTCAGCGGCAGGCGCGGGCACCGCGGGCTGCTGGCCGGTGTAGCCGGTCGCATCGGGTCGCTTGGCGCTCGCGGGCCGGACCCGGAAGACGCCGGTCTCGAGGTCGACGTCCTCGATCAGGCTGATCGAGAGGGGCCCGCTCGGGCGGTAGTGCTGGGAGTCGACATGCTCCTCGGCGGCGGCGATGAGTTCTTCGGAGAGGTCGTCGGAGAACTCCCCGAGCCGCTCGTAGTCAGTCTCCGACAACTCGATGGTGAAGACGTTGGGGACCAGGGCGACGCCCTTGCCGACGGCCGCCGCCTTGTCATCCATGGCTCGGCGGATCGCGCTGGCGATCTCGACCGGCTGCACCTCGGCGCGGAAGGCCTTGGCGAAGACGCCGCTGTAGGCCCGCTCGAGCTTGCCCTCGATTCGATCGAAGATGCCCATCGGCGGGCCTCCTCTCGGGTCGGGTGCGGCCAGGGGACGGCGCAGGTCGTGTGGGGACACGGCATGACGACCGCGGACGCGGCCGTGGATCGATCGTAACGGGCCGGGCTGGGACAGGGGCGCAGCCCGGGCTGACCTGGACCGAATGCGTCGCTCCGGCGGGGCTGCGTCGGGAGGGGGGGCGCGACGTCCGGATGCACCAGGTGGCGTGCCACGGCGGGCGGGCGGCATTCGGGGGCTGCGGGCGAACGGCCGTAAGGCCGAATGGTGGCTGTGGATGAAGCCGGCCCTGGTGAGGGCCTTTTCCCCTAGGGTGATGCGGGGAAATCGATAGGGGGTTGGGTCGATGCAGGGATTTCGCCGGGGGCGGTTGCGTTATCGGTATGCGGTGGGCGCCGTGGGCGCCGTGGGCGCCGTGGGCGCCGTGGGCGCCGGGGTGCTGGCGGTGATGCTCGGGGTGGCCGGGTGCAGCGGGGGGTCGGATCCGGCGCCGAGTGATTCGACCACGAGTGCGGTGCCGACGCCGTCGGTGACGTCGGTAAGTCCGACGCCGAGTTCGTCGGTGTTCGTGCCCGACGCCGCGCAGGCACACACCCAAGAGGGCGGCATCGAGTTTGCGAAGTACTACGCGACCCTCTTGAGTGACAGCTTCGTCAAGCCCGACTCCACGCCGTTGGAGGCTCTGTCCATGCCTGAGTGTGGGGGCTGCCAAGCGATCATCAAGAACGTCAATGACTATGAGCGCGACGGCTACCGCCTTAAGAATCCGCGAGCCGAGTTGGCTGGCGGCCAGATCTCGTCGACTTATGACCCAGAACAGTTCAGCGTCGACGTGGTCGGACGACAGGTCGCCAGCTCGGTGCTCGACGCCAACGGCCACGTGGCCAAAGAGGAGGCAGAGACCCGCCTATACGTCCGGATCGTTGTCCTGTGGACCGCCGACGGCTGGCGCGCTCTCGATCTTCATGCGGTGAACACGTGACCTGGGTGACCGCAGTCGTGGTAGCGGGTGTCATTGCGGCTGCGCCCCTCGCCTGGGCAGCCGAGGCGCCGGTCGTTGCGCCGCCGCCTTCAGGTACCGATGTGAACGCGACCCTGAATGATGTGGGCGCAGGACTCAGTGCCCAGGAGATATTCAATGGACCCCGTGGGGTCACGCCCGGTGGCGGGACCGAGAATGTCGCCTTGGGGGTGACGCCGGTCAGTCAGGTGGAGTACAAGTCGACGTTGGGGTGTGGGGATACGTCGGATCCGGCGGCGAATGTGGATCCGGCGGCGTGCACGATGGCTCAGGTGTTGTGTGACTCCTCGGTGGGTCCGGGCAGCATCTTGTATTACGTGTGGTTCCGGCGGGCGGGGTCGGGTGGGGCGTGGCAGTTTGCGGGGCAGACGTGTTCGCGGGAGGCGTTGCCGCCGGGTGAGGTGCCGCCGGCGGTGCCGTCGATGGCGCAGATTCAGCAGGCGTTTGCGCAGTTGCCGTTTGGGAAGCCGACGGTGTCGATCCAGCCGGTGGGTGGGGTGACGTTGGTGAATCTGCCGACGTTCTATGAGATTGGGTGGGATGGTTCGGGGTTGGAGCCGGGTCAGGTCAGTGCTCCGGTGCAGTTGTTGTCGTGGAGTGTGGAGTTTCAGCCGTTGACGCAGTCGTTTGATGTGGATTTCGGTGATGGCACGCGTTCTGGGCCGACGACGGACATTGGTGGCACGTATCCGGACGGGAGCATCCGGCATTCTTATCTTCAGCCGGTTTCGGCGGCGGATGTCCGGGTGGACGCGGTCTTGACCGGTCGTTTCCGGGTCAACGGGGGTGACTGGGTCGACGTCGGTAGCGTCGCCGACCTTCAGGACGAGCCGGTGACGGTGCTGCGCGTGGCGGAGGCGCGGGCCCGCCTCTACAACGAGTGATGGTTGTCGGTCCCTGATGCGAAGGGCTGCAGGGGGTGCACCCCATGGCACCCTCTGCAGCCCAGGCCGCGAACGCGGCCCGCAGTCACGACACGGAGATGGAGGGCACGGACAACGCGCGTAGCGTCGCCGCCGTGGCGACGGCAGCGGTCGCGGCCTCGTGTCCCTTGTCCTCCCGTGAGCCCGGCAGCCCGGCGCGATCCAGGGCCTGGGCGTCGTCGTCGCACGTGAGCACCCCGAAGCCCACCGGCACCCCGGTCCGCAGCGAGACCTCCGTCAACCCGTAGGTCGCGCTCTGACACACGTAGTCAAAATGCGGTGTCCCTCCCCGGATGACGACCCCGAGAGCGACGAGCGCGTCGTAGAGCGGGGCTAAGCGGGCACACGCCACCGTGAGCTCCACAGTCCCCGGCACGCGCACGAGGACCGGATCCGCGACCCCCGCGTCGGCCAGACCCCGCAAAGCGCCGGACACGAGTCCGTCCATGACCTCGGTGTGCCAGGACGCGGCGACGACGGCGACGCGCAGGCCGCTCCCGTCGGTGCGCACAGTCGGGGCTCCGGCTCCGCTCATCGCGGGCCTCCTTCGGTGGGGGTGGCAGGGTCGTGGTCGGCGAGGATCGCGTGCCCGAGGCGGTCGCGTTTGGTGCGCAGGTAGTCGACATTGGTCGGTAGTGGCGCCAGGGCCAACGGCTCGGTCGCGAGGACCTGAATGCCGTGCTCCTTCAACCCGGTGACCTTGGCCGGGTTATTGGTCAGGACTCGCACCGCCTCCAGCCCGAGGTCGACCAGCACTCCAGCCGCGGCCGCATAGTCCCGCGCATCAATCGGCAGCCCGAGCGCGATCTGGGCATCCACCGTGTCCAGGCCGGCGTCCTGCAGCTCGTAGGCCTGCAGCTTGTGGGCCAAACCCACGCCGCGGCCCTCGTGACCGCGCAGATAGACCACGGTGCCGCCCTCGGCCGCAATCCGGGTCAGGGCAGCGGCCAACTGGGCTCCGCAGTCGCAGCGCTGTGACCCGAAGACATCGCCGGTCAGACACTCCGAATGCAGCCGCACCAGGTCACCCTGGCCACCAGAAGGCGTGGGGTGGACGAGGGCCATGTGCTCGTCGCCGGTGACCTCATCGCGGTAGGCGACGGCGCGGAACTGCCCGTGCGGGGTCGGCAACACGGTGTCGGCGACGCGGCGGACCCGGTCGTGACGGTGCCGCCAGGCGGCGAGGTCGGCAATGGCCAGGACTGGCAGGTCGAGCTCGGCGCCCATGGCCAGGATCGCCGGGAGTCGCATCATCGAGCCGTCATCCTCGACGAGCTCGCCGATGACGCCGACGGGGGACAGGCCGGCCAGGCGACAGAGGTCGACGGCGGCCTCGGTGTGACCGGGGCGCACGAGGACCCCGCCCTCGCGGGCTCGCAGCGGGATGAGGTGGCCGGGGCGGATGAGGTCCTGCGCGGTGCTCTGCGGGTCTGCCAATACCTGAGCGGTCCGGGTGCGGTCGGCGGCCGAGATCCCCGTCGTCACCCCGGACGCGGCGTCGACGGTGATCGTGTACGCCGTGCGCAGCGGGTCGTGGTTGTCGCTGACCATGAGCGGCAGGCCGAGGCGGTCGGCCAGGTCGCCGGGCATGGGGGCGCACAGGTAGCCGGAGGTGTGTCGGATCGTCCACGCCGTCCAGGCGGTGGTCAGGGTCGCGGCGGCGAGGATCACGTCGCCCTCGTTCTCGCGCCCGGCATCATCGACGGCGAGCACCGGCCGGCCGGCCCGCAGCGCGGCCAGCGCCTCTTCCACGGTGGCGAGCTGGGTCATGACGGGTCTCCGTTCGCGGCGCCCGCGGCATTCGCGGGGAAGCGGGTGGCGAGCAGGCGTTCGACGTACTTGGCCAGCACATCCACCTCGAGGTTGACGGTGTCGCCGACCGCGCGGGACCCCAGTGTCGTGAGGGCAAGGGTCAAGGGGATGAGCGAGACAGCGAAGGTGTCGTCGGTGACCTCGACGACCGTGAGGGACACCCCGTCGATGGTGATCGAGCCCTTCTGGACGAGGTAGGGCGCCAGGTCGCGAGGGAGGCTGAACCGGACGACCTCCCAGCGGTCGCCGGGCTCGCGCGCGGTCACCGTGGCGGTGCCGTCGACGTGGCCCTGGACGATGTGTCCGCCGAAGCGGGCCGCCGCCGGCATCGCCCGTTCGAGATTGACCGGGTCGCCGGGGCGGGCCTCGCCCAGGTTGGTGCGGCGCAACGTCTCGGCCATGACGTCGACGCTGAACGTGTCGTCGGACAGGTCGGTGACCGTGAGGCAGACCCCGTTGACGGCGATCGACGCGCCGTGCTCGGCGTCGGACGTCACGAGGGGTCCGCGCAGCGTGAGCCGCGCGGAGTCCGCTCCCGGTTCCAGGGCCACGACGGCCCCGAGTTCTTCGACAATGCCAGTGAACATGGTCAGGTGTTCCTTCCCGTGGGGCGGGCGGTGAGGCGCACGTCGTCACCGAGGACGGTGACGTCGAGGGTTTGCAGACGGATCGCGTCGGTGATGGTGTCGACGCCGAGCGGGCCGACGAGACCCGCACCGGCGCCCAGGAGGGTGGGGGCGACGTAGGCGATGAGCTCGTCGACGAGTCCGGCAGACAGGAAGGCGGCAGCGAGGGTCGCGCCGCCTTCGAGGAGGACGTGATGAATGCCGCGGGCGTGCACGGCGGCGAGCACCTGCGCGGGGTCATGGGTCGCGATGATCAGGGTCGGGGCCGCGTCGTCGAGCAGGCGGGCGGTCGGTGGCAGCGGCCGCAGCCCGGCGACAGCCCGCAGGGGTTGGCGGGCGACATCGCGGCCCTGCTCGTCCCGGACGGTCAGGGCGGGATCATCGGTCAGGGCCGTCCCGGTCCCAACGATGACGGCTCCGCAGCGGGCGCGCAGGGCATGCACATCGCGCCGCGCGGCCTCGCCGGTGATCCAGCGACTGCTGCCGTCGGCCGCCGCGATCCGCCCGTCCAGGGTGGAGGCGGTCTTCCACGTGACGAACGGCCGTCCGGCGCGGGCCGCGAACAGCCACGTCGCGTTGACAGCCTCGGCGTCGGCCCGCAGCGGCCCGGGCGCGACGTCGACCCCGGCCGCAGCCAGGACGTCCGCGCCGCCGGCGGCCAGGGCGGTCGGGTCCGGCACGGCATACCGAACGGTGGTGATCCCGGCGTCGAGCAGGGCTTGGGTGCATGGCCCGGTGCGCCCGGTATGAGCGCAGGGCTCGAGCGTCACGAATGCCGTGCCACCGCGGGCGGCCGCCCCTGCCTGGGCTAGGGCATCGACCTCGGCGTGGGGGGTGCCCGCTCCGCGATGATGCCCGACCCCGACGGCGGCACCGGTGGCGTCGGTGACGACACAGCCGACGCGAGGGTTGGGGTCGGCCTCCGGGCCGAGGAGGGCAGCATCGATGGCGCGCCGCATGAGGCTCATGCCGTCCATTCGCTCGCCTTCCCATCGGTGTCGACCTACGTCGTCTCCGGGGAAATAGCCGGCGGTGCGCCCCGTGACAAACGGGTGCGCCGAGAACGGCCCCGCTGTCGGCGCCAAACAGGCGTCCACAACGGCGCGTGCTGCCTCCCATCCGGACTTTCACCGTCGGTCCAGGAGTTTCACCTGGTCAACCGATCGCTGGCTGCGATCGGGTCGCGGACTGTCACCGCCGGCTCGGAATTACACCGACCCCGGAGCACGTAGGCGCCATTATGCCCCCCCGACCGGTCCGGGTGGCAGTGACGTCCGTCGCGTGGGCCGTTACAGCCCGAGGTTGGCGTGGACCTCGAGCGTCGCCGTGGACCGGTTCATCGTGATGAAGTGGAGGCCGGGAGCGCCCTCGGCAAGCATCGTCTGCGCGGTCTCCGTAGCGATCTCGATGCCCACCGCACGGACCGCCTCCGGGTCATCCTTGACCGCCTCCAGGCGCGCCACCATGGGCGCGGGCAGGGGCGTGCCCATCAGCTCGGCCATCCGGACGATCTGGCGCACGTTGGTCACGGGCATCAGCCCCGGGGTGATCGGCAACTCACGGCGGGCCGCGACGCGGTCGCGCAGCCGCAGGTAGGTGGCCGGGTCGAAGACCATCTGGGTCACCGCGAACGCGGCCCCCGCGTCGGCCTTGCGCACCAACACCTCGACATCGTGGTCAAGGTCGGGGGAGTCGGGGTGGATGTCGGGGAAGGCGGCGACCCCGATGGTGAAGTCCCCGAGCCCGCGGATCAGCCGGACGAGGTCCTCGGCATGGTTCAACCCTTCGGGGTGGGCCACCCAGGCGGCTCGCAGGTCCCCACCTGGGGGGTCGCCCCGCAAAGCGAGAATGTTGCTGATCCCTGCGGCGGCATACGCCCCGACGACGCGACGGACCTGGCTGACGGAGGCGCCGACACAGGTGAGGTGGGCCAGGGGCGTCAGGGTCGTCTCCTGCGCGATGCGCTCGGTGACCCGGATGGTCCGGTCCTGGGTCGTCCCGCCCGCGCCGTAGGTGACCGAGACGAAGTCGGGGCGCACCCGCTCCAGGTGCCGGATCGCCTCCCAGAGCTGGGCCTCGGAGGCGTCGTCTTTGGGTGGGAAGAACTCGAAACTCACCGACGTCCGCGCCGCCGCCAACCGCTGCGGAATGCCGCCGCGTCGGGGCTGGGCAGGGGGATCGTGCGGCGAAGGCATGCGATGAGGGTAGTTCGTGAGGCAGGACGTAGGCTCGTGATCACCCTGGGTGAGACTGGCCCAGGGCGTCCGTTTGCCGTGGCCGATCACGGCCCCGCTGTTCAAGGAGTGCCGTGTTGCGCCCGCTCGATGACGTCGACCTGCACGCTCGTGTGCAGGACTGCATCGACGCCGAGTTGGCCCATCAGCGAGACGTGCTGGCCGAGGTCGGGCCCGAGGCGGCCGATCTCGTCGATGCCGTGGCGACCTTGCTCGCGGGGGGCAAACGGCTGCGGGCGTCGTTCGTCTATTGGGGATATCGGGCGGCGGGGCGGCCGGACAGTGCGGCGCTGGTGCGGCTCGCGAGCGCGATGGAGTTCTTCCAGGCCGCCGCCCTCATCCACGACGACGTCATGGACGACAGCGACATTCGTCGGGGCCAGCCGGCTGCGCATCGCGCGCTGGCCGCGCACCACGTGCGCCGGGCCTGGCTCGGCGATGCGGAGCGGTTCGGTGTAGCCGGCGCGATCCTGGCTGGCAATCTATGCCTGGGCTGGACCGAGGAGCTCTATGCTACCTCCGGGTTGGCGGCGCAGGACCTGATGCGCGGGCGTCCGGTGTTCGACCGGATGCGCGCCCAGCTCATGGCGGGACAGTTCCTCGATGTCGTGGAGTCGGTGCGTCCGCACGACGCGCTGTCGGTCGACGAGCGGCTGGCTCGCGCCGACCAGGTCATCCGCTACAAGAGCGCGAAGTACACCATCGAGCATCCGCTGCTCATCGGGGCGACCGTCGGCGGGGTGGCCGAGCCTGACCTCGCGCTGCTCTCGGTCTACGGACTGGACCTCGGGCATGCGTTCCAACTGCGGGACGACCTGCTCGGGGTCTTCGGTGATCCCGTCCAGACGGGCAAGCCGGCCGGGGACGACCTGCGTGAGGGCAAGCGCACGGTGCTGGTGGCGCACACCGTCCAGGGGGCTACTCCTGGTGGACGCGCCCTGCTCGAGGGCAACCTGGGACGCGCGGATCTCGATGATGCCCGAGTCGAGGAGCTGCGGGCCGTCATCTCCGGCTCCGGCGCCGTGGAGGCCGTGGAGACGCAGATCGCCCGGCTGGCCCAGAGTGCGCGGGCGGCACTCGCGGCGACGCAGGGGATCGACCCGGTCGCCCGCGAGGCCCTGGATGGGCTTGTCGAGAGCGCGACGGCCCGCGCCTCCTGACCCCTCTCTCGCCCGCGGATGTGGGTCTATGCGACATCGCAGGGGTGTTGCGATATGAACGGACCTTCTGAACAGGGATGTGAAAGGACCTTCTGAACACTCGGGTGCTTGATCAAGCAGTCCAAGGTGTGCTGCGTGAGTGAGCAGAGGGTGTCGATGGAAGTCCGGTTGGCGGTGGCCGCGCATGCGGTTTTGGAGGACTCGTCGTTGTCGGTCACGGCGGTGTGCCGCCAGTTCGGGGTCAGCCGCGGCTCGTACTACGCGTACAAGGCCCGGTTAGAGCGCGAAGGGCTGCCCGGGCTGTTACCCCGCTCGAGCCGGCCCAAGACGTCCCCGAATCAGACCAGCGCGGGCATGGTCGAAACGCTCTGTGTCAAACATGACGAGCTGGAGCGGGACGGGTGGGACGCGGGCGCGTTGTCGGTGCATGACTGGCTGGTCTTGGAGGCTGTCCCCGGCGTGCCCTCAGCCCGCACGATCCACAAGATCTTGCTGGCCCACGGCCGCGCGAAACCGACCCCGGCTAAGCGGCCCCGTTCGTCGTTTCGGCGGTTCGAGGCGATGGCACCCAACGGGATGTGGCAACTCGATGGGCATCAGACACTGCTGGCCGATGGCACGGTCGCGGTCGTCCTGCGCTTCGAAGACGACCATTCCCGCCTGCTGACCGGCTCGCGGGCTGCGGTCAGCGAGAACGGGGCGGACACCTGGAAATGCCTGGTCGCGGCGATGAACCGGTACGGCAAACCCGCGGTGGTGCTGTGTGACAACGGCTCAGCATTCACCGCCCGCTTCCAACGCGGCGGCGGATACGCCGACTTCGAGATCCGGCTGGCGCTCATCGGGGTCTCGATGAGTAACTCCTCCCCCGGACACCCGCAAACCTGCGGGAAGAAGGAACGGGAATGGCAAACCCTGGAGAAATGGCTCGCCGCGCGACCCCGCGCCACCGACCTGACCGAACTGCAACACCTGATCGACGCCTACGACACCCTGTACAACACCCGCCGCCCCCACCAGTCGCTGGACGGAGCCACCCCCCAACAACGCTACGACGCCACCGACAAGGCCGCCCCCGACCCCGACAACGTCCGCTCCCGAGTCACCATCCACCACCGCAAACTGTCCTCCACCGGCTGCACCGACCTCCCCGGCATCCGCGTCGGCTTCGGCCGCCGCTGCGCCGGAATGACCGTCAGCTACCTCATCGACTTCGACCAAGCCATCTTCTACCTCCACGACCAACCCCTAGGCCGAGTCGACCTCAACCGCGCCCAGTTCATCGGCCTACCCAAGACCGACCGCACCTACCATGGGATCACGGTAAGCCGCACCTAACTGTTCAGAACGTCCCTTCACGAACTGTTCAGAAGGTCCCTTCACAGGACAACATCGCAGGAGGTGTCAGTTGGACCCACATCGGTGCGCTGACCAGCGGACTTGACCGTTGTACATGACCCCCAGGTACTCTCGAATCTATCGAAAATCTGTTCGATAATGATCTGAGAGAGGTGCCAAGTGACTCGCCGATACGCCGACGCGATCGAGGTCACGATGCGACCCACCGCGGTCGGGGCTGATCCTGACACCTTCACCTGGCGCGGCCGCCGCTATGCCGTCCGCGCGGTCCAGGAGCGGTGGGCGCAGCGGCGTTCGTGGTGGCGCGACAGTGAGCAGGACCCGAGCCAGGTCGCCCTGGAGCAACGGGTCTGGCGGGTCGAGGCCGTCCGCGGCACCCACGCTGGTGTGTTCGAGCTCGCCTTTGACGGTCCGGCCGCTGGCGGCCGGTGGACCCTGCTGCGGGCGGAGGACTGACATGTCACCGTTGTCCACGCTCGATCTGCTCGCCCGGGCGCATGACGCGCTCGCCGACGCGTATGCCGCCCGCGGCACCGCCCAACGGCATCGCGGCTCCCAGTTGGCCGCCCTGCGGGCCGCTGCCGCCGTGCTCGCGACCAGAGGCCTGGGGGCTGGCGCGTCGGCAGGGGGTCGCGAGGGGGCGCTGGCCCGACCGCGTGATCCGTGGCCGTTGCTGGCTCGGCATGCCCCGGAGTTGGCCGAGTGGGCGGACTACTTCGCGGTCGTCGGCGAGCGGACCGTGGTGTTGACGACCTCGGGTGCCCGGGTCGGGGTGCGTGAGGCCGACGACCTGTTGCGGTCGGCGCAGGCATTCGTCGACCAAGTGCGTCCGAGCCTCGGCCTGCCGCCGGTCCCCGGTTCCGCTGGCGCGGGGAGCGGGTCGATCGGGCTGGCCCCGACCCACCCCACCTCCTTTGCCGAGTCCAGTGCCCGCGAGAGCGCGGGGTGATGGGGTCTTTCGCCCATCTGCACGTCGCGTCGGGGTTCTCCATGCGCTACGGCGCATCGACCCCCGAGGTGCTTGTCGCGCGTGCTCGCGAGCACGACCAGCCAGTGTTGGCGCTGACCGACCGGGACGGGCTCTATGGCGCGGTCCGGTTCACGACGGCGGCGATGGCGGCGGGGATCGCCCC
Organism: Phycicoccus sp.; assembly: GCA_017993715.1. Lineage (GTDB taxonomy): Bacteria > Actinomycetota > Actinomycetes > Actinomycetales > Dermatophilaceae > JAGOME01. The sequence continues at coordinate 16,811 of JAGOME010000059.1, forward strand.
GGTCCTCGGGGTCGACCTCGCCGTCGACCATGGCCCGACTCATCCGGCATCTCACGTCGGGGGAGTCGGTCACGCCGGGGGACTGGCCTCCCTCGGGGGACTGGCCTCCCTCGGGGGAGCCGGCCACCCTGAGCGCCGCCGACAGCCGGTGCGCGGGGGAGCCGTTGTCGACCCGCGTCGGCCTCGCGTCACGGTCCTGGCGCGCGGCCAGGGCGCGGGGCTGCCGGACGGCGCCGGCTGGGCCGCCTTGTGTCGGCTGGTCACGGCCACCCACCTGCGAGGTGAGCGGGGCACTCCCGTGACGACCCCGGCCCTGATCGGGCAGTGGGCCCACGGCCACGCGCTGACCACCCTGCTCGGCCCGGACTCCGATGTCGGCCGCGCCGTCCTGGCCCGCCGGATCGACATCGCGACGGCCCGGCTCGCGGCCTGGCAGCGTGCGCTGCCGCCGGGTGGGCTGGTCATCGAGGCCGTCCATCACGGCGCTCCGGTCGGCTCGGCAGGATCCCGGCGACACGCGCGCGACCTGCTGGCCCTGGCCCGGGCTCACGGCATTCCGGCGATCCTGTCCGCCGCGGTCCGGCACGCCGACCCTGAAGACGTGCGCACCGTCGACGTCCTGGACGCCGCCCGCCGGCTCGTCGTCCTGGACTCCCGCCACCTTGACCGGGTCACCGGCGCCGGGCACCTGACCGACACCGCGACCATGCACGACCTCGCCCTCGATCTCACCGACGATGCCGGTGAGGCCGGCCGACTGCTCGCCGACACTCTCGACCTCGCTCTGGTCTGCGCCCAGGACGGCCGCCGAGACCTCGGCATCGGCTCGGTCCACTTGCCGGAGAAGGAGATCCTGGGCATCGCCCCCGATGAGGACCCGCAAGCCGTTCTCGCGCAACGCTGTCGCTCCGGCATCGGCTGGCGCTACCCCGGCGCCGACGACCAGTTCCTGCGGACCGTGCAGGACCGGCTCGACGACGAGCTCGCTGTCATCGCCGAGCTCGGCTATCCCACCTACTTCCTCACCGTCGCCGAGGTGACCGACCTCATCCGCGCCAAAGGGGTGCGGGTCGCTGCCCGGGGGTCGGGCGCCGGCAGCCTGGTCAACCACCTGCTCGGGATCAGTGGGGTCGACCCGATCCGCCACAACCTGCTCATGGAACGTTTCTGCTCACCGCTGCGCGCCGAGCTGCCCGATATCGACGTCGACGTCGAGTCGGCACGGCGCACCGAGATCTACGAGGCGGTCCTGGCCCGGTTCAGCGGCAACCGGGTCACCTGCGTGTCGATGATGGACACCTACCGGGTCCGCCACGCCATCCGCGACGTCGGCGCGGCCCTCGGGATGCCGCCGGTCGAGATCGACGAGATCGCCAAGGCGTTCCCTCACATCAGTGCGCGCAACGCCCGCAACGCGATCGCCGACCTGCCCGAGCTGCGCAGCCGAGGCCTGGATGCTCCGCGGCTGCAGACGTTCTTCGACCTCGTTGAGGCGCTTGATGGGTTGCCGCGACACATCGCCCTCCATCCATGCGGGATCGTGTTGTCCCACAGCGCCATGCTCGACCGCACTCCGGTGGAGGCGAGCTGGTTGGGGTTCCCGATGAGCCAGTTCGACAAGGATGACGTCGAGACGATGGGGTTCCTCAAGCTCGACGTGCTCGGCATTCGGATGCAGTCGGCGATGGCCCACGCTGTCACCGAGGTCGCCCGGGTCGACGGGGCGCACATCGAGCTCGATGACGAGGTCCAGGTCCCCCTCGACGACGAGGCGACCTTCCGCCTCATCCGCTCCACCCACACCCTGGGCTGCTTCCAGATCGAGAGCCCCGGCCAGCGCGAGCTGCTCGGCAAGTTCGGCCCGGTGCGCTTCGACGACCTCATCATCGACATCTCGCTGTTTCGCCCCGGCCCGGTCAAGTCCGACATGATCACGCCGTTCCTGGAGACCCGGCACGGCTGGCGGCGCACCCGTTGGCTGCACCCGAGCCTGATCCCTTCCCTCGCCGAGACCGAGGGCGTCGTGGTCTATCACGAACAGGTGCTGCGGATCGTCGCCGAGACCACCGGCGTCAGCCTCGCCCAGGCCGACGAGGTCCGCCGCACCATGGGCACCCCCATGGGCCAGGATGAGATCGAGGCCTGGTGGCGACCCGCGGCCAAGGCGCGCGGCTACATCGCGGCCGAGCGCGACGAGATCTGGGCTGTCCTGAAGTCCTTCGCGTCATTCGGGTTCTGCAAGGCCCATGCCGCCGCCTTCGCCCTGCCCACCTACCACTCGGCCTGGCTCAAGACCCACCATCCGGCGGCCTTCCTCGCCGGCGTGCTCACCCACGACCCGGGCATGTACCCCAAGCGGCTGCTGCTCGACGATGCTCGGACCCTGGGGATTGCGGTGTTGCCGTTGGACGTCAACGCCAGTCACGACACCTATCGAGTCGAACGACTCGATGAGGCGGATCGGGGGCCGGCGCCGACGCATCCGGACCTACCTGACGGCAGCGGCTACGGCATTCGGCTTTCGCTCACCGACGTCAAGGGGATCAGTGCGGCGGAGGTCGCGGCCATCGTTGCCGGACAGCCGTATGCCGACCTCGGTGACTTCTGGGAGCGGGCCCACGTCTCCCGCCCCGTCGTCGAACGACTCGTCCTCGCCGGCGCCTTCGACGTCCTGCACGGCATCGTCGCCGGCGGGGGACCGGGCCGGCGCAGCCGGATGACCCGACGCGACCTGCTCCTGCACGTCGCCGAGCTCGACCGTTGGCACCGCTCCCTGAGCGCCGGGCGGCGACGGCATTCCCCTCGGCCCCGGATCGCCGTCGCGCCGGCGGCCGACGATGTGGCGGCCCAGGCCGCGGCCCAGTCCCAGGCCGCCCGCCCGGTCGTGCCCGCGGACCAGCAGTCCGTCCAGCTCCTCCTCGACCTCGGTGACCGGCCCGAGCTGCGCACCGGCAGCGGCCTGCCCGAGCTCACCGGCGTCGAACGGGTCCGGGCCGAGCTCGACGTCCTCGGGTTGGATGCGTCCTCTCACGTCGTCGCGACCTACGCCCCGATGCTCGCTGCCTTGGGGGTGACCCGCAGCCGGGACCTACTCCAAGCCCGCAGCCGCAGCGAGATCTGGGTCGCCGGAGTCAAGGTCGCCACCCAGACCCCGCCGATCCGCACCGGTCGCCGGGTCGTCTTCCTCACCCTCGACGACTCGACCGGCCCGGTCGACGCCACCTTCTTCGAGGACGTCCAAGGCCCGTATGCCGCCACGGTCTTTCACGGCTGGCTCCTGCTGGTCCGCGGGATCGTCCGCCGCACGGGGGAGCGAGGGGTCTCGCTGCGGGCGACCGGGGCATGGGAGCTTTCCGGGCTCTGGGATGCCTGGCTGCGGGGCGGCCTGGACGAGGTGTGGGCGGCATTGGCTGCGGCCGATGCCGATGCGCGTGCGCTGGCCGCGCAGGGAGAGGCCGCCGCCGAGCACGATGGTCGTCGACGGGTCCTGGTCCACGCCTCGGGGTTCCGCCAGTCCCCGTATGCCGACACCAAACCGGCTGGGCCCTCGCCCCGAGAGGGGCGACGACTCGTTGCCGCGGGGACCGGTCTGGATGCGTTGGGTACCGATCCGGGCGAGATAGGCGGCCTGCCGCCACGCAAGCTGTGGCACGCCAGCCCCGGCAGTAGTGGGCATTAAAGTGAGCGGCGTGAGCGCCTCGATCGATGTGCGGACCGCGGCCGTCTGGGACGTGGTTCAGGCCGCTGCCACGCAGCGCGCTCGCGAGGTCGGCCGGCCCCTGCAGGTCCTCGACCTCGGTGGTGGGACCGGCGGACTGGCCGTGCCGCTGGCCGCGCTCGGGCATGCCGTCACCGTGATCGACCCGAGCCCGGACGCGCTGGCCTCGTTGCGCCGTCGGGCCACCGAGGTCGGTGTCTCGATCCAGGCCGAGCAGGGCGACACCGAGTCCCTCTCCGGCCAGATCGCTCCCGGCTCGATGGATCTGGTGTGCTGTCACGGCACCCTGGAGATGGTCGATGACCCGCCGGCCGCGCTAGCTGCCCTCGTCGTGACCCTGGCCCCGGCAGCGGTGCTCTCCGTGGTCGCAGCCGGGCGGCTGGGGGCCGTGGTCAGTCGCGCTCTCGCGGGACACCTCGCCCAGGCCCGGGCCATCCTCGACAGTCCTCAGGGCACCAGCGGACCCGACGATCTCCTGCGATGGCGGTTCGACAGCGAGGAGCTCCAGGCCTCTCTCCAGGAGCTGGGGCTGGTCGTCCAGACCCATCCCGTGCGGCTCCTCAGCGACCTGGTCCCCGCCTCCGCCCTGGCCACCGATGCCGACCGGCGGGCCGTTCTGCACCTCGAGGAGGCGATCGGGCGCGATCCGCGATCGGCGTTCCTGGACCGGGCTGGTGCCGTCATCCACCTCCTCGGGCACCGGCCGGCGCTGGCCTGACCCTGGTTCGCGGTGAGCAGGCGCCAATTCGCTCTCCCGGCCCGAGCCGCCGATGGCCCGCCGGACGACACCGGCTGCCCGATCCTGCACGTCGACATGGACGCCTTCTATGCCTCGGCGTCCCTGCTCGCCAGGCCTGATCTGGTCGGGACGCCGGTCATCATCGGCGGGACCAGTGGCCGCGGCGTGGTCCTCTCGGCCACCTACGAAGCACGCCGCTTCGGCGTGACCTCGGCGATGCCGATGGCCCGGGCCCGCCGGCTGTGCCCACGCGCGACGATCCTGGCGCCCGACCACGACCTCTACAGCAGCATCTCGGACGCTGTCATGGAGATCTTCCGGTCGGTCACCCCACTGCTGGAGCCGCTCTCGCTCGACGAAGCGTTCCTCGACGTCGCGGGCGCCATCCGCCGGATGGGCTCCCCGGCGGTCATCGGCCAGTGGATCCGGGATCGCGTCGCGGATGAGCAGGGCATCACGTGCTCCGTGGGCGTGGCCCCGAGCAAGTTCGTGGCCAAGATCGCCTCCGGCCTGGCCAAACCGGACGGCATGGTCGTCGTGCCCCGAGCCGAGGTCGTCGCCTTCGTCCAACAGCTCCCCGTCGGTGCCCTGTGGGGGGTGGGGGACAAGACCGAGGAAGCGCTGACCCGCCTCGGACTCCGGACCGTCGCCGACATTGCTCACACTCCGCTCGCGACGCTCGTGCGGGCGCTCGGGCCGGCCACCGGTCAGCATCTGCATGACCTGGCCTGGGCTCGCGACGAGCGCCCGGTGGAGCGCGAACAGCGCGAACGGAGCATCGGCTCGGACGAGACCTTCGAGTTTGACCTCGACGACCCCGCCGAGATCCACCGACACCTGCTGGGCCTGAGCGAACGCACGGCGCGCCGGATCCGTAAGGCGGGACTGGCCGGACGAACCATCACCCTCAAGGTGAGGTTTAGTGACTTCACGACGATCACTCGTTCGCGCACGCTGCGCGAACCGACCGATGTCAGCCGCGACATCTTCGCCACCGCCAAGGGTTTGTTCGACGGCCTGGGGCTGGAGCGCGCCCGGATACGCCTCGTCGGGGTCCGGGTCGAAAAGCTCGTCCCAGTCACTCAGGCCCCCATCCAAGGCGTTCTGGGGGAGCAGGACCACGGCTGGCGCGACGCGGATCGGGCCGTTGATCGAGCGAGCGCACGGTTCGGTACGGGCTCAGTGCGACCTGCAAGCCTGGTGCGTCCCACAGGCTCAACTTCCGCCAGTCTCCGCGGCGACCTATCCTGAAGGTAAGACACGTATATCCGCGAGACCAGGGAGGTCGACGTGCCGCTCTCGGAGCACGAGCAGAGGATGCTCGCGGAGATGGAAAACGCCCTTGCATCTGAGGATCCCCGCTTCGCATCCCATATGCGAGGCAGCTCGGCGGGCACACTGCGTCGCAGGCGACTGATCATCGGTGGGATCGGAGTGCTGGCCGGACTCGGCCTGATCCTGCTCGGCATTCAAACCACGATGTGGGTGGGGGCCGCCGGTTTCGCCGTCATGGTGGCCGCCGCGGCCTATGCGTTGGCTCCGGCACCGTCAGGGGCGGCCCGGGGATCATCCGGTAAGTCAGGCAACCGCAAGTCGGGCAAGAAGTCCGCGTCACGGCGTGGTGGGGGTTTCCTCGACCGGCTCGACGAGCGCTGGGAGCGCCGTCAGCACGACCAGTGAGGGCGGACGAAGCGCCCTCGGCTCCGCGCACCATTGACGAGGCGCGGCTGGCCATCTCCGCTGTGGGGTGGGGTGTGCTCGCGCTGTGCTTCGGCGCGTTTGGCGTCGCTCGCTGGCTGTCGGCCATGGGCACCGCGAATGCCGACAGCCGCACTCTCACGCTCGGCTGCGCCGCCGCCGGTCTCGCGGCCTTCGAGTTGGGCGGTTGGACGGCGCTGCGCAGCGCTACGCCTGGCCCGAGGGAAGGCCCTGTTTGGGTGGGCCTTGGTGGTCGTCATCCTGGCGACCGCCGGGCTGGTCCTGCTCGCGATCCTGCCGCTGTCGATCCTCGGCAATCCTCGAGGATGATTCCCACGGGTGACAAGGGTCGGAGGCGGTCAGGGAACTCGCTCTCGCCTCACCCGCGCCACACCCGCCACCGAGGAGTCAATCAGACCGAGGACGTCACGACCACGCCGACAATCCACGTGAGCAGGATCATCAGGCCTGCGGTGATCTCGATCCCCCAGGACATGAGCACCGCCTTCAGGGCGCTCCAGGTGCGCGTCCAGGCCAGCGCCAGGTCTCGACTGCGCAACAGTTCGACAGCCAGAATCCCGACAACGAACCCGATCGGGGCCCCCACGACGGGGATGATGAAGAACCCCGCAATGGCCACGACCAGGGCGACGAGCAGGGTTGAGGTGCCGACCCCTTGGGACTTCAGTCGCTTGCCGGGGACGAGAAACTGAATGACCCAACCCGCGACGGCGAGAGCCACGCACAGGCTGAACACAGTCCAGGCCCCGACGGTGCCCACCGACGCAGACCACACCAGGACTCCGATCACGCAGATCAGGAGTCCTGGCAGGACCGGAATGGCGATGCCCAGAATGCCGACGACGATGATGAGGGCGGCGACCCAGACCTCGGTGCCCGCTGGCACCCCGCCCTCAGATAGTCGAGTCGGCGGGAGGCGCGCTCAGGCGCTCGGACTCGTCCTGCACATCGGCGTGCTCACGCAGCGCCGGCAGGTGCTGACGACCGTGGTGCGCGCAGAAGAGCAACTCACCGCCAGCGTGGAGGCGGACGCGGACGTAGGCCTGTGCCCCGCAGCGGTCGCAGCGGTCGGCAGCGGTCAGGGTCGGTGCGAGTGCAGTGTTCACATCGGCCTCCCAAGGTCGATAGGTGTCGAGCCGCCCAGAGGCGGGGCGGTCCGATCAGACCAACAGTCAAGCATGCCGAAACGTTCCCGAACCACCGGCACTCCGATAACGGGGTCACGCTTGGGCTCAGCCGCCTAGGCCAGCCGTCCTGAAAGCCTGACGCGTGACCCTGCCGCGTGGCATTCCGGGGCTGTCGGTCCGGCCGTCTACCCTGCTGGTGACCGCTCATCCCTGCCGTTCAGGAGCACTGACGACCGTGGCCCCCGCCACCGCGACCAAGACCGCGACGACCAAGTCGTCCTCGGACTACACCGCCCACCACCTGCAGGTCCTCGAGGGACTAGAGGCGGTCCGCAAGCGTCCGGGCATGTACATCGGGTCCACGGACGGACGCGGCCTCATGCACTGCCTCTGGGAGATCTTCGACAACGCGGTCGACGAGGCCCTGGGCGGGCACTGCAATCACATCGAGGTCGAGCTGTTCGCCGACGGGTCGGTCGAGGTCCGTGACAACGGGCGTGGGGTGCCGGTCGACATCGAGCCGCGCACGGGCCTGACCGGCGTCGAGGTGGTCTACACCAAGCTGCATGCGGGCGGGAAGTTCGGCGGCGGCTCCTACACCGCCTCGGGCGGTCTGCACGGCGTCGGCGCCTCGGTGGTTAATGCGTTGTCGGCTCGGCTCGACGTCGAGGTGGATCGCGGAGGCAAGACCTACGCGATGAGCTTCCGTCGCGGTGAGCCTGGAGTCTTCAGCGACGTTGCCGGCGCCCAGGGCCGCAAGGACCCCGAGCACGCTTTCACGCCCTTTGCCAGTGGCAGCGAGTTGGCCGTGGTCGGCCGGGCCAAGCGCGGCGTCACGGGGACGCGGGTGAGGTACTGGGCCGACCTTCAGATCTTCCTCAAAGATGCTGGCCTGGACGACGACGCCCTGCGCGCCCGGGCTCGACAGACCTCTTTCCTGGTCCCCGGACTGCGCATCGTCCTCATCGACGAGCGACGACTCCCCGGCACCGCCGGAGCGCAGGCCCGCCACGAGGAGGTCTTCCAGCACGACGGCGGCATCGTCGAATTTTGCGAGTACCTCGCAATCGACCCACCCGTGAGCGACGTGTGGAGCCTGCGGGGGTCGGGTGAGTTCACCGAGACCGTGCCGGTCCTGGACAGTCAGGGCCACATGTCCTCTCAGGAGGTCCACCGAGAGTGCGTTGTCGATATCGCCTTGCGCTGGGGGAGCGGCTACGACACCAAGGTCCAGTCGTTCGTCAACATCATCGCGACACCCAAGGGCGGGACCCACCTGGCCGGTTTCGACCAGGCGCTGGTCAAGGTGTTTCGCAAACAGCTTGAGCTCAATGCCCGCCGACTCAAGGTCGGCACCGACAAAGTCGACAAGGACGACATCCTCGCGGGCCTGACCGCGGTGGTCACCGTGCGCCTGGCCGAGCCCCAGTTCGAGGGGCAGACCAAGGAGGTGCTCGGCACCAATGCCGTGCGCGCCATCGTCGCCCGCGTGGTGGAGCGCGAGCTCACGGCCGCGCTGACCTCGACCAAGCGGGGGGAGAAGCAACAGGCCGCCCTGGTCCTGGAAAAGGTCACCGCCGAGATGAAGTCCCGGATCAGCGCGCGACTCCACAAAGAGACCCAGCGCAAGAAGACGGCGCTGGAGTCCTCATCCCTGCCGGCCAAGCTCGCCGACTGCCGCAGCAGTGATCCTGAGCGCACCGAGTTGTTCATCGTCGAGGGTGACAGCGCTCTGGGGACTGCCAAGCTCGCCCGCGACTCCGACACCCAAGCGCTCCTCCCGATCCGCGGCAAGATCCTCAACGTTCAAAAGGCCTCGGTGACCGACATGCTCGGCAACGCCGAGTGCGCCGCGATCATTCAGGTCGTCGGCGCCGGGTCTGGTCGGACCTTCGACCTCGATGCCGTGCGCTACGGCAAGGTCATCATCATGACCGACGCCGATGTCGACGGCGCCCACATCCGCACCCTGCTGCTGACCCTCTTTCACCGCTACATGCGCCCGCTCGTTGAGGCTGGACGGGTCTATGCGGCCGTGCCGCCCCTGCACCGGATCGAGGTCGTCAACCCCGGGTCCAAGCCCAACGAGTTGATCTATACCTACAGCGAGCAGGAGATGCGCCGTCAGGTGGCCGCGCTGGGCAAGCGGGGTCGCACGATCAAGGAGCCGCTGCAGCGCTACAAGGGTCTCGGCGAGATGGACGCCGATCAGTTGGCCGAGACGACCATGGATCCTCGCCACCGCACCCTGCGCCGCGTGACCTCCAAGGACATCGAGGACTCGACGCGGGTGTTTGAGCTCCTCATGGGCTCAGAGGTCGCGCCACGCAAGGACTTCATCATCGACTCGGCGGCCCAGTTGGACCGCGATCGGATCGACGCCTGAGCATGTCCACGCGTGCCGCCTGAACACCTCCCCACCGGGTCACGGCGCCGGGCAGCGGGGCCCACCAGGCGGTCGTGCGGACCGGGGGAGGGGT